>NZ_JBIDBN010000017.1:0-115639 GCF_043203115.1 Streptomyces sp. NPDC048001
CGGTGCCGGGACGTAGTGTTGGGGCGGGGCCGCGGGGCGGGGGTGGTGCTCCGGGGGGGCCCCCCCCCCCCGGGGGGGGGCCCCCCCCCCGGGGGGGGGGGGGGGGGGCCCCCGGGGCCCCGCGCCCCGCCGCGCTTTCGCGGTCCCCCGTCCGGCCGGCGCACCCGCGGAGGCTGCCGCGCCGGCTCCTCCACGGGCACGGCGATCACCTCCGGCCGACGCACCCGCGGAGGCTGCGCCGTCCCGGCGGTCACCGTCAGCCCCAGCCCGTAACGTTGGGTCCATGAACGTCTTCGGAGTGGACATCGGCGGATCCGGGATCAAGGGCGCTCCCGTGGATCTGCAACGGGGCGCCCTGGCCGAGGAGCGCCACAAGGTCCTCACGCCGCACCCGGCGACGCCGGAGTCGGTCGCGGACGGCGTCGCCGAGGTGGTCGGCCACTTCGGCTGGGCCGGCCCGGTCGGCATCACCTTCCCCGGCGTCGTCACCGGCGGCATCACGCGCACCGCGGCCAACGTCGACAAGGGCTGGGTCGGCCGCGACGCGGCCCGGCTGCTCGGCGACCGGCTCGGCGGCCTGCCCGTCACGATCCTCAACGACGCCGACGCGGCGGGCATCGCCGAGATGGCCTTCGGCGCGGGCAAGGGCCGCGAGGGCACCGTCATCCTGCTGACCCTCGGCACCGGCATCGGCAGCGCCGTCTTCACCGGCGGCCACCTCGTGCCCAACACCGAGCTCGGCCACCTCGAACTCCACGGCCACGACGCCGAGAAGCGCGCCTCCAGCAAGGCCAAGGAGGACCACGACCTGAGCTGGGCGCACTGGGCGCGCAGGCTCGGCAAGTACCTGGCCCATGTGGAGATGCTCTTCTCGCCGGAGCTCTTCGTCCTCGGCGGCGGCGTCAGCCGCAAGGCCGAGAAGTTCGTCCCGCTGATCGAGGGCGTGCGCGCGGAGATCGTCCCGGCGCAGCTGCAGAACAACGCGGGCATCGTCGGCGCGGGCATGGCCGCCGCCGGCCGCTGACGGAAGGCGGCCGCCCGCCGGGGCCGGAGCGCGCCGCCCTCAGTGGCGGCGGGCGCCGGCCCCCGCCGCGCTGCCGTCGCCCGCGGGCCCGTCCGGGCTCCCGGGGCGGACCCGGCGCCGGCGCCGGGTCATCACCCGCGCCTTGCGCACACAGGTGATCAGCCCGGCCACCAGCGTCCCCCCGTACAGCCAGCCCGCGTACACGGCGAGGGACGTCACCACCGCCATGGTCTGGCCGCCGAAGCCGCCCTCGCCGCCCGAGATCGGCACGATCCCGACGGTGAACGCGATCGGGACGATGACCGGCGCCATCACCAGGTCCGCCTCCCGTACCCACAGCGCGGTCAGCGCGCTCACCGGCAGGAACAGCACCCCGTAGACCACGGCGGAGCCGTCCAGCAGCAGCAGGTCGAGGAAGCCCACCACCAGCATCACGGCGCTCGCGAACAACCCGGCCCCCAGCCCGGTCAGCCGGGGCGAGGGCAGCCGGCGCACCGCGGCGACCAGCGGCGGGGCCGGCCGGGTGCCGCCGGGCCGCCGGTCCGGCAGGGGGCGGACGGTCACACCGTCGAGGCGCGGTCCGCCCCGGGCGGCGGCCGGTCCCTTCGAGGGGCCCTGCGTGCGCTGCGGGCCCCGGCGGGCCTCCGGGCGGCGTGTCCTGTGCTGCTCCACCCCCACAACGTAGGTCTCCCGATGCCGCCGCACAGGTACCAGACACGCCCTTTGGCCGACCTTGGCCGTGCGTTCGACCGAGGGCGGGCGTCGATGCCCGCCCCGGGCCGCCCGTAAACTGGTGGATCGGCCCACCCGCCGCGGTCCCCGAGGGGCCCGCGGTCCCCGACCACCCTCCACTCAGGAAGTCGCCAACGTGTCGCTCACGATCGGAATCGTCGGTCTGCCGAATGTCGGCAAGTCGACCCTGTTCAACGCCCTGACCAAGAACGACGTGCTGGCGGCCAACTACCCGTTCGCCACCATCGAGCCGAACGTCGGCGTGGTCGGCGTCCCCGACGCCCGCCTCGCCAAGCTGGCGGAGATCTTCTCCTCGCAGCGGATGCTCCCGGCCACGGTCGACTTCGTCGACATCGCGGGCATCGTCCGGGGCGCGAGCGAGGGCGAGGGCCTGGGCAACAAGTTCCTGGCGAACATCCGCGAGTCCGACGCCATCTGCCAGGTCATCCGCGCCTTCGAGGACGAGAACGTCGTGCACGTCGACGGCAAGGTCTCGCCCGGGGACGACATCGAGACGATCAACACCGAGCTGATCCTCGCCGACCTCCAGACCATCGAGAAGGTGCTCCCGCGCCTGGCGAAGGAGGCGCGGATCAAGAAGGACGTCGCCCCGAAGGTCGCCGCCGTCGAGGCCGCGAAGGAGATCCTGGAGCGCGGCGACACCCTGTTCTCCCAGGGCATCGTCCAGGGCTCCGAGAAGGCCGAGCTCCTGCACGACCTCCACCTGCTGACCACCAAGCCCTTCCTCTACGTCTTCAACGTCGACGAGGACGAGCTGACCGACGAGGCGTTCAAGGCCGAGCAGCGCGCCCTGGTCGCCCCGGCCGAGGCGATCTTCCTCAACGCCAAGCTGGAGGCGGACCTCGCCGAGCTGGACGAGGAGGACGCCATGGAGCTTCTTCAGTCCGTCGGCGCCGAGGAGCCCGGTCTGACCACCCTCGCCCGCGTCGGCTTCGCCACCCTCGGCCTGCAGACCTACCTGACGGCCGGCCCCAAGGAGTCCCGCGCCTGGACGATCAAGAAGGGCGCCACGGCCCCCGAGGCCGCCGGTGTGATCCACACCGACTTCCAGAAGGGCTTCATCAAGGCCGAGGTCATCTCCTTCGAGGACCTCGTCGCCACCGGCTCCGTCGCCGACGCCCGCGCCCAGGGCAAGGCCCGCATGGAGGGCAAGGAGTACGTGATGCAGGACGGGGACGTGGTGGAGTTCCGCTTCAACGTCTGAGCGGATGAGATAACACCACGTCGCTGACGTGGCAAACATGTAGGTCAGAAGGGGTCGACTCCTCCGGAGTCGGCCCCTTGGTGTTTGCCCGTGCTGGGATGGTGCTGGGAAATCTGGCTGCCCGTCAGCCGTATGACCCGCCTGATATGGGCCGAGAGTGGTACGTTATCGGGTACCACTTGAGGGGAGAGGTCAGGTCATGTCCATAACTGCGAGTGAAGCCCGCAAGGAACTCTTTCCGCTGATCAAGAAGGTCAACGAGAACCACGAGGCGATCGAGATCGTCTCCAAGCACGGCAATGCCGTACTTGTTTCGGCCGAGGACTATGCCGCGTTGCGTGAGGGCTCGTACCTGCTGCGCTCCCCGGCGAATGCCCGTCGCCTGCTCAAGGCGTACGAGAACGCCCTGGCGAACGTCAACGTGTCGGAGAGGGATCTGATCGACCCCGACTCGCCGGATGCGGCACGTGAGGGTGCCGCGTGAGGCTCGTCTTCGAGGATCAGGGCTGGGAGGACTACACGTCCTGGCTCAAGAACGACCGGAAGATGCTCGCTCGGATCAACAAGCTCATCGAGGACGTCAAGCGTGACCCCTTCACGGGGATCGGCAAGCCCGAGCCGCTGAAGTACCACTTGCCCGGGGCATGGTCGAGGCGGATCGACGATGAGCACCGCCTCGTCTACCTGGTCACGGACAAGGAAATCGTCATTCTCGCGGCTCGTTATCACTACTGACGTCCGGGACGTTTTCTTATGGGACGCAGCCCGTGCGCGGCGCAGGCCGGCGACGGAAGGCGCTGCCAGGGCCACAGTCAGGGAGTTATGTCGCCCGTGGCTTGCTGCGGTCGGGCGTGGAACCTTGAGTGTGCTGGGGTACCCGGCGGAGAGTCAATCCGCCGGGTACCGCCGGTCAGCCGGAACCAAACTTGGCCTCGACCTGGGTGACCAGGTCGCGGCACTTTGTGGTGTTCTTGAAGAGCGGCGCGAGATAGTTGTTCGAGTAGGTGTTCTCGATGGCCTCGGTCAGGTGCTCGAGAGCGATGCCGGTCACCTTGTGCACCCGCTTGGTCTCCTTGCCCCAGTCGTAGTTCGCATCGTCGACCTTGTCCAGTCTGAGTTGGTTGAAGACCAGCTGCAGCACGAGCCGGTTCCCGTGCGCGGCCACCGCGAACTCCCTGTCGACGAGATTCCTCCGGCGATCGGTCAAGTCTGCCTCGACCGCACGCATCACTTGAACGCAACGCCACACTCGATGCGCGCTGGTTCCGTTGTTGAACAGGTTTGTGTACGGTGCTCGTTCGGTGTTTTCGGACAGCCGGCCAACCGCGCTCTTCGCCAGGACTGTGTAGTACGGATTGTTGTGGGCGCAGGCAAGGGCGACGATTGCGTCTTCGACTGTGCACCCGTCACTCTCTGCGGGCACGTTTTCTCCGCGCTTGACGGAGTACTGCTTGTGCAGTGACAGAAGCATGTCCCGACGAATGCGTTCCTGCTGTTGATCAAGTGCGACGAAGTCGCGATTCTCAACACTGTTCTGCGTGTTCGTCGCCCGGGTCACATCCGTGGCAAAATCGGGTGGACATCCCTCGAGCGAGATGAATCGAACCCAAACGCGGGCCTCTTCGAGAGATTTCTCCTCCTTCTTTGCGGCCCGGTGGATGCTCGCCACGGTCTGTGCCCCATTTACCACGCTCACACCCTCGATCGTGAAGTCCCCGTACGCGTGGGTGGAGCCACCGCGAGGTGCCTTCTTGATGGACTCGCAGAGTGCGGTGATTCCGTTGTTGAAATACCAGAAGTTCTCGCCCTGGGTGAGGAGCGTGTGGGTCAAGCCCTCGTTTACCTCGGTATTGCCGAGCGACTTGCGCAGGTTCTGCGAGAAGAGTCGATCGCCGTGCTGTTCGAACCATGAGGCGATTTCTGTCGCCTGAACAAGTCCGTAGTACGCCTTATAGGGAAGGTCGACCTTGCCCCACTGCTCGATGGGTACGGTCAACTCGATCCGTGGTCCTGCTGTTCCTTCGACCACCATGGAGTGGAATTCTCGTAGGCCAAGTACTTCCAGGGTGACCACTGGATCGTTTTCGTTGGCTTCCGCCAGGAAGTCGGCGAACACATACTGGGCCTCCGCTGGCAGGGTGCTTCGGCCCGTAGTGGCGACAACCACGATGAAGGTGACCGCGGCATCACTCAAAGCTGCGGTGATTTCTGTGCGACGCGCTTGGAGCGTGGGGGAGAAGCGGTCGAACTTCATGTTGAACAGGTCGCTGCAGCCGTTCCGGATCTTGAGGGCGTCGGCCTGGGAGAGCCCAGAGTTTCCTGAACTGTCTAATTTTGACTGAACGATGACGATCCGGCGGTTTTCCTCATCGATGGCCAGAGCATCGATCCCGTTGTCGTGGAACCCGTCGGTCACGGCGGCGCCGGCCTCGTCGAGGGTGCAGCCCGTGAAGCGCTGTACGGCGCGAGCTGCCAATGCCCTGCTCAGGAAGATCGTGTCGGATTGGGCGCGCTGGCTGCCCGTCAGATCGCTCAAGTCGATCAGGCCGGTGAAGTCCTGGCTGAGTGAATCCTTGACGTGGTGAACATGCAGCGTCCGCACGGAGGTCCCGCCCCTCGTCGTCCCGTGAACCAAGATATTCAGCGTAACCCTTGGGAATGGTCCTGCCTTGGCCTTTTCGGTGAGGGTGGCGCAGCTGCCAAGTTCTTGCTGCGATCGCGATCGAAGCCAGGTGTGGGCTGCGTCAGCGGTGGCGGCGCCGAGGGAGGAGACCTGCGCTTGTCGCCACGGCGGGTGGCGACTGCCGCAGCTGCATCAGCTTGCTGATCGCCCGCTCGACGGTGTTGCGCTTCTCGCATCGCGTGGAGCCGAAGCCCGGGGGCGGCCGCCCGGCGAGGCCCGGCGCTGGCGTCCGGCCTTCTGGTCCTTCCTGTCGGGCGGCAGGCGGTGCGGGTGGCGCCTTCTTCGGGTGCTGCGGCGGCGTGTTGGTGCGGCACGCACCTGGGCGGAGTTGATGCTGAGGTCCGAGTCGAGACTCCGTCGGCGTCGGCCAGGGCCTCGACGTGCTGGAGCAACTGGGATGGAGCCCCCGTGCTGGGACCGTGCTGGGATGACGTCCGAGACAGCCGCATCTTCGCAGATGGGAGCTCTGCAGTAGACGTTCCGCTTCAACGTCTGAGCGGACGAAACAGCACCACGTCGCTGACCTGGCGAACATGCAGGTCAGAAGGGGTCGACTCCTCCGCGAACCAGCCTTCCGCGCGCGGCGGGCGCATCCAGTCGGGCAGAGCGGCTTCTCCTGTCGCTGACTGCGGCGCGGTGGAGGCGCCTCGGCCTGGCCGACCGGATTGCACAGCACGGGATCGCGGTCGCGGGCAGACGTCCGGGACTTTCCCCCCGGCTGGTGGCCGGGAGGGAAGTCGCGGTGCGGCGCGGAGGCGGTCCTGGACGGCGGGGTGGTCAGGGTGGCCGTCGAGGTGGTCGGAGGCGAGGGGCGTCGGGGACGGCCGGGTCGCGGGACTAGTGGGTGCCGCCCGTGCTGCGGTCGCCGACGGGCCCCACCGGGAGGCCGTCTGGCAGGGTGGTCGACTCGATCCGGTCGGTGCCGGAAGGGTCGAGTTCGCCGTCGCGGGGCGGGTGGGAAGCGGCCTCCGGGCGCGCGGCGGGGTTGAGAGCTGCGGCGACCGCGGGGGTGAGCGGGCGTCCGGCGAGGACGTGGCGGATGGGGCCGAGGGGGACGGGGCGCTCGTAGTAGTCCTTGAAGTGGGCCTGGACGGCCTCGGGGGAGCGGTCCGTGAGGAGGTGGAAGAGGAAGCCGGAGCCGTCCGGGTCCTCGCTGCCGACGGGAAAGGTGATGCCCGAGCCGGTGCGCCATGCGGGATCGTGGGTCTCGCGCCACAGGCAGGCAGTGACCCGGGGGGCGTCGATGCCCTCGTCGCGGAAGGCGGGCTCGTCCAGGAGCGGGCGAAGCGCGGCAGGCACGTCGTCGATGACTCCGGGCCAGACCTCCTCGTCGTCCGTCCCGTACGGACTCATCTCCGACTCGTGGTCGAACCCGCGTATGAGCACGCCGGCCGGAGTGAAGAGCACGGAGAAGTCGTCCCCCGAGCCGTTGTCCATCAGGGCCGCCTCCACGCCCGGGCCCCATGCGGCGTTGAAGGTGTATTGGCGGAACCGCGGATCGTCGCCGATCGCTGCGTCCAGGACGGCCAGTGCGCGCAGATGGGCACGGAGCTCGGCGGGGTCGGGCAGGAGGGCGGCGGTGTCGTGCGCAGTGCTCATGGCGTCATGGAAGCAGCTGCCACCGACAATCCGGTGAGGTCGGCCCGGAAACCGATGCCACTGCACCCGGCGGATGCCGACCGACCGCACAGGATCCTGACGCAGGGCCAGGTGTCGTGGACGGTGGGGCGATGACCGACGTGAACAGCCCGGACCACCGGTTCTCCGTTGTCGACCGTGTGGACGACGCGGCACCCGCCGACTCGTAGGCGGCAGCGTTCTGGCGGTGAGACGGGCGCCGTGGTGCTGCCCGCGAGGCGCTCGCCCGGATACTGCCCGACGACCGGCTTCCCACAGTCCCCTCCGCGGGCGGCTACCGGACCCGTACCGGCAACGTCGAGACCGACGCCGCGAGGGGGGGCGATCCGGGGCGCGGTCGTCGGGATCGCGACCCCGCCGGCCGGCCCGACCGGTCCGGGGCCGGTTCCTCGTCGTGCCGGGTCCGCGGGTGCGTCCGCCTCTGGGAGTCTGCAAGTGGGCCGACATCGGGAAAAGATTCCCGAGGGACTGTTATTTTCTGTCACGGGGAAACCACGGAGGGACGCCATGCCGAAGCAAGAGAGAGCTGCGAGGACTCATGAGCGGTTCCTGGACGCATCGGCCGACGAGTTCGCGCGGCACGGCTACGCCGGGGCGAACCTGCAGCGCATAGCGGCGACCGTCGGGATGACCAAGGGCGCGCTGTACGCCCACTTCCCGTCCAAGGACGCCCTCGCGGCCACCTTCACCTCGGTGTTCGACCGGGTCTGGCGCGAGTTGCTGCAGGAGGTCGACGACGCCGACCCCCCGCTGACGAACCTGTGCCGCATCACGGTCGGCTTCGCCCGCCTGATGAACACGGACGCGCGGTTCCGCGCCGGACTCCGGCTCGTCCAGGAGGAGGCCGCCACCCGGGGCGGGCTCCCGGAGGTGGTGACGGACCTGTCGGCCACGCTGACCCGGCTCATCTCCGACTCCCAGGCGCGGGAGGAGCTGGTCACGGGGCACTCTCCGGAGCTGATCAGCTCCCTGGTCCTGTCGTCGGTCTTCGGCGCCTACTACACCGTGCCGCCCTGCGGGCCCCGGGACGGTGCCGAACAGGTCTGCCGGCTCTGGCAGTTGCTCTCGCAGCAGGCTGCCCTGGCGGCGTCCGCCGCCCCCTCCGCGGAGGCGCCCCTCGCGCAGGAGGCCCCGTGCTGCCAGGCCTCGTACGGGCCGGCGCCCGATCAGCACCCGGGCGCCGGGGACCCCTGCCGGTAGCTCCCGTCCGCTCCCGTCCGCTCTTGTTCGGCGAGCTGCAGGCCGGGGGGAGCGCCGCTCGGTGCCGTGCGCCGCGCCCCGTGAGGACGGCGGAGCCGTGCGGACCGGGCGGCACGCCCCCCGGGGGACGGCGACCGGCGGAAGCGGCCGTACGGGCGCGGCGCTTTCGGACACGGATCCTCTCGCCGTCGGCGCAGGGCCGCGGGCTCGCGCTGGACGCCCCTGCTCTCAGGGCGGATTCACGCCAGAGCCTTCGGTTTCTCGCCATCCTCCAGTACGGTTCCTTCTCGACGGTAGTCATCGGGCCACCGGCCATGCCCGAGACCGGGGGAGGCGGGGCATGTGTGGTTACGTCGGCGGGCGGCACGACTGCCGCTCCGTGCAGGCCCGGTCGGCGACGGCCGCGGCCGTGAGGGCGCGCCCGGGCCTGGAGCACGGGGCGACCCGGTGACGGGCCGGCGGGATGCGCCGGGCGTCCTGCGGCGACACCGTCCGGGGCAGGTGGCCGGCAGGGTGGTCGTACGCCTCGGCGCGTGCGCGGCCCCTGTGCAACCACCCCCTTCGTGCACGCCTCCCGCGGACTGCGGGCGCCTCCGGCTCTCCGCGCCGGGGCGGTGGTACCCGTGGCCCCGCCGCCACCGGCTCCCACCGGGATGCGGCGGCCGTCCCAGAGTGCCCGGGCGTCCGTGAGGGCGGCCTCCGCCGGGGGCCGACCGGTGAACGAGCGGAGGGGGCGCCGTCTGCCGCAGGAAGGCGCGTGTTCCCGCCGCACCGGGACGGCGGAGGGGCCGGTCGCGGCCCCTCGTGTGCCGCGCACGGCCTCTCCGCCCGGGAGCGGGGCGGCGCCGTGCGGCACTCCACCCCGAAGCCGAATATACCTTCGAGCAGGTTTCAACAGAAGATGCAGAAGTTGACGATGACGGACAGCGCCGGCGAGTTCTTCGAGACGCCTCCCCCGCCCCCTGCCAAGGAGCTGAAGCAGGAACGGGCGGTCCGCACCCGCGAGCGGGTGCTCGCGGCCGCGGCGCAGGCGTTCGCGGCCAAGGGCTATCCCGCGGTCACCATCCTGGACGTGGCCCGGGCCTCGGGAATGACCAAGGGCGCGGTCTACTTCCACTACGAGAACAAGGACGCCCTCGCGGTGGCGGTGGTCGACATGTTCCACCGCCGTCTGTCGGCCGTCGCGGAGTCCGTGGAGGAGTTGCGGCTCCCGCCGGTGAGCGCGGTCGCCGAACTCCTCATCCGGACGGCGTCGGCCTTCCGGGAGGAGACCGTGCTCCAGGCCGGGGCGCGCCTGCAGGTGGAGCGTCAGTTGATCAGCGCCCAGCTCCCCGTCCCCTACCAGGCCTACACGGACCTGATCACCGGCTGGTTGTCGAGCAGGGAGCAGGCGGGCCCGGGGGATCTCGTGCCCCCGGCGACGCTCGCCGGTGTCCTGGTGTCCGCCTTCTTCGGTGCGCAGCACCTCTCGTGGGTGCTCAACGACCGTGCCGATCTGATGGAGCGCACCCTCGCGATCGTGCGGACGGTCATCCCCATGGCCGAGAGCGACCTCAGGCTGTGCCCGTCCGCCCCGAGACGTCCCTGAGGCGGCCCGGGCTCTGACGGTCCGGGTCCTCCCGGCGCCGCCCGCGGGAAGCCGGACGGCGCCTCAGCCCGTCCGGTCCGCGGTGCGGTCGAGTGCCGTGCGGGCCAGGCGCAGTGCCGCCTCGGCGGACAGCCCTGCCCCCTGCTCGAACGCCCGGGTGAAGGCGGGCCCGCCCAGAGTCGCCTCCGCCGCCGCCGCGATGCGGTCGGTGTCGCCGCGCTCGGCCGGGGGGAGCGGCGCCCCCACGCTCCGGCGTGCCGCGTCCGCCGCCCCCAGCAGCAGCCCGGCGCAGCGGGCGGTCTCCGCGCGCCCGTGCAGGGCCGCCGCGCCCGCGAGGCCCTCCAGGGAGAGCGCCAGCGCGCGCGGCTCCGCCAGGGAGCGTGCCACGTCCAGGCCGCGGAGGTGGTGGCGGACGGACAGCTCCGCATCGCCCCGCAGTTCGGCGATGAAGCCGAGTTCGGCGAGGAGCAGGTGGTCGCCCGTCTCCGAGGACACCCCGGCGTAGCCCTCCCGGATGCGCCCCAGGTGGGCTTCGGCCGCGTCGAGGTCCCCGGACCGGCGCGCGCCGAGCGCGAGGCCCATCTCCGAGTGGATCTCGCCGTAGGCGTAGCCCTGCTCGCTGGCGATGCGGCGGGCCTGCTCGTGCAGGTCGCGGGCCCGGTCCCAGTCGTGTCCGAGCAGCGCGAGCCGGCCGAGCCCGGACAGCCTGGCCGACACCTCGGCCTCCAGGCCCAGCTCCCGGGCCATGCGCAGCCCCGCGTGCTGCCGCCGGGTGGCGCCCTCGTAGTCGCCGCGGATCTCGGCGAGCGCGGCGAGCGCCGAGACGGTCTGCAACTCGCCCCAGCTGTCGCCGAGTTCGCGGAAGAGCGCGGCGCTCCGCAGGCCGTTGCGGCCGGTCCCGGCGAGGTCCCCGCGCACGAGTGCCAGCATCGCCCGCAGGCCCAGGGCGGCAGCGGTGCCCCACGGCTCGCCGGCCGCGCCGAAGCGGGCGAGGGCGTCGGTGTTCAGCGCGTCGCTCGCATCGGCCTCTCCCGCGCTGAACATGCCGTAGGCGCACAGCCACAGGGCGCGGGCGCCGCGGACGGGGTCGGGCACGGCGCGGGCCGCCGCGGCCGGGTCCGCCTCGGCGCGGTCGCCGGTGAGGAGGGCGAACGCCGTGTGGAGCAGGACCAGTTCCGGGTCGGGGTCCTCGGTGACCGCCAGTACGGCCGCCAGGCTGCGCCGTGCCTCCGTGAGGCGGCCGCGCAGCAGCCACCACCAGGACAGCTCGGCGGCCAGCCGTTCCGCCTGGGCGGACCGGCCTTCGGCGGCCCGGCGGATCCCCTCGTCGAGCGCGGCCCGGAGGTTGCCGCTCTCGGCGTCCAGCCGGGCGAGCCAGGCCCGCTGGTCGCCGCCGCGCAGCCGCGGCCCCGCCCGCTCGGCGAGCGCGAGGTAGTGGCGCAGATGGCGGTCGCGTACGGCGCCGTGGTCCTCCATCTCGTGCAGGCGCTCCGTGGCGTACGCGGCGACGGACTCCAGGAGCCGGTAGCGGGGGCCGGCGGGCCCGTCCACGGCGACCACCAGGGACCGGTCGACCAGCCGCGTGACCAGGTCGAGCACCTCGTCGGCGGCCACGCCGTCGCCCGCGCACGTCGCCTCGGCGGCGTCCATGTCGCAGCCGTCGCGGTGCACGGCCAGGCGGCGCAGCACGATGCGCTCCGGTGCGCTGAGCAGCTCCCAGCTCCAGTCGATCACGGCCCGCAGGGTCTGCTGGCGGGCGGGGACGCCGCGGTGCCGGGAGGTCAGGACCCGGAAGCGGTCGCCGAGGCGTGCGGCCAGTTCCCGGACCCCGAGGGCGCGTACCCGCGTCGCGGCGAGTTCGAGGGCGAGGGGGATGCCGTCGAGGCGGCGGCAGATCTCGGCGACGGCCTCCCGGTCGGACGGGTCGGAGCCCTCCAGGTCCATCGGGAACCCCGGGGCGGAGGCGACGGCCCTCTCGGTGAACAGCCTCACGGCGTCGGTGGTGCCGAGCGGCTCGACCATGAACACGACCTCGCCCGCGAGCCCGAGCGGTTCCTGACTGGTCGCGAGGACCCGCAGCCCCTGGGCCGTGCGCAGCAGCAGCTCGGCCAGTTCGGCGGCGGCGTCGACGACGTGCTCGCAGTTGTCCAGGACGAGCATGACCCGCCGGTCGCGCAGGGCGGCGGCGAGGCGGTGCGCGGGAGAGGAGCCGCCCCAGGCGCCGGCGGCGCCGGGCAGGGCGGAGGGGGCGTCGTCCTGGATGCCGAGCGCGGCGGTGACGACCTGGGCGAGGTCGGCGGCGGTGGCGCCGGCGCGGACGCCGGAGAACTCCACGCACCAGATGCCGTCGCACAGTTCGGCCGATGGCGTGCCCGTCGCACGGGCGGCGCCGGCGGTCACGGCGAGGCGCGTCTTGCCGACACCGCCGGGGCCGGTGAGGGTGACCAGGCGTGCCTCGGCCAGGAGCCGTGAGAGCTGTGCCAGCGCCTCCTCGCGGCCGATGAGCGGGGTGAGGGGGACGGGCAGGTTCGCATGGAGGCCCGCCACGGGCCCCGCCGTGCCCGGTGACGCCGTCCCGCGGGCCGCCTCGGCGGGGGCGGGTGCCGTACCGGGCCCCCCGGCCGGGGCCCGGGGGGCCGGGGGGCCCGCGGCGGCGGCCGGCCGGGTCCCGGGAAAGGGTGCGGCGGCGACGGCCGGGGAGGGGCCGAGGTCCGGGTCCTGGCGGAGGAGGGCCCGGTGCAGCGCGCCGAGTCCGGGCCCGGGGTCGACGCCCAGTTCCTCGGCGAGGCGGGAGCGCAGGTCCTCGTACGAGGCGAGGGCCTCGCTCTGGCGCCCCGCCAGGTACAGCGCCCTCATCTGGACGGCGCGCAGCCGCTCCCTGAGGGGGTGGCGGCACACCAGGTCGGTCAGCTCTCCGGCCAGCAGCGCGTGGTCTCCCGCCGCCAGACGGGCCTCGGCCTGCTCCTCCACGGCGGAGAGCCGCTGCTCCGTGAGGAGTTGCGCAGGACCCCGGGCGAAGGCCGCGTCCGCGAAGTCGGCGTATGCGGGCCCCCGCCACAGGCCGAGCGCCCGGGTGAGCCCTGCCGCACGGACGGCGGGGTCGGCCTCGGGGCGGGCCTCGGCGAGAAGGGCGCGGAAGCGGTCGGCGTCCACCTCGTCCGTCTCGCGGTCCAGCCGCAGCCGGTAGCCCGCGCCCTGCCGCACCACACGGTCGCGTCCGAGGACCCGGCGCAGCTGGGAGACCTTGGTCTGCAGGGCGCCCGCCGGTTTGCCGGGCGGCTCGTCGCCCCACAGGTCGTCGATGAGGCGGTCGACGGAGACGGGTCCTCCGCCGTGCGCCAGCAGATCGGCGAGCAGCGCCCGGACCTTCGCCTCGGGGACCCGGACCGGCTTCCCCTCGTCGTCCCGCACCGTGAGTGACCCGAGCACTCCAAACCGCATGCGATCAACGGTACATGCTGCCGCTTCGGGCAGGGGGCCGGGCTCCGCGGAGCCTGTTCGGGGCCCGTGGTGATGGGCCGTCAGCGGGCCGTCAGCCGTCCGTGAGCGGCTCCTGAGACTTTCCGGAGCGCCGGGCGGCACAGTCGTGCCAGCCGGGCGGCCCGCGCCGCTTCCGGCGGCGGAGGACGCCCGGGAAGGAGCGGCAGGCATGACCAGATACGCGGGCAGAAGGGCCGTGGTCGTCGGCCGGGCCACCGGTATCGGCCTGGCGATCGCCAAGCGGCTGGTCGAGGGAGGTGCGGAGGTCGTGCTGGCCGCCGGCACCCCCCGGGAGCGGGCGGACGCGTGCGCCGAACTGGGCTCGGCCGCGCGGGTGGTGGCAGCCGGTGCGCCGGGTTCCGCGGTCGCCGACGGCGTGGACTTCGTCTTCGCCGACGGGGTCGGCGCGGCACGTCCGCTGCTGCCCCTCCTCGCACACGGCGGCGCGGTCGTGCTCACGACCGCCGCCCCCTCCTCCTCCGCGGTCCGGGCGCTGGCCGCCGAACTCGCCCCGCGCGGTGTCCGCGTCAACGCGGTGGCACCGGGCTGCATCGAGGCGCCGCCGGGCGGCTCCGCCCCGCTGCCTCCGCTCGGCCGCCTCGGCTCGGCCGAGGAGGTGGCCCGGGCCGCCCTGTTCCTGGCGGAGGAGGCGACCTTCACCACGGGTGCCCGCCTCCCCGTCGACGGCGGTCTGGGCCCGCCGTGACCGGCCGGTGGCGGCGGCACCGCACCGCGGACCCCCGGCCGCGGGCACCGGGCCGCCGCCCGGCCCGGCACCCGTACGAGCACGCGCATCACGTCCCCCGACGATCCGGAGCACTCCTATGAGCACCTCACCCGACGCCGCCGTCCCGGAGGCGGCCACCCGCGCCCGGGACGGACATGCGGAGCAGCAGAAACTCCCGCTCTTCGCCCTCCTGGCGCTGTCCACCGCCGTCTTCATCACCAGCCTCACCGAGACCCTTCCCGCCGGTCTGCTCCCCGCGATGAGCGACGGCCTGCAGGTGAGCGAGTCCGCCGCGGGCCAGACGGTCACGATCTACGCCATCGGCACCGTCCTGACGGCGATCCCGCTGAGCGCGGCCACGGCGGGCTGGTCGCGCAAGCGGCTGCTGCTGACCTCCATGGCGGGCTTCGCCGTCGCCAACACCGTCACCGCGGTGTCCTCCGACTACAGCCTGACGATGGTGGCCCGGTTCGTCGCCGGTGTCGCGGCCGGCCTGGCCTGGGCCCTCCTCGTCGGATACGCGCGGCGCCTGGCACCCGTCCCCCTGCAGGGCAAGGCCATCGCCATCGCCATGGCGGGCATCCCGGTGGCGCTCTCCCTCGGTGTGCCCGCCGGCACCTTCCTCGGCAGCCTGCTCGGCTGGCGCACGGCGTTCCTGACGATGACGGCGCTGACGGTGCTGCTGCTGCTGTGGATCTTCGTGGCGGTACCGGACTTCCCCGGGCAGGAACGCGGCGAGCGGCCGAGGATGCTCTACGCGCTGCGTGTCCCGGGTGTCACGCCGGTGCTGTTCGTGGTCCTCGTGTTCGTCCTGGCGCACACCATCCTGTACGCGTACATCGCCACCTTCCTCGACGACCTGGGGATGGGCGGGGACACCGACCTGGTGCTCCTCGTCTTCGGCGGCGCCTCGCTGCTGAGCATCTGGATCGTGGGAGCGCAGATCCACCGCAGGCTGCGCTCCCTGACGATCACCAGCGCCCTGCTGGTCGCCGTGGCCGCGGCACTGCTCGGCGTGCTCGCCGACAACACGGCGCTGGTGTACCTCGCGTCCGCGCTGTGGGGCCTGGGCTGGGGCGGCGTTCCCACACTGCTCCAGACCGCGGCCGGGGACGCGGGCGGTGAGGCGGCGGACGCGGCGCAGGCGATGCTGGTGACCCTGTGGAACGTCGCCATGGCGGGCGGCGGCGTCATCGGCGGCGTGCTGCTCGACACGGTCGGCAGCGAGGCCTTCCCCTGGGCCGTGCTGGTGCTGATGGTGCCGGTGCTCGCGGTGGTGGCGGCAGCCCGCAACCACGGCTTCCCCGCCAAGCGGCCCGGGGCGTAGCACGGCCGGCGGCGGATCCATGGCCCGGCGCGACGGGCGCCGCGGGTCCGCCGCCGGTCCCGCGCCGGGCTCCCGGCCCCCGGGGTCCGCCCCCGGACCTCCTCGCTGCGGGGCTCCCGTACGGCCGCCGAAGGCATTCCACTCCCCCTGGCCTTCGGCGGCTCGCCCTGCCGTCGGGGCGTCTGCGGTGCGCCCCGTCCGGGATCGCATCACCGCAGGTCAGAGCGGCAACTCCTGAAGTCGTCGCCCTGACCGTGAAATTTTCCTTCGAGAAGGTATTTTTGTTCCTCATACGGAATGTCCACACCGCCATCGAGTGCGGACGGCACAAGTATGAGGGGGGCGCAGCTTTCCATGTCGCCAAGCGAGACGTGTGCAGCCGCGGAGGACGAAGTCGCGTGCAGACAGGCGTTCCTGGAGGACGTCTTCGGGCCACTCCACCGCGCGGAGCAGCGGCGCTGGGCGCGCGCCTACCTGCTGGGCCTGATCCAGGCCTCGGGAAGAAAGACGCCGCGCCGCATAGCGCGCTCCAACCCGCTCCCCCCGGCGGCGGCCCACGGATTACACCAGTTCATCAACGCGAGCCCCTGGGATTGGGAACCGGTGCGCCGCAGGCTCGCCCTGTGGGTTGCGGGACGTACTCCGCCCCATGCCTGGACGGTCACCGAACTCGTCATTCCGAAACGCGGGGAGCATTCGGTCGGCGTGCACCGCTGCCTGGACGCGCAGAGCGGCCGGACCGTCAACTGCCAGCGGGCCGTGGGCCTTTTTCTCGTCACCCAGGCGCACTGCTACCCGGTGGACTGGAGGCTGGTGCTCGACGAGTCCTGGATCCAGGACCCGGAGCGCAGGCTCCGGGCCCGGATACCGGACGCGGAGACCGCGCGCCCCCTGGGGGCCCATGTCCTCGACTACGCGGCCGACATCGCCGCCCGGCCGCGGCTGCCCCCCGTCCCCTGGGTGCTGGACCTCACCCCGTGCACCAGCGCCGGCCGGGTGCTGGCGGGGTTCGCCGGGCTGAGGCTGGACGTCGTGTGCGAGGTGGAGCCCGGCCAGGTCGTGCTCGCCGGGCGCCGTCCCCAGGCCGTGACCACGGTGGGCCGCCTGATGGAGACGAGGTACGCCCGCGACGCGCACCTGACGGCCGCCCAGGCACCGGCCTGCCGCGCCAGGACCGCGCCGATCCGGGCGTACGCCGGGACCGTCGCCCTGCCCCGTCCCGGCGGCTTCCGCGGCGGTGGCGCGAACCGCTACCGGATCCTGGAGGTGCGCGACCCGACCGGCCGGCATCCGGCCCGCTACTGGGTCAGCAGCCTGACGGACCGGAGCGTGGACGAGACCGTCGCCCTGGTGCGCAGCCGCGTCGCCGTCCGCTCGGCCGTCGCCACGCTGCGGGAGCAGTTCGGCGTACTCGACTTCGCCGGCCGCTCCTTCCCCGGCTGGCACCACCACATGACCATGGCCTCGGCCGCATACGCGTACCAGCACCTCCACGCCGCCGCCGGCCCCCTCACACAGGTTCCGGCGCCGGTACCGGCGCATCCGGCCAGAGCCGCGAGCTGACGCGACGTCGAGAGAGGTCCTGGGCACGTGAGAAACGTACTCGTGGTGGAGCGTGAACCCTCCGCCGCCGAATCCATGATGCGCGACCTGCGCCGGCAGGGATATCTCGTACGAAGCGTCGACACGGGGGCACACGCCCTGCGCACGTACCGCGACGCCGACCTCGTCCTGCTCTCCCTGGAACTGCCCGACATCGACGGACTGGACGTCTGCAAGTCCCTGCGGGAGGAGAGCGACGTTCCCGTGATCGCCTTCACCCGCCTCGACGACGAACTGGAGCGGGTCCTCGCCCTCAAGGCGGGAGCCGACGACTGCGTGGCGAGGTCCTGGGGCCACCGGGAGCTGGGGGCGCGCATCGAGGCCGTCCTGCGCCGCTCCCGCCGCGGCACGCCGCTGCCCCGGAGCATCTCCCTCCCCCCGCTCTCCATCGATCCGCGCACCCGGGAGGTGCGCCTGCGCGAGAAGGTCATCGAGGTCACGTCGAAGGAGTTCGAACTCCTCTACACACTCGCCGCCAGCCCCGAGACGGTGGTGTCCAGGAGGACGCTCATGGCCAAGGTGTGGGGGACGACCTGGTCGCAGACGAGCCGCACCCTGGACACCCATGTGAGCAGTCTCCGGGCGAAGCTCGGAGCCGGCGGGTGGATCCTCACGGTCCGGGGGGTCGGCTACCGCATGGGCCACGCCTGGCGGGTGCCGGAGGTGTCCGCCGGCTGAACGGCCGCACGCGAGCGCGGCCCCGGACCGCGCCCCCACGGGGCGCCGTCCGGGGCCGCGCCCCGGGTCAGCGTGCCCGGGCGTCCAGACGGCGCACCAGCGGGTGCGCGGCCTCGGAGCGGTCCCCGGCCAGGCGGCGGGCCCACCACGCGGACGCCAGGTTCGAGGAGAGCAGGACGCGGGAGGCGTCCTGCTCGGCGAGCTCGCCGAGGACGGTGAGCGTGCCCATCCCCGTACCGGTGAACAGCACCGCGCTGCCGTCGGCGAGCCGCCGGCCGCGCAGGCGGTCGCGTATCGCCTCCGCGGTCACCCGGTAGGGGTCGTGGACCTCACCGCCGTCCGCGTCGCGCGCCGCCGGGACGCGGACCACCGCGTCGACCCGGAGGCCGGCCCGCTCCCAGAAGTCGCGGGAGGTCTCGGTGAGCCACGGCTGGTAGGGCGAGACGAGGGTCAGACGGGTCACGCCCAGCGCCTCGCAGGCGGCCAGCGTCGCCTGGGTCGACGACTGCACGGGGTGGCCCGCACGCGCCGACAGCTCCTCGCACAGCGCGCGGTCCCCCTCGGGCGCCAGCAGGTAGTGCGAGGCGCTGCAGGCCACGACGGCGGCGTCCAGGCGCATGCGCCCGAAGGCGCCGAGGGTCTCGGGGAGCACACGGTTGTACGTCTCCAGCATTTCCCTCAGCCCCATGTCCGGCGTCACCGGGAAACGGGAGGTGAATACGTTCAGGCGCCCGTCGAGCAACCGGTTGAACTCGGGTTCCGCAGTCGGGTTCTCCGGAGGTACGACGATGCCGATTCTGGGCAGTGAGAACAGTTCCATATCGGCACACTAAGCCTCTCCCCGTGAAGTGGGGACGGCATGTCAGCGGAATTGACGGGCGTCGGACACGGGCCTTGCGGCACTTGTCCCTCTTGACATTCCCTGACAGTTCCGGACGGAGACCTGACATGCAACTCCTTGTTCTGCCCGGCCTTTTCGGGGGAGGTTGGAGCCCGAAGCCGCCGAGTCCTTCGATTTCGGCTCACCGACCAGATCCAGAAAGAAGGAGTGAAGGCCATGAAAAATCCGGAAGGACCGAAGGGGAAGGCGAGCCCTCCTCGTATTTCCGATGCGACGCTGAGGGACTCCGCGCACATGGCGGGCGTCGAGTTCGGCCCGCGGGACGCCGCACGCATCGCGGAGCTGCTGGTGAGGACCGGCGTCTCCCTGGTCGAGGTGGGCATGGTCTCCGGCCCGGACTCCAAGGACGCCGACCTCGTACTGGCCACCCACGAGGCCGTCACCCCGGAACGGAGCATGACGCTCCTGGTCGTGCGGGACCGCCGCCAGGTCGCGAAGGCCCTGGACGAGGCGGAGCGGCTCGGCGTACGCCACATCATGTACTCCATCCCCACCTCCGAGCAGCACGCCAAGCTCAAGCTGGGATCGCCGAGCGCCAAGTTCCTGCACACCACCGCCTGCTCGGCGATCTCCCAGGCCAAGGAGCGGGGCTTCCACGTCACCTTCAGCGGCGAGGACGGCGCCCGCACCCCCCGCGAGCGGCTCGTGCCCTATGTCACCGCGGGCTTCGAGGCCGGGGCCGACCGCTTCCGCCTCGCGGAGACCGTCGCCTGCCTCTCGCCGTGGCAGATGGAGGAGGTGATCGCCGACCTCACCGAGATCGACGGCTCCGAGATCGAGATCCACTCCCACAACATGCTCGGCATGGCGGTGGCCAACTCCCTCGCCGCCGTGCGGGCCGGTGCCCGGTGGATCTCGGCGACCGTCGGCGGCATCGGCGAGCGCGGCGGGAACGCCCCGCTGGCGGAGCTCCTCACCTCGCTGCGCGTGGTCCACGGCGACACCCGCTTCGACCTGACCCATCTCACCGAGCTGTCCCGGACCGCGCTCCGGGGTGCCGGCCTCGGCGAGGCCTTCCAGCCCGGGCCGACCACCGCGCACGCCTTCGCCTACGAACTGCCGGGCCAGCTGACCCACCCGGAGGCGTACGAGACGCTGCCCGCCGAACTCCTCGGCAACGCACGGGAACTGCGGGTGCGCACCCGCCTCACGCCGGCGCTCCTCCGGTGGGCCCTCGACGGCTCGGGCGCCGAGGTCGACGTCGACGCCTTCACGCCGTGGCTCGTCGAGCGCCAGGAACGGGACGGCGCACCGCTCCTCGACCGCGACGCCGTCCGCAAGGCCGCCATCGACTTCCAGGCCGCCTGATCCGGCGCCCGCCGGCCGGCCGCCTCCAACTCCCCCCGCCCTCCCGCACCACCACCACGACCTACGGAGTCACCCCATGACCACCGCCACCCTGAGCGGCATCTGCCCCGAGTGCGAGACCGACCTGACCGTGCCCCCGATCGTCCGGGGGGAGACGCTCTCCTGCCCCGAGTGCATGCTGACGCTGCGCGTCGAGGACGTCCGGGACGGCAGCCTCACCCTCCAGATGGTCGAGGTCCAGCTCCGCGACTGGGGCCAGTGAGATGGCCCCGCACGTAGCGATCGTCGCGGACCGCATCGGCTGGGAGGAACGCCGGCTGATCGAGACCGCCCCGGAGCACGGCCTGCGCATCGACTGGGTCAACGACGAGTCCCTGTGCCTCGGCCACCCCGAGGCCCCCGCGGTGACCGGCTACCAGGCACTCCTCGTGCGCAGCCGCAGCTACACCCGCGGCGGCCTGGTCGCCACCCTCGCCGAAGCGGCCGGAGTCCCCGTCCTCAACAGCGCGGGGGCCATCAACGCCTGCGAGAACAAGGCGGTCCTGCGCAGCGTGCTGCACGCCGCGGGGGTCCCCGTGCCGGACTTCCGGCTCGTGCTCTCCCGCAAGGACTTCACCGCGGCTCTCGGCGAACTGGAACCACCGGTCGTGCTGAAGCCGGTCTTCGGCGGCATGGGCAAGCGCGTCACCCTGATCCGGCACGCCGACACCGCCCAGTCCGTCTACGACTACGTCGAGGACCTCGGGCACGCCTTCGAGCAGGCGTGCCTGCTGGAGCCCTACCTGGACGGCGGCACCTCGGTCCGCTGCCTCGTGGTCGGCCGGGAACTGGTCGCCGCCGCCGAGTTCGCGAGCGCGGGCGAGGACTGGCGCAGCAACGCGGCCCTCGGCAACCAGAGCCGTGCGCTGGACCACGACCCGGACATCGGCAAGATCGTCGACGGGGTGCTGGGCGCCCTCGGTCCGGGCATCTACGGCATCGACCTGTTCCGGACCGCCGACGGATACGTCGTCAACGAGGTCAACCACGCCCCGGCGTTCAGGGCCGTCACCCAGTCCACCGGGGCGGACATCCCGCGGGCCGTCGCCCGCCATCTGCAGGAGATACTCACGTGATCCGTGTCGGAGTCGTCGGCGCCTCGGGCCTCGCCGGCGGCGAACTCATCAGGCTGGTCACCCAGCACCCCGACCTGGAGCTGGCCTTCCTCGGCGGCTCCTCCAACATCGGCAGGCGCCCGGCCGAACTGCACCCGGGCCTGCGGCTCGAACTCGGCCTGACCGTGGAACCGGTCACCGAGGACGTCGCCGACCGCGTCGACGTCCTGCTGCTGGCGACCCCGGCCCCGGTGTCGGCGGAACTGGCCGGGCTGCTCGCGGACCGGATCCCGGCCGTGGTCGACCTCAGCGGCGCGTTCCGCATCCGGACACCGGAGCTGCACGACCGGTGGTACCCCAAGGTCGCACGGCGCACCGACCTGGCGGACCGCTTCGTCTACGGCGTGCCCGAGCTGGTCGGCGACCGGATGGCGGACGCCGCGCTGATCTCCCTGCCCGGCTGCTACGCCACGGCGATCACCCTGGGCCTGGCCCCCCTCACCCTCGGCCTCGGTCTGGACCTCGGCAACGTGGTGGTGGACGGCAAGAGCGGCTCCAGCGGCGGCGGGCTGCAGCTGCGCACCGCGGACCTGCACCCGCTGCGCGCCGGTGCCATCGCCCCGTACGCCCCGGTGGGGCACCGGCACGCCGCCGAGGTCGGCGACTTCCTCGGCCGCGGCGGGCGGGGCAGCATCGGCAGGCTGTCCATGTCGGCCTACGGCGTCCCCCAGGTGCGCGGACTGCTCACCAGCTCGTACGTGTTCCTCGACGAGCCCGTGGACCAGCGCGAACTCCAGCGGGCGTACCTGCGCTTCTACAAGGAGCACCGGTTCGTGCGGGTGCGGCGGCACACCGAGACCCTGGTCCCGGTGCCCGACCCGCAGGCCGTCCTGGGCTCCAACTACTGCGACGTGACGGTGATGCACGACGAGGAGGGCGGCCGCATCGTCGTCCTCGCCGCCCTGGACAACCTGGTCAAGGGCGCCGCGGGCCAGGCCGTGCAGGCGGTGAACAGGCGGTTCGCGCTGCCGGAGGAGGCGGGCCTGTCGATGCTGCCCGTGATGCCGGCATGAACGGTGACGCCGGCATGAACGGTGACGCCGGCACGGACGGTGGCGCCGGCATGAACGGCGACGTCGGCATGAACGGTGGCGCCGGGACGGACGGTGCGAGGCCCGGACCGGCGCCGACCGTGGTCAAGCTCGGCGGCAGCTGCCTGGAGACCCTCGCCGAAGCCTGGTGGGACGACCTGGCCCGGCACGCGCGGGAGCACCCCGTGGTCCTCGTGCACGGCTGGTCCCGGCCGCTGAAGGCGCTCAGGCCCCGCTACCGCGACGGCTCGGCGATCCTGCGGGACCGGTACGGCAACCAGAGCAGGTGGACCACGCCCGAGGTCCTCGCGGACATCCGCACCGTCAGCGCCCGCCTGGGCGAGGAGATCCTCCGCCGCCTGGAGCGGCGGGGCCTCGCGGCGGAGCGGATCCTCGGCAGCGACGGGCTGGTCACCGCGGGCGAGGGCGAACGCTGGTGGTGGAAGGACCGCGAACTGGTCGAACTGGACAACCTGGTCGGCCCGATCACGGGGGTGGACCCCTCGCTGCTGAAGAACCTGGCACCGGGCCGCAGCTGCCTGGTCACCCCCCTGGCCCGCAACGGCGCCGGCCGGGAGGTGAACACCGACGGCGACCGGGCGGCCGCCGCCGTCGCCGGTGCCCTCGGCGCCGGGGGCCTGGTCCTCGTCACCGACGTCGCCCATCTGCTCGTCGACGGCGAACCGGTGCCCCGGATCACCGCCCGGGCCGCCGCCGAGTTCCGGGACAGGAAGGCCACCGGCGGGATGCGCAAGAAGCTGCGTGCCGCCGGCGAGGCACTGGACGCCGGAGTGGGCCGCGTCGTCATCGGCAGCGCGCCCGTCACCGAACTGCTCGCCGGGAGCACCGGCACCGCCATCACCCGCAACTGAGGAGTACCGAGCATGACGCAGCCCCGAGTGCTCGTCGTCAACAACGGCACGCTGTCCCTGAAACAACTCCGCGCCCGGCTGGAGCAGCTGGGCTCGGTGACCGAAGCGGTCGACGTGGCCTCCGTGCCCGCCCGCCTCGACGGCCGCTACCAGGCCGTCGTCCTGAGCGGCACCAAGGTGCGCGCCCACGACACCGCCTTCTACCGGCCGCTGACCGACCTCGTGATGGGCGCCGGGGTGCCGGTGCTCGGGATCTGCGGCGGCATGCAGCTGCTGGCGGTGGCGGCCGGCGGGCGGCTGGAGGAGGGCCCGCAGCGCGTCGGCGGCCACGAGGCGCAGGTGGACACGGAGGAGCCGCTGTTCACCTACGTCAAGCCGACGGTGACCGTCTTCCACCGGCACACCCTCTACCTCCGCGAGGCTCCCGAGGGCTTCCGCTCCATCGGCCGCTCCGCGCACGCACCCGTGGAGTTCCTCCGCTCCGACGACGGCCGGATCCACGGCTCCCAGGCCCATCTGGAGTTCCGCAGCGACGGCCTCGAGATCCTGCGCGGCTTCGCCCGGCTCTACCGGTGACGCCGCCTCCCGCCCGGGGCGCGCGCACCCCCCTCCCCCCGAACCCACCCCACTCACGGAAGGACCCGCAATGAGCGCCGAGGACAGTACGCAGGAACCCGCGTTCACCGTGCACCTGAACGGCAGCGGCGGCAGCCTCAAGGGCTGGGTGGTCGTCGACACCCTGGTCGACGGCCTCGCGATGGGCGGCACCCGGATGACCCCCGGCGTCACCGAGGAGGAGGTCGCCGGACTCGCCCGCGACATGACCGACAAGTTCACCCTCGCGGGGCTGCGCATCGGAGGGGCCAAGGCCGGCATCGCCTCCGACGGCACCGACCGGGAGACGACCTTCCGCACCTTCGGCCGCACCGTCAAGCCGCTGCTGCACGGCGGCATCCACCTCGGCATCGACATGGGGGTCACCCCGGCCGACCGCGCCGTCTTCTTCGCCGAGGCCGGCTACGACCCGCGCTACCGGCTGGGCGCCCCGGACATGCCCATCGACTGGCGGACGTACTACGAGCCCCTGATCGACTGCACCGGGCACGGGGTCGGAGTGGCCGCCGTCACCGCCCTGGAGGCAAGCGGCGGCACCCGTCCGGCGCGCGTCGTGGTGCAGGGCTTCGGAGCGGTGGGAAGGGCCGTCGCCCGCTACCTGGAGGACCGCGGCCACCGCGTCGTCGGCGTCGCCGACGTGCACGGCACCCTCACCGCGGACCGGCTGCCCGTGGCCGACCTGGTGGCCGTCACGGACCAGTTCGGGCAGATCGACCGCTCCCGGCTGCCGGAGGGCGTCACGGAGTCCCGCGAGCCGGACGCCTGGCTGGACGTCGACGCCGACCTGCTGGTCCTCGCGGCGCAGAAGTACGCGCTCACCGCGGAGAACACGCACCGGCTGCGCGCCCGGCTGGTCGTCGAGGGCGCCAACCTCGCCTCCAGCGACGAGGCCAAGGAGAAGATCGCGGCCTCGGGCTCCACCCTGGTCCCCGGCGTGATCGCCAACATCGGCGGCGCGGCGTCGGCCGCCCTGGCCGTCACCCGGGTCGTCCCCTTCGACCTGGCGGCGGAGGCCCGCAAGGCCTGGGTCTTCGACTGGGTCGCCGACCGGGTGCGACACAACACCCGGGACCTCCTCCAGATCGCCGCCGCGCGTGCGGGCAACCCGCTGCCCGAGCTGCTGGACGCCCGCCGCAAGGACCGCCGCGAGGGCCTGCGATGAGCCGGGCCGGCGGATCCTCCGCGGCTGTGCACGCCGCGGCGGCCACCGCGTCCGCCGAGGAACGGGCGGCGGAGTACCGGCGCCGCGGCTGGTGGCGCGAGGAGACCTTCCTCGACGACCTCTCCCGCCAGGCACGGGAGCGCCCGCACAAGCTCGCCGTCGCGGGACGCCGGGTCGCCGAGTCGCGCACCGACACCCTCACCTACGCCGAACTCGCCCGGCTGACGGAGCGCTTCGCCCTGGCCCTGGGCGGACTCGGGGTCCGCCGCGGCGACGTCGTCGCCGTGCAGCTGCCCAACCGGTGGGAGATGGTCCCGCTGATGTTCGCCTGCATGCGCATCGGCGCCGTCATCTGCCCGATCTCCCCGATCTGCCCGGAGAGCGAGCTGCGCCACCGGCTCGGCCTCACCGGGGCCCGGGTGTGCGTCACGCTCCCCCGGTGGGCGGGCACACCCCTGGCGCGGATCGTCACCGGGCTCCGGGGCGAACTGCCCTCGCTCAACCATGTGCTGGTCGTGGACGGGCCGGTGCCCGAGGGGGCGCTCTCCTTCCACGACCACGTCGCGGCCGAGGAGCGCGAGGCGCACGGGGACCCCGGGCCGCAGGGCCCGGCGCTGACGGCGGACGAGCCCTTCGTGGTCCTGTTCACCTCCGGCACCACCGGGGAGTCCAAGGGCGTGCTGCACAGCCAGAACACGGTCCACTCGGCCGTGCGCGGCTATGCCGGCGCCTTCGGCCTCGGCGACGACTGGGTCGCCGCCGTGTCCACGCCGCTCGTGCACTACTCGGGCTTCGCCCAGGGCGTGCTCGCCGGCGTCATGCTCGGCGGCACCGTGGCCTTCCAGGACGTGCGCAGGAACGATGCGCTCCTGGACCTCGTGGAGCGCTACGGCGCCACGCTCCTGTACGGCCCGCCCGCCACCCTCGCGGACGTGGCCGCCTCGCAGCGGTCCGCCCGCCGGGACACGAGCACGCTGCGCCACGTGGTCATCGGCTCCGCACCGGTCCTGAAGGCGCTGGCCGACGAGGTCCACGAAACGCTCGGCGCGCGCACCTACTCCCTGTGGGGCATGTCCGAGAACGGACCGGTGACCATGACCCGCCCCGAGGATCCCGAACTCCGGGCGGCGGAGAGCAACGGGCGCGCCATCGACGCCATGCAGACCCGCATCGACCCCACGGGAACCGACGCCACGGGCAGCCCCGTCGGCCGGCTCAGGGTGCGCGGCGCCTCGCTGGCCCTCGGCTACTACCGGCGGGAGGAGGCGTTCGCGGCGGAGTTCGGCGCGGACGGCTGGTTCGACACCGGGGACCTCGCGCGGGACGACGGCAGCGGCGGCATCCGGATCGTCGGCCGCGCCCGCGACGCGATCGTCCGGGACGGACGGGTGGCCCCCATGACGGAGCTGGAGGCCGTCATCGGCAGCCACCCGAAGGCCGTCGAGGCGGCCCTGGTGGGGCTGCCGTCCGGGGCGGACCGCGGCGGGACGGAGATCTGCGCCGTGGTCGTGCCGCACGGAGCCGAGGGGCCCTCGCTCGAGGAGGTCCGCTCCCACCTCCGGGAGTCGGGGCACGACTCCGGCTTCCTGCCGGACCGGGTGGAGCTGCTGCCCGCCCTGCCCAAGACGCTGACCGGCAAGGTCCGCAAGGCGGAGCTGCGGCAGCGGTACGCCCCGACGGCCGGCTGACGGCCCCGAGCCCTTCACCCTGGAGCTGGACATGCCCGAGTACACAGCGGTCCCCATGTCGGCGACCCTCGCCGCCGACGAAGCCCTCGCCCGCAGGCGCCGGGCGGGGGAGCGCGTCCTGCCGATGGCGAGCGGGGAGATCGGCCTGCCCGTGCTTCCCGCCCTGCGGGACCGGCTCGCCGCCGCGGCGGACGAGAACGCGTACGGCCCCGTGCCCGGCAGCGAGGCCCTGCGCACCGCCGCCGCCGGCTACTGGGCGCGGCGGGGCCTGGCCGTCGACCCGGGGCTCGTCGTGGCCGGGCCCGGCAGCAAGCCGCTGCTGTTCGCCCTGCTGCTCGCCCTCGGCGGCGACGTGGTCGTGCCCGTGCCGAGCTGGGTGAGCTACGCGGCGCACGCCCGGCTCGCGGGGGCGCGCCCGCTGCCGGTGCCGATCCGGCCGGGCGAGGGCGGGGTGCCGGATCCGGAGCGGCTGCGCGAGGCGGTCACCGCGGCCCGCGCCGCGGGCCGGGACCCCCGCACCGTGGTGGTGACCGTGCCGGACAACCCGACCGGCACCGTCGCCTCGCCCGGCACGCTGCGGCGCCTGGCCGCGGCGGCCCGCGAGCTCGACCTGGTGATCGTCTCCGACGAGATCTACGGCGACCTGCACTTCGACACCCCGGCCCCGGCCGGGTCCCCCGCCCGGCACGCTCCCGAACGCACCGTCGTGACCACCGGCCTGACCAAGAACCTGGCGGTGGGCGGATGGCGCACCGGAGTGGCCCGGCTGCCCGACAGCGACACCGGCCGTGCCCTGCACACCCGGCTCGTCTCCGTCGCCAGCCAGATCTGGTCGAGTCCGCCGGCACCCGTGCAGGCGGCCGCCGCCTACGCCTTCGGCGAGCCACCGGAGATCACCGAACGCATCGCGGCCGCGCGCCGGCTGCACGGGGCGGTGGCGCGCGCGGTCGCCGGCCGCTTCACCGCGGCCGGGGCGCTCCTCGCGCCGGTCCGCGCGACCTGCTACCTGTACCCGGACTTCGAGCCGCTGCGGGACCGGCTCGCCCGGACCCACGGTGTGGAGGGCGGCGAGGACCTGGCCCGGTTCCTCGGCGAGCGCCACGGCATAGGGGTGCTCCCGGCCGGCGCGTTCGGAGAGCAGGGACAGCTCCTGCGGATCCGGGCCGCCACCAGCCGCCTGTACGGCGACTCCGACGCACAGCGCACCGCCGCGCTCCAGGCGCCGGACCCGCTCGCGCTGCCCTGGATCCGGCAGGCGGTCGAGTGGGTCGGCGACGCACTGTCCGACCTCACCGGCGCACGGCCCCACCCGCACCGCCACAGCACCGCCCCCGCCCGCCAGTTCTGACCACGAGGCCAAGGAGGCCCTTCCATGTCTGTCCCGACCCTCTTCGAGGCCATCTACCGGGGTGCGCGCCATGTCGGCTTCGGGCTGCCCGAGCCGGGTGCGCCGCAGACCCTCCACCCGGTGGCCGACGGGCAGCTGGCGGCGGCCGTCGTCGCCGCCGGCGGCTCGGAGGCCGCCTTGCGCGCCGCGGTCACCGACGGCGCCGAGAGCGTCACCGTCACCGCCGGGGACCCGGAGGTGCGTCCGCTGCCGCCGCTGCTGCCCACGGCCTCCGGCCATGCGCTGCTGAGCGGGTTCATGGGCACCCACAAGAAGAAGTGGGGCGGTCTCAGCGCCCCCGCGGACGGGGACTTCACGCCGCCCAAGTGGTTCTTCAAGGGCTTCGGCGACTGGGTGCGGATGCCGGGCGAGGCACTGCACGTCCCCGCCGAGCCGGTGGCGCTGATCGAGGAGCCGGAGGTGGCCCTCGTCTACGTCAACGACGCCGACGGCAGGCCGCACTACGCGGGCTACACCTTCGGCAACGACCTGTGCGACATCGGCCTGCACCGCAGGGACCCCGGCTACAACCCGTACTGCAAGCTGTGCGACACCGCGCTGGCCCCCTGGCTGTTCCTGGGCGAACCGCCGCGCTCGGTGACCGGCCGGGTCACCATCGAGCGGGACGGTGCGGCCGCCTGGAGCGGGAGCTTCGACTGCGGCTCGGACGCCCTGTACTTCCGGGTGCCGGACATGGTGGAGCACCTGTTCTCGTTCCCCGCGGTGCGCCGTCCCGGCCTGGTCAACTACGTCCTCCTGGGCGCCGACGAGGCGAGCTTCCACGAGGGCTTCCGCATCGCCGACGGCGACCGGATCGCCATCGACGTCAAGAGCCACGGCGTCGCCTTCGCCAACACGGTGCGCCACGTCTCCCCGGGCCGCCCCGCCTGAGCACCCCCGGGTGCGGCGCCCGCCGGAATCCGGTGCCCTCCCGCCCGCGGCGGCCGGTCGCGAAGGCCGCCGCGGGCGGGCGCGCCCGGCCCCGCGGCACCGGGCGTCCCGCCCGTCGCCGGGGCGCCGCCCGCTGCCGGCCTCGTTACTGGCCCACCCGCCCGACCTCGACCCGCCTGCCGCGGGTGGACTCCACCACCACCGGGATGCCGTTGGGGATCTGGCCTTCCAGCCGCTCCAGCAGGCCGTCCACCGGAGGGAGGTCGTCCTTGGTGCGGACCTGGATGTAGAGCGTCCTGGAGGCGGCGCTCACCTGGGTGACCGTGGCTCCGGGGTCGTCCGCGAGCCACAGCTCGGCCTGGGTCTTGGCGCGGGCAGTCCAGGTGTTGATCAGCAGGGTGAGCGCGGTGTTGGCGGCCAGCGGTACGAAGACCACGGCGAACAGCAGGCTCATCGCCACGTACACGGTGCGCCGGGGCCGGCGCCGGCCTGCGGTGGGCTCCGCCCCGTAGCCCAGGGTCGCGAAGACCACGATGCCGCCGAAGATCAGGGCGAACAGGTTGGACACGAACAGCAGCACCGCGCCGAGCGCCAGCCACACCTGGCCGTGGCTGAGGCACACCCCGGCCACCACCAGGGGCGGGACCAGGGAGATCGCGATGGCCACCCCGGGCAGGACGGCGGCCACATCGCGGCGGGCGAGCGCCACGGCGCCGGCGAAGCCGGTCGCCAGGGCGGCGATCAGGTCCATCAGCCCGGGGGAGGTGCGGGAGGAGATCTGGCTGTTGGAGAGCAGGTCGTAGTTGTCCGGCAGCACGACGGACAGCAGGGCCCCGATGGCGATCACCAGGAGGCAGGAGGCGAGCACGGTCCTGATCGAGCGGGTCCGGCGGCTCATCACCGACCCGACGGCGATGCTCATGATCGGGGTGGACAGCGGAGCGATGATCATGGCGCCGATCACGGTCGCGGTGGAGTCCGTGAGCACCCCTCCGGCGGCGATGACCGCGGACAGGGTCAGCATGGTCCAGAACGCGGACCGCTTCGCCCCGGTGTCCCCGGACGACAGGTCGAGGTCGTCCGACAGCTCTTCCAGTGAGCGGCGCTGGGAGGCGGGCAGGACACGGTTGCGGACTCCGCTGAGCATCCCCCTCACGTATCACGGGCCGTGCGGGACCCGCGGCACGACACGGGGACCCGCGGCCCGGGACCCCCGCACGGCCCCCTCGCCGCGGGAGCGGCTCAGCGGGCCGGGCCGGACTTCGCGCCCGCCCCGCACAGCGGCACCACCGCCGTGCGGTCCGTCCAGGCGCCCGCGGCGGCCCAGCAGACCGCGGCGGTGGGCTCCACGAACAGCCCGCGGCGGGCGAGGTCGCGCCGGGCGGCGAGGACGGCGTCCTCCGGGACGGTCAGGATCCGGCCCCCCGACTCCCGTACCGCGCGGAGGATCTGACGGGCCCGCGGCGGCGCGGCGACGGCGATGCCCTCGGCGACGGTCGCGGGGGCGGCGGGGGCGCCCGCGGCGGCCTTCGCCCCGTCACCGGCCGCACCGCGGGGTGCGATCAGGTCCTCCGCTCCCGCCCGGTGGGCGGCGGCCAGCGGGGCGACCGCCTCCGCCTGCACGCCCACCAGGGCCGGTGCGGTGCCGATCAGCCCGTGGGCGCGCAGCTCCCCGATCGCGAGGGAGGCGCCGAGCAGCAGGGTGCCGTTGCCCACGGGGAGGACGAGCGTCTCCGGCAGGGTGCCGCCCAGGTCCTCCCAGAGCTCGTACACATAGGTCTTGGTGCCGTGCAGGAAGTACGGGTTGTATACGTGGCTCGCGTAGAAGACGCCTGGCCGGCCGGCGGCCGTCCGGGCGGCCTCGGCGGTGGCCTCGCGGTCGCCGGGCACCACCTCCAGCCGGGCCCCGTGCGCCAGGATCTGCCCGGTCTTCTTCGGTGAGGTGCCCTCCGGGACCATCACCGTGCAGTCGAGTCCGGCCCGGGCGCAGTAGGCGGAGATCGCGCATCCCGCGTTCCCGCTGCTGTCGGCGAGGACGCGGCGGGCGCCGAGGCGCCGCGCGAGTTCGGCCGGCATCACCGCTCCCCGGTCCTTGAAGGAGAGCGTGGGCATCAGGAACTCCACTTTGGCCGAAACCGTACGGGTCAGCGTGACCAGGGGCGTTCGCCCCTCGCCGAGCGAGCAGGTGGGCGCCGTGAAGGGCAGCGCCTCGGCGTAGCGCCACAGCGAGCCGACCCGCGCGCCCAGGTGCCCGCGGGGGACCGGTGCGGCGGGAAAGTCCAGGTCGAGGGCGCCCGCGCAGGACGGACAGCGCCAGATGGCGGCGTCGACCGGCCAGTGGCCCGTGCAGTCCGGGCAGCGGTAGCGCGTCATGGGCCGTTAGCATGGCAGGCCCGTGGCGCTCGTGTTTCCGGGCGTACGGGCCCCCTTGTGTGATTCCTATGGATCGGCCAACCTTTTCGCTCGACGGGCGGACGAGAAGTGCCGGCGCCTCGGTACGGATGTGTTGGCATGTCCCTGACGTCTGCTTGTCATGACCCCCACAGCAACGCACCACCAATGAGGAGGACCCCTCACATGTCTGTGATGCGTGACTCGCGGCGAAGAATCGCCGCAGCCAGCGCCATAGCCGTCGCCGCCCTCGTGGCCGGCGCCGCCTCCGCGCTTCCCGCCGGCGCGGCCGAGCCGTCCCCCGTCGGCGAGATCCAGAACGCCGGTGCTCCCGGCACCATCGAGGGCAGCTACATCGTGACCCTGGACGAGTCCGAGGCCGATGCGGGCTCCACCGAGGGCAGGAAGGTCGCGGCCGAGTACGGCGCGAAGATCAAGCGGACCTACAACGCGGCGCTCAACGGCTACGCGGTGCAGGTCAGCGAGGCGCAGGCCAGGAAGCTCGCGGCGGACCCGGCCGTCGAGTCGGTCGTCCAGGACCGCGTCTTCACCATCTCCGGCACCCAGCCGAGCCCGCCGTCCTGGGGCCTCGACCGCATCGACCAGCGGTCGCTGCCGCTCGACCAGAGCTACACCTACCCGGACTCCGCGGGCCAGGGCGTGACCGTCTACGTCATCGACACCGGCGTGCGGATCAGCCACAACGACTTCGGCGGGCGGGCCTTCAACGGCTACGACGCCGTCGACAACGACAACACGGCGCAGGACGGCCACGGTCACGGCACGCACGTCGCCGGCACGGTCGCGGGGTCCTCCTACGGTGTGGCCAAGAAGGCCAAGATCGTCGGCGTCCGCGTCCTCAACAACCAGGGCTCCGGCACGACCGCCCAGGTCGTCGCGGGCATCGACTGGGTGACCCAGAACGCCCAGAAGCCCGCCGTGGCCAACATGAGCCTCGGCGGCGGCGTGGACAGCGCCCTCGACCAGGCCGTCCGCAACTCGATCGCCTCCGGCGTCACCTACGCGGTGGCGGCGGGCAACAGCGGCGCGAACGCCTCCAACTACTCGCCCGCCAGGGTCGCCGAGGCGATCACGGTCGGCTCGACGACCAGTTCCGACGCGCGCTCCAGCTTCTCCAACTACGGCAGCGTGGTGGACATCTTCGCGCCGGGTTCCTCGATCACCTCGGCCTGGAACTCCAGCGACTCGGCCACCAACACCATCTCCGGCACCTCGATGGCGTCGCCGCACGCCGCGGGCGCCGCCGCGCTCTACCTCGCCGACAACACCTCGGCGACCCCGGCGCAGGTGTCCACGGCCCTCGCCGACTCCGCCACCGAGGGCAAGGTCGGCAACCCGGGCTCCGGTTCGCCCAACCGCCTGCTGTACGTCGGCGACGGCGGCACCACGCCGCCGCCGGACGGGGACCGCTTCGAGAACACCGGCGACTACGCGATCAGCGACAACTCCACGGTCGAGTCGCCGATCACGGTCAGCGGCGTCTCCGGCAACGCGCCCTCGGACCTCGCGGTGTCGGTGGACATCAAGCACACCTACATCGGTGACCTGAAGGTGGACCTCGTCGCCCCCGACGGCTCGGTCTACAACCTGAAGTCCTACGGTTCCGGCGGCAGTTCGGACAACATCCTGACCACCTACACGGTGGACGCCTCCTCCGAGGCGGCCAACGGCACCTGGAAGCTGCGCGTGAGCGACAACGCGTGGTGGGACACCGGCAAGATCGACGCCTGGTCGATGCAGTTCTGACCCGGCGCTGATCCAGCCTTCCCGAGGGAGGGGCGGCCGCTCGCGGCCGTCCCTCCCGCTGTGTGGCGGCCGTCCCTCCCGCTGTGTGCGCGCCGCCCCGGCCGCCGTGGGTGCGGCCCCGCCCCGCCCGCCCCGGCGGCCTGCCCCCGTCGTATGATCCGCGCGTCCGTTCGCACTGGTTCGAACGACGACCGAGGAGCAACGACCGTGGACCCCGCAGCCCAGAACGGGCAGCCGCCGAACCCGCAGCAGCCCTACGGCGCCCCGCCCGGCGCCCAGCCCCCCGCCCCGCAGCCCTACGGCACCCCGCCGGCGCCCTTCGGCCAGCCGGGCGCGGGCCCGTACGCGGGCCATCCGCCGCACCCCGCGTACGGCGCGCCGAGCACCCCCTACCCGGGGGTCCCCGGGCAGCGGCCGGTCAACGGACTGGCCGTCGCCGCCCTGGTGGTGGGCCTGGTGTGCTGCATCCCGCCGCTCGGCCTGGTGTTCGGCATCATCGCGCTGGCCCAGATCAGGCGGTCGGGTCAGCGGGGCAAGGGCATGGCCGTCGCCGGTATCGCCCTCTCCGCCGTCAGCACGCTGCTGACCGTCGCCTTCGTGGCGACCGGCGCCGCGGGCGAGTTCATGCGCGGGGTCCGGGACGGCCTGGACGCCGCGGCCAGCAGCCCCTTCGACCTGGCCGAGGGCGACTGCTTCGACATCCCCGGCAAGGAGGTCCCCGAGGAGTCGGAGGCCTTCTCCGTCCCGACGGTGGACTGCGCCCGGCCGCACGACGCCGAGGTCACGGGCAGCTACCGGCTGGAGGACGAGGGCGGCTACCCCGGCTCGGCCGCGGACGAGCGCGAGATGGAGGGGCGTTGCCACCTCATGAGCGAGGAGTACGTGCCGGACCCGGACGCCCTCGCCCCGCACATCGCCAACTTCTACTACCTGCCCACGCGGGAGAGCTGGTCGCTCGGCGACCGCACCGTCACCTGTGCGCTGGCCGCGACGGAGGGCACGCTCACCGGCTCCCTCAAGGACGGAGCGGGGACCGAGGACGGCGCCTCGGGCGGCGGGACCGGCGTCTGAGCCCGAGGCCGGTCCCGCCGTTCGGGGGCGGGCCGGCTCGGCGGCGGCGCGGCCCCCGGCCGGCCGCGGCGGTCGGCTCGCCGTCCGCCGTGTCCCCGTCCGGGGGGCAGAACCCCGAGGAAGCCATTGGCCTGGACCATCAGGGCCAAGGGGGCGTACCGGTGCGCCTCCCCCGGGGCCGTGCACACGGGTGCCAAACCCCCGCCGACCGGGAAGTCATCACATCGGGTGACACTTTGGCCCGCACTTGCGGACGGCAACCTACGGTTGCCAGGCTGTCGCCGTCTGTCAACGTGTTGGGGAGTGGTCAGTGGCCTTCGGTGAGCAGCCTGCCTATCTGCGTGTCGCGAGCGATCTGCGGGAGAAGATCGTGAACGGCTCGCTGCCGCCGCACACCCGGTTGCCCTCGCAGGCCCGCATCCGCGAGGAGTACGGGGTCTCGGACACGGTGGCCCTGGAGGCCCGCAAGGTGCTGATGGCCGAAGGGCTGGTCGAGGGCCGCTCCGGCTCGGGGACGTATGTGCGCGAGCGCCCGGTGCCCCGCCGTGTGGCCCGCTCCGGCTTCCGCCCCGCCTCCGGTGCCTCCCCCTTCCGGCAGGAGCAGGCCGAGGAGGGGGCGCGCGGCTCCTGGGAGTCCGGCAGCGAGCAGGAGCGCGCCACCCCCGAGATCGCGGACCGGCTGGGGGTCGGGCTCGGTGACCGGGTGATGCGCACCCGCTACCTCTACCGGGAGGCCGGCGAGCCCATGATGCTCTCGACCTCCTGGGAGCCGCTGGAGCTCACCGGCCGCACCCCCGTGATGCTGCCCGAGGAGGGGCCGCTCGGCGGTTGCGGGGTCGTGGAGCGGATGGCGGCGATCGACGTCGTCGTGGACAACGTGGCGGAGCAGGTCGGGGCCCGTCCCGGGCTCGCGGAGGAGCTGCTCGCCCTCGGCGGGGTGCCGGGCCATGTGGTCATGGTGATCGAGCGGACCTACTACGCCTCGGGCCGCGCCGTGGAGACGGCGGACGTGGTCGTCCCCGCCGACCGCTACCGCGTGGCCTACCACCTCCCCGTGCGCTGACCCCGCCCCTGCGGGGGCTGCTCGGCGGGGAGGGGCGTGCCCGGTCGGGCTTCCCGCGCCGGGGGGTGCTTCTCGGGCGTGAAGGGGGCGTATCCGGCCGGATGCGCCCCTCGTTGCTGTCTCTTTGTGAAAACCCGTATCCGCTCAGTGAAGGTCAGGCGTACGCTCAGGCATATGCGCACTGCGGTTTCCTGGCGAAGGTTACGGACACTCGGCACGACCGGGGGAGGAGCCCGATGACGGACGGCACCGCCTCGCTCCCCTGGCAGGTGATCCGGCAGGACGACAACGGCAACCGCTACCGGGTCGGCCGCTACGCCACCAGGGACGAGGCCCAGCGCATCGCGGACGCCCTCGTCGCCCGGGGGCGCGAGCAGCTCTACCGGGTGGAGCCCGTGGGCCAGTAGGCGCCCCGGCCCTGACGGCCCGTCGGTGAGCTCCGCCGGCCCTCCCGGCCCGCCCGCGCGCCCGCTGCCGCCCGCTAGGCTCCCGGGGTGACTGATCGTGTGGTGGTGGCCGGTGCCGTGTACGAGGAGGGCCGGCTGCTCGCGGCCCGGCGCAGCGCGCCCGCGGAGCTGGCCGGGCGCTGGGAGCTGCCCGGGGGCAAGGTGGAGGCGGGGGAGGCCCCCGAGGAGGCCCTGGTGCGCGAGCTCCGGGAGGAGCTCGGGGTGGAGGTCCGCCCCCTGGAGCGGATCCCCGGCGAGTGGCCCCTGAAGCCCGGCTACGTCCTGCGGGTGTGGACCGCCCTGCTGGTCCGCGGCCGCCCCGCCCCCCTCCAGGACCACGACGAGCTCCGCTGGCTCGCGCCGCACGAGGCGGACGCCGTCGACTGGCTCGCACAGGACCGGCCCGCGGTGGCGGAGGCGTTCCGGCTGCTCCCGGGAGGGCGCCCGGACCGGGGGTAGCGCCGAAGCGCCCGGGTGCTCCGCCTTCCCCTGCGCCCCTTCCGCCCCGAGGGTCACGGTAGTTCGCACCCGAAACGGGGTATGGGCCCATTAAACGCCCGAAAACGGGCGTGCGGGCCGTCGGTATCCGGGGAAGTGAGCGGCGTGATCGACACGGAGGACCACTGCGTCGAGTGGAACTTCCCGGCGAGGCCCGACGCGGTGCGGGCCGCCCGCCACGCCGTACGGGACACCCTGGGCGCGTGGGGCGTCGACGCCGCCGTCGGCGAGGTGACGGTCCTCCTCGTCAGCGAACTGGTCACCAACTCCCAGCGCTACACCGCCGGCCCCATCGGTGTCAGGATGCGGTGCGCCGCGCCCGACGGCACCCCGCCCACCCTGCTGGTCGAAGTCTCCGACCCGCTGCCCGACCCGCCCACCGAGCGCGCCCCGCGCCCCGAGGACGAAGGGGGCCGCGGGCTGCGGCTCGTGGCCTGCTCCGCGCGCCGCTGGGGCATACGGCGCGGGAGAACGGGCAAGACGGTGTGGTTCGAGCTGGCTCTGACGGGTTAGGAGTCGGGGAGGGACGACGATCACGGGGAACTCGGCCGGAAATGAACGAGACCTCTCTGTGATCGTGAACGCCGTGCCGACCGGGGCCGTAGTGCTGAATACTGCGGTCATGGCCGGTCCGGTGCGGTGAGCTGGAGGGGACGGTCGCGTGAGCGAGATACCTGGGACGGCGAGCGGTGTCGTGTGGCAGAGCAGCCCGCCTGGCTCGATCTATGACTACATCAAGGTCGCATCCTTCTCGATCGGCCCCGACGGCCTGGTCGACCAGTGGAGCAGGCGCGCCGCGGACCTCTTCGGTCTGACCGCCGAGCAGGTCAGGGGCAAGGACCCGGTCGAGGCGTTCCTCCCCGCCGAACTCCGGCTCCGTGGCCACCGCAAGGTCGCCGAGATCCTGGACGGCAAGGAGTGGACCGGGCTGGTCCCCTTCCGCGCCCCCGGAGGCCGGCGGGCCCACGGCCTCGCCGAGATCTACGTGATGCCGAGCGAGGCGCGGGACGGCCGGCAGGCGGCCCTGTGCATCGTCGTCGACGTGCGGGCGCTGCGCCGCATCGAGAGCGACCTCGCCTCCTCCCAGGCCATCTTCGGCCAATCCCCCTTCGGGTTCCTGCTGTTCGGCACCGACCTGACCGTGCAGCGCGCCAACCGCCGTTTCGCCGCCGTGTTCGGCGGCGAGGCCGAGCAGCACCGCGGCCGCACCGTGCACGACTACCTGCCGCGCGCGGAGGCCGAACACCTGGACGCGGCACTGCGCCGCGTCCTGGAGTCCGGCGAGTCCGTGACCGACCTCCAGGTCTCCGGGACCGTGCCCGGCGGAGGGGGCGAGCGCCGGCACTGGTCCGTCAACCTCTACCGCGTGCACGGGGGTTCGGGACGGCCGATCGGCGTGGCCGGGGTCGGCACCGATGTCACGCGCCGTCAGATCGCCGCCCGGGAGGCCGCCAGCGCCCGGCGCAACCTCGCCCTGCTCAACGAGGCCGGAGCCCGTATCGGCAACTCCCTCGACCTGGAGACCACCGCCCGCGAACTGCTGGACGTCGCCGTCCCCGGCTTCTGCGACCTGGCCTCCGTCGACCTCTACCAGGCCCTGCTCACCGGCGAGGAGGCCCCGCCGGGCCAGTTCGGCCCGGCCCACGAGAGCTACGGCGGCGGCAGCGCCGACCTGCGCCGGGTCGCCTTCGCCAGCGCCGTCTCCGACGCGCCCCTGGCCGCCTCCACCGGCGGGACGCCCCCGGTCGCGCTCGGAGAGGTCCACCGCTACCCCTTCAACTCCGCCTGCGCCACCGCGCTGCGCACGGCCGCCGTCCGGGCGCTGCCGGAGGGGGAGGGCGGCCTGGTGCAGTCCGCGCTGGCCGTGCCGATGGTGGCCCACGACACGGTCGTCGGGCTGGTCCAGTTCGCCCGGGCCAAGGGCAGCGAGCCCTTCGGCGAGCGGGACCGCGCACTCGCCGTCGAACTCGCCGCCCGCGCGGCGGTGTGCATCGACAACGCCCGTCTCTACCGGCGGGAGCACGAGAGGGCGCTCATCCTCCAGCGCAGCCTGCTGCCCCCCGGCGACCCCGAGGCCGCCGGGCTGGACATCGCCTGCCGCTATCTGCCGGGCACCACCGCCACCGAGGTCGGGGGCGACTGGTTCGACGTGATCGAGCTGCCCGGCCACCGCACCGCCCTCGTCGTCGGCGACGTCATGGGCAGGGGCCTGCGCGCCGCCGTGGCCATGGGCGAGCTGCGCACGGCGGTGCGCACCCTGGCCCTGCTCGACCTGGAGCCCGCGGAGGTGCTCTCCGCGCTCGACGAGATCGCCCGCGGTCTGGGCGGGCCCGGCACCCGCGCACAGGTGCGCCGCTCCGGCGCGGCGGGCCCGGACGCGGCGGAGCGGTCGGCCGACCTGGCCGAGGTCTACCTGGCCACCTGCGTGTACGCGGTGTACGACCCGGTCACCCGGCGCTGCACCTTCGCCAACGCCGGCCATCTGCCGCCCGTCCTGGTCGAGCCCGGGGAGGAGGCGCTGCTGCTCGACGTGCCGCCCGGGATGCCCCTCGGGGTGGGCGGCGAGCCCTTCGAGGAGGTCGAGGTCGAACTGCCCGAGGGCGCGCTGCTGGCGCTCTACACCGACGGCCTGGTGGAGTCCCGCGACCACCCGCTCGACGAGGGGCTCCACGCCTTCCGCGCGGCCCTGGGCGATCCGGGCCGTGCCCTGGAGGACGTCTGCGACCATGTGCTGACGACCCTGGACACCCGCCACGGCGAGGACGACATCGCCCTGCTGATGGCCCGTATCCAGGGTCTGCCCGCCGACGCGGTGGGCGACTGGCGGCTGCCCCGCGAGCCGCGCTCGGTCGGCCGGGCCCGCGAGCTGGCCCGTGCGCAACTCGACTCCTGGGGCCTGGAGGCGCTGGTCGACACCGTCGAACTGCTCGTCAGCGAACTGGTCACCAACGCGCTGCGCTACGGCGAGGGGGAGATCCGGCTCCGGCTCCTGCGGGACCGCACCCTGGTGTGCGAGGTCTGGGACGCGGGCCTGGTGCAGCCCCGCCGCCGCCGGGCCCGCGACACCGACGAGGGCGGGCGCGGGCTCCAGCTCGTCGGGCTGCTGAGCGCCGGCTGGGGCTCACGGCGCACCCCGCGGGGCAAGACGGTCTGGTTCGAACTCGGGCTGCCGGACGGGACGGGCCCGGCGGAACCGACCGTGGAGCAGCTGCTCAGCATGTTCTGAGCGAGCCGCGGTCGGGCCCGCCGGTTCAGGACCCGCCCTCGTCCTCCCGGTCCCCCTCGTTCGGCCCGCGGGCGGCCCCGCCGCCGAACCGGGCGGGCCGCCCGCCCCCGAGCACCCCGGTGGCCTCCGGGGGCGGCGGGCCGCCGGTGCCGGACTCCCCGGGCAGGACGATCCCGCCCAGCACCGCGCCGCCCGCTCCACCCGGCCGGGTCTCCGCCGCGCCGTCCCCGGGGACGCGCCCGCGCCAGGCCCGTACGTCGTTCCCGGCGAGCGTCAGCGCCTCCCGGGCGAGGGCGTCGGCCCGCTGCGCCTCGACCAGTGCCGAACGGGGATCACCCGCCAGGCCCCCGGGGGCGCCGGACACCCCGGCTCCGCCCGCCCCGGCGCCCTCCGGCCGGCCCGACAGCCCCTCCGCCCGCCCCAGGCGCCGGCGCGCCTCCGCCGCCCGGGTCCGGGCCTCGCCGCCCACCGCGCCCCGGTGCACCGCGATGGCGTCGTCCGCCGCGTGCACCGCCGCCCGCGCGCCCACCAGCGCGCGCTCCAGCAGGGCCCGGGCGCGCAGGGTGCCCCGGTCCGGGCCCGGGGCCTCGGCCAGCTCCCGGTCCAGCGCGCCGTCCGCCTCCTCGATCCTGCGGAGCGCGTCGAGGGGGTCCAACGGCCCGGCGTCCCGCTCCCGCCGCACCTCGGCCGCCACGGTCCCGGCGACGGCCTCCCTGGCCCGCAGCGGGCCGGAGGCGACCGCTCCGGGGCCGAGGGCGTCGAGCAGGGTGCGCGCCGCCGCCAGGTCCGCCTCGGTGTCGGCCAGTGCCTCCGGCAGTCTCCCGGCGGCCTCGGCGAGTTCCCGCGCCCGCCGGTCGACGGCCTCCACCAGGCGTCCCGCCTGGGCCACCGCGGCCTCGGCCGCCCGCACCCGGTCCGCCGCCGCCGCGGTGTCCCCGTCCCCGGCGGCCCGGTGGGCCTCCGCCAGGGCGCCGGCCGCGAACGCCAGCCGGTCCCGCGCGGTCACCACGACCCCGGCGACCGGGGCCGAGGCGGTGGAGGCGTACCGCTCCCGCATCACGCCCAGGGCGGCCTCGGCGTGCAGCATCCGCCCCTCGGCCTCGTCGTGGAGCCGCTGCGCCGCGGCCAGGTCCCGCAGCGCGTTGCGCCGCGGATCCCGCAGCCGGCGGAAGCCCCCCGCCTCGGCGTCCAGCCTCCGGCCCGCCCGGGTGCACCGGGCCACGATCTCGTCGAGCATCCGCCGCCGGGCCGACTCCCCGTCCGGGTAGGCGTCGTCGAGCTGCTGGCGCAGCCGGTACGCGGCGGTCAGCTCCTCCCGGGCGCGGGCGGCGGCCTCGCGGAAGGGCCGGACGGCCTCCTCGCCGCACAGGTCCGCGGCCGTGTGCAGTTCCTCCTCGCTGCCGAGCAGGGCGTTCTCGGTCCCGACCAGGGCGCGTCGGGCCCGGGCGTCGAGCTCGGGCAGCGGGAGGGGGCCGTCGAGGCCCCCGGGGCCGCCGTGGGGCGTGGTGCGGGTGGCGGTGCGGCGGCGGCGCCGGGCGTAGGCGTAGACCGCGAGCGCGCCCGCACCGCCGGCCACGGCGATGGGGAGCACCAGGTCGCCCGCTCCGGATCCGGCGCCCTGGGCGAGGGCGCCGGATCCGGGGGCGGCGGGCCGGGGCGGCGGATCGGGGCGGAGGGCCTCGGCCGGCCGGCCGCCGGCCCGGTCCGGGCCGGGGCGCGCGCCGGATGCGCCGGCGTCGGCGAGGGCGGGACCGGTCAGCCACCACACCGCGGCCAGCGCCGGGAGCAGGGCCTTCGCGGCGGTTCGCGTCACATTCCGGAGGTTAGGACGCGGCCGGGGCACCCGCGACCGGACGGTGACCCCGCCCCGTTCGCCGCCGCGGCCCGGGGGGCGGCCGCCGCCGCGCCGCGCCCGTCCGGGTGAGGGCGCCCGCGGACGGTCTTGGTCCGCGCGGGTGAGTTCACCGCCGCGGACCGCCGTGTCTGCCGCGGCCCTCGGGGACCGTCCACTTCAGTGGAGGAATCGGTGTGATCATCTCCAGAATCGACACAACAGGACCAAGAGGTGCAAGCCATGTCCCAGGTCGAGGTCCCCCGAGGGCGGACGTGCTCCCGAAGGCTTCGCTCCGTCGCCCTGCTCACCGGCGGCGTTCTCGCACTGCCCACCCTGTCGGCGTGCACCGCGGGGGACGACGGGGCCTCGGCCAGGCCGCCCGCCCAGGACATCGCAGCGGCCGGACGCGGCAGCCTCGCCGACGGCGGGACCGTGCGCTGGGCGGTCGACTCCGTCCCCGTGACCCTGAACGCCTTCCAGGCCGACGCGGACGCCACCACCGGCCGGATCGCCTCCGCCGTCCTCCCCGCGCTGTTCACCATGGACGAGCGCGGGCGTCCCGTGCGCAACCCGGACTTCCTGGAGTCCGCCGAGGTCGTCGAGCGCGAGCCGCAGCAGGTCGTGCTCTACAAGCTCAACCAGCAGGCGGTCTGGAGCGACGGCCGGGAGATCGGCGCACCCGACTTCCTCGCCCAGTGGCGCGCGCTGAGCGGCAAGGAGTCGGCCTACTGGACGGCGCGCAACGCCGGGTACGAGCGGATCGAGCGGATCGAGCGCGGCGACAGCGACCTCGAGGTCAAGGTCACCTTCGCCAAGCCCTACGCGGACTGGAAGGCCCTGTTCACCCCGCTGTACCCCAAGGACGTCACCGCCACCCCGGCCGCCTTCAACGACGCCGCCCGCACCAGGCTCGCCGCGACCGCGGGGCCGTTCAGGATCGGCGGGATCGACCGCAAGGCCAAGACCACCACCCTGGTCCGCAACCCCCGCTGGTGGGGTGAGCGGGCCAAGCTGGAGTCGCTGGTGCTGGCCGCGGTGCCCCGCGCCGAGCGGGTCGCCGCGCTGGCCGCGGGCGAGCTGGACGTGGCGGAGGTCGACCGCTCCGCGGCGGACCGCATCGCCTACGCGGCCAAGGACGCCGGCCGCGGCGGGCGCCCGCTCGCCCACGGTCCCGGTGCGGACCTCGCCCCCTCGGCAGCGCTGCTCTCCTGGGCCCGCGCCAACGGCTCCGACACGAGCGCGGCCGAGGCGGCCCGCGCCACCCGGGAGCGGACGGCCGCGGCCCGGGCCGCCTACGCGAAGGAGCAGTCGGCCCTCAAGGGCTTCCGGGTCCGCAGGTCGCTGGAGCCCGCCTACACCCAGCTCGCGATGAACGGCGAGTCCGGTCCGCTGGCCGACCGCCGGGTGCGCCAGGCCGTGGCCCGGGCGATCGACCGCAAGGAGCTGGCGGAGAGCGTCCTGGTCCCGCTCGGCCTGCCCGCCGACCCGCCGGGCAGCCATGTGGCCCTCGCGGGCCAGCCCGCCTACAAGGACTCCAGCGGTGTGCTCGGCGGCCTGGACACCGAGCAGGCCCAGGCGCTCCTCGCCGACGCCGGGTGGACGCCCGGCGGCGCGGTCCCCGGCAAGCAGGAGGAGCAGGCCGCGGGAGCGGAGCAGGAGAAGGCGGACGGGCAGGGGGCCGGGGCCGGGCAGTCCGACAAGCCCGGCGGCCGGGACGCCTCCGACGCCGCCGCCTCCGACGAGGGCCTGTACATCGTCGGCGACGACGACAAGCCCGCCGCCGACATCCGCGCACGGGAGGCCGGCCGGGCCGACACCCGTGTCCTCGCCCCGGCCCCCGCGGCGCTCCTGCAGAGCCTCGCCATCCGGGAGCAGGCGCGGGCGGTCGCCGCCGGGCCGGACGCCTCGGGCACCACCGAGGCCAAGGGCTCGGGGGAGGGCGTGTCCGGGGCCTACGCCCCCCGCGGCACGGCCGCGCCCTCCCCGGCCGCGGCGGGCGGCGCCGTCGGCAAGGACGGCAAGCCGCTGACCCTGCGCTTCGTGCTCCCCTCGGGCCCGGGCTCGGAGGCGCTGCGCTCGGTGGGCGGCAGGATCTCCGCGATGCTGGAGCGCATCGGCATCCGCACCGAGATCACCAAGGTCGCCGACGAGGGCTACTTCACGGACCACATCGCCTCCGGCGACTACGACCTGGCCCTGTACTCCTGGCCCGCCAGCGCCTACCCGGCCACGGACGCGCGGCCCATCCACGCCAAGCCCCGGCCCGCCTCGGACGGCTCGCTGCTGGTGGAGCAGAACTACACCCGCGTGGGCACCGACTACATCGACCAGCTGTTCGACCAGGCGGCGGCGGAGCTGGACGAGGACGAGGCCCGCGACCTGATCCGGCGCGCGGACGCCCGGATCTGGGCCGCGGCCGGCTCGGTCCCGCTCTACCAGCGCCCCGACCTGGTCGCCGTGAAGTCCTCCCTGGCCAACATCGGCGCCTTCGGCTTCGAGACGCCCCGCTACCAGGACATCGGCTACCGCAAGGACGCGGCACCCGAGGGCGCGGACGGGGCGGAGGGCGCGACCGGGCGGGAGACCGCCGCCGGATGACCGCCGGGGCGGCTTCGAACGGGTGACCCCTTCGTGACGCGGCCCTCGCAAGCTCTGGAACAGCTCAACTCCCTTGCCCGCCGGCCACCCCGGCGGGCAGGGTCGTCTCCGGCCCCCGACCCGGGCTCCCGGGGCCGCGGCACCCCGCGCCCGCGGCGTGATCCTCGTCTCTTCCCCCCGTCCCCTCCCGCCGGGGAAGCCCCTTGCGCGGCAGCCCCGTACCATGGGAGGCAGCCGTGGCGCGTCCGCCCGGCGGGCGTACGAGGAACTTCACGCCGAATCCCCGACCCGAGAGAAGCGCAAGCCACCCATGCCCACGCGCCACGACATCCGCAACGTCGCCATCGTCGCCCACGTCGACCACGGCAAGACGACCATCGTCGACGCCATGCTCAAGCAGGCCGGTGCCTTCGCCGCCCACCAGCTCGACTCCGTCGACGACCGGGTCATGGACTCGAACGACCTGGAGCGTGAGAAGGGCATCACGATCCTCGCCAAGAACACGGCGGTGAAGTACCACCCCAAGGACGGCGGGGCGCCCATCACGATCAACATCATCGACACCCCCGGTCACGCCGACTTCGGCGGCGAGGTCGAGCGCGGCCTGTCGATGGTGGACGCCGTGGTGCTGCTGGTGGACGCCTCCGAGGGCCCGCTGCCGCAGACCCGCTTCGTGCTCCGCAAGGCGCTCCAGGCCCGGATGCCGGTCATCCTCTGCATCAACAAGACCGACCGCCCGGACTCCCGCATCGACGAGGTCGTCAACGAGACCTACGACCTCTTCCTCGACCTGGACGCGGACGAGGACCAGATCGAGTTCCCGATCGTCTACGCCTGCGGCCGCGACGGCGTCGCCTCGCTGACCAAGCCCGAGGACGGCACGGTCCCGGCGGACTCCACCAGCCTGGAGCCCTTCTTCTCCACGATCCTGGAGCACGTCCCCGCCCCGGTGTACGAGGAGGAGGCCCCGCTCCAGGCGCACGTCACCAACCTCGACGCCGACAACTTCCTCGGCCGTATCGCGCTGCTGCGCGTCGAGCAGGGCGAGCTGCGCAAGGGGCAGACCGTCGCCTGGATCAAGCGCGACGGCAGCATCTCCAACGTCCGCATCAGCGAGCTGATGATGACCGAGGCGCTCACCCGCAAGCCCGCCGAGGTGGCCGGCCCGGGCGACATCTGCGCCGTCGCGGGCATCCCCGAGATCATGATCGGCGAGACCCTGGCGGACCCGGAGAACCCGGTGGCGCTGCCGCTGATCACCGTCGACGAGCCCGCCATCTCCATGGTGATCGGCACCAACACCTCGCCGCTCGTCGGCCGCGGCGGCACGGGCAAGGGCGCGGACGCCAAGGCGGCCGTGAAGGACCGCAAGGTGACCGCCCGTCAGGTCAAGGACCGCCTCGACCGCGAGCTCGTCGGCAACGTCTCGCTCCGCGTGCTGGACACCGAGCGCCCCGACGCCTGGGAGGTGCAGGGCCGCGGCGAGCTGGCGCTGGCCATCCTGGTCGAGCAGATGCGCCGTGAGGGCTTCGAACTCACCATCGGCAAGCCCCAGGTCGTCACCAAGGAGGTCGACGGCAAGGTCCACGAGCCGGTCGAGCGGATGACGATCGACGTGCCCGAGGAGCACATGGGCGCCGTCACCCAGCTGATGGGCGTCCGCAAGGGCCGCATGGACAACATGTCGAACCACGGCTCCGGCTGGGTGCGCATGGAGTTCGTGGTCCCCTCCCGCGGCCTGATCGGCTTCCGCACGGAGTTCCTGACCAACACCCGCGGCACCGGGATCGCCCACTCGATCCACGAGGGCCACGAGCCGTGGTTCGGCACCCTGACGACCCGTAACAACGGCTCCCTGGTCGCCGACCGCTCCGGCGCCGTGACCGGCTTCGCCATGACCAACCTCCAGGAGCGCGGTGTGCTCTTCGTGGAGCCGGGCACCGAGGTCTACGAGGGCATGATCGTCGGCGAGAACTCCCGCTCGGACGACATGGACGTGAACATCACCAAGGAGAAGAAGCTCACCAACATGCGCTCCTCCACGGCCGATGTCGCGGAGTCCATCGTTCCGCCGCGCAAGCTCTCGCTGGAGCAGTCCCTGGAGTTCTGCCGCGACGACGAGTGCGTCGAGGTGACCCCGGAGGCCGTGCGCATCCGCAAGGTCGTCCTGGACCAGCGCGAGCGCGCCCGCACCGCCTCGCGCGCCAAGCACGGCTGAGCGGGCACCGCGCCCGGCCGCCGGGACCGGTCCCGGGCGTGAGGACTGACGCCCTTTCAGTCAATTCGGGCAAATAACGCATAGCTCCATCACGGCCCCCCGCGTCCACCGCGGGGGGCCGTGGCGTGCGTCAAGTCGGTTTACCGTGCCGGGTGTCCGCATATCGGCCGTCGCTCTCCGGAACATGTGTTAACGGTCCGTTTCGCGGGTGTCTGTCTGTGCTCGCTTTGTCCGGATTTCGATTCGACGGCCCCGGGTGATGTTGTCAAAACGAGACCCTTTAAGTGTGGTTTACGGCCCGGACGTACTTAATAGTTGGCTCCATTGAGCTCGGGTCAATGGGTCATGCGCTGTGGGGAGCGCCGACTCACGAGCACACTCGGGTCATTGACACGGCGTCGTCAGGGGTGTCGGCGCCACCCACGTCAGTGGCCCTCATGTAGCGACAAGTGGACTCATGAGGAGGAACCCATGCGTGGTGCCAAGAGCGCCAAGTGGGTCGCGGGTGCGATAGTCGTCGCCCTGGCCGCAACTGCCTGTGGCAGCGGAAGTGACGAAGGCAACGGCGACAAGGGCGAGGGGGGCAAGGGCGGCGCGTTCAGCATGAACATCGCCGAGCCCAAGCGCCTCGTCCCGCAGGCGGCCACGGAGTCCGGTGGCTCCCAGGTCCTGTCGGGCCTGTTCACGCCGCTCGTCGAGTTCGACGCCCAGAACCAGCCCGTCCTGGCCGCCGCGGAGTCCATCGAGAGCACGGACAACAAGGTCTGGACGATCAAGCTCAAGGACGCCACCTGGCACGACGGCACCCCCGTCACCGCCAAGGACTACGTGGGCGCCTGGAACTGGGGCGCCTACGGTCCCAACGCCGCCGACGGCAACTACTTCTTCGGCACCATCCAGGGCTACGACGAGATGAACCCCGTCGACCCGGACGGCGAGGAGGGCCCGAAGAAGGCCCCCGAGCCCTCGGCCAAGGAGCTGTCCGGCCTGAAGGCCGTCGACGACAAGACCATCGAGGTCACCCTCAAGGCCCCGTTCGCCGGCTACAAGTCCGTCCTCGGCTACACGGTCTTCTACCCGATGCCGCAGTCGGCGCTGACCGACATCAAGGCGTACGAAGAGGCGCCGATCGGCCAGGGCCCGTTCCAGATGGACGGCAAGTGGGAGCACGACAAGGCCGTCAAGGTCAAGGCGTACGCGGACTACAAGCTCGGTGACAAGCCGAAGGTCGACGCGGTCGAGTTCCGGATCTACCAGGACCAGAACACCGCCTACAACGACCTGCTCGCCAACAACCTCGACGTCGTGGACCAGATCCCGACCGAGGTCATGGGCACCGCCCCGAGCGAGCTGGGCGACCGCTTCAAGTCCTCCGAGGCGTCCACCTTCCAGTTCGTCGCCTTCCCGACGTACGACAAGAAGTTCTCCGACCCGCGCGTCCGCAAGGCCATCTCCATGGCCATCGACCGCGACGAGATCATCAAGGTCGTCTTCCAGAACTCGCAGTCCTCCGCCGACGCGTTCGTCTCCCCGGTCGTGGGCGGCTACCGCGAGGGCGCCTGCGGCGACGCCTGCAAGTTCAACCCGACCGAGGCCAAGAAGCTGCTCGCCGAGGCCGGCGGCATCGAGGGCAACAAGATCAACATCGGCCACAACGCCGACGGTGGTCACGAGCAGTGGATCAACGCCACCTGCGACCAGCTGAAGAAGAACCTCGGCATCGAGTGCGTCGGCCAGGCCGTGCCGAAGTTCGCCGAGCTGCTGAAGCAGGTCGAGGAGAAGAAGTTCTCCGGCATGTTCCGCCTCGGCTGGATCATGGACTACCCGTCGATGGAGAACTACCTCGGCCCGCTGTTCTCCACGGACGGTTCCTCCAACTACTACGGCTACAGCAACAAGGACTTCGACCGCCTGGTCCAGGAGGGCCGCGAGGCGAAGACCGAGGCCGAGGCCATCACCAAGTGGCAGGCCGCCGAGGACATCCTCGTCAAGGACATGCCGGTGATCCCGCTGCGCTTTGGCAAGAACGTCTTCGGTCACTCGACCAACGTCAAGAACGTTGAGATGAACCTGTTCAACCAGGTCGAGCTCACCAAGGTCGAGAAGGCCTGACGGCCCGGCGCCCGAGGGCGCCGCACAGTACATCAGGGCCTGAGCGACGAGGGGTGGCGGTACGAGCCGCCCCTCGTCGTTCCCACGAGGAGGAACCATGGGCCGCTACGTCTTGAGACGGCTGCTCCAGATGGTCCCGGTCATCATCGGGACCACATTCCTGGTCTTCGCGCTCGTCACCGAAATGGGTGGTGACCCCGTACAGAACCTGTACGGAGAGCGTCCGGTACCAGAGAGCATCAGAGTTGCGCTGACCGCGCAGTACCACCTGGACGACCCGCTGCCGGTGAGATACGGCTACTACGTCTCGGGTCTCCTGCAGGGCGACTTCGGAACCAGCCTCAGCGGTTCCCGCCCGATCAGCGAGATGATCGCCGACGCATGGCCGGAGACCCTCAAGGTCGCCGCCATCGCCTTCGTCTTCGAGATGGTCGTCGGTGTCGCGGCCGGCGTGCTGGCGGGCATGAGACGCGGCAAGTTCCTGGACAACCTGGTGCTGCTGTCCACCCTCACGGTGATCGCCGTCCCGATCTTCGTGCTGGGGCAGACGGCCCAGATCTTCCTCGGCGTCAAGGCCGGGATCTTCCCGGTGTCGGGTACCAACGAGGGCTTCATGAGCTATCTGCTGCCCGGTCTGGTGCTCGGTTCGGTCTCCCTCGCCTACATCGCGCGGCTGGCGCGCGCCTCGGTGGCGGAGAACCTGCGGATGGACTACGTCCGCACGGCCAAGGCCAAGGGCCTCTCGCCGTCCCGGATCACGGGCGTCCACGTCCTGCGCAACTCCCTGATCCCGGTGGTCACCTTCCTCGGCGCGGACCTCGGCACCCTGATGGGCGGGGCCATCGTCACCGAGCGGATCTTCAACATCCCCGGTGTCGGATACAACCTCTTCAAGGCGATCCAGATCGAGGACGGACCGGCGCTCGTCGGCTTCGTCACCCTGCTGGTGCTGGTCTACGTGGTGATGGCCCTGATCGTGGACCTCCTCTACGCCGTGCTCGACCCGAGGATTCGCTATGCCTGACGTGACCAACACCGCAGTCACCCCGGAAGCGGCCGCGGCGACCCCCGCCGCACCCCAGCACTCGAAGAAGCCCGAGAAGTCGCGCAGCCTCCTCCAGGACGCGGTCCGCGACCTGGTGCGCCGCCCGCTCTTCCTCATCGCGTCGGGCATCATCTTCGTCCTGCTGCTGATGGCGGCCTTCCCGACGTTCTTCGCCAGCGCCGACCCGCAGCTCTGCGAGCTCTCCCGCTCGCTGCAGAAGCCCAGCGCCGACGCCTGGTTCGGCTACGACGCCCGCGGCTGCGACGTCTACGCCCGCACCATCCACGGCGCCCGCACCTCCATCACGGTGGGTGTGCTCGCGACCCTGGGCTCCGCGCTGATCGCGCTCCTGCTCGGCCTGGTCGCCGGCTTCTACGGCCGCTGGGTGGACGCCCTGATCTCCCGCGGCATCGACATCGTGATGGGCATCCCGTTCCTCGTGGGCGCCATCGTCATCCTCAACACCTTCCGTGACGAGGACGGCTTCCGCACCGGCGGCATCTGGGGCGTGCTCACCGCCCTGACGGTCCTCGGCTGGATGAGCATGGCGCGCATCATGCGCTCCACCGTCATCCAGACCAAGCAGGCCGACTACGTGACCGCGGCCCGCTCGCTGGGCGCGTCCACCAGCCGGCTGATGTTCCGCCATGTGCTGCCCAACGCCCTGACCCCGCTGATCGTGCTCGCCACGATCTCGCTCGGTGTGATCATCTCCGTCGAGGCGACGCTGAGCTTCCTCGGTGTCGGCATCCAGGAGCCCACCATCTCCTGGGGCGTGATGATCAACCAGTCGCTGGGCCGGATCCGTGAGGCCCTGCACCCGCTCCTGTTCCCCGCCGGCTTCGTGAGCGTCACGGTTCTGGCGTTCATCATGCTCGGCGACGCGGTGCGCGACGCCCTCGACCCCAAGCTGCGCTGAGGGAGGCGTACGTGACCATCATCGACAAGACGGCGGACGTCCCGGCCCCCCGCGGCGCCGGGGACCACGAGGGCCCGCTCCTCGACGTGCGCGACCTGCACGTGGAGTTCCACACCCGCGAGGGTGTCGCGCAGGCCGTGAACGGCGTCAACTACACGGTCTCGGCCGGCGAGACCCTCGCGGTCCTCGGCGAGTCGGGCTCCGGCAAGTCCGTGACCGCGCAGGCCATCATGGGCATCCTCGACATGCCCCCCGGGCGCATCCCCAAGGGCGAGGTGCTCTTCCGCGGCCGTGACCTGCTCACCATGTCGCCCGAGGAGCGCCGCAAGATCCGCGGCTCGAAGATCGCCATGATCTTCCAGGACGCGCTCTCCTCGCTGAACCCGGTCCTCACCGTCGGCTACCAGCTCGGCGAGATGTTCCGGGTGCACCAGGGCCTCTCCAAGAAGGAGGCCAAGGTCAAGGCCATCGAGCTGATGGACCGGGTGAAGATCCCCGCCGCCGCGGCGCGGGTCAACGACTACCCCCACCAGTTCTCCGGCGGTATGCGCCAGCGCATCATGATCGCCATGGCGCTGGCCCTGGAGCCGGACCTGATCATCGCGGACGAGCCCACCACGGCGCTCGACGTCACCGTCCAGGCCCAGGTCATGGACCTGCTCGCGGAGCTCCAGCGCGAGTACAACATGGGCCTGATCCTGATCACCCACGACCTCGGCGTGGTGGCCGACGTCGCGGACAAGATCGCCGTGATGTACGCGGGCCGGATCGTGGAGACGGCCCCCGTGCACGAGCTCTACCAGCGCCCGGCCCATCCGTACACCCGGGGTCTGCTGGACTCCATCCCGCGCCTGGACCAGAAGGGCCAGGAGCTGTACGCGATCAAGGGCCTGCCGCCCAACCTGCTCAAGATCCCCTCGGGCTGCGCCTTCAACCCGCGCTGCCCCAAGGCGCAGGACGTCTGCCGCACCGACGTCCCGGTCCTGCACCCGGTGACCGAGCAGGACGGCGGGGAGCTGCCCGGCCGCGGAAGCGCGTGCCACTTCTGGAAGGAGACGATCCATGGCTGAGCTCACGAAGGACGGCGAGGCCGTGGACCCGACCCCCTCCGCCGCGCTCGACGCGCCCGTCGGGCGGGGTGAGCCGATCCTGCAGGTGCGCAACCTGGTCAAGCACTTCCCGCTGACCCAGGGCATCCTGTTCAAGAAGCAGATCGGCGCGGTCAAGGCCGTGGACGGCATCTCCTTCGACCTCTACCAGGGCGAGACCCTGGGGATCGTCGGCGAGTCCGGCTGCGGCAAGTCCACCGTGGCCAAGCTGCTGATGATGCTGGAGACGGCCACCTCCGGCGAGGTGTTCTACAAGGGCCAGGACATCACCAAGCTGTCCGGCAGGGCGCTCAAGGCCGTCCGCCGCAACATCCAGATGGTGTTCCAGGACCCCTACACCTCGCTCGACCCGCGGATGACGGTCGGCGACATCATCGGGGAGCCCTTCGAGATCCACCCCGAGGTGGCCCCGAAGGGCGACCGCCGCAAGAAGGTGCAGGAGCTGCTGGACGTCGTCGGGCTCAACCCCGAGTACATCCACCGCTACCCGCACCAGTTCTCCGGCGGCCAGCGCCAGCGCATCGGCATCGCCCGCGGCCTCGCGCTCAACCCGGAGATCATCATCTGCGACGAGCCGGTCTCCGCGCTGGACGTCTCGGTGCAGGCGCAGGTCATCAACCTGATGGAGAAGCTCCAGGACGAGTTCAACCTCTCCTACATCTTCATCGCGCACGACCTGTCGATCGTCCGCCACATCTCCGACCGGGTCGGCGTGATGTACCTGGGCAAGATGGCCGAGATCGGCACCGACGTGCAGATCTACGACCACCCGACCCACCCCTACACCCAGGCGCTGCTCTCCGCGGTTCCGGTGCCGGACCCGGCCGCCCGCGAGGGCCGCGACCGGATCATCCTCACCGGTGACGTCCCCTCGCCGGCCAACCCCCCGTCGGGCTGCCGCTTCCGCACCCGGTGCTGGAAGGCCGAGGAGAAGTGCTCCATCGAGGTGCCGCTGCTGGCGGTCCCGGCCCCGTTCGTCGGCAGGGACACCCCGGCCGCGCACGAGTCGGCGTGCCACTTCGCCGAGGAGAAGGACGTCGTCCACGTCCGCTGACCCCCTCGCGTGCAACCGGTGCCCGTCCCGCCCTCCGGCGGGGCGGGCACCGTCGCGTCCGGGGCGGGTGCCGGCCGGCGGGAAAAACGTTTGCGGCCGCCCCCGCGCCGCCCGGAGAGTGACCGCATGCCCCTTACCGTGCGCCCCGTGTCGCTCGCCGACGCACCCGCCGTCTGCGCCCTGATGAACGCCGTCGACCTCGTCGAGATCGGCCGCCCCGAGACCGACCAGCACACGGTCGAGGCCGATCTGCGCCACCCGGACACCGATCTCGACCGCGACACCTGGCTCGTCACCGACGGCCCCGGCGACCCGGTCGGCTACGCGGTCGTCTGGAACGACTCGGACGAGGGAGACATCGGCGTCGACCTGTACGCCCTGCCGGGCCGCGGGGACGTCACCGCCCTGCTGCTGCGTCTCGCCGAGGAGCGGGCGGCGGCCATGGCCTCCGGCGCCGCGCGCGCCGTCCTCCACCTGCACCTCAACGCCGAGCCGGCGCTCGACACCGGGCTGCTCGGGGAGCGGGGCTGGGACACCGTGCGCCGCCACCAGGTGATGACCCGGCCGCTGTCGGCCCGGGCGGACACCGCCCCCGCCCCGCTGCCGGGGCTCAGCCTGCGGGACTGCCGGGCCGAGGAGGACCGCCGCCGGGCCCACGCCCTGGTCGAGGAGACCTTCGCGGAGCACTTCGGCCACCACCCGCGCGGCTACACCTCCTGGCTGGACGACATCGACGGCGCGCGCCTGGACTGGTCGCTGGTCTGGATCGCCTCGACCGAGGCGGAGGGCGACGTGGCGGTCCTGCTCACCCGGGACGACCGCGAGGCCATGGGATGGATCCGCAACCTCGGCGTGCGCAAGGAGGTGCGCGGCCGGGGGATCGGCGGCCATCTGCTGCGCCACGCCTTCGGCGTCTACGCCGCCCGCGGCCGGGACCTCGTCGGTCTGGGCGTGGACACCTCCAACGAGACCCGTGCGCTCGCCCTCTACGAGGCCCACGGCATGGCCCTCCACTACGCCGTCGACACCTGGGAGCTCACTCTCCCGGCAGGGGCACCCACCCGGACGCCCTGAAAGTGCGTTAGGTCCCGCATGGGGTGATATTCGGTCCTAAGTCTTGCCGAGGACACGGGAGGAACCCCATGCGTGGACCCACGCGCGTCGGATGGGCCGCCTGCGCGGTCGCCGTCGCCCTCGCCGCCACGGGCTGCGGCGGCGGCGACGGCGGCGCGGGCGGCGAGGACGGGATCGTCACCTCCTCCTGGTCCGACCCGCAGAACCCCCTGGAACCCGCGAACACCAACGAGGTTCAGGGCGGCAAGGTCCTCGACATGATCTTCCGGGGGCTGAAGAAGTACGACCCGAAGACCGGCGCGGCCACCGACATGATGGCCGAGAGCATCGAGACCGACGACTCGGTCAACTTCACCGTCACGATCAAGGACGGCTGGACCTTCAGCAACGGCGAGAAGGTCACCGCGAAGTCCTACGTGGACGCCTGGAACTACGGCGCCGCCCTCCGCAACAACCAGAAGAACGCCTACTTCTTCGGCTACATCGACGGCTACGAGCAGGTCCACCCCGAGAGCGGCGAGCCCAGCGCCACCTCCCTGTCCGGGCTGAAGGTCGTGGACGACCTGACCTTCACCGTGAAGCTGACGCAGAAGTTCTCCACCTGGCCGGACACCCTCGGGTACTCGGCCTTCGCCCCGCTGCCGCAGTCCTTCTTCGACGACCACGACGCCTGGCTCGACCAGCCGGTCGGCAACGGCCCGTACACGCTCCAGTCCTACGACCGGGGGACGAAGGCCGAGCTGCGCCGCTGGGACGACTACCCGGGGCCGGACGGGGCGCAGAACGGCGGCATCGACCTGATGGTCTACACCGACAACAACACCGCCTACACGGACCTGATCGCGGGCAACCTGGACTTGGTCGACGACATCCCGGCCGCACAGCTGCGCAACGTCGGCAGCGACCTCGGCGACCGCTACATCAACACCCCCGCCGGTATCATCCAGACCCTCGCCTTCCCCTTCTACGACGACGCCTGGGACACCCCGGACGGCAACAAGGTCCGCACCGGCATCTCGCGGGCCATCAACCGGGAGCAGATCACCGAGACGATCTTCCAGAACACCCGCACCCCGGCGAAGGACTGGACCTCGCCGGTGCTCGGGGAGGACGGCGGCTTCGACGACACCCTCTGCGGCGACGCCTGCGAGTACGACCCGGCGGAGGCCAAGCGGCTGATCGAGGAGGGCGGCGGACTCCCCGGCGGCCAGATCAAGATCTCGTACAACACGGACACCGGCTCCCACAAGGACTGGGTCGACGCCGTCTGCAACTCCATCAACAACGCCCTCGGCAACGACCAGGCGTGCATCGGCAACCCGATCGGCACCTTCGCGGACTTCCGGAACCAGATCGGCGAGCAGCGGATGCCCGGTCCCTTCCGGGCCGGCTGGCAGATGGACTACCCGCTGATCCAGAACTTCCTCCAGCCGCTCTACTACACCAACGCCTCCTCCAACGACGGCAAGTGGAGCAACCAGCAGTTCGACGACCTCGTCGACCGGGCCAACGCGGAGAGCGACACCGCCACGGCGGTGGACACCTTCAAGCAGGCGGAGGAGGTCCTGCGCGACCAGATGGCCGCCGTCCCGCTCTGGTACCAGAACGGCAGCGCGGGCTACTCGGAACGCATCTCCAACGTGACCCTGAACCCCTTCAGCGTCCCGGTCTACAACGAGATCACGGTCAACTGACGGCGGAGCCCGTCCGGCCCGGCGACGCAGCGCGAGCGCCGGGCCGTCCCCGTTCCTCCCGGCCTCCCGGCCTCCCGGCCTCCCGGCCTCCCGGCCTCCCGGCCTCCCGGCCTCCCGGCCTCCCGGCCTCCCGGCCCCTCGGTCCCGACCCGTTCCTCCCGGCCCGCCTCCGCCCCGCCCCGACCCCGTCCCGCCCCGACCCCGCCTGTCCGCGACGATCCCCGGAGCACCTCATGGGACGTTATGTGATCCGGCGTCTGCTGCAGATGATCCCGGTCTTCTTCGGCACCACGCTGCTGATCTTCCTCATGGTCAACGTCATGGGCGACCCGGTCGCCGGCCTGTGCGGGGACCGGCAGTGCGACCCGGCGACGGCGGCCCAGCTGCGCAAGGAGTTCGGCCTCGACAAGCCCGTGTGGCAGCAATACCTGACCTACATGGGCAACGTCTTCACCGGCGACTTCGGCACCGCGTTCAACGGGCAGGAGGTCACCGAGCTGATGGCCGACGCCTTCCCGGTCACCATCCGGCTGACCCTGGTGGCGATCTTCTTCGAGATCGTCATCGGCATCACCCTCGGCGTGGTCACCGGGCTGCGCCGCGGTCGCCCGGTCGACACCGGGGTGCTCGTGCTGACGCTGGTGGTCATCGCGGTGCCGACCTTCGTCACCGGCCTGCTCGTCCAGCTGCTCCTCGGCATCAAGTGGGGGTGGATCGACCCCTCGGTGTCCTCGGCCGCCCCGCTCGACGAGCTGATCGTGCCCGGCCTCGTCCTCGCCTCCGTCTCCCTCGCCTACGTCACCCGGCTCACCCGGACGTCCATCGCGGAGAACCTGCGCGCCGACTACGTGCGCACCGCCAAGGCCAAGGGGCTGCCGCGCGGGCGGGTCATCCGCCGTCACCTGCTGCGCAACTCGCTCATCCCCGTCGTCACCTTCATCGGCACCGACATCGGCGCGCTGATGGGCGGCGCGATCGTCACCGAGCGGATCTTCAACATCCACGGCGTCGGCTACCAGCTCTACCAGGGCATCCTGCGCCAGAACACCCAGACCGTCGTCGGCTTCGTCACCGTGCTCGTCATCGTCTTCCTCCTGGCGAACCTGCTGGTCGACCTCCTGTACGCCGTTCTCGACCCGAGGATCCGGTATGCCTGAGCAGCAGCCACCCTACGAGGACTCCGCGATCGCGCCCACGGGAGCCGGGGGCGCCACCGACCTCGCGATGAGCGAGGGCGAGACCCTGGAGAAGCCCCTGGGGGACAGCCCCTCCGAGGGCGGCCCCGCCGCGAAGCCGCGCAGCCTGTGGTCCGACGCCTGGCGCGACCTGCGACGCAACCCCGTCTTCATCGTCTCCTCCCTGGTGATCCTCTTCCTGGTCGTCATCTCCCTCTGGCCCTCGCTGATCGCCTCGGGCAACCCGCTCTCCTGCGACCTCGCCAAGGCCCAGCAGGGGTCCCAGCCCGGGCACCCCTTCGGCTTCAACGGCCAGGGGTGCGACGTCTACACCCGGGTCGTCTACGGGGCCCGCACCTCGGTCACCGTGGGCGTCTGCGCCACGCTCGGGGTCGGCATCCTGGGCTCCCTGTTCGGCTCGCTGGCCGGGTTCTTCGGGGGCCTGCCGGACTCGCTGCTGTCCCGGCTCACCGACATCTTCTTCGGCATCCCCGTGGTGCTCGGCGGCCTGGTCCTGCTCTCGGTCGTCGACTCCACCACCGTCTGGCCGGTGGTCGGCTTCATGGTGCTGCTCGGCTGGCCGCAGATCTCCCGCATCGCCCGCGGGTCCGTGATCACCGCCAAGCAGAACGACTACGTGCAGGCCGCCCGCGCGCTCGGCGCCTCCAACACCCGGATGCTGCTGCGGCACATCGCGCCCAACGCGATCGCCCCCGTGATCGTGGTCGCCACCATCGCGCTCGGCACCTACATCTCGCTGGAGGCGACGCTGTCCTACCTCGGCGCCGGGCTCAAGCCGCCCACCGTCTCCTGGGGCATCGACATCTCGTCCGCGTCCCCCTACATCCGCAACGCCCCGCACATGATGCTGTGGCCCGCCGGGGCCCTGGCGGTCACCGTCCTCGCGTTCATCATGCTCGGCGACGCGGTGCGCGACGCCCTCGACCCCAAGCTGCGATAGGCGGTGCCCACCATGTCCACCACGCCGTCCACCACGCCCGACCGCCCCGCCGCATCCGAGCCGCTGCTCGACGTGCGCGACCTGCACGTGGAGTTCCACACCCGCGACGGGGTCGCCAAGGCCGTGAACGGCGTCGACTACACCGTCTCCGCGGGGGAGACCCTCGCCGTCCTCGGCGAGTCCGGTTCCGGGAAGTCCGTCACCGCGCAGGCCGTCATGGGCATCCTCGACACCCCGCCCGGGCGGATCGCCGGCGGCGAGATCCTCTTCAAGGGCCGCGACCTGCTCACCCTCGGGGAGGACGAGCGCCGCCGCATCCGCGGCGCCGAGATGGCCATGATCTTCCAGGACGCGCTCTCCTCCCTGAACCCCGTCCTCACGGTCGGCGACCAGCTCGGCGAGATGTTCACCGTCCACCAGGGCCTGTCGCGCAAGGACGCGCGGGCCAAGGCGGTCGAGCTGATGGACCGGGTCCGCATCCCGGCCGCCCGCGAACGCGTCGGGCAGTACCCGCACCAGTTCTCCGGCGGGATGCGCCAGCGCATCATGATCGCCATGGCCCTCTCGCTGGAGCCGGACCTGATCATCGCCGACGAGCCCACCACGGCGCTCGACGTCACCGTCCAGGCCCAGGTCATGGACCTGCTCGCGGAGCTCCAGCGGGAACTCGACATGGGCCTCATCCTGATCACCCACGACCTCGGCGTGGTGGCCGACGTGGCCGACAAGATCGCCGTGATGTACGCGGGCCGGATCGTCGAGTCCGCACCCGTCCACGACATCTACAAGGCTCCCGCCCACCCGTACACCCGGGGTCTGCTGGACTCCATCCCGCGCCTGGACCAGAAGGGCCGGGAGCTGTACGCGATCAAGGGCCTGCCGCCCAACCTGCTGGCCATCCCGCCCGGCTGCGCCTTCAACCCCCGCTGCCCCATGGCCCAGGAGGTCTGCCGCCGGGACGTCCCGCCGCTCTACACCGTCGACGAGGACCGCCGCAGCGCGTGCCACTTCTGGGAGGAGACCCTGCATGGCTGAAGCGATCCTCGAAGTGCGCGGCCTGGTCAAGCACTACCCGCTGACCAAGGGCATCCTGTTCAGGAAGCAGATCGGCGCGGTCAAGGCCGTGGACGGCGTGGACCTGGACCTGACGGCCGGCGAGACCCTGGGGATCGTGGGCGAGTCCGGCTGCGGCAAGTCCACCCTCGCCAGGATGCTCGTCCACCTGGAGCGCCCCACGGCCGGGGCGATCCGCTACAAGGGCGAGGACATCACCAGACTGTCCGGCAGGGCGCTCAAGGCCGTCCGCCGCAACATCCAGATGGTGTTCCAGGACCCCTACACCTCGCTCAACCCGCGGATGACGGTCGGCGACATCATCGGGGAGCCCTTCGAGATCCACCCCGAGGCCGCCCCCAAGGGCTCCCGGCGCTCCAGGGTGCAGGAGCTGCTGGACGTCGTCGGCCTCAACCCCGAGTACATCAACCGCTACCCGCACCAGTTCTCCGGCGGCCAGCGCCAGCGCATCGGCATCGCCCGCGGCCTCGCGCTCCAGCCCGAGATCATCGTGGCCGACGAGCCGGTCTCCGCGCTGGACGTCTCCGTGCAGGCCCAGGTGGTGAACCTGCTGGACGCCCTCCAGAGCGAGTTCTCGCTCTCCTACGTCTTCATCGCGCACGACCTGTCGATCGTCCGCCACATCTCCGACCGGGTCGGGGTGATGTACCTCGGACGGGTGGTGGAGATCGGCAAGGACGCCGAGATCTACGACCACCCGACCCACCCCTACACCCAGGCGCTGCTCTCCGCGGTGCCCGTGCCCGATCCGGAGGCCCGCGAGCACCGGGAGCGGATCATCCTCACCGGCGACGTCCCCTCGCCGACCGACATCCCCTCCGGCTGCCGCTTCCGCACCCGCTGCTGGAAGGCGCAGGAGCGCTGCGCGCAGGAGGTGCCGCTGCTGGCGGTGCCCGCGCACCTCACCGTCGTCCCGGGGCCCGTGCAGCACCCCTCGGCCTGCCACTTCGCCGAGGAGCGGCACGTGGTGCCGGGAGGGCAGGAGGAGCCGACGGGCGGCGGAACGGGCGGCACCGGGGCGAGCGGCGGACAGGCCGCGGAGGGCGGAGACAGCGGCGACGGCACGGAGGGCGGGACCGGACGCGGGGGAGGCCTCGCCCCGGGCTGAGGGTGCGCCGGGCGGGGCGTGAACACGCCGCGCCGGGCGGGGCGTTAACACGCAGGCAACCCCGGCGACCCGTCACCGATATACGGACACGCCACGCTGGACTGCGTACGGCCGTGCGGGTGCCGTCGTGCCGGCCGGGACGCGCCATGCGCCCCGGCCGGCGCAACCGCGGGCACCGCCGCCGGGCCGCCGCCGCCCCGTCGGGGCCCCCACCGGCGGCTCCCTGAGGCCCGGGCGGCCGTGCTCAGCCGAGCCCCAGGGACCGGCGAAGGAAGTCCACCTGCAGCAGCAGCAGGTTCTCCGCGATCTGCTCCTGCGGCGTCATATGGGTCACCCCGCTCAGCGGCAGCACCTCGTGCGGGCGCCCCGCCGAGAGCAGCGCCGAGGACAGCCGCAGGGCGTGGGCCACCACCACGTTGTCGTCGGCCAGCCCGTGCACGATCAGCATCGGCCGGTGCGGGGTCCCGGCCACCGTCAGACCCTCGTCACCGACCAGGGAGTTCGCGGCGTAGACGGCCGGTTCGGCCGCCGGGTCGCCCAGGTAGCGCTCGGTGTAGTGGGTGTCGTACAGCCTGAGGTCCGTCACCGGCGCCCCGACCACCGCCGCGTGGAACACGTCCGGGCGCCGCAGCACCGCCATGCCGGCCAGATAGCCGCCGAACGACCAGCCCCGGACCGCCACCCGCGCAAGGTCCAGCGGGAACTCCCCGGACAGCGCCCGGAGCGCCTCGACCTGGTCCTCCAGCGCGAGCCCGAAGTCGCCTCGGACGGCCTTCTCCCAGGCCGGTGAGCGCCCCGGTGTGCCGCGTCCGTCGGCGACCACCACCGCGAAGCCCTGGTCGGCGAACCACTGCGAGGTCAGATGGGCGTCGTGGGCGGCCAGCACCCGCTGGCCGTGGGGCCCGCCGTAGGGGTCCATCAGCACCGGCAGCGGCCCCTGCTCCGCGTCGTACCCGGACGGCAGCAGCACCGCGCAGGGGATGCGGCGGGGGCCCGCCTCGACCAGCCGGGGCCGGGCCGCCAGCACGGGGGTGTCCGCGTACGAGGCCACCTCCGCCACCGGCTCGCCGTCGCGCAGCACCCGCACCGCCGCGCCGGGCGAGTGGACCGACGAGGAGGCCAGCACCGTCACCCCGCCCGAGCGGACCGCCCGGTGCACCCCGGCCCCGCGCGAGACGCGCTCCACCCCGCGCGCACCGACCCGGTACACGTGGATCTCGCCGGTCTCCGCCTCCGCGGCCTCCTCGCCCGCCGAGGCGGACACCAGCACGTCGTCCTCCCCGATGTCGAGGACGGCGCGGACGTGCAGCCGCGCCCCCGTCAGCACCCGGTCGCCGACGGCCAGCACCCGCGCCCCGCCCTCGTCCGCGACGCGTACCAGGCGGCCCCCGCCGGCGCCCGTCGCACCGGGGGACTCCGGCGCCCAGGCCGGGACGCCGGGCAGCAGTTCCAGCCACGCCTCGTCCTCGTCCGCGTGGACGCACCGCGTGGCGCCCGTCTCCGGGTCGGCGGCCAGGTACAGCTGGCTGCGCTGGTCCCGGGACTGCACCAGGAGCAGCGGAGGTCCGGCCTGCGACCAGTGCACCCGGGCCAGGTAGGGGTAGCGGGCCCGGTCCCAGAGCACCTCGGTGCGCTCCCCGCCGAGGGAGAGCGAGAACAGCCGGACGTCGGCGTTCGGGGTGCCGGCGGCCGGGTAGGCCACCGGGGCCGGCTCCCGGTCCGGGTGCGCCGGGTCGCCGATCCACCAGCGCCGAACCCGCCGGTCGTCCACCCGCGCGACCAGCAGCCGGTCCGAGGCCGGGGACCACCAGAACCCGCGTGAGCGCCCCATCTCCTCGGCCGCGACGAACTCGGCGACCCCCCAGGCGACGCCCTCCTCCCCGGGCTCCACCAGCGCGCGGTCGCCCTCTCCCTCGGCGCCCACCACCCGCAGGGCGCCCCCCGAGGCGTAGGCGACCCGCCTCCCGTCCGGGGCGGGCCGGGGGTCCACCACGGGCCCCCGGCAGGGCAGTTCGCGCGCCGTACCCGCGCGGAGCTCCGCCGTGAACAGGCGCCCCGACAGGGCGAAGGCCGCCAACTCGACGGAGCCGTCCACCGCGTAGCCGACCACGCCCGCGCCCGCCTCCCGGCTGCGCTCCCGGCGCGCCCGCTCCTGCGCCGGCAGGTCCTCGTCCGCCCCGCCGAGCAGTTTCCGGGGGTCGGCCGCCACCCGCTCCCGCGGTGCCGGTCCGTCCAGGTCCAGGACATGGAGCAGACCGGTCCGGTCCGTCCCCGACGCCGATCTCAGGAACACCACCCGGGAGCCGTCCGGCGAGACGGTGAAGGCACGGGGGGCTCCCAGGGAGAACCGCTGCGTCCGCGCCGACTGACGCGGGAAGGAGAGCTGCTGCGTCGCTGTCATGCGGCGAACCTATGGCACCGGGCCTGGCCCGTGCGCCCCCATGTGCTGCCGTGCACCGATCGATGCGGAGGCACGGATAGTTATGATCCGTAGCGCAAGGTGGGTATGAACCCTCCGGCACAGGCAACTGGACCGTCCCTACCGACATTCTGTGGAGGTGAACCGCCGTGGCACTCTCGATTTCGGCGGTGGTGCTGCTGGCGATCGTCGTCTTCCTGCTGATCCGGAAGTCCGGGTTGAAGGGCGGGCATGCGGCGGTCTGCGTGTTGCTCGGGTTCTACCTCGCCAGCTCCTCGATCGCCCCGACGCTCAACGAGCTGACCTCGAACGTGGCCGGGATGATCGGAGGGCTCAAGTTCTGAGGCCCGGCCCGCGGTTCGCCGGGGGGCGGACCGCGGACCGCTGAGCGCCCCCGCCGGGGCGGGCCCGTCCGCGTCCGCGGCCGGACGGCGCGCGGCGGCCGCCGCCCGACCCGCCGGACGGTCCCCGGCGCTCCGGGCCCTTTCGTGTGCCCCGGCGCTCTACGCTGTGCCGTATGAAGGATCTCCCCGTCCGCCGTCTGCTGCTGGTGCACGCCCACCCCGACGACGAGTCGATCAACAACGGCGCCACGATGGCGCTGTACGCGGCAGCCGGTGCCCATGTCACGCTGGTGACCTGCACGCTCGGCGAGGAGGGCGAGGTCATCCCGCCCGGGCTCGCCCACCTCGCCCCCGACCGTGAGGACCGCCTCGGTCCCCACCGGGTGGGCGAACTGGCGGCAGCCATGAAGGAGCTGGGCGTCGGCGACCACCGCTTCCTCGGCGGCCGGGGCCGGTACCGCGACTCCGGGATGATGGGCGTCGAGCAGAACCACCGCGAGGGCGCCTTCTGGAACACCGACGTCGACGAGGCCGCGGCCCACCTGGTGGAGGTGATCCGCTCGGTCCGGCCGCAGGTGCTGGTCACCTACGACCCGGACGGGGGCTACGGGCACCCCGACCACATCCAGGCGCACCGGGTCGCGATGCGGGCCGCGGACCTGGCCGGCGAGCGCGCCTACCGGCGGGACCTGGGCGAACCGCACACCATCGCCAAGATCTACTGGAACCGGGTGCCGCGGTCGGTGGCCGAGGAGGGCTTCGACCGGCTCCGGGCCGCCGGGACGCGGCCGTTCCCCGCCGTCGGCTCCCCGGACGACGTCCCCGGAGTGGTCGACGACGCGCGCGTCACCACCGAGATCGACGGTTCGGCGTACGCCGACCGCAAGGCCGCGGCGATGAGGGCGCACGCCACCCAGATCGCCGTGGAAGGGCCCTTCTTCGCGCTCTCCAACGACCTGGGCCAGCCGCTGTTCACCACCGAGTACTACGAGTTGGCCGTCGGCACCCCCGGCGAGGGGCACGGCGGCCGCGAGCGCGACCTCTTCGCGGGGATCCCCCTCCCGGACGGGGGCACCGTGCCCCGTCCGGCGGGGGAGGCCGTCCACGGCGCGGCCCGTGGCGCCGCCGGAGGTGCGGCATGAGCGGGCAGCACCTCCCGGGTGTCTTCCCCGGCGGGCGGCCGAGCCCGGGGCGTATCGCGGCCTACGCCGGACTGCTCCTGCTCGGGGCGGTCGTCGGCCTGGCCGGCTCGCTGCTCCAAGCCGCCTGGTTCCCGGGCGGCTTGGTCCTCTCCCTGCTGGGCACCGCGGCCCTCTTCGCCGGCGCCCGCGAGGCCACCGGTACGCAACTGGGTGTGGTCTGGCCGACGGTCGGCTGGCTGCTCGCGATCGTCCTGCTGAGCACCGGACGGCCGGAGGGGGACGCCCTGTTCGCCTCCGGTATCGGGCCGATCGCCTTCATGCTGGGCGGGATGGCCGCCGCTGTGATCTGCGCCACTCTGTGGCGGTCCGGGCGCCGGGACGGCGGTACGGGCCGGTAGGGACCACCGGGCGGCAGACGCCCGGGGGCCCGCCCGCGGGGGCGCCGAACGGCGCGCGGGCGGGCAAGTGCGGTGCCCGGCCCCGCCGGTGGGCCGTCCGCGCGCCGGGCCGGCGATGTCCACGGCTTCCGCACACCGCCGCCGCACCCCCGCTGCACCCCGCGTGCGCGCAGCGCCTAGGGTGAGGCGGTCAACGGGCGGGGGAGCCCGTGAACCGGCCGTGCGCACACGGTCCGCCGGGCACGGACGGGTGCCGCTTGACGCGGCCCCGGGGTGTCCGTCGGCGCCAAACAGTATGGTGGTGCGCGCCGCCGAGCCGCCCGCAGCAGCAGCGTTCCAGTAAGAACGGGCGGCGGAGCCAACCGGGAGAACCTGCTTTGAGTCGTGAAACTGACAGTTCGTCCTCCGGCCCCCAGGGGGGCGGTGGAGCCGCGTACCCCTCGGGAACCCCGCCGTACGGTTCCCGCCAGTATCCGTCGCTGCATCCGCAGGACGAGCCGGACGACGCCCGGACCCCGGAGCGCCGCCCGGACGAGCCGAAGACCGAGACGACCCTGACGACCCGGATCCGGATCAACATCCCGGGGTCCCGGCCGATCCCGCCCGTCGTGATGCGCACGCCGATGAGCGACACCGACGGGGCGGGCCGCCCGGACGCGGGCGCGGGAGGCGACGGCGCCGCCGAGCGCACCGGCAGCACTCCGCGGCCCCCCGCCGAACAGGAGGCGCCCCGCCCCGCGGCGGCACCCCCGGGCGAGGAGAAGGCGGCGACCAGCGACTGGTTCGCGCCCCGCAAGCCCGCCGTGCCCGCGCAGCCCCCCGGGAGCGGTCCCGCGCCCGGGACCCCCTCCGGTCAGGAGACCGGACCGGAGGCCGCGCCGCGCTCCTCCCTCGCCGACCTCGCCGAGGGAGCCGGGACCCCCGGGCCCCCGGGCCTGCCCACCCGGCCGCTCAGCGGTACCGGCGCGGGCACGGGCGGCGCCCTGCGCGGCACCGGCCCCAACCCGCTGCTGGCCCAGGACGGCCCCGTCGTCGGCCCCGCGCCCACCCCGCCCCCGGGAGACCCCTTCGCCGGGGCGACGGGCCCCGCCGGCCCCACCTCGGGTCCGGCCACCGGGGAGCTGCAGTTCGCCCCCGGCGACCTCGGCCAGGGCCCCGGCGGTCCGGCGGGGCCGCCGGGCGTCTCCGACGACACCGCCGTGCTCACCCCGCAGCGCCCCGCGCCCGAGCCGCCCGGCGGCCAGGTCTCGGGCGACACGCTGAGCAGCGGCATCCCGGTCGTCCCCGGCGAGCGGCGCGCCCCCTTCCCGCCCGCGGGCCGGGACGCGGGCCCGCGCGGCACCGCGCCCGGCAGCGGGTTCCCCCAGGGCCCGGGCGCCGGGTTCCCCGCGGGACGCCCGGGCCCCGCGGCGACCGCACCGGAGCCCGAGCCCGAGAGCCGCCCGGCGCCCGCACCCGCCAGGAAGGGACGCTCCAAGCTGGTGCTCGCCGGAGCGGGCGTGATCGGGCTGCTCGCCGTCGCCTACGGCGCGGGGCTGCTCCTCAACCACTCGGACGTGCCGAAGAGCACCACGGTGCTCGGCGTGGACATCGGCGGCGGCACCCGCGAGGAGGCGGTCGCAACGCTCGACGCGGCGCTCGGGGAGCGGGCGACCGCCCCGATGCAGCTCGCCGTCGGGGACCAGAAGAGCGAACTGGCGCCGGACAAGGCCGGGCTGTCGCTGGACAGCCAGGCCACGGTCCGCGCGGCGGCCGGCAGCGACTACAACCCGGTCTCCGTGATCGGCTCCCTCTTCGGGGGCGAGCGGGTCGCGCAGCCGGTGATCCTCGTCGACGAGGAGAAGCTGAGCGTGGCCCTCGCCGACCTGGCCGGCTCCGCCGACTCCGCCTCCGAGGGGACGATCCGCTTCGAGACGGGACGCGCCGTGGCCGTGCCGGGCAAGCCCGGCGAGACCGTGGACGTCGCCCGGTCGATGGTCACCGTCAAGGACGCGTACCGCGCGCAGGTCGAGACGGGCAGCCCCAACGTGGTGACGCTGCCGCTCACCACCCGGGAGCCCGCCGTCACCCAGGCCGAGCTCGACCGGGCGATGAAGGAGTTCGCCGAGCCCGCGATGTCCGGCCTGATCACCATCCAGGCCGGGGGCAAGCAGATCCAGTTCGGCCCGGCCAGGTCCCTGCCGAGGATCCTGTCGATGAAGGCCGTCGACGGGAAGCTGGTCGAGCACTACGACAAGGCCGCCATCGAGGAGCTCCTGGAGGGCGTCTTCGACGGCATCATGATCACCAAGGGGGACGGCCGCCAGTACGAGGTCTCCGCCGACGACGTGGCCCAGGCCATGGGCCCCGCGCTGCGGGGCACGACCCCCGCCGAGCGGACCGCCGTCATCGAACTCGACCCCAGCTGACCGGCCCCGCCGCACACCCGGCCGCAGGCCCGGGCGGATTCCGCGCGAGCGGTCCGCCCGGGCCTGCGGCGCTCCCGGCACCGCCCGGCCCCGGCTCCCCTCCGGCCGGTCAGTTCAGCCGCGCCCGTGCACCGCGTGCCTGGCTCCTCAGGGCCTCGGCCGCGGCGGGCTCCACCGCGGCCACCACGTCCGCGTACGCCTCCATCTCCGCGGCGCCCTCGGTGAAGGAGCCCCGCTGCACCAGCAGCCGGGCCCGCTCGTAGCGCAGGCGCGCGGGGTGCGAGGGCAGCAGGAGCAGCAGGTCCAGCGCCCAGAGCGCCACGTCCGACCGCTCGGGGCGGGCCGAGGCCCAGGCGCGGACGTTGTTCAGGATCCGGGTGACGACCGCCCGCGGATCGGCGGGTTCCAGCATCTCCGGGGTGAGCGCCGTGCCGGTGCCGCCCGCGACCAGCAGCCCGGCGTCCTCGGGCGACAGCGTCCGGCCGGCCGCGAACGGGTCGGCGAGCACCTGCCCGTCCGCCTCCCCGAAGCCCACCACGAAATGGCCCGGCAGCGCGACGCCGTACACGGGCCACCCCGCCCGGCGGGCCACCTCCGTCCACACCACCGACAACAGGATCGGCAGGCCCCGCCGGCGCCGCAGCACCTCGTGGAGCAGCGAGGACTCCAGCCGCCGGTAGTCGGCCGGGACCCCGTGGAAGCCCTCCCGGCCGCCCAGCAACCCGCCCAGGGCCCGTGCCTGGGCGCCCGGTCCGCGCACCCCGTAGGGCAGCGCCCCGGACAGCCGGTCGAGTTCGATCTGGGCCGCGTCGATGCCCTCCTCGCCGAACTCCTCGTCGGCCTCCGTGCCGATGAGCAGGCACAGCAGCGCCAGATCCGGCCGGTCCGCCCGGGCCTCCTCGGCGAACCGGCGCCGCCAGGGACTCCCTGCCCGGTCCTCGTGCGCGCGGTGGTGGTGCATATGGCTGTCGTACCCCGTCCAGGACTCGTCCGACCGGCGGCGCCCGCGCGCCGCTCGCGGCCGTGCGCACAGGGGCCCGAGGCCCCCGCCGGCCGCCGCGGTGCGCCCATTGTCCCTCCGGCCGCGCCCCCGGGGCACGGCCGGAGCCTCAGGCGCGGAAGTGGTGGTAGTGGTGGTGCACGGTGAAGCCGAGACCCGCGTACAGGGCCTGTGCGGCCCCGTTGCCCGCCTCGACCTGGAGCCAGGAGGCCGAGGCGCCCTCCGCGAGCGCCCGGCCCGCCAGGGCGGCCATCACCGCCGTGCCCAGGCCCCTGCGCCGGTGCTCCGGGGCCACCTCGACGGCCATGAAACCCGCCCAGCGCCCGTCGACGACGCAGCGGCCGATCGCCTCCGGCACCCCGTCCGCCCCCGGCACGGAGGCGAACCACACCGAGGGGCCGGCGGCGAGCACCGCCCGCACCGGGGCGGGCGGCTCCCCCGCCGCGCCCCCGAAGCGCCCGTAGCGGCGCAGCCAGCCCTCCCCGGCCGTGCGCGAGACCAGGACGCGGGAGCCGTCCGCGTCCCGGTCGGCCAGCGGGGCGAGGGGGCCGACCAGCACCTCCGCGGAGACCTCGCGCTGCCAGCCGCGCTCCTCCAGCGCCGCGCACAGCTCCTCCTGGGTACCCGCGGCGCCGGTCGCCGCCTGGACGTAGGCGGGCAGCCCGCGCGCCCCGTACCAGGCGCGCACCCGCTCCAGCGCCTGGTCCAGCGGCATCCCGGGGTCGCCCAGCGGCAGCACCGAGTTGGCGCGCCGGGTGAACCCGGACGCGGCACGCAGCTCCCAGTCGCCGAGGCGCTCGGCCTCCAGCGGCCGCCAGGCCCGGGACGTCGCCCGCGCGAGCTCCTCGAAGGACGCCGCCGGGCCCCGGCGCCGGGCGGGGGCGGCCGGCACCGTCCGGCCCGCCACCAGTGAGGACTCCGGGACACGGACGCTCTCGCCGGTGCGCCGTGTGATCAGCAGCACACCGTCGGTCCACGATGTGAGAACCCCGACCGTGTCGGTGAACCGGGCACCCGCTCGAGTGGCTGCCCCCGCACTCCTGACCGACACTCGTTTCCCCACGTCAGCCGGGCTGATTCGGACCACGAGCCGCCCGCCGGCAGTGAATTCCACGGTTCCTCCGCCCCTCCTGTTCGGATCGTCCCCAGGAACGGAGATACTAGGGGCGGGCATCGACGACGCCGCGCTCCCGCGCAAGCCAGCCCTTACCGAGGAGGAACGACAGCGTGACCTACGTCATCGCGCAGCCTTGTGTCGACGTGAAGGACAAGGCGTGCATCGAGGAGTGCCCCGTCGACTGCATCTACGAGGGCTCCCGGTCCTTGTACATCCACCCGGACGAATGCGTCGACTGCGGTGCTTGCGAGCCGGTCTGCCCGGTGGAGGCGATCTTCTACGAGGACGACACCCCGGAGGAGTGGAAGGACTACTACAAGGCGAACGTCGAGTTCTTCGACGAGCTCGGTTCGCCCGGTGGCGCGTCCAAGCTCGGCCTGATCGAGCGGGACCACCCCTTCATCGCCGCCCTGCCGCCGCAGAACGGCTGAGCCGCCCCGAGCGGTCCGGCCCGCCGCACCGGCGGGCCACCCCTGCGCACGCCCCGGTCCCGCACGGCACCCGTCGTGCGGGACCGCGGCGTATCCCCGCCCGCCGCACCAGAAAGTGAGTCCCCGCCGTGGCCGCAGTCTCGTCGCGCCTCCCCGTCTTCCCCTGGGACAAGCTCGAACCGTTCAAGGCGACGGCCGCGGCCCATGCCGACGGCATCGTCGACCTGTCCGTCGGCACCCCGGTCGACCCCGTCCCGGAGATCGTCCGGCAGGCCCTCGTGGACGCCGCCGACTCGCCCGGCTACCCGACGGTCTGGGGTACGCCCGCCCTGCGCGACGCGCTCACCGGCTGGGCCGCCCGCCGGCTCGGCGCGGTGGACCCGCAGCACACCAACGTGCTGCCGGTGGTGGGCTCCAAGGAACTGGTGGCCTGGCTGCCGACCCAGCTGGGCCTCGGGGCCGGCGACGCGGTCGCCTACCCCCGGCTGGCGTACCCGACCTACGAGGTGGGCGCCCGGCTGTGCGGCGCCACCCCGGTGGTGTACGACGACCCGACCGAGCTCGACCCGCGGGGGCTGCGCCTGCTCTGGCTCAACTCGCCCTCCAACCCCACCGGCAGGGTGCTGGGCAGGGAGGAGCTGGCCCGCACCGTGGCCTGGGCGCGCGAGCACGGGGTGCTGCTGTTCAGCGACGAGTGCTACCTGGAGCTCGGCTGGGAGGCGGAGCCGGTCTCGGTGCTCCACCCCGACGTCTGCGGCGGTTCCTACGAGGGCGTCGTCGCCGTCCACTCGCTCTCCAAGCGCTCCAACCTGGCCGGGTACCGCGCGGCGTTCCTCGTCGGTGACGCCGGGGTGCTCGGCGAGCTCCTGACCATCCGCAAGCACGGCGGGATGATGACCCCGGCGCCCGTGCAGGCCGCGACGGTCGCCGCCCTGGGCGACGACGTGCACGTGGCCGGGCAGCGGGCGCGCTACGCGGCCCGGCGGGCGGCGCTGCGCACGGCGCTGGAGTCGGACGGCTTCCGGATCGAGCACAGCGAGGCGAGCCTGTACCTCTGGGCGACGCGGGACGAGCCGTGCTGGGACACCGTGGCCCGCCTCGCCGAGCGGGGCATCCTGGTCGCCCCCGGCGACTTCTACGGCGAGGCGGGCGCCCGCTTCGTGCGGGTGGCGTTCACGGCCACCGACGAGCGGGTGGAGGCCGCGGTCAAGCGCCTCGGGTGACGGCTGCCGGGGCCCCGGCAGCGGGAGCCCCGGTCGCGCCCGCGGACGTGCGGAGGGGCCCGGCGACGCCGCCGGGCCCCTCCGCACGTGCGTGCCGGCGGTCAGCCGCCCAGCGGCAGACCCCCGCCGAGGGCGCCGGTGGCGCCGCCGGCCAGCGTGTCGGTCGGCAGACCGCCGCCGAGCAGGCCGCCCGCCTCACCCGCGGCGTCGCCGGCCGCCCGCTCCGCGACCGGGGCGGCCTGCCCGGCCGCCTTGCCCAGGGTCCCGGTCGCGGCGGGCGCGGCCTTCTCGGCGGTCGGGCCGCCGACCTGGCCGGCGACCTCGGTGGTCTCCCTGGAGACGCTGTCGACCGTACCGTCGACGTTCGCGGTGTCGAGCGCCGTCAGGCCCCCGACGGGGGTCTCGGGGAGGGTGGCAGCGCCCGCGGAGCCGGCCGCACCGACCACGGGAGCTGCTCCCGCCGCGATGAGCAGCGCGGCACGGGCGATCCGACGGGTCAGGGGGAGGGACATGGTGCTCCTTGAAGCGAGAGGACGTTCGGACTGTGCGGTGGTGCTGCTGTCCGTGCACGGACGTCCTGACAACCGGCGGGAGGGCGGGGTAAGTTGCGGCACCCCAAGGTAAAGAATCGGTAACGGGCCGAAGGGCCGGGCTCGGCCGAAAACGGGCGAACACCGTCATGTCCGAAAGGGCGCAGGAACGTCACTCCCGTTGCCGGGCGCCGCTCCGCCTCCCCTGACCGCCGGTTGTCCGCACGGCCCGCGCGGGACCCCCGGCGGGGGTGCCGTGGCTCCCGAGGGTGAACCTTCGTACTGGTGCCCCATCCGGGAGGCCCGTCGAGTCGTGGCCGATCCCCGGTGGGAACCGGGGCCGCGGTCGAGCGGCGACGGCTGACGGCGGATTTCCCGGATTGTGCCCGACCGGCGTGCAACCGTCCGGGTGCCGCGGGTTGTCTCACCTGACATCGGAGTCCGTGACCACACGCGATCAAAGGGGAAATGATGCGGCGTATCGGAGCGGCAGTGGCGGTGCTCGTGCTTGCGGGTGGCACCCTGGGGACGGCGGCGGGTACCGCGGGCGCGGCCCCGGCGGAGCGGTCGCGGGCGGCGGCGGCCGTCTGTCCCACGGGCTGGGGCAGCGGCGCGAAGGGCGGTGCCCCCCTGGGGGCCGATCACTTGGAGGACGTCCGGACCGGACGGCACGCGTGCTTCGACCGCATCGTGTTCGACGTGCCCGGCGGTGGTGACCGGATCGGTTACCACGTCCAGTACGTGGACCGGTTCCACGCGAGCCCCTCGGGCGAGTACATCCCGGTCGCCGGCGGGGCGATCCTCGACATCCGCGTCGGCGCGTGGAGCTACGACCTGGAGGCCGGCGCGCCGACCTACCCGGGCGAAGCCGGTGAGCCCCTGCCCGGCGTGAACGTCGGCGGGTACACCACCTTCCGGGACACCCGGTTCGGCAGCACTTTCGAGGGCGAGACACAGGTCGGTCTCGGTGTGCGTGCCCGACTGCCGTTCCGCGTGCTCCAGCTGGACGACCGGGTCGTGGTCGACGTGGCCCACAGCTGGACGAGCTAGTGCCCCATCAGGCACGAGGTGCGTATCGAGTCGTGACCGTTCTGCGGGACGGTCCCTAGCGGGCGACGCGTATCCGGACGCTGCCGGTGTCGTCGCCCCGGGCCGGCCGCTGAGCGCGCCAGCCCTCCACCGCCCGGTCGGAGCTCCACACGCGACCCGCGTAGGAGACCTCGGCGACCCGCAGCGCGTCGGAGCGCGCCACGGCCCAGTGCGCCAGCTCCCAGCCCCGGCGGTCGGCCCCGTCGGCCTCGTCGGGGTCCGGCCGGTCCACCGGCACGGAGAGGACCGAGGAGCCCGGGGCCCCCGCCGCCGGGGCGGACGGCGGCAGCACACCGGGGCCGAACGCCCGGGCCAGCTCCTCCTGCACGGCCGAGGCGTCCCCCGCCCGGCCGTCCGGGCGCACCGCGCAGCTGAGCGCCGCCGAGGCGCCGCCGGTGAGCGCGGCGGACAGCAGGGTCGCGTCCGGCTCGTGCTTGGCGTAGGCCTGCGGGAAGCCGCTGCGCTGGACCCGCTGCGCGGCCACCGTCAGCGGCAGCCGCGAGTAGCCGGGCACCTCGGCGAGGTGGTCGTAGAAGATCCCGGCCGAGTAGACCGGGTCGAGGATCTGCTCCGGCGTCCCCCAGCCCTGCGAGGGGCGCTGCTGGAACAGGCCGAGGGAGTCGCGGTCGCCGTAGGTGATGTTCCGCAGCGCCGACTCCTGCATGGCGGTCGCCAGCGCGATGGTGACCGCGCGCTGCGGCATGCCGCGGGTGGTGCCCACCGCGGCGATGGTGGCCGCGTTGTCGGCCTGCTCGGCCGTCAGCCGGTACGCCGCTCCGCCCTTCTCCGAGGCCCGGACGACGCAACCGGGCGGGCCGCCGCCGGTGACGTACCGCACGGCGACGTAGCCGGCCAGCGCCAGCAGCACGAGGAGCGCGGCGGCGAACCGCCGCAGGCGGCCGCGCCGGACGGGGGAGGCGGTCTCGGACACGAGGCACACGGTACTGGAGCCCCGCCGCGGCGGCTCCGGCCGACCTCCCCCCGGCGGAGGGAGCCCCCGGGACGGCCCCGGCCCCGGCCCCGCGGGGGCCGGACCGCGACCGCCTCGCGGCGGGCCGAGGACATAGGCTCGGGGCCATGCCCGACACCACGCTCGACCTCAGCCTCGACGGCCCGGCGCTCACCGCCGCGCTGGTCGACTTCCCCTCGGTCAGCGGCCAGGAGAAGCCCCTCGCCGACGCCATCGAGCAGGCCCTGCGCGCCCTGCCCCACCTCACCGTCGACCGCCACGGCAACAACGTCGTGGCCCGCACCCGCCTCGGCAGGGCGGAGCGCGTGGTGCTCGCCGGGCACATCGACACGGTCCCGATCGCCGACAACGTCCCCTCCCGGCTCGACGGGGACGGGGTGCTGTGGGGCTGCGGCACCAGCGACATGAAGTCGGGCGTGGCCGTGCAGCTGCGCATCGCCGCCACGGTGCCCGAGCCCAACCGCGACCTGACCTTCGTCTTCTACGACAACGAGGAGGTCGCCGCCCACCTCAACGGCCTCGGGCACGTCGCCGAGGCGCACCCCGACTGGCTGGAGGGGGACTTCGCCATCCTGCTGGAGGGCTCGGACGCCGAGGTGGAGGGCGGCTGCCAGGGGACCCTGCGGGTCCATCTGCGCACCGCGGGGGAGCGGTCCCACTCCGCGCGCGGCTGGATGGGCTCCAACGCCATCCACGCGGCCTCCCCCATCCTGGCCCGCCTCGCCTCCTACCGGCCCCGCCGGGTGGAGATCGACGGCCTGGAGTACCGGGAGGGCCTCAACGCGGTGGGCATCGAGGGCGGCGTCGCCACCAACGTCATCCCGGACGCCTGCACGGTCGTGGTGAACTTCCGGTACGCGCCCGACCGCAGCATGGCGGAGGCCGAGGCGCACGTCCGCGAGGTCTTCGCCGACTGCGGGGTGAGCGAGTTCGTGGTCGACGACCACACCGGGGGCGCCCTGCCCGGTCTGTCGCACCCGGCCGCGGCCGCGTTCATGGCCGCCGTGGGCGGCACCGCGCGCCCCAAGTTCGGCTGGACGGACGTCTCGCGCTTCAGCGCACTGGGCGTCCCGGCCGTCAACTACGGACCCGGGGACCCGCTGTACGCGCACAAGCGGGACGAGCACGTGCGGACCGACCGGATCGTCCACTGCGAGCGGCGGCTGCGGGAGTGGCTCAGCTCCTGAGGGCGCGGGAGCGGCTCGGCTCCCGAGGCGTGCGCGCGGGAGCAGGCCCCGAGGGGTGCGGGGAGCGGGCGGCACGCTCCGGCCCGGGCGGGTGGGCACCGCACGGCCGCCCGGACCGGCCCGGGCGTCCGGGCCGCCCCGGCCGGTCCGGCGGCGGTCGGCGTCCGGGCCGGGGAAACCAAGCCCACCCCCCGTCGATCGCCCTGATTCCGCCATTCGTCACCTGCGCCGACCTACCCTGTCCCGAAGCACATGATGTTCGGCGGAGGGAGCAGGTCATGAGCGGCAACTCCGAGGGGCTGCGCGCGTTGGAGGAGCAGCGACTGGGGCCGGTACTGCGCCGCAGGGGGCAGGTCCAGCCCGGAACGACCGACCAGCGGCTGCTGGACACCGAGGGCGACTCGCAGTGGGTCCACACCGACCCGTGGCGGGTGATGCGGATCCAGTCGGAGTTCGTGGAGGGCTTCGGCGCCCTCGCCGAACTCCCCAGCGCCATCAGCGTCTTCGGCTCGGCCCGCACCAAGCCCGGCACCCCGGAGTACGAGACGGGCGTCGAGCTCGGCCGGGCGCTGGCCGAGGCGGGCTTCGCGGTGATCACCGGCGGCGGGCCGGGCGCCATGGAGGCGGCGAACAAGGGGGCCCGGGAGGCGAAGGGCGTCTCGGTGGGGCTCGGTATCGAGCTCCCCTTCGAGCAGGGCATCAACGCCCATGTCGACATCGGCGTGAACTTCCGCTACTTCTTCGTCCGGAAGACGATGTTCGTCAAGTACGCCCAGGGCTTCGTGGTGCTGCCCGGCGGGCTGGGCACGCTGGACGAGCTGTTCGAGGCCCTCACCCTCGTCCAGACCCGCAAGGTCACCCGCTTCCCGATCGTCCTCTTCGGCAGCTCCTACTGGAGCGGGCTGGTCGACTGGCTGCGGGACAGCGTGGTGGCCGGGGGCAAGGCCTCCGAACACGACCTGACCCTGTTCCACGTCACGGACTCCGTGGAGGAGGCCGTGGCCCTGGTCACCAAGGAGACCGGCCACCAGGCCTGACGCCCTCCCCGGGGCTCAGGCCAGGCCCCTGCGGGCCACCGCCGGCGGGCGGTGGCCCGCGATCGAGGCCACCATGTCCAGCACCTGCCGGGTCTCGGCCACCTCGTGGACCCGGTACACCCGGGCGCCCAGCCAGGCGGAGACCGCCGTGGTGGCCAGCGTGCCGAGGACCCGCTCCTTGACCGGCTTGTCCAGCGTCTCCCCGACGAAGTCCTTGTTCGACAGGGACACCAGCACCGGCCAGCCGGTCGCCGCCATCTCGCCGAGCCTGCGGGTGGCCTCCAGGCTGTGCCGGGTGTTCTTCCCGAAGTCGTGGCCGGGGTCGATCATGATGCCGTCCCGCCGCACGCCGAGGGCCACCGCGCGTTCGGCGAGCCCCACGGTCACTCGCAGGATGTCCGCCATCACGTCCTCGTAGGCGATCCGGTGCGGCCGGGTGCGCGGCTCGGCGCCGCCCGCGTGGGTGCACACCAGGCCGGCGCCGTGCCGGGCGGCCACCTCGGCCAGCTTGGGGTCCACCCCGCCCCAGGCGTCGTTGAGCACGTCCGCGCCCGCCTCGCACACGGCCTCGCCCACCTCGTGGCGCCAGGTGTCCACACTGATCACCACGTCCGGGTGGCGCCTGCGGACCTCGGCGACGAAGCCGACCGTGCGCCGGGCCTCCTCCTCGGCCGTGACCTCCTCGCCGGGGCCCGCTTTCACCCCGCCGATGTCGACGATGGCCGCGCCCTCGGCCACCGCCTGCTCGACCCGGGCGAGCGCCGGCTCGTCGCGGAAGGTGGCTCCCTGGTCGTAGAAGGAGTCGGGGGTCCGGTTCACGATCGCCATGATCACCGGCTCGTGCGTGGCGAACTCACGCCGTCCCAGCCGCAGCATCCGCAGTTCCTCCTCGGGTCGTCCGCCTGCGACCCTACTGTCAGAGTGCCGTGGCACCATCGGCACCGTCAGTCTCCCGTGGCACGATCGGCACGGGACGTCGACACCGGGCCGGGGTCCGGGCTTTTCGGGGAGAGGGTCGCTCGTGTTCTTTTTCTTGCTGATCACCATGGTGGTGGTGGTCGCCGCGGTCACGCTCGCGGTGGTCGGCGGCACCGGCAGCGCCGTGCTGCCGGACGCCGCGCCCGAGCAGCCCGTGGACCCGCTGCCCGCACACCGCCCCGTCGCCCGTGCCGACGTGGACGCCCTGCGCCTGCCGGTGACCCCGCGCGGGTACCGCATGGGCGACGTCGACGAGGTGCTGGACCGGCTGGGCGCCGAGCTCTCCGAGCGCGACGCCCGGATCGCCGAACTGGAGTCCGCCCTCGCCGGGGCCCGGGCCACCGCCGTGCGGCCGGACCTCTTCGACGAGCGCGGCGGGGAGGAGGGCCGATGAGCACCGGCGCGCTGCCCGGCCCGGACGGGCGGCTCCGCTGCCCCTGGGGGGTGTCCGCCGAGGACTACACGGCCTACCACGACGAGGAGTGGGGCCGCCCCGTCCACGGCGACGACGAGCTCTTCGAGCGCCTGTGCCTGGAGGCCTTCCAGTCGGGGCTGTCGTGGATCACGATCCTGCGCCGCCGGGAGGGGTTCCGGCGCGCCTTCGCCGGGTTCCGCATCGCCGAGGTGGCCCGGTTCACCGAGGCCGACGCGGAGCGCCTGCTCGGCGATCCCGGCATCATCCGCAACCGGGCCAAGGTCGAGGCCACCCTGGCCAACGCCCGGGTGCTCGCCGACTGGCCGGCCGGGGAGCTGGACGCCCTGATCTGGTCGCACGCGCCCGCCGCCGAGGGGCGGCCCGCCCCGCGCAGCACGGCCGAGGTGCCGGCCACCACGGACGAGTCGGCGGCCCTCGCCAAGGCGCTGAAGAAGCGCGGGCTGCGGTTCGTGGGCCCGACGACGGCCTATGCGCTGATGCAGGCCTGCGGGCTGGTCGACGACCACCTGGCCGACTGCCTGGCCCGCCGCTCTCCCGTCCCCGCGCTCCGGCCCCCCGGATAGCTCCGGTCCCCCGGACGGCTCCGGCCCCCCGGACGGGGGCGGCGCGCTCCGCACGGCTGCCGGGACGCCGGGCCCGGCGGCGCGGCGGCGCCCGCCCGGCCGACCGGGGCCCGGCCTCCCCGCCGCGCCCCGGTCCGCGGTCCGCGGTCCGCGGTCGCGCGTCAGCGGCCCACGTAGGCCGGGCGCTCCTTGGCGAGGAAGGCCTTCACGGCGATCGCGTGGTCCTCGGAGGCTCCCGCCCTCGACTGGAGCTCCTCCTCCTTGGCAAGGGACTCGGTCAGCGAGTGCGCCGCCCCGTAGGCGAGGGACTCCTTGAGGGCCGCGTAGGCCAGCGTCGGCCCGGCCGCGAGCGCCCTGGCCGCCTTCTCCGCCTCGGCGTGCAGCTCGGCCGCCGGCACGACCCGGTTGGCGATGCCCCAGTCGTACGCCTCCTGCGCGCCGAAGGAGCGGGGGAAGAGCAGCAGGTCGGCCGCACGGCTCGGCCCGACCAGCCGCGGCAGCGTCCAGGAGACCCCGGAGTCCGCGGTCAGCGCCACCCCCGCGAAGGAGGTGGTGAAGGTGGCGGTGTCGGCGACGATGCGGTGGTCGGCGGCGAGCGCGAACCCCAGGCCCGCCCCGGCGGCGACGCCGTTGACCCCGGCGACCACGGGCTTCGCCATCCCGGCGAGCGCCTCCACGATCGGGTTGTAGTGCTCGCGGACGGTGGTCATCACGTCCCGGGACCCGGTCTCGGCGGCAGCGGCGAGCAGCGCCACGTGCTCCTTGAGGTCCTGCCCGACGCAGAAGGCCTTCCCCGTCGCCGTCAGGAGCACCGCCCGTACGGCCTCGTCCGCCGCGGCGGCGCGCGCCGCGTCGCGGAGGGCGACCTTGGCCTCGACGTTCATCGCGTTCATGGCCTCGGGCCGGTTGAGCGTGATCGTCGCGAGTCCGTCGCTCACGTCGTAGAGCACGGCGTCCGCCATGGCGGTGTTCCCCTTTGCGGTGTGACGGCAGTGTCGGGGCCCAGCATGGCGGAGATCACCGCTGTGCGTCCGGTGCGGTGGTGTGACCTGCGTCAAAGTGCCGGAGGTCCGGTGGCGGCACCGCGGCGACCGGTGAGCGCGAAGTATCGCAGGCTGATCGCCGAATTGGGTGGTTTTGCGGAAGCGCGTTGCCCAAGCGATGCGGACTGATGTTGGTCTTTGGGTCCCGCCATGCGGGATAATGGCCTGGAAGCAATGTGTTCGATGCCGGTGACACAGCACCTGTCATGGGGCCGCCGGCTGCGGTGAGCTGGTTTCAGGAAGGGGAACGAGCATGGCGGCCATGAAGCCGCGGACGGGCGACGGCCCGCTCGAGGTGACCAAGGAGGGGCGGGGCATCGTCATGCGCGTTCCGCTCGAAGGCGGCGGTCGGCTTGTCGTCGAGCTGACTCCAGACGAAGCCGACGCACTCGGTGACGCCCTGAAGAAGGTCGTCGGCTGACGCAGCCCGGCTCAAGCGGCCCCGGTACCGGAGTGTGCCGGGGCCGCGGTGCGTCCGGGCCCGGTCCTCGGCGCGCCGGTCAGGGCCTGCGTACGGCGCAGAGCAGCCCGTCGCCCACCGGCAGCAGCGTCGGGAGCAGTTCGGCGCTCTCCCGCACGGCGCGCAGCAGTTCGCGCACCCGCAGCACCTCGACCGGCTGGGCCGCGGAATCCACCGTACGGCCGTCCGTGAAGACGCCCTCGAAGCAGACGACGCCGCCCGGCCGCAGCAGGCGCAACGATTCAGCAAGGTACTCCAGCGACTCCGCCCGGTCGCCGTCGCAGAAGACCAGGTCGTATCCGCCGTCCGCCAGGCGCGGCAGGACGTCGAGGGCTCCGCCGGGGATGAAACGGGCGCGGTTGGCCGCGAATCCCGCGGCCCGGAAGGCCTCCCGGGCGAACTGCTGCCGCTCGGGCTCCAGGTCCACCGTGGTCAGGACGCCGTCCGGCCGCATGCCCTGGAGGAGGTAGATCCCCGAGACACCGGTGCCCGTGCCGATCTCGGCCACCGCCTTGGCCTCGGCGGTGGCGGCCAGCAGACGCAGCGCCGAGCCCGTGCCGGGCGACACCGGGGACAGCCCCGTCTCCCGGGCCCGCTCGCGGGCCCAGTGCAGAGCGTCGTCCTCGGCGAGAAAGGCGTCGGCGAACGCCCAGCTCGTCTGCCGGTTGGCGGTAATGACCCTCTCCTGTCCCCTTGGTTGGCGCGACGCTGACTGTATCCGCTGCGCCCGGGAACCCGCAGATGGGACCAGGCGTTGTGACAGGGCGGGGGACGGTCCCGGAGGGAGGCGCCGGCGGAGGGGGCGGAGCGTCCGGCCCAAATCCACGTAAAGATTCTTATCCGGAGCTAACGGGCGAGGTGGCTATGGTAGGGGCTCCGCTGGACACCACCAGATCTGACAGGGGAGGTGCGGCTGCGCCTGCGGATCGGAGAGGCGTACTGAGGCGCCTCCTCAGGTCGGTGGGTGAGCCCGAATCCGTGACCAAGAGCGCTGACCGTTCCATGTCCTCCGACTCCGTGACCACCGCGAGCTTCGCATCGGATGCGGAATCGCAGGCGTGGACCCCTCCCACCTGGGAGGAGATCGTCAGCACGCACAGCGCCCGGGTCTACCGCCTCGCCTACCGGCTCACGGGCAACCAGCACGACGCGGAGGACCTCACCCAGGAGGTCTTCGTCAGGGTCTTCCGCTCGCTGTCGACGTACACCCCGGGCACGTTCGAGGGCTGGCTCCACCGCATCACGACCAACCTCTTCCTGGACATGGTCCGCCGCAAGCAGCGGATCCGCTTCGACGCCCTCGGCGACGACGCGGCCGAGCGCCTGCCCAGCCGCGAGCCGTCCCCGCAGCAGGTTTTCAACGACACCCACTTCGACGCGGACGTCCAGCAGGCACTGGACACCCTCGCCCCGGAGTTCCGCGCCGCCGTGGTCCTCTGCGACATCGAGGGCCTGTCCTACGAGGAGATCGCCGCCACCCTCGGCGTCAAGCTCGGCACCGTCCGCAGCAGGATCCACCGGGGGCGCTCGCATCTGCGCAAGGCGCTGCGGCACCGGTCGCCCCAGGCCCGCTCCGAGCGGCGCGGCCCTGCCGTGGCCGCCGGTCTGGCAGGGGAGGGCGGACTGGCGTGAGTGCAACAGGTCCGACCCCCGCGGAGCAGCACCTGGGGGACAGGCTCGCCGCGCTCGTCGACGGTGAGCTGACGCACGACGCACGGGACAGGGTCCTCGCGCACCTGGCCACCTGCCCCCGGTGCAAGGCCGAGGCGGACGCCCAGCGCCGGCTCAAGAACGTCTTCGCCCAGTCCGCGCCGCCCCCGCTCTCGGAGAGCCTGCTCGCCCGGCTCCAGGGGCTGCCCGCCGGCCCCGGTGAGGGCGGCGGGCCCTTCGCGGGCCGTCCGGTCGACAGCGACTACGGAGCTCTGAACCCCTCCGCGGGACATCCCCCGCACCGGCGCGGGGAGACCTTCGGGTACATCCCCGCGGGGTCCCATGCGGCGGCCCTGCCGGGCCGCGCCGAGAGCGGGTTCCGGATACACGACGTGGGCCGCGCCGAGGCTGAGCGCTCGGGCTGGCGCGGACGGCGCTTCGCCTTCGCCGCCGCCAGCGCCGTGTCCTTCGCCGCGATCGCCTTCGGCGGGGCGGTCCCCCTCGACCTGTCGGGCGAGACCACCGCCCGGGGGAGCGGGGCCGGGAACAAGGTCACCCCGGTGCGCACGGCCGTGCCCTCCGGCACGCCCGGGACGGGTGGCTCCTCCCTGCGCAGCGCCTCGGACGCCGAGCGCCGCCGCACCACCGGCCGCACCGACGGCGGCCCGGTCGCGGCGGCCTCCCCCGCGGCGCCGCCCGTCGTACAGGCCCAGTCGGCCCCGTTCCCTCCGCTGTTCCTGAGGAACGGCTTCGCGCCGCTGCCGCCGCTGATGCCGCCGCCAGCAGCGGGCTTCCGGCTGTCCTCGGCCACGGGAGCGCCACCGGCGCCCGCCGTGCCGTCCGCACCGGGAGCACCCGCGGCCACGGCCCCTGCCGTGCCGCCGGTGGCCGCCTCCCAGGCTCCGCCCACCTCCCCGCTGAGACCCCTGCGCTGACCGCCGGGGCCGTCGGGTCGGCCGGGCGTGCCCGGCGGTCGGCCGCCCGCCCGGTCCGCCCCGGGCAGGCGGCGGGAACCGGTCGCAGTGTCCTGCGCACCGAATCGCAAACCTGGTTGAATCCTCGGAGCGTGCCCGGCGGAGGCAGCGCGTTGGCCGGCAGTTTGCGGGGAGAGCATGGACGACGGGAAGCCCACCGGACCGAAGGCGAAGTGGTGGAGCCGCCCCGGTGAGGCCGGGAGGGCCGGGGCGGACGCCCCGCCCGGTGCCCCCGCGCCCGGTGCCCCCGCGCCCGGTGCCCCCGCGCCCGGTGCCCCCGCGCCCGGGGGCCCCGCGCCCGGGGGCCCCGCGTCCGACGCCGGGCAGCCCGGGCCGGATGCGCCCCTCGCGCCGGAGGCCGCCTCCCCCGGGACCCCGTCCGCACCACCCGCCCCCGCTCCCGCCCCTGCTGCCGGACCGGCCCCCGAGCAGCCTCCCGCGCGCGCCGTCCCGCTGCACGACCCCGATCCCTACAGCACCCCGCCGTACGGCGACCCGGGGCCCTGGGCGCCCGCGCCGCCGGTCCAGCGGCCGGTGCCCACCCCGGCGCACGGCACGTCCGTCCCCACCCCGGCCCCGGCGCACGGTCCCGCCCCGGGGCCGTACGCCCCACCGCCCCCCGCGGTGCCGCCCGGCCAGGACGGCCCGGGCGCCGTCCGGGGCCCGCTCCCGCTGCCCGCGCAGCCGCCCGCCGGGCACCCCCACCACTCCCCGGCGCCGGGCGACCGCCCCCAGCCGCTGGACTCCGTATGGCTCCAGTACGACCCCTGGAGCGCCCCCGACGGGCCCCTGACCTCCTCCGGCGAGCCGGTGCCCCGCCGACGCCGCCGCGGCGGGCTCCTCGCCGGGGCCCTGGCCGTCGCCCTCCTCGCGGGCGGTGCCGGAGGTGCGATCGGCGCCTACGTCGAACGCAACGGCGGCTTCACCCGGCTGGAACTCCCGCAGGCGGACGCCGAGAACCGCGACCGCGCCCCCGACAGCGTCGCGGGGATCGCCGCCAGCGCCCTGCCCAGCGTCGTCACCCTGCACGTCAGCGGCAGCGGGGAGCAGGGCACCGGCACCGGCTTCGTCCTCGACCGGCGGGGGCACATCCTGACCAACAACCACGTCGTCGACCCCGCGGGCGAGTCGGGTGACATCACGGTGACCTTCAGCGGAGGGGAGACGGCCGAGGCGGTCCTCGTCGGCAAGGACAGCGGCTACGACCTGGCCGTGGTCAGGGTCACCGGCGTCTCCGGCCTCAAGCCGCTGCCGCTCGGCAACTCCGACGACGTCCGGGTCGGCGACCCCGTGGTGGCCATCGGGGCCCCCTTCGACCTCCAGAACACCGTCACCTCGGGCATCATCAGCGCCAAGGAGCGGCCGATCACCGCCGGGGGCGAGAGGGGCGACGGGAGCGACGTCAGCTACGTCGACGCCCTCCAGACGGACGCCCCGATAAACCCGGGCAACTCCGGCGGCCCCCTGGTCGACGCGCAGGCCCGGGTCATCGGCATCAACAGCGCCATCCGGGCGGCCGACACCGGAGGGCCCGACGGAGGCCAGGCGGGCTCCATCGGCCTGGGCTTCGCCATCCCGATCAACCAGGGCAAGCGGGTCGCCGAGGAGCTGATCAACACCGGCAAGGCCACCCACCCGGTGATCGGCGTCAGCCTCGACATGAAGTTCGCCGGGGACGGCGCCCGGGTCGGCGACAAGGGCCGCGACGGCGCTCCGTCGGTCACCCCCGGCGGTCCCGCGGCCACCGCGGGCGTCAGGCCCGGCGACGTGATCACCCGGGTCGACGGCCAGCGGGTGCACAGCGGAGAGGAGCTCATCGTGAAGATCCGCGCCCACCGCCCCGGCGACCGGCTGGAGCTGACCCTCACCCGCGGAGGGCGGCAGCGCACCGTGGAACTGACACTGGGCTCGGCCGACGGCTCCTGAGCCCCCCGGCCTCACCCGGGCGCCCGGGTGAGCGCACCCCCGGCGGTGGCCGGGGACCACCTGCCGGGCACCGGGGAGGTACCGGCACGACGGACACGACAGGTACCGTGGACGGGGTCCGGATCCCCTCGGGCCCGAGGGCCGCGGAGAACACGAGGAGCTGCAGGGTGTTCAACGACATAGGCGGACTGGAGCTGGTGGCTCTGGTCGTCCTCGCCGTGCTCATCTTCGGCCCCGACAAGCTGCCGAAGGTGATCCAGGACGCCGCGCGCTTCATCCGCAAGATCCGCGCGTTCTCCGAGAGCGCCAAGCACGACATCCGCAGCGAACTCGGCCCGGAGTTCAAGGACTTCGAGTTCGAGGACCTCAACCCGAAGACGTATCTGCGCAAGCAGCTCGCGGAGAACGAGGACCTGAAGGAGCTCAAGGAGCTCCGCGGCAGCTTCGACCTCAAGAAGGAGATCAACGAGGTCGCTGACGCGGTCAACGGCAAGGAGCCGTCCGACGCGCCCGGGCCGGCCGTGCCGGCCGCCGTGAACGGCTCGCCCGGCGGGGGCCCCGACCTGCTGAAGAAGCGCGACACACCCGCCCGCGACGAGCGGCCGCCCTTCGACTCCGACGCCACCTGAGCGGTCAATGCGCTGAGGCCGCCCCCGGGTGGCTATTCTCTCCATCTGTCCGTCAGTGTGCCGCACGCCCGTGGGCGGGGGCCGCTGAAGGTGCGGAGATCTCAGGAGGCGGCCGGATGACGGCGCACAGTACGGCCGGTGTGGCACCGGTCCCGGGCGGCGACCCGGGGACCGAGGGGGGCGCGGCGGCGGCAGCGGCACGGCGCACGGCCGATGGGTTCCGGAGCGCCGCCTTCCCCTGGTACGGCCTGGACGGTGCCTTCACCGGCCCGCGCAGGCTGCTGCAGGTGGGCACCGCGGCCGACGGGACCGTCCAGCACGGGGCGATCAACCACGGCGACGAGCCCTCGATACGGAACGAGGCGACCGGCGTGGAGAAGGAGCGGTTCGCCGTGGTCGTGACCGTCGCGGCCAGCCCCCTGCGGCGCAGCGGCGACGGCACGGGCGTCCTGGACGCCACCTCGGTCTCCACCGCGGCCTGGCTCGCGGGGTCGGGGCTGCTCGCCCACACCTGGCCCCCGCAGCTGGACCACGCGCTGCGCGACGACTGGCTCGACCAGCAGACCGAGACGGCGTTCGCGCTCGCCGACGACCTGACCGGCGAGGAGTGGTCGGCGCTGGCGCTTCCCGTGGACGGCGCGCCCACCCCCTTCCACTACCGCGAGTCCGAGTTCGGCTGGGTGCTCGCGGGGACGGCCGGCAACGGCTGCCACATCGGGGCCTACGGGCGGGGGATGAGCGCCTACGGGCTCGCCTTCACCGCGATCGAGGACCTGGCGCCCTACCTCTGACGGCGCCCGCCCGCGCTCCCGGCACCCGGCGCGCCGCGGGGACCGCCGGGAAGCTCGGCGGACGGGCCGCAGGACCGCCCGGAGCCCGGGGAAGCCCGGGTCCGGACGCGCAGGGCCCCCTGCGGCCGTCGACGGCCGCAGGGGGCCCTGCGCGCGCCGCGCACGGGAGCGCGGCCGGTGTCTCAGAACTTGTTGCGCGGCGTGATGCCCAGACTCATCCCCGACAGGCCCCGCTGCCGTCCGCCGAGCTTCCCGGCGATCGCCCGCAGCGCGGACCCGGCCGGGGAGTCCGGGTCGGTCAGCACCACCGGCCTGCCCTCGTCGCCGCCCTCGCGCAGCCGGACGTCGATGGGGATGGCGCCGAGCACCGGCACGGTGGCGCCGGTGGTCCTCGTCAGCCCCTCCGCCACCTTCTCCCCGCCCCCGGTCCCGAAGACGTCGACCATCTCGTCGCAGTGCGGACAGGGCAGCCCGGACATGTTCTCCACGACGCCGACGATCTTCTGGTGGGTCTGCACCGCGATGGACCCGGCGCGCTCGGCCACCTCGGCGGCCGCCTGCTGCGGGGTCGTCACGACCAGGATCTCCGCGTTGGGCACCAGCTGGGCCACCGAGATGGCGATGTCGCCGGTGCCCGGAGGGAGGTCGAGCAGCAGGACGTCCAGGTCGCCCCAGTAGACGTCCGCGAGGAACTGCTGGAGGGCGCGGTGCAGCATGGGCCCCCGCCACACCACCGGGGCGTTGCCCGGGGTGAACATGCCGATCGAGATGACCTTCACGCCGTTCGCCGAGGGCGGCATGATCATGTTCTCCACCTGGGTGGGCCGGCCGTCGGCCCCCAGCATGCGCGGCACGCTGTGGCCGTAGATGTCGGCGTCCACGACCCCGACCTTCAGCCCGTCGGCGGCCATGGCGGCCGCCAGGTTCACGGTCACGGACGACTTGCCGACGCCGCCCTTGCCGGAGGCCACCGCGTAGACCCGGGTGAGGGAGCCCGGCTTGGCGAAGGGCACCTCGCGCTCCGCGGTCGTGCCGCGCAGCGAGGCGGCCAGCTCCTTGCGCTGCTCGTCGCTCATCACGTCGAGGGAGACGTCGACGCCGGTGACGCCGTCGACCCGGGCGACCGCCTCCGTCACGTTCCGGGTGATCGTCTCCCGCATCGGGCAGCCCGAGACGGTGAGGTACACCGTGACGGCGACCGTGCCGTCGTCCCCGATGTCGACCGATTTCACCATGCCCAGTTCGGTGATCGGTCGGTTGATCTCGGGGTCGTTCACCGTCGCCAGTGCCTCGAGCACCGCGTCTTCCGTAGCCATACCGACGATGGTACGGCGCTGGAGGACGCCTCCGGAAAGGCCGTCAGCGGTCGCCTTCGTCACGTCGGGCGGGGCGCTCCGGCGGGAGGGGTGCGCGCCGCTCCTCCAGCTCGCGCACCAGGTCCTCCAGCTCCGAGCGGATCCAGTCGCGGGTGGCCACCTCGCCGAGGCCCATGCGCAGGGCCGCGATCTCGCGGGTGAGGTACTCGGTGTCGGCGATGGACCGCTCGTTCTGCTTGCGGTCCTGCTCCAGGTTGACGCGGTCCCGGTCGTCCTGGCGGTTCTGCGCGAGCAGGATCAGCGGAGCGGCGTAGGAGGCCTGGAGGGAGAGCACGAGCGTGAGGAAGATGAACGGGTACTCGTCGAAGCGCAGCTCGGCGGGGGCGCCGATGTTCCAGAGCACCCAGGCGATGATCGTCAGCGTCATCCAGACCAGGAACCGGCCGGTGCCGAGGAAGCGGGCGATCTTCTCCGACAGCCGGCCGAAGGCCTCCGGGTCGTAGTCGGGCAGCAGGGTGCGGCGCGGCGCCCGGGGCAGGTCCAGCCGCACCCGCCGGGACGCCGCCGAGGCCCCGGAGGGCACCCGGTCGCGCGCCTCGCCGCGCTCGGGGTGGCCGGGCTCGCCGCCGCTAACCACGGGCGCCCCCCTCAGTCATGGCCGGACTCCTCGAACTCGGTCTCCCGCCAGTCGTCGGGCAGCAGGTGGTCGAGCACGTCGTCCACGGTCACCGCGCCGAGCAGCGAGCCGCCCTCGTCCACGACCGGGGCGGCCACCATGTTGTACGCGGCGAGGTAGCTGGTGACGTCCGGCAGCGCGGTGTCCGGCGACAGCGGCGGCAGGTCGCTGTCCACGATCGAGCTGACCAGGGTGAACGGCGGATCCCGCAGCAGCCGCTGGAAGTGCACCGTCCCCAGGTACTTCCCGGTGGGCGTCTCGTCCGGCGGGCGGCAGACGTACACCTGGGCGGCCAGGGCCGGGGAGAGGTCCTGCTGGCGCACCCGGGCCAGTGCGTCGGCGACGGTGGCGTCCGGGCGGAGCACGATCGGCTCGGTGGTCATCAGCCCGCCCGCGGTGCGCTCCTCGTAGGAGAGCAGGCGGCGCACGTCCGCGGCGTCGCCGGGGCGCATCAGGGTCAGCAGCCGCTCCTTGTCGTCCTCGGGGAGCTCGGAGAGCAGGTCGGCGGCGTCGTCCGGGTCCATCGCCTCCAGCACGTCGGCCGCCCGCTCCTCCTTGAGCTTGCCGAGGATCTCGACCTGGTCGTCGTCGGGGAGCTCCTCCAGCACGTCGGCGAGCCGGTCGTCGTCGAGGGCCGCCGCCACCTCGGCGCGGCGCTTGGGGGTGAGGTGGTGCAGCACGTTGGCGAGGTCCGCGGGGCGCAGCTGCTCGAAGGTCGCCAGCAGGCTCTCCGCGCCCTGCCCGTGCTCCTCCAGCGAGAAGCCGGTCACGGCGGACCACTCCAGCGTCAGGGTCTCGCCCTTGCGCCGCAGGGCACCGCCCTTGCCCTTGCGGACGAACACCTTGTCGATCTCCCAGTCGCGGCGGGCCGGGAGCTGCTGGATGGCCACGTCCAGGACGGTGACCTCCTCGTCGGTCTCCACCAGGCGCACCCGCCGGTCCAGCAGCTCGCCCAGGACCAGCCGCTCGGTGGGCCGCTGCTCGAAGCGCCGCACGTTGAGCACACCGGTGGTGATCACCTGGCCCGACTCCACCCCGGTGACCCGGGTCATCGGCAGGAAGATCCGGCGACGGCTGATGACCTCCACGACCAGCCCCAGCAGCCGCGGCGGCCGGTGGCCGACGCGCAGCATCGCCACCAGGTCCCGGACCCGGCCGACCTGGTCGCCGTTGGGGTCGAAGACCGGCACGCCGGCCAGGTGCGAGACGAAGACCCGGGGGGCGCCCGCTGCCATGCCGCCCCTCCTTATGGCGTGAAAGGTGCAGTTCGACGCGTTCAGGCTAGCCCGTACCGTTCCGCCTCGCCCTCGGCCCACCGCCGTACGGCTGCCTCCGGCGGCCGCGCGACGCCCGGGTACGCTGCGGTCTGCCATCCCCGACAGATGAGAGGCAGGGTGCCGGTGACTCCCCTTCCTATCGCCGGCCGGGCGCGTCGCGCGGCTCTCGCCGCAGCCCTGTGCGCCGTCGTGACCTCGGCGGCGACGGCCTGCGGCGGTCCGGATCCCGACGAGGGCACGAACGGGATCGGCAAGCTCGGTGCCGCGGAGATCGAGAAGAAGGCCCGGGCGGCGGCGGACGCCGCCTCCGCGGTGCGCCTCTCGGGCACGCTGGTCAGCAAGGGCGGCACCTACAAGCTGAACATGCGCCTCAAGCAGGACGGTGCCAGCGGCTCGGTGGCCTCGAAGGAGAACACCTTCGAACTGCTCAGGGTCGGCGACGCCCTCTACCTCAAGGCCGACGCGGGCTTCTGGACCCATGCGGGCGAGGACGGCGACGACAAGCAGACCGAGGCGGACCAGGAGGCGGCCCGCAAGCTGGGCGACAAGTACGTCAAGGTGCCCCGGAACGACCCCTCGTACGCGCAGTTCCGCGGTTTCACGGAGATGGACGTCATCCTCGACGGCCTGCTCGGGATGCACGGCGAACTCAGCAAGGGGGACCGCACCCGGGTGGGCGGGGTGAAGACGATCGAGGTGCGCGCCGCCGAGGGCGCGGGCGGGGTCCTCGACGTGTCCCTGATCGGTGACCCCTACCCGCTCCGCTTCGCCCGCGCCGGGGGAGCCGGGGTGCTGGTGCTGGCGGACTGGGACAAGGACTTCGCCCTGGCGGAGCCCTCCAAGGGCGAGACCCTGGACTACAGCGGCCAGCTCCCCGAGACCTCGGGGGACTGACGGAGCGCCGCGGCGGCCCTCGCGGAGGGGCCCGCCGCGGCCTTTCCCCTGCGAAGGCAGCGCACCCGGCCCCTGCGAAGGCAGCGCACCCCGGCCCTTCCTCCGGGCGCCGCGCTCAGCTCTGCGGCGCCTTTCGGGCCCCGGCGGCCCCGGCGTGCGGCGGACGGTCCTCCCCCTCGGCGGTGCGCACCGCCCGGGCCTGCCGGGCGCGGTCGAGGAGGATCAGGGGGACGGCGGCCGCCGCCAGCGCGGCCCCGATCAGGCAGACGGCGGTGAGGGCCGCGCCCCGGGCGAGGGCGGACGCGGCGAGCACGGGGGTGAGGCTGATGCCCAGCTGGAACGCCGAGACCGTGGTGGCCCCGGCGAGCGCGGGTGCGTCCGCCGCGATGGCGAAGACCCGTGCGTAGACCGCGGGGTTGAGCACGAACGCGGCGATGCCGAGCAGGAGGACCACGGGCACCGCGGCCCACACCCGGTGGAGGGCGACGGCCATCAGGGCCGACAGGAGCACGACCGCCGAAGCGCCGGTCAGGAGTGCCAGGTGGGGGCGCCGGTCGGAGATCCGGCCGCCGACGGCCAGGCCGGCGAAGGCACCGGCCCCGAAGAGCGCCAGGACGGCCGGGACCCACACCCGGGGCAGGGCGGTGACCTCGGTGAGCAGGGCCGCCAGGTAGTTGAAGGTGATCATGTACGCCGCGGTGGTGAGGATCGTGATCGCGTAGACGCCCCACAGCGCCGGCCGCCGCATCGCGGAGAGCTCCCGCGCCAGGCTCGGTGCGGCGGACCTGCCGGAGCCGCCGCGCCGGGGGAGACCCAGCAGGCAGCCGGCGATCCCGGCGCCGGTGAGCGCCACGACGCCCCAGAAGCCGCCGCGCCACTCGGTGACATGGCCGAGCAGGGTGCCCGCGGGCCCCCCGGCGACCATGGCCATGCTCAGGCCGCTGACCACCACGCCGGAGGCGCGTGCGGTGCGCTCCGGCGGCACCAGGCCGATCGCCGTCACCGACGCGACCGCGAAGAAGCCCGCGTAGGCGAGCCCCGCGACCACCCGGGTGACCAGCAGGACCCGGTAGTCGCCCAGCAGCCCCGCGGCCACGGCGAGGGCGAACACGCCCTGTGTCACGACCAGCGCCGTGCGGCGGGGCCAGCGCAGGCTGAGCACGGCGAAGGGCGGACCGCCGACCACGACCCCCAGCGCGAAGGCGGTGATCAGGAACCCGGCCGAGGACAGGCTGACACCGAGATCGTCGGCGGCCTCGGGCAGCACACCCGCCATCAGGAACTCCGCCGTGCCCATCGCGAACAGGCTGAAGCCCAGCAGGTACACCCCGGCGGGCAGCCTTCTCGGCGGTGGGGCGGGAGCCGGGCCCGCTGCGGTCCTCGGGCCGGCTCCGATGGCATCCGTTGTTGCGTCCACTGCTTCCATGGGCGACACCTCCACCGGGAGCATCGTGAGGGAGAGGCCGTTCCGGCAAAAAATCTTGCTGATTCAGGGATGTCCTGCTTCGCTGCGCGCCATGGACCAGCAACCGAGCGTGGACGCCGTGATCGAGCAGATAGCCCCCCGGCTGCGGCACGCCCGTGAGAAGAAGGGCGTGACCCTCGCCCGCCTCGCCCGGGCCACGGGTATCTCGACGAGCACCCTCTCCCGGCTGGAGTCGGGAATGCGCAAGCCGAGCCTGGAGCTGGTGCTGCCGATCACGGCGGCGCTGGGCGTCCCCCTCGGCGACATCGTCGCGGCGCCCCGGACGCAACCGCCCCTCCCGTCCGCCCCCGCGGGAGGCGAGGGCCGGCTGCTGATCCCGCTCGCGCGCCGGGGCGGCGGACCGCGTGCCGAGAAGATGGTCATCCCGGTGCACGACGGCCGGCCGCACCTGCGCACCCACGAAGGGCAAGCGTGGGTCTACGTCCTGACCGGGCGGCTCCGGGTGCGCCTGGGGGAGCGCGACTTCACCATGAGCCCGGGCGAGGCCGCCGAGTTCGACTGCCGGGTGCCGCACTGGTTCGGGGCCGCGGGGCGCGGCGGTGCGGAGGTGCTGAGCCTCTTCGGCAGCCGCGGGGAGCGCATACGGCTGCGCACTCCCCGGAGCTGACGCTCCGGGCGACGGTGCGGACACCGTGCCGTGTCCCGCTGCCGCGGTCCCGCCGTCCCGCGCACCGTGGACGGCGCACTGCGGACGGCGCACCGCCGACGGCGGGACCGCCCGCTCAGCGGCGGCGGCCGCGGCGTCCCAGCAGCAGCTTCGGCAGCGCGGCGGGGACGGGGCGCCGGGTGACCGCCGGGCTCGGCAGCGGCGCCGCGTCGAGGGGCCCGTCGGACAGCTCGGTGACGGCCGCGCCCCGGGGTTCGAGCCGCAGCACCCGGCACTCGCGGGCCCAGCGCTCCGCCATGCCCTCCGCGTCCGTCGCGTTGAGGCGCTTGCCCCGCAGCTCGGCCACGGCCGCGTCCCAGGCCGGGGTGCCCGGCTCCAGCCGCCGTACGGAGGCCGTCCACTGCACGAGCCGGCCGCCCTTGTCCTTGCTGCGCACGGTGACCTCGGCGGTGCCGCCGTCGGCCAGCCCAGGCAGCGGCTGCTCGCCGGGACCGTCGCCGACGACGTGGACGGCGCCCTCGTGCCACACGTGCCACAGCGCGCGGGCGGGGACGCCGTCGCCGCGTACCCAGAGCAGCCCGGACTTCTTCGCGGACTCCTCGACGAGCGCCTGGCCGAGCCGTTGCGTTGTCATACGGGGCAGCCTACCGAGCGGCCCGGGGGCGGGCCGGGGGCCTCGTCGTGGCCCGGGCCGGAGGTGCGCCGGCCGGGCCCGCGCCCTCCGGCCCGGGCCGCCGGGCCGTGGCCGGTGCCTAGAGCCAGCCGTTGCGCTTGAGCGTGCGGTGGATGGCGAAGCAGGCCACCGCGATACCGGTGAGCACCGCGGGGTACCCGAAGCGCCACTCCAGCTCGGGCATGTGCGTGAAGTTCATGCCGTAGATCCCGCAGACGGCGGTCGGCACGGCGATGATGGCCGCCCACGAGGTGATCTTGCGCATGTCCTCGTTCTGGGCCACCGTCGCCTGGGCCAGGTTGGCCTGGAGGATGGAGTTGAGCAGCTCGTCGAAGCCGATGACCTCCTCCTGGACCCGTGCGAGGTGGTCGGCGACGTCGCGGAAGTACTTCTGGATGTCCGGGTCGACCAGCCGCATGGGCCGCTCGCTGAGCAGCTGCATCGGCCGCAGCAGCGGCGAGACGGCCCGCTTGAACTGGAGCACCTCGCGCTTGAGCTGGTAGATCCGCCCGGCGTCGCTGCCCCGCGGGCTGCCCTTCGCGGGGGCGGAGAAGACGTCGATCTCCACCTCGTCGATGTCGTCCTGCACGGCCGAGGCCACCGCGATGTACCCGTCGACCACGTGGTCGGCGATGGCGTGCAGCACCGCCGAGGGCCCCTTGGCGAGCAGTTCGGCGTCCTTCTGGAGGCCGTGGCGGAGGGCGCGCAGCGAGCCCTTGCCGCCGTGCCGCACGGTGATGACGAAGTCCCGGCCGGTGAACACCATCACCTCGCCGGTCTCCACCACCTCGCTGGTCGCGGTCAGTTCGGCGTGGTCGACGTAATGGATGGTCTTGAAGACGGTGAACAGGGTGTCGTCGTAGCGCTCCAGCTTCGGCCGCTGGTGGGCGTGGACGGCGTCCTCCACCGCGAGGGGGTGCAGGCCGAACTCGGCGGCGATGCCGGCGAACTCCTGCTCGGTCGGCTCGTGCAGTCCGATCCAGGCGAAGCCGCCGCCCTCGCGGACGCGCAGCATCGCCTCGTGCGGGGTCTGGCAGCCTCCGCCCTCCAGGCGCCTGCCGTCGCGGTACACCGCGCAGTCCACGACGGCGGTCGAGGCGGAGGGGTCGCGGGTGGTGTCGTAGGCGTGGAAGCTGGTGCGGTTCCTGCGCAGGGAGGGGCGCACGACGGCGCGGAGGTCGCGGATCATCGACATGGCTGGCTCCTTCACGGAGAGGCCGTCGGCGACAGGCGTGGCGCAGCCCGGAACGGGGACGTGGACACACGTCCGCAAAGCGGGCGGCACCGCGGGGAGCGCGGTGACGGCGATTCGCTGCAGACAAAGAGAGACGTGGTGCTCTTCCGTCGTGCGGCACGCCGTGCGACCCGTGGGGGAGGACCCGGGGACGCGGTGCTCAGCGGTGCGCCGGGATCAGGCGGCGTACAGGAGGACGGGCCGTGCGGAAGAGCTGCCGGTACTGCACGATCGACTTCGGTCCATCGCAGCCCCACCTCCTCCTGCCGGTCCCCCGTGGGGGATGACGTGTCGTCGGGACCGGAGCAGGGCTCCTGCGGCGGCCGCGGGGAGGAGTCCCTGCAAGCCGTCCCGACCAGCGCTTCACAGTATCAGCCGCTCGCGGGCCAATCCCTGTGTTTGCCCGTTCCTTACGCGTTTTATGCTCACTCCATGGAAGAAGTTCTCGCTCTCGTCGAAGCACGGCTCCGCGGCACGCTCGGGGAGCCCGACGCCCGCGCGGCGGTCACCTTCCTCGGCACCGACCGGATCGAGGTGCTGCGCTTCGCCGACGAGGCCGGGGGGATCGTGCGCTACGCCACCCTCGGCATGGCGGGCTCGCCGATGGCGGACCCCACCGCGGCCTTCGCCGACCCCCACAAGGGCCCCCGGGCCGAGCTGCTGCTCTCGGTCCGGGCGGGGCGGGCCGAGACCGACGGGGTGCTGCGGCCGCTCGCCGTGCTGGCCGCCTCCCCCCAGGTCGAGGGCGTCGTGGTGGTGCCCGGAGCCTCGCTCGACGTGGGCGAACCCCTGTGGCCGGGCGCGCCGTTCACTTCGGTGCTGGTCGCCGAGCCCGGCGGCCTGGTGGAGGACCTCGACCTGGACGAGCCCATGGAGCCGGTGCGGTTCCTGCCGCTGCTGCCGATGACCTCCAACGAGGCGGCGTGGAAGCGGGTGCACGGCGCGGCGGCCCTCCAGGAGCGCTGGCTGACACACGGTACGGACCTGCGCGACCCGGTGCGCCGCTCGGTGCCCCTGGACTGAGCCCGTGGGCGGCCACCGGACCGGTGCGGCCCGCCCGGGAGCGCCGCGCCGTCGTCAGTCGGTGAGGGCCGCCGTGCCGTCGCGGGTGCTCCCGCCCGGCTCCGGGCGTCCGGCCCGCGGGGTGAGAAGTCCGCGCCGGGCCCGGACGATGGCCGCCCCCGCCACCGCGGCCGCGCCGGCGACCAGGAACGGCATCCTCGTCCCGCCGCTCCACTCCTCGATCCGGGGCGCCAGGTAGGGGGCGGCCGCCGCGGCGAACCAGCGCACGAAGTTGTACCCGGCTCCGGCCACCGCCCGGGGCGCGTCGGACACGTCGAGCGCCAGCTCCGTGAAGACGGTGTTGGCCACCCCGATGAGGGCGCCGGAGAGCACCGTGCAGAACACGGCCGTGCGGTGCCCGCCGTACCCGAGCGCCGCCACGTCGGCGGCCAGCATCAGCAGGGCGGCGCAGAGGACCGGCGGCGAGCCGAAGCGCGACTGCAGGCGCGGGGCGACGACTACCGAGAACAGGGCGAGCAGCACGCCCCAGGCGAAGAAGACGCCGCCCGCCCGGTAGGGCGTCAGGTCGAGGACGAAGGGCGCGAAGGCGAGCACGGTGAAGAAGGCGTAGTAGTAGAAGAAGGCCGCGGCCGCGGTGGAGGCGAGCCCGCGGTGCCCCAGCGCCCGGAGAGGGTCGAGCACCGAGACGGGGCGTGCCGGCCTCGGCTGCTCCCGCAGGAACGCGGCGATGCACAGAAGCCGACCGCCATCAGCAGGGCCGTGCCGAAGAAGGGGTAGCGCCAGCTCGCCTCGCCCAGGACGGCGCCGAGCAGCGGGCCGCAGGCCATGCCGAGGCCCAGCGCCGACTCGTAGAGCAGGATCGCCGCGGCGCTGCCCCCGCTCGCCGCGCCCACGATGACGGCCAGCGCGGTGGAGACGAACAGGGCGTTGCCCAGCCCCCAGCCCGCGCGGAACCCCACCAGCTCGCCCACCGAGGACGAGGTTCCCGACAGCGTGGCGAAGACGACCACCAGGGCGAGCCCGGCCAGCAGGGTGCGCCGGCCGCCGAGGCGGCTGGAGACGGCGCCGGTCACCGGCATGGCGCAGGCGGTGATCAGGAAGTACGAGGTGAACAGCAGGGAGACCTGGCTCGGTGTGGCCCTCAGCCCGTCGGCGATCGAGGGCAGGATCGGGTCGACCAGTCCGATCCCCATGAAGGCGACGACGGACGCGCCGGCCGTGGCCCAGACCGCCTTCGGCTGGCGCAGGATGCCGCGGGCCGCCTCGCGTTCCGTCTCGCCGGGTGCCGCCTCCCCGGCCGGGGCCCCGACCGCCGGGCCGTCGGCGCGGGAGCCCGCGCGGTCCTCTGCCTGCATGGAGTCGCCCCTCCGTGTCCTCGTCCCCGTCCGTGCCCGGGTGCGTCCTGCGCCGGGGCGTGCGTGCCCGCGTCGCCGCCGGGGTGGTGCCCGCCCACAGTATTTTAGAGAGGCTAACTACTGCAATATGCATGCATGTTTCCAGGCGGAGGCACGCTCCGGACGGGTGATCGTCCTTGACGCGGCGTCGGCGGGGGAGGACCGTGGTTCCCTATGAGGGGCGAACCCAGTTGCCCGAAGTGCGGTGGCCGGGTGAGGGCGCCCGGTCTCTTTGCCGACTCCTGGCAGTGCGATGTGCACGGGGCCGTGTATCCGCTGCAGCCGGTGATCCCGCCCAGTGTCGAGGCCCTCGGCGTCGTCGTGCACCGCGCCCGGATCCCGGTGTGGATGCCGTGGCCGCTCCCGGTCGGCTGGCTGTTCACCGGCGTCGCCCATGCCGGGGACGACCGCAGCGGGGGGCGTGCCACCGCGGTCGCCTGCTCCGGCCCCGGCCCCCTCGGCGGGATCGGTGAACTGCTGCTGGTCGCCGAGGAACTGGGGGTGGGGCTGGGCGCGCGCTACGCGGGCATCGACGGCCCCGATCCCGGCGCGCGCCTGAAGGTCGACGGCGCCCCGCAGGCCAAGGTCCTCGCCGCGGGACGCCCCACACCGCTGTGGCAGGTCGAGGACGTCCCGGCGGACCGCGCGGTCTTCGCCGGCGAGGCGCGCGGCCTGTGGCTGTGGGCCGTGGTCTGGCCCGAGCAGTCCGGACTGCTGCTCTACGACGAGCTGGTGCTCACCGATCTGCGCGATGCCGGTGCGGAGATCGAGCTGCTGCCCTGCGGCGCGCTCTCGCCCCGCCTGATTCCGTAGGCCCCGCCGCCTCCGGGCCGAGGGCTGCGGGGAGCGGTGCGCCGACGAGCCCTCGGTAAGGGGCGCGTTGGCAGGTGTGGCGTTACCCTCATCGGCCTGCCCGGCGGAGTCCGGGGCTCCGTGCGGCGGTTATCCTGAAGCGTCCCCGTCCGCCCCGAGCCCCTGGAGTACCGCGTCGTGCGCATCGACCTGCACACCCACTCCACCGCCTCGGACGGCACGGACACCCCGGCCGGGCTGGTCCGCAACGCCGCCGCGGCCGGGCTGGACGTCGTCGCGCTCACCGACCACGACACCACGCGGGGCCACGCGGAGGCCGCGGCCGCCCTGCCCGCCGGGCTGACCCTGGTGACGGGCGCCGAACTCTCCTGCCGCCTCGACGGGGTGGGCCTGCATCTGCTGGGGTACCTCTTCGACCCGGAGGAGCCCGAGCTGCTGCACCGGCGCGAACTGGTCCGGGACGACCGCGTCCCCCGGGCCCGCGCCATGGTCGCCCGCCTGCGGGAGCTGGACGTGCCCGTCACCTGGGAGCAGGTGGCGCGGATCGCGGGCGAGGGGTCCGTCGGCCGGCCGCACATCGCCGAGGCCCTCGTCGAACTCGGCGTGGTCTCCTCGGTCTCGGACGCCTTCACCCCGGCATGGCTCGCCGACGGCGGCCGGGCCCACGTGGAGAAGTACGAGCTCGACCCGTTCACCGCGATCAGCCTGGTGAAGGCCGCGGGCGGTGTCACCGTCCTCGCCCACCCGCTGGCGGTCAAGCGCGGCCGCACGGTGCCCGAGGAGGCCCTCGCGGCCCTGGCAGCCCACGGCCTCGACGGCGTCGAGGTGGACCACATGGACCACGACGCCGCCGCCCGGACCAGGCTCCGGGGCCTCGCGGCCGACCTCGGGCTGCTGGTCACGGGCTCCAGCGACTACCACGGCAGCCGCAAGACCTGCGCCCTCGGCGAGTACACCACCGACCCCGAGATCTACGGGGAGATCACCCGGCGCGCGAGCGGTGCGTTCCCCGTGCCGGGCGCCGGCGGAGCACCGCGCCGGTAGCACCGCTCCCCCCCGTCCTCCTCCTCCGCGCTCCCGGGGCACGCCCGCCCCGGCAGCACCGCGCGCGGCGTGCCCCGGCGCGCCGCCGCCCCGGACAACACCCCTTCCTCACGCAAGGCCCTCACGTGTTCGACGCCGCCGTCTTCGGCTCCCTGTTCCTGACCCTCTTCGTCATCATGGATCCCCCCGGGGTCACGCCGATCTTCCTGGCGCTCACCTCCGGCCGCGCCGCCAAGGTCCAGCGGCGCATGGCCTGGCAGGCCGTGGCCGTCGCCTTCGGTGTGATCACCGTCTTCGGCATCCTCGGCCAGCAGATCCTCGACTACCTCCACGTCTCCGTCCCGGCCCTGATGATCGCCGGAGGTCTGCTCCTGCTGCTGATCGCCCTCGACCTGCTCACCGGCAAGACCGACGAGCCCCAGCAGACCAAGGACGTCAACGTCGCCCTCGTCCCGCTCGGCATGCCGCTGCTCGCCGGCCCCGGGGCCATCGTCTCGGTGATCCTCGCCGTGCAGCACGCGGACACCGCCGGCGAGCAGGTCTCGGTCTGGGCGGCGATCGCCGCGATGCACGTGGTGCTGTGGCTGGCGATGCGCTACTCGCTGGTCATCATCCGCGTGATCAAGGACGGCGGAGTGGTCCTGGTGACCCGGCTCGCGGGGATGATGCTCTCCGCCATCGCCGTGCAGCAGATCATCAACGGCGTCACCCAGGTCGTCCGGGGCGCCTGACCCCGGACGCCCCGCACGCGCGGCGCCCCCGTACGGAACGTTCCGTACGGGGGCGCCGCGCGTGCGGATGGGCGAGGGCTACGAAGCCGAGGTCTCGGCGGGCCGGATGAGGATGCGCTGGCCGGTCGAGGCGGCCTGCTGCACGATCCGGTTGACGGAGGCGGCGTCCACGACAGTGCTGTCGACAGCGCTGCCGTCGACGTCGTCCAGTCGCATGATCTCGAAGCGCAACGGCTTCTCCCTTCGTCGTGATCCTCCTGTGCGGAGAACTGCTGACAGACGGAATTCTCCGTCCGTGTCCAGGTCTCTACAACGCGATGCATCCTGCAAACATTCCCTACGCTAAGGAAATTTTTCGGACGCCTAACTACTAGCGGGTAGCGTCCCGGGCGCGGAGAATGGGGCCGGTATGAACGACGACGCCCGCAGTATCAGCACCGACACCGCCGAACTCGCCGCCCGCCTGGAGCACACCGATGAGCTCCTGCGGCGCATGCTCGTCGAGGTCGCCAGAAGTCCCTCGACACATGCCATCTTCGTGGACGCCGGTTACGTCCATGCTTCGGCCGGGTTGCTGGTCGCCGGTACCGAGGACCGGCGCGCATGCGACCTGGACGCCGGCGGCCTGATCGAGGCCCTCATCGACACCGCGCGCGGCGTCTTCGGCGACAGCCGCCTGCTGCGCGTCTACTGGTACGACGGCGCACGGCGCCGCGTCCACACCCCCGAGCAGCAGGCCATCGCCGAACTCCCGGACGTCAAGGTCCGCCTCGGCAACCTCAACGCCAACAACCAGCAGAAGGGCGTGGACTCCCTCATCCGCGGCGACCTGGAGTCCCTCGCCCGCCACCGGGCCATCAGCGACGCGGCCCTGGTCGGCGGCGACGAGGACCTCGTCCCGGCGGTCGAGGCGGCCCAGGGCTACGGTGTGCGGGTCCACCTGTGGGGCATCGAGGCCGCCGAGGGCCGCAACCAGGCCGACCCGCTGTGCTGGGAGGCCGACAGCCGCCGCGTCCTGGACGCCGACTTCTGCCGCCCGTACGTCAGCAGGCGCCCCGTGACCACCCTGGAGACCGAGGGCCCCCCGCCCTCGCGCGAGGAGGTGCGGACCACCGGCGCGAGGATCGCGGCGGCCTGGGCCGCCGAGCGGGACGCCGCGGAGCTGTCCGCGCTGCTCCCCGGGCACCCCTATCTGCCGGGCCCCGTCGACCAGGAGCTCCTCGTCGAGGCGGAGCGGCTGCTCGGGAGTTCCCTGCGCGGTCAGGGAATGCTGCGCCGGGCGCTGCGGGACGGCTTCTGGGGGAGCCTCCAGTCCGCCCTCTGAGCATCCCGGGGGCGGCCCTCCGCGGCCTTGCGGACGGCCGTCAGCACCCCTCCCAGAAGCGCACCAGCGCCCGCGCCGTCTCCTCGGGGCGGTCCGTGTTGGGGGAGTGCCCCGCGCCGTCGACCACCGTGCGCGCCGCCTTCAGCCGGAGGGCCATGTCGTCGAGCAGCCCGATCGGCCAGGTGTCGTCCTCGTCACCCGAGAGCACGTGCAGTGCCAGCCCGACCGCCGCCAGCTCCTGAGTGCGGTCGGGCTCGCTGCGCAGCTGGCGCCCCGTGGCCAGGAGCTGCGCCGGGCTGTGGAGCAGCCAGCGCCGCCGCAGGTCCTCGCGGTCGCCGTCGGTCCCCTCGGCGGCGTCCTCGGGCGCGGAGCCCTCGAAGGTCTGCATCGCCGTCCATACCTCGTCCATCGACATCACGGCCAGGGCGCCGGCGAGCAGCTCGACCTTCTCCTGCTGGGCCGGGCTCACCTCCGCGGGCCCGGAGGACATCAGGGTGAAGCTGGCGAAGGGGGAGGTGTCCCGCAGCACGGCCGCGCGGGAGATCTGCCCGCCCAGCGAGTGCCCGACCAGATGCACCCCCGGGCCGACCGCGGCGGCCTGGGCGAGTACGTCGCTCGCCAACTCCTGCTGGGCGTACGGTTCTTCCCGGTCGGCGGGGCCGCCGGTCTCGTACTGGCCGCGCCCGTCCACCGCGACGGCGCGGAAGCCCGCCCCGGCGAGCGGCGCGAGCAGGGCGATGAAGTCCTCCTTGCTCCCGGTGTACCCCGGGAGCAGCAGTGCGGTCCCCCGCGGCTCCCCCGAGGGGCGCGCGTCGAGGACGGCGAACTCGCCGCGGGAGGTGGCCAGGCGCAGGGAGCGGGCGCAGGACGGCGGAACGAAGGTGGGAGGGCGGCTCATGGCCAGAGGCTAGCGTGCCGGTGCGCCCGGACCGCGGAGCGGGTGCGGGGCCACGGGCCGGAGGGCCGGGGACGGCGAACGCCCCGCCCGGGAGGGGCGGGGCGTTCGCTCGGCGCACTGCCGCGGGCTCAGGCCCCGGTCGCCGGCTCGGCGGCCTCGGGCGCGGTGGCCTTGGCGGCGGTCTTGCGAGTGCGGGTCCGCCGCGGCTTGGCCTCGGCGGCCTCGGCCGCATCCGCGGTCGGAGCGGCCTCCGCCGCCTTGGCGACGGCCTTGCGGGTACGGGTCCGCCGCGGCGTGGCCTCGGCGGCCTCCGGCTCCGCCCCGGTCGCCGGCTGGGCGGCCTCGGGCGCGGTGGCCTTGGCGGCGGTCTTGCGGGTGCGGGTCCGCCGCGGCGTGGCCTCGGCCGCCGGGGCGGTCTCGGCCTCCGGGGCCGCGGAGGGCACCGCGGCCTCGGCGACGGCCTCGGCCGCCCGGGCCCGCCGACGGCGCGGAGCCGCCACGGCGGCCTCGTCCGCCTCCACGGTGATCCCCTCCGCGGGAGCCGCGGCCTCGGCCACGGCCGCGCCCGCCGACGGGGCACCGGACCGGGTGCGACGGCGGCGGCGCGGTGTGCGCGGCTCGGCCGGCTGCTCGCCGCCGCCCTGCTCGGGAACCGTCCCGGCGGCGACCTCGGCGCCGCCCCGGGTGCGCCGCCGCTGCCGCGGCGTGCGGGCCGGGCGCTCCTCGCGGACCGCCGGTCCGGCGGACCGGCGGCCGCGGCCGCCCGTCTCGCCCAGGTCCTCGATCTCCTCCGCCGCGAGCCCGGCGCGGGTGCGCTCCGCCCGGGGCAGGACACCCTTGGTGCCCTCGGGGATGCCCAGCTCCGCGTAGAAGTGCGGCGAGGTGGAGTAGGTCTCGACCGGGTCGTTGAAGTCCAGCTCCAGGGCCTTGTTGATCAGCTGCCAGCGGGGGATGTCGTCCCAGTCGACCAGCGTGATCGCGGTGCCGGAGGCCCCGGCGCGGCCGGTCCGGCCGATGCGGTGCAGATAGGTCTTCTCGTCCTCGGGCGACTGGTAGTTGACGACATGCGTCACACCCTCGACGTCGATGCCCCGCGCGGCCACGTCCGTGCACACCAGCACGTCCACCTTGCCGTTGCGGAAGGCCCTCAGGGCCTGCTCGCGCGCGCCCTGCCCGAGGTCGCCGTGGACGGCGCCGGAGGCGAAGCCGCGGCGGGCGAGCTGGTCGGCGATGTCCGCGGCGGTCCGCTTGGTCCGGCAGAAGATCATCGCCAGCCCCCGGCCCTCGGCCTGGAGGATGCGGGAGACCATCTCCGGCTTGTCCATCGAGTGGGCGCGGTAGACGTGCTGGGCGATGTTGGCGACCGTCGCGCCCTGGTCGTCCGGGGCCGTGGCGCGGATGTGCGTCGGCTGCGACATGTAGCGGCGGGCCAGGCCGATGACCGCACCCGGCATGGTCGCCGAGAAGAGCATGGTCTGGCGGCGTGCCGGGAGCAGCTGGATGATCTTCTCGACGTCGGGCAGGAAGCCGAGGTCGAGCATCTCGTCGGCCTCGTCGAGCACGAGCGCCCGCACATGGGAGAGGTCGAGCTTCTTCTGCCCGGCCAGGTCCAGCAGGCGCCCGGGCGTGCCGACGATCACGTCGACGCCCTTCTTCAGCGCCTCGACCTGGGGCTCGTAGGCCCGGCCGCCGTAGATCGCGAGGACGCGGACGTTGCGCACCTTGCCGGCGGTCAGCAGGTCGTTGGTGACCTGGGTGCACAGCTCGCGGGTGGGGACGACCACCAGCGCCTGCGGCGCGTCGGTGAGCTTCTCGGGTCCGGCGCGGCCGGCCTCGACGTCCGCGGGGACGGTGACGCGCTCCAGCAGCGGCAGGCCGAAACCGAGCGTCTTGCCGGTGCCGGTCTTGGCCTGGCCGATCACGTCGGTGCCGGAGAGCGCGACGGGGAGGGTCAGCTCCTGGATGGGGAACGGGGACACGATGCCGACGGCCTCGAGGGCCTCGGCCGTCTCGGGGAGGATCCCGAGATCCCGGAAAGTCGTGGTCTGCGTAGTCAGGGTGTTGCCTCTTCTGTGAGACGCGGCACGAGGCGAACGATGGGGGTCGTACCGCAGCCGGGTGCAGGGCCGACCCTGGATTGGCCGGACGGTGCGGGACCACTGCCGTCGCTCGAGCGTCATGCCGCTGAGGGCCCCTCATCTGCGACCCGGCGCACGAGTGCACTCGGACCGCGTGGAGGGCGGGCGGGTCGGAGCCGATCGGGCCACCGACCGGGCATCCTCATTCATGAGACGGCCCACCGAGCAGAGGCAGCTGACGCTGATGCTCAGCAGGCGCATTACCACTGTACCCCCAAATCGCGCATCTGTGTTGGACGAATTCCCGACGGATGTGCTGGGGGCATCGCTGACCAGCCCCTTCACCCGCCGGACGGGCGGGCTATTGTGCGCTCCATGGAGAGCCCTGACAACGCCACTGAACACACCGGGATCGCCGCCCAGGACTGGGCCGCGGCCTCCGCCGACCCCCAGTACCGCGCCGCGGTCGTGGACCTCCTCGGCGCCCTCGCCTACGGGGAGCTGGCGGCCTTCGAGCGGCTCGCGGAGGACGCGAAGCTGGCGCCCACGCTCGGCGACAAGGCGGAGCTGGCGAAGATGGCCTCCGCGGAGTTCCACCACTTCGAGCGGCTGCGGGACCGGCTCGCCGCGATCGACACCGAGCCCACCGAGGCGATGGCCCCGTTCGCCCGGGCCCTGGACGACTTCCACCGCCAGACCGCGCCGTCCGACTGGCTGGAGGGCCTGGTCAAGGCCTATGTCGGTGACTCGATCGCCAGCGACTTCTACCGGGAGGTGGCCGCCCGGCTGGACGGCGACACCCGCGCCCTGGTGCTGGCGGTGCTCGACGACACGGGCCACGGCAACTTCGCCGTGGAGAAGGTCCGGGCGGCGATCGAGGCCGACCCGCGCGTCGGCGGCAGGCTCGCCCTCTGGGCCCGGCGGCTCATGGGGGAGGCGCTCTCCCAGGCCCAGCGTGTGGTGGCCGAGCGCGACGCCCTGTCCACGATGCTGGTCGGCGGGGTCGCCGACGGCTTCGACCTCGCGGCCGTGGGGGAGATGTTCTCCCGGATCACCAAGGCGCACACCAAGCGGATGGCGGCGCTGGGTCTCGCCGCCTGAACCACCGGCCGGGCGGCTCCCGCAGGACGCCCCGGCCGCGTGGCCGCCTCGCCTGAAGAACCGCCCGCCGGGCAGGGCTCGGCCGCCGGCCGGACTCAGAAGGGGAAGGCGCGGTGCAGCCGCCGCGCCGACCCTGACGGGCGCACGAGCAGCGAGAGCAGGACGGCGCCGATCGCCGCGGAGCCGATCAGCACGGCCACCGCGTTGCCGGGGCCGACGGCGACATGGGTGACGTAGGCGCCGAAGAGCGTGCCCAGCGTGCCGGTGGTGAAGACCGCACGGCGGGAGGGGAGGCGTTCGGGGAGGCGGCGGGTCGCGGCCCAGGACAGGGCCAGGCCGATCAGGATGGAACCGAGCGCTTCCAGGAGCACGTCAGATCACCTCACGCCGGTGTCGGGCAGGGACGGTCGGTCACTGCCGGTCCTACCCGGGGCGCACCGGCCACAACCCTCTCCCGGCGGACACGGCGCGCCCCTTTCGCCGGAGGCGCGCCGAGCCCGGATCGGGCCGTTTCGAACCGCCCGCCCGGGACCGCGCCGCGGCCCCGTCCGGCCGTCCCCGGGCACGGCGAAGGGGGCCCCGCGGACCGTTCCGCGGGACCCCCTTCGCCGTGTGCCGCGTGCTACAGGGCGCCGAAGCCCACGCGCCGCGCCGCCGCCTCGCCGATCTCGACGTAGGCCAGGCGATCCGACGGGATCAGGACCTTGCGGCCCTTCTCGTCCATGAGGCTGAGCAGCTGCGCCTTGCCGGCCAGCGCATCGGCCACCGCGCGCTCGACCTCCTCGGCGGACTGCCCGCTCTCCAGCACGATCTCCCGGGGTGCGTGCTGCACGCCGATCTTGATCTCCACGGCTATGTCCCTCCGAACGGTCCGTGCGTTGCGCGGTGAACCGCGCCGTACGCAGCACACACTAGCCCGCTGGCCGGGCCCTCCGGCGCCCTGCGCCCACGCCAGGAGCGAACAGCGCTCAGTGCTGCTCGGCGCCCTGCAGCGGGAAGCCCGCGATGCCGCGCCAGGCGAGCGAGGTCAGCAGCTGCACCGCGGTGTCCCGCGGGATCGCGGAGCCGCTGGAGAGCCAGTACCGGGCGACCACCTGCGAGACGCCGCCGAGGCCGACGGCGAGCAGCATCGACTCGTCCTTCGACAGCGCCGTGTCCTCGGCGATGACCTCCGAGATCGCCTCCGCGCACTGGAGCGACACCCGGTCCACGCGCTCGCGCACCGCGGGCTCGTTGGTCAGGTCCGACTCGAAGACCAGCCGGAAGGCGCCGCCCTCGTCCTCGACGTAGGCGAAGTAGGCGTCCATGGTCGCCGCGACGCGCAGCTTGTTGTCGGTCGTCGACGCCAACGCCGTCCGCACCGCCTGCAGCAGCGCCTCGCAGTGCTGGTCCAGCAGGGCCAGGTAGAGATCCAGCTTCCCGGGGAAGTGCTGGTACAGCACGGGCTTGCTGACGCCCGCCCGCTCGGCGATGTCGTCCATGGCGGCGGAGTGGTACCCCTGCGCCACGAAGACCTCCTGGGCCGCGCCCAGGAGCTGGTTCCTGCGGGCTCGGCGCGGCAGGCGGGTGCCCCGCGGGCGCGCCGCCTCTGTCTGCTCGATGGCTGTCACGCCGCCTCCCAGTGTGGTGAACAAGCACAGTCGATCGTTCCGTGTGCGCTGTGCGCCGCGCCCGCCATCGTACTTTTCGGTAATGACCGGGCGCGTGGTGCGGACGCAGAATTTCACGGACCGGACAGCCGTGGAAGCCGCCCGACCGGCGGCCGGGGGACATACCGGCGGTAACCGTGGCGGCCGGAACACCCCGGCCCCCCGTTCGCGGGCGGCCGTCTCACCGGTAGTCGTCCTCGTCGAGCGAGACCACACGGGCCTGCTCGGCCGCGTCCGCCTCGTTCGAGGAGGCGGGGTCGGTGCGGTCGACGGGATCGTCCCGCTCGGAGCGGACCTCGGTGTGCTGCTCCGCGGCGTCCGCCTCCGGCACCTCCGAGTCCTCGGCGGCGGAGTCGCCGTTCTGGGTGAAGGTCTCCGGTTCAGTGGGATCGACTGTCATGCCGCACCGCTCTCCCTGGAATGCGCCCCCATGCCTACGAGCCTAGGAGCTGTGGAACCCGGGCGCTATGCGGTGGGCGTGCGGGCTGTGACGCCCGACACACCGGGCCGGGCGTGATCGTCTCGTAACATTGCCCGCATGTCTTCGACCGAGCTGCCGGGAGCCCCCGCGGTCGGCAGGGCGTCGGCCCCGGATTCCGGGGTCCGCGTCGCCGAGGGGGAGGAGCTGCGCTCCGTCGCCCTGCCCGGCCTGACGCTGAACGTCCGCGCCCGTCCGCCCGCCCCGGCCGGGACGCCCCCCGCGCTCTTCGTGCACGGGCTCGGCGGCTCCTCCCAGAACTGGTCGGCGCTGATGCCGCTGCTGCAGGACGTGCTGGACGGCGAGGCCGTCGACCTGCCCGGCTTCGGCGTCTCCCCGCCGCCCGAGGACGGCGACTACTCGGTCCGGGGCCACGCCCGGTCCGTCGTCCGGCTCCTGGACGCCTCCGGCCGCGGCCCCGTGCACCTGGTCGGCAACTCGCTCGGCGGCGCGGTCTGCACCCGGGTCGCCGCCGTCCGCCCCGACCTGGTGCGCACCCTCACCCTGGTCTCGCCGGCCCTCCCCGAGCTGCGGGTGCAGCGCACCGCCGTCCCGACGGCGCTGCTGGCGATGCCCGGCACGGCCCGGCTCCTGACCCGCGCGACCGCGGGCTGGTCCGCCGAGGAGCGCACCCGGGGGGTGCTCGCCCTCTGCTACGGGGACCCCGGACGGGTGACGGACGAGGCCCTGCGCGACGCCGTCGCCGAGATGGAGCGCAGGATGGGCCTCCCCTATTTCTGGGAGGCGATGTCCAGGTCGGCGCGGGGCCTGGTCGACGCCTACACCCTCGGCGGCCAGCACGGCCTGTGGCGGCAGGCCGAGCGGGTGCTCGCCCCCACCTTGCTCGTCTACGGGCGCAGGGACCGCCTCGTCTCGTACCGTATGGCGCGCAAGGCGGCGGCGGCCTTCCGGGACTCCCGGCTGCTGACGCTCCCGGAGGCCGGGCACGTTGCGATGATGGAGTACCCCGAGGCGGTCGCCCAGGCCGTGCGGGGCCTGCTCGACGACTGCGGTGGGAGCTGATCCGGGGCGTGGGACGACACAGCCGCAAGGGCCCCGCGCCCCAGGGCGCCGACACCGGGGCGCGGGAGGCCGCCGCGGCCGACCGGCCCGGCACCGGCAGGCGCCGCCGCGGCGGGGTGCAGGCCCCCGCGCCGGGCGCCGACGGCGTCCGGGGCGGCCACCCCGAGCACCGCGAGGCGGGCGGAGGCTGGGGCGGGCCGCAGGACTGGAGTGCCGGCGCGGGCCCGCGGCAGCGCACCCTCGCGCCGCCCGCGACGGGCGCCGCGCCCCGGATACCGGGCCCGCGGCAGGAGTTCCTGGAGGCCTTCGACGACCCCGGCGCCGTCCGCCGGGAGGCGGGCCCCGGCGGCGGCCCCCCTGCCGGGGCGGCCGACCCGGCGGAGGGGGCCGAGCCCCCCGCCCGCGGTGGCAGGGGCCGGACCGCGACGGGGATCGCCGCGGCGGCCGTCACCACCGTGCTCGCGGTCGTCGTGGCGGGCCAGGTGGCCGACGGGGGCCCGCAGGAGATCGGGGCCCAGTCCGCCGGGCAGGAGCGCGGTGCGGAGCAGGTGCGGCCGGACCGCTCGGAGGGCAGGCCCACTCCCTCCGAGGCGGGTACCCGGCCGTCGCAGCCCGCCGAGCCGCCGGGCTACGAGCAGCTGATGGCCTCCCAGTTCGAGATCGACCCCGGGCTGGAGGGCTCCGGGGAGTTCGAGGCCGTGCCCGGAGCGGACCGCGCGCCGGGCACCGGGCGCACGGTCCGCTACCGGATCGACGTGGAGAAGGGGCTGCCGCTGGACTCCTCGGTGTTCGCGCGGGCGGTCCAGGAGACCCTCAACGACGACCGGAGCTGGTCGCACGGCGGGGCGATGACCTTCGAGCGGATCTCCTCCGGCGAGCCGGAGTTCGTGATCACCCTGGCCAGCCCGGGCACCACGGGCGTCTGGTGCGCCAAGTCGGGCCTGGACACCACGGTGGACAACGTCTCCTGCGACTCGGCCGCCACCGAGCGCGTGATGATCAACGCCTTCCGCTGGGCGCGCGGCGCCGAGACCTACGGTCCGGAGCTGATGCTGGAGTACCGGCAGATGCTGATCAACCACGAGGTGGGCCACCGCCTGGGCCACAACCACGTGAACTGCGCCACCCCGGGCGCCCTCGCCCCGGTGATGCAGCAGCAGACCAAGACCCTGGAGATCAACGGCGTGGCCTGCCGGGCCAACCCCTGGGTGCACCCCGGGGGCTGACCGCGCGTCTCGCGGGCGCCGCGCCCGCCGCGCCGCCTGACGGGGGATCCGCCTGCCGAGGCGCTCTCCGGAGCCTTCGATGATGACTCCGCGTGACGAAGCGCGACTCTATCGCAACAGAACGCGACGCCGCGGCGAAAGTTACGTGCATTCACCCCTTCCGGTGGCGCGACGGACAACCGTCCGTCGCGCCACCGGCGTATCCGCTTACGGTCGTCCCGCTGCGAGTCGCCGTTCCAACGGCGGCTGCCCACAAGGGAGATCGGGGGTGTGCTCGTGCGGATCGGACTGCTCACGGAGGGTGGCTACCCGTATGCGACCGGTGAGTCCAGGCTCTGGTGCGACCGGCTGGTGCACGGCCTGCCGCAGCACGAGTTCGACCTCTTCGCACTGAGCCGCTCCGCCGACCAGGAGGACCAGGGCTGGGTCCGGCTGCCGCACCACGTCGGCCGGGTGCGGACCGCACCGCTCTGGACACCGGAGGACGGCACCCCGCGCGGCAGCGGTGAACGCGGCCTGCTGGCCCGGCTGGTGACCGGCGGAGGCGTCTCCTATGGGCGGCGCGACCGCAGGCGCTTCGCCGCCCACCTGACGGCGCTCGCCACCGCGGTCTGCGCCACCGAGGAGGCCGGGTCCGACCCGGCCGCCGACGGGGCGCCGGGCGCCGAACTCTTCACCGAGGGCTTCTACGGCCTGGCCGAGCTGGCCCGCGAGCGCGGCGGACTCCACCTCGCCCTGCGCTCCGAGGCCACCGTACGGATCCTGGAGGCCGCCTCCCGCGCCCGGGGCGCCGGCCGCATCGTGCGGGGCGCCACCGTCGTGGACCACCTCGCCTTCGCCGCCGAGCTGGAGCGCCTCCTGCGCCCGCTCTCGCTCGACTGGTACGACCCCGAGGGCCTCGGTGCGGTCGACCTCTGCCACGCGGCCTCGGGCGGGGCGGCCGCGATTCCGGGGCTGCTGGCCAAACGCTTCTTCGGGGTGCCCCTGCTCGTCACCGAGCACGGCGTGCAGCTCCGCGCGCACTACCTGGCCGCGCCGGAGGCGCCCTTCGGCGCTCCCGTACGCGCCCTCCTCGCCCGCTTCCACGCCCTGCTGGCGGCCGAGGTCTACCGGCAGGCCGCGCTCGTCGTCGCGGGCAACACCCACGTACGCCGCTGGCAGCAGCGGTGCGGCGCCGACCCGGCCAAGCAGCGCACGGTCTATCCGGGCATGGCGGCCGAGCGGTTCGCCCGGGTCGGTGAGCACGACGACAAGGGCGGCCCGGACACCCTGGTCTGGGCCGGCCGGATCGAGCCCGCCAAGGACCTGATCGCCCTGCTCCACGCCTTCGCGGAGGTCCGCCGCGCTGAACCGGACGCCCGGCTGCGGATCTTCGGCGCCCCGGCGGAGGGCGAGGAGGCCGCCACGTACCTCGCGCACTGCCGGGCGCTGGCCGCCCAGCTCTTCCCCGACGAGGCCCCCGGCGCCCACGCCGAGGGCGTCAGCCCGGTCACCTTCGAGGAGATCGGCGGCCCCGAGATCCCCGACCTCGCGGAGGCCTACGCGGCGGGCGGTGTGGCCGTCCTCTCCAGCGTCGTCGAAGGCTTCCCGATCGGCCTCGTCGAGTCGATGTTCTGCGGCCGGGCCACGGTCTCCACGGACGTCGGTGCCGTCGTCGAGGTCATCGGCGGCACCGGCCTGGTCGTCCCCCCGCGCAACCCCCGGGCGCTCGCGGACGCCTGCATCGCGCTGCTGCGCGACCCGGAGCGCCGGGCGCGCCTGGGGGCGGCGGCGCGGGCCCGCGCGCTCGAACTCTTCGCCGTCGAACAGAACCTCGCGGCATTTCGCGGCATTTACCTGGAGCTGATCTCGCAGGCTTCGGTCCGTCGGGAGCCCGACGGCGCCCCCCTCCTCTTCGCCACCCCACCGGAGGCCCGCCTCCCCGGGCCCTGGACCCGGCCCCGCGCCGCGGCGACCGGCACGGACCGGGCCGGTGTCGCGGTGGTGGCGGCGGACGGGCCGGAGTGTGCGGTGGGGGAGGGCGCGGGGGAGACGGTGGTTGCCGGGGAGCCTGCGGCGGCTGAGACGCGTGCCGGGGCCGGGGAGGGGCGGGTGGAAGCGGTCGGCGAGCGCGCAGCCGTCAGGGCGACGGGGCGTGAACCGGAACCGGCGGACGAGCGCGCGGTGGTCGGGGCGCGAGGGTGTGCGCCGGAGCAGATGCGGGAGCGCGTGCGGGTCTGTGCGGCCGCCGACCGTGGACCGGGGGACGGCGATGCGTGACCGACCGACCCGCCCCGAACAGGGAGAAGGGATCACGGTGCCTGCCGACCCCGCCTCGCCCGTTGCCGAGCCTGCCGCCGGGCCTGCGGCCGACCCCACCCCGCCCGCCGCCGGGCCTGCGGCTGAGCCCGCCGAGCCTGCTCAGCCCGCCGAGCCCGCTGCCGGGGCTACGGACGGCCCCAGCCCTACCCCGTCCACCGCCGGGGCTACGGAAGCCCCGACCCCAACCCCCCTCCGCCCCGCCGAGATCCCGGCGCGCGTCGGGCAGCGCAGGCACCCCGGTCCCGCGCGCCGGGGGACCGCCGACCCCGTGAAGTCGCTGATGCACCACCACCGCGCCCTCTGCGAACGGGCCGTCAGCCCGCTGGAGATCGCGGCCGGTCTGGAGGCCCACGGGCTCACCGACCGGACCGCCGCCCGCTACCGGCACCGGGACGTCTTCGCGCTGGCCGAGGAGCTGTACGCCCGCACCCCGGCCGGGCCCGCCGAGTCCCCGCCCCCGGTGGCCCCGGCCCCGCACCCGGATGGCGGGGCCCGCGCCGGGTGGACGCTGCTCGCGCTGCTGCCCGGCGCCGCCTGCCTCGCCACCGCCGGGGTGCTCCGGCTCACCGAAGGGGCGCTCGGCGGGGGAGTGCGGGCCGCCGTGGTCCTCACCGGCGCACTCCTGGCCTGCCTGGCGCTCCGGCTCTGCCTCCTTCGGGGGCCCCTGCGCGCCCCCGAAGGAGCGGGGCGCGCAGGGTTGTACGCCTGCTGGCTCCTGAGCTTCGCGGTGTACGGCGAGGAGCTGATCGCCCAGGTCATCAGCGGCGGCCCGGACGGGCCCTGGCAGCCGGCGCCCGCCCCGCTGTTCGGGCTCGCCGCGGCCATCGCCCCGGCCGCCTGGTGCGCGCACCTCTTCACCGTGCGGGCCCGCCGCAAACTCCACGGAAGCCGCGCACTGGACGAGTTCGGCGCGGGGGTGCGCCCCCTGCTCCTGGCGGCCGTCGCCCTCTTCCTCTGCGCCCTGCTGCCCCTGCTGCACCTGGCCGATCTCGGCCTCGGCGGCACCGGGACGCCGGTCGCGGCCGCCGCCCTCGGGGTGCTGCTCTTCCTGGCCCGGCTGCTGGCCGCCCACGGACTGCCCGGACCGGGCGCCGCCGCGCTCGCCGCCGCCTGTGCCGTGGAGGCCGCGGCCCCCGCCCTCGTCCTCGCCGCCCGGCTCCCCGGCCTCGATCCGCTGGCCCGGCCCGTCCACGCGCTCGTCCAGGCGGGCGGCACCGGCGCCGTCCCCGCCCTGGCCTGCGGCGCGGCGGCGCTCGGCCTGCTCGTCCACGCCTCCGCCGCCCTGTCCCGGGCCTCCGCCCATACGAGGACCTGACCGGCCCCGCCCCCGTACCCCCGAAACCGCCACCCCCCCCGAACCGCACCACCGCACCACTCCCGCGGAGCCGACGCCGCGGGCCTCACCCCGCCAGACCGACCGATCCACCAAGGAGTAACCCGCCATGACCCCCCAGTCCCCCGCACCGGCAGCCCGCCGTCGGCACCGAGGCGGTGCGCGATGAGGGTGCTGCTGCTCGGAGCCAACGGATTCCTCGGCCGCTTCGTCGCCGACCGGCTGCTCGCCGACCCCGCCGTCCACCTCACGGCCCTCGGGCGCGGCGACGACGCCGACGTCCGGTTCGACCTCGCGGGCGGCAGCCCGGGAGCGCTCACCCGCTTCCTGGACGCCGTCCACCCCGGAGTCGTCGTCAACTGCGCGGGCGCCACCCGCGGCGGCGCCCGGGAGCTGACCCGCCACAACACCGTCGCCGTCGCCACCGTCTGCGAGGCCCTGCGCCGCAGCGGCTGCGGGGCCCGGCTCGTCCAGGTCGGCTGCGCCTCCGAGTACGGCCCCTCGCAGCCCGGCTCCTCCACCGCCGAGGACGCCATCCCGCGCCCCGGCGGTCCGTACGGCGTCAGCAAGCTCGCCGCCACCGAGCTGGTCCTCGGCTCGGGCCTCGACGCCGTCGTGCTCCGGGTCTTCTCGCCCGTCGGCCCCGGCACCCCCGCCGGCTCCCCGCTCGGCCGGCTCGCCGAGGCCATGCGCCGGGCCATGCAGGCGGGCGACGGCGAGCTGAAGCTCAGCGGCCTCGGCGTGCAGCGGGACTTCGTCGACGTACGGGACGTGGCGCGGGCCGTCCACGCCGCCTCGCTCTCCGCCGCCCAGGGCGTCGTCAACATCGGCACCGGGCGGGCCGTCCGGCTCCGGGACGCCGCCGCCGTACTGGCAAGGGTCGCCGGGTACGCGGGCGCACTCCATGAACTGGACTCGCCCCCTCCGCGCCTCCCCATCGGCGCCCCGCGCACCTCCGCCGAGTCGGTGATCGAGCACCTCTCCGCGACCCCGTCCCCCTACCCGGACGGCTGCGGGGCCTGGCAGCAGGCCGACGTCCGCACCGCCCGGGACCGGCTCGGCTGGCGCCCCCGGATCAACCTGGAGGAGTCGCTCGCGGACATCTGGATGGAGGCGGCATGCCGTATCTGACCGCCTCCGCCGACACCCTCAGGACCGCGGGCGGCGAACAGCTCGGCTTCGGCGTCCCCGGCTACGCCCACCCGCTGCTCGCCCCCGCCGAGTGGGCCGAGCTGGTCCGCCCCGGCACCCCGCTCCACTGGGCCGTCCTCAACATCGCGGGCGGCCCCGGCACCCGGCCCGACCCGCACTGCCTGGAAGTGGCCGGGCGGCTCCGCAACGCCCGGGAGCGCGCCCTGCACGGCGAGGAGCCGGACGACTCCGTACGCGCCTGCGGCGGCCGGCTCGTCGGCCACCTCGATCTGGCCCACGGCGGGCGGCCGTTCGACGAGCTGATCGCGGACGCCCGGTCCTTCATCGACTGGTACCGGGTCGGCGGCTTCTATCTCGCCCGCTGCCCCACCGAACGGGCCGAGCTGCCCGCCGTCCGGCGGCTCACCGGCACCCTGCACGCGCTGCTGGCGGAGAGCGACAGCGCGGACGACGGCGGTCGCCTGGTCCTCGGCCACGGCACCCACCCCCACCCCGGTTACGCGGAGGCGGCCGACCAACTGGTCACCTTCCAGGGCCCGTGGACCGACTACCGCTGGTCGCAGGTGGCCGAGTGGACGGCGGACTATCCGCCGAGCCGGTTCGCGCACTTCGTCCACGGGGTGCCCCGCACCCATCTCGACGAGGCGATGCGCATCGCCCGCTGGCAGGGCGCCGGGACGATCTTCTTCACGGACCGGGGCGGACAGAGCGCCGACGGACGGAGCGGACAAACCGATCCATTCGCGGCGCTGCCCAGGTACTGGGACGAAATCGTCTCGCGGATCGGACCCGGTATCTCGGAATGAGAAGGGGCGTGGCAGTGTTACCGGAAGAACAACCGTACGTAGTCGATGTACGCGCAGTCGATGTACGTAAATCCGACCACCTGCATTGTTGAGGTTCCTGTGTCGCTGCCACCCCTGGTCGAGCCAGCCGCTGAGCTCACCGTCGACGAGGTCCGCAGGTACTCCCGCCACCTGATCATCCCGGATGTCGGGATGGACGGACAGAAGCGCCTGAAGAACGCGAAGGTGCTCTGTGTGGGCGCCGGCGGTCTCGGCTCACCGGCCCTGATGTACCTGGCCGCGGCCGGGGTCGGCACGCTGGGCATCATCGAGTTCGACGAGGTCGACGAGTCGAACCTGCAGCGCCAGATCATCCACAGCCAGGCCGACATCGGCCGGCCCAAGGCGCAGTCCGCCAGGGACTCGGTGCTCGGCATCAACCCGTACGTCAACGTGGTCCTTCACGAGGAGCGGCTCGAAGCCGAGAACGTGAAGGAGATCTTCGCCCAGTACGACCTGATCGTGGACGGCACGGACAACTTCGCCACCCGCTATCTGGTCAACGACGCCGCCGTGCTGCTGAAGAAGCCGTACGTCTGGGGCTCGATCTACCGCTTCGACGGCCAGGCCTCGGTGTTCTGGGCCGAGCACGGTCCCTGCTACCGCTGCCTCTACCCGGAGCCCCCGCCGCCGGGCATGGTCCCCTCCTGCGCCGAGGGCGGCGTGCTGGGCGTGCTCTGCGCGTCGGTCGGCTCGATCCAGGTCACCGAGGCGATCAAGCTGCTCGCCGGCATCGGTGACCCGCTGGTCGGCCGTCTGATGATCTACGACGCCCTGGAGATGCAGTACCGCCAGGTCAAGGTCCGCAAGGACCCCGACTGCGCGGTCTGCGGCGAGAACCCGACCGTCACCGAACTCATCGACTACGAGGCCTTCTGCGGCGTCGTCTCCGAGGAGGCCCAGGAGGCGGCGGCCGGCTCCACGATCACTCCCAAGCAGCTCAAGGAGTGGATCGACGGGGACGAGAAGATCGAGATCATCGACGTCCGCGAGCCGAACGAGTACGAGATCGTCTCGATCCCGGGCGCGAAGCTGATCCCGAAGAACGAGTTCCTCATGGGCACCGCCCTCCAGGACCTCCCGCAGGACCGCCGTATCGTCCTGCACTGCAAGACGGGTGTCCGCAGCGCCGAGGTCCTCGCGGTCCTCAAGTCGGCGGGCTTCGCCGACTCGGTGCACGTGGGCGGCGGCGTGATCGGCTGGGTCAACCAGATCGAGCCCGAGAAGCCGGTCTACTAGAGCCTGCCCGTGCCGCTGTAGTCCTGCTCGTCGTACGGGGAAGGGGCCGGTCCACCTGGTGTGGACCGGCCCCTTCTGCGTGCGCGTCACCCGCAGGTCAGGCCGTCGTCCGGAACCTTCCCGTCCAGGAAGTACGCGTCCACGGTCGAGGTCACGCACGGGCTCTCCCCGTACGCCCCGTGCCCCTCGCCCTTGTTGGTGACCATGATGCCGACGCCCTTGCCCAGCTCGTCCGCCATCCGCTGCGCCCCCTCGTACGGCGTCGCCGGGTCGCCTGTCGTGCCGATGACCAGGATCGGGGCGGCGCCCGGCGCACTGGTCTCCGGGTTCTCGTGCTCCCCGTCGACCGGCCACTGGGCGCACCAGCCCGCCGTGTCCCAGGCCAGGAACGGCCCGAACACCGGGGAGAGCCTGCGGAATTCGGGCAGCAGCGCGCGGGCCTCGTCCACCGTGGGGCGGGCCTTGGAGTCGGCGCAGGAGATCGCCCGCTGGGAGTGGGCCTGGGTGTCGTAACGCCCGCTCTCGTCGCGCCCGTTGTACGAGTCGGCGAGCCGGAGCAGGCCGTCGCCCCTGCCCTTCTTCTCCGCCTCGTCCAGGGCGGCCGTCAGCTCGGGCCAGTTGTACCGCGAGTAGAGCGGCGTGACGATGCCCGTGATGGCGAGGGACTCGGTCAGCTCACGCCCCGACGAGGTCGGCAGCGGCTTCCCGTCGAGCCGGGCCAGCAGCCGGGCGATCCGCTCCGAGCCCGCCTTCGGGTCCTGGCCGCGGTCCTTGAGGTAGTTCTCCAGGGCCCGCTGGAACCCCGTGGCCTGGTTGCGGGCGTGCCCGATGCCGTCGGCCGTCGGGTCGACCACCGCGTCCAGGACGACCCGCCCCACGCGGTGCGGGAAGAGGTGCGCGTAGGTCCCGCCCAGCTCCGTACCGTACGAGAAGCCGAGATACGACAGCTTGTCGTCACCGAGCACGTGGCGGACCAGGTCCAGGTCGCGGGCGGCGTTGGACGTGCCGACATGGGGGAGGACCGTGCCCGAGCGGCGCTCGCACCCCGCGCCGAAGGCCGCGCCGTCCTCGATGAACGCCGCCTCCTCGGCCGCCGTGTCCGGGGTCAGGTCCACCGTGCGGAAGGCCTGCTCCTGCTCCTCGTCGGTGCGGCACCGCACCCCGGAGCTGGCCGCTACCCCGCGCGGATCGAACCCCACCAGGTCGTAGCGGGAGTTGAGCTTCCCGTACGAACCGGCCGCGCGCGGCAGTATGTCGACGCCCGAACCGCCGGGGCCGCCGAAGTTGAACAGCAGCGAGCCGATCCGCCGGTCCTTGTCGCGGGCCTCCTTGCGGATCAGCGCGATGGAGATCGTCTCCCCGGACGGCTTCCTGTAGTCCAGGGGCACCTGCACGCTCGTGCAGCGCCAGCCGGAGCCGGGCGCCCGGCCGTTGGGCGGGGCCGTACAGCGCTTCCAGTCGGGGCGCTGGGAGGTGAGGGCGGCGGGCAGGGCCGGGGACTTGGGCGTGTCCTTCAGCTCCGACGAGGGGGAGGGGGAGGCGTCACGGGGGCGGCCGTCCGTGGTCGCGTCCGGCTCCGGCTCCGTACCCAGCAGACCGCACCCGGCGAGCAGCCCCGCGGCCAGCAGGGCGGCCCCCGCCCGCACGGCTCTCCAACGGGTCCTCCGACGCGCGGTCATGGTCCGGCTCCCCTCCCCGAGGCCCGCAGCCGGTGGTGACGCGACGGGCG
>NZ_JBIDBN010000018.1:0-73511 GCF_043203115.1 Streptomyces sp. NPDC048001
AAGCTAAGCCTTTCAGCGCCGATGGTACTGCAGGGGGGACCCTGTGGGAGAGTAGGACGCCGCCGAACTATTGTTGGGGAGAGCCCCGGAACACCATGGTGTTCCGGGGCTCTTTCGCGTTTCCGGACCGTTTTCCGGGGGGCGTGGAGGGTGTCCGGGGCAAGGAATCCGCGACACCGGCCGTCCCGGCGGGCCTGTCCCATCAGATGAAAGTCCTTTGCCATGGCGGACGGCCCCGGGTGACCATGCGGGCATGGAGTACCTCATCCGGCCGGTACGGCCCGAAGACTGGGAGCAGGTGCGGGAGCTCCGGCTGGCCGCGCTGCAGGACCCGCTGGCCTCGATCGCCTTCCTGGAGAGCTACGAGACGGCCCTGGCCCGTCCCGATGCGGAGTGGCGGCAGAGGACGGCGGAGGCCGCCGAGGGCCGCCATGTGGTCCAGCTGGTGGCCGAAGGCCCGGACGGCCGTTGGGACGGCACGGTCTCGGTACTGGTCGAACGGGCAGGGGCCGCGCCCCGCCTCGGTAAGCCGGCCCGGGTGCACCAGGGGCATGTGGTCGGTGTCTTCGTCCGTGCGGAGGCACGCGGCCGGGGAGTGGCCGATGCCCTGTTCCGCGCCGCCCTGGAGTGGGCCTGGGAACTTCGGGAACCACGGATCGAGCGGGTGCGGCTGATCTTCCACGCCGACAACGAACGCGCCGCACGCATGTACCGGAGGATCGGCTTCGCGCCGAGCGGGGACACTTCCCCGATTCCCGGCGACGAGCAGGCCCGGGAGTACGAGGTGCTGCGCGAGCCGGCTGTGTAGCCGGACGTACGGAGGCGATCCGGCGGACGCCCGCCCCGCCCCGCCCCGCCCCGCCTCGCCCCGGCCGGGCCGGGCCGGGCCGATGGTCGGGCGCGGCGCCACCGGCGTCGACGCCTCCGGTGCCGGCGTGTCAGCGGCCCGGCAGAGCCCCCGGCCAGCGGGAGCGGCCCTGTTCGGGGGAGCGCAGCAGTGCGAGCGTCGGCAGACCGCGGCTCCGGCCGTCCGTCAGCAGCCAGGGCAGCAGCGGGAACGGGGCCACCGCGGCGATGTCGTCGAGGACGAGCGTGAGTGGTGGGTCGAGCCGACCACCGGATGACCGTTCGGCCACGCGGCGGCCGCGCTCGACCACGTCTGCGACGAGTGCCGTGAGGAGGGGCACGGCACCCGGGCGGGTACGAGGATCCTCGACCGCCTCACCCACTACATAAAGGGTGCCCGCTTCGTTCACGAATGATTCCAAGGCCAGGGAATCGGTTCGATGTGCTGTGCATGCCTCACGGATGTGCACCGAGGACAGCGCGGACAGGGCACGGGACGTCAGCTGCGTGGCGATGTCCCGGCGTTCGGGGTGCGCGGTCAGCGCCGATTCCAGCAGTCCGGCGAGCCCGCCGGCCGCCCGGGGGTGGGTGCGGAGGATCCGCACGGGGTCCTGGGCGGAGGTGCCCTGGGCCCAGCGGTGCACCTGGCGGAACGGGCGGCCGTCGATCGCGGCGGCGTGCAGCCAGCAGCGCAGCAGTGTCTCCGCGGTGTCGGCCATCGCCGCGTCGGCCAGGGCGTGCGGGCGTACGGGGGCCAGCAGGGCCGTGGCGCGTGCGGCCGCACGGGCGGCGTCCTCGCAGCCTTCCGCGGGCGACCAGTGCACGCGGGACGGGGTGTCGCACAGGTGGCCCGGATCGTAGACGAGCACGGGCCCGAGCTTGGCGCGGGTGTCCTTGGTCTCGGACCACACGGCCGGGTCGGAGGTGGTGACGAGGGCGGGGCCGTCGGCGTCCAGCAGGGCCCGGACGGCCGCCTCACGCCGCGCGGAGGCGTCCCCGTAGAGGACGGGCGCCACGGGGGCGCGGGGTCCGGGAACGGCTGCCGGCTCCCGGGACACGCCCGTCGTGGGCGCTGCCCTCGGGGGACCGGCCACGGCCGTCGGGTGCGCCGCGGCGGCCGCATGGTGGGCGGTGGCCGCGGTCGACGGGGCCTCCATCCGGTCTCCGGCCACGCCCTCCGCACCGGGTCGGGGCGGGGTGTGTGCGGGAACCGCCACGCCGTGGGCGGGGTCGTCAGGTCCGGAGGGGACGCCTGCCTCGTGGCGGGGGCCCGCGAGGGCCTTCTCGGCGCGCGCGGCCGCGCGGACCGCGCGCCACCGGGCGAGGGTGCCCAGCGCGAAGACGGCGAGCACCACCAGAAGCATGACCTGGCCGATGACGAGTCCCCAGAACAGCCCGTAGCCGGACAGCTGAGCGGGCGGGGCGTCGGGCCAGGCCGCGGCGAGGTCCTGCGGAGACCCGACCAGGGAGCGCAGGGCGCCGGGGGCCCCGGTGTAGGACACCCCGTTGGGCCAGGACCCGTGGGCGAGCAGCCCCGCCAGCCCCGTGCCCGTCCAGACGACCGCGCCGAAGCCGATGACGGCCGCGAGCAGAGCCACCAGCAGTCCGTCCGGGATGCCGCCGCCGGGAGCGCGGCCCTGTGGTGCACCGCCCCCGGCCTGCGCGTCGTGGGCCCTGCGCCCCGCCGTCATCTCAGGCCACCGTCGACTCGGTGGACTCGTCCTCGTACTGCTTCTGGTGCTGCTCGATGAGGGCCGCGCGCTGCTCCGCCTCCCACTCGGCGGCCTGGACGTGTTCGGGGACGACCGGCCGTGAGGACTCGGTCATCGCCCGGTCCGTGAAGACCAGCGGGCGCTCCGCCTCGGTGATCAGGTGCTTGACGACCTGGACGTTGCCGTTGACGTCCCAGACGGCGATTCCCGGGGTGAGGGTGGGGATGATCTCCACGGCCCAGCGAGGCAGGCCGAGGACCCGCCCGGTGGCCCGCGCCTCGTCGGCCTTCTGCGCGTAGACGGTCCGGGTGGAGGCCATCTTGAGGATGGCGGCGGCCTCCCGTGCCGCCGCCCCGTCGACCACGTCCGAGAGGTGGTGGACGACGGCGACGAAGGACAGGCCGAGCCGGCGCCCGAACTTCAGCAGCCGCTGGAACAGCTGGGCGACGAAGGGGCTGTTGATGATGTGCCACGCCTCCTCCACCAGGAAGATGCGCTTCTTGCGGTCGGGCCGGATCCAGGTGTGCTCCAGCCAGACTCCGACGATGGCCATGAGGATGGGCATGGCGATGGAGTTGCGGTCGATGTGGGACAGGTCGAAGACGATGAGGGGTGCGTCGAGGTCGATGCCCACCGTGGTCGGTCCATCGAACATGCCGCGCAGGTCGCCGTCGACCAGGCGGTCGAGCACGAGGGCGACGTCGAGGCCCCACGCGCGCACGTCGTCTATGTCGACGTTCATCGCCTCGGCCGACTCCGGCTCGGGGTGGCGCAGCTGCTCGACGATGTCGGTGAGGACGGGCTGCCGGTCGGTGACGGTCTCGTTGACGTAGGAGTGGGCCACCTTCAGCGCGAAGCCGCTGCGCTCGTCGAGCCCGTGGCCCATGGCCACCTCGATGATGGTGCGCAGCAGGGCGAGCTGACCGGTGGTGGTGATCGCCGGGTCCAGCGGGTTGAGGCGGATGCCGCCGTCGAGGGCGGTCATCGGGTCGAGCCGGATGGGCGTTATCCCCAGCTCCTGGGCGATGAGGTTCCATTCGCCGACGCCGTCCTCGCCCTGGGCGTCGAGGACGACGACCTGGCGGTCGCGGAAGCGCAACTGCCGCAGGACGTAGGTCTTCTCCAGGGCGGACTTGCCGTTGCCGGACTCGCCGAGGACCAGCCAGTGGGGGGCGGGCAGCTGCTGGCCGTAGAGCTGGAAGGGGTCGTAGATGTAGCCCTTGCCGCTGTAGACCTCGCGGCCGATGATCACGCCGGAGTCGCCGAGCCCGGGTGCGGCGGTCGGCAGGTAGACGGCCTGGGCCTGCCCGGTCGAGGTGCGGACGGGCAGGCGGGTCGTCTCCACCTTCCCGAACACGAAGGAGGTGAACGCCTCGGTGAGGAGGGACAGCGGATCACGCATGGCTCGGGGCCCCTATCGGCGGATGCCGGTCGCGAACGGCAGGGTGTTCACAAAGGCCCTGTGGTGCTCGCGGTCGCACCACTCCAGCTTCAGATACGACTTGCCGGCAGAGGCCCTGATCGTGCGCTTGTCCCTGGCCAGGGCCTCGGGCGAGCGCGACGACACAGTGATGTACCCGACGAGGTTGACCCCCGCCGCACCGCTGGCGAGATCTTCACCCCGCTGGTCGAGCCGGCCGTGCGCGGCGATGTCGCGCGGGTCGACGGTCCGGTTCATCTTGGCGGCGCGGCTGGCGTCCGCCGCGTCGTTGGTCTTCTCGGTGAGCATGCGCTCGATGGCGACCTCGGTGGGTTCCAGGTCCATGGTCACCGCGACGGTGCGGATGACGTCCGGTGTGTGGACGAGGAGCGGGGCGAGGAAGTTGACCCCGACGGGCGTCAGGGGCCACTCCTTGACCCAGGCCGTCGAGTGGCACCAGGGGGCCCGGGTGGACGACTCGCGCGTCTTGGCCTGGAGGTGGGTCGGCTCGACGGCGTCCAGCTCGGCGGGCCAGGCGTTGCGCTTGGTCATCGCCTGGATGTGGTCGATGGGATGGTCGGGGTCGTACATGGAGTGCACGAGGGAGGCGAGTCGCGACTGGCCGAGCGGCTGCCGGACCCGGATGTCGGCCTCGGCGAGGCGGGCGCAGATGTCGTTGAGCTCGCGGGCCATGACGACGGCGAGCCCGGAGTCCTTGTCGAGTCGGCGGGCACCGGAGGCGGCCTTGGCGGCGCGGGCCATCGCGTGGGCCTCGGCGGCCAGTTCACGCGAGTAGTGCATGCAGGCCACGAGGTAGGCGCGGTGCTGCTCGCTGGAGGTGGAGACCATCGACTGGAGCTGGTCGTAGGAGTCCTGGAGCCAGGCCGGGGCCGCGTGGTCGCCGCGCTGGGCGACGTCCTTGGCGTGGGCGTCCGGGTCGGCGGGCAGGGTGCGGGCGAGCATCTGGAGACGGGTGACGAATCCGTCGCCGTTGGCCACGTGCTTGAGGAGGGTCCCGAACCGGTCGACCAGGGCCTCCTGGTCCTCGCTGTCGCGCAGGCCGACGCCCGGGCCCTCGATCTCGATGACGGCGGTGACGGTGCGGCGGTCGGCGTGGAGCAGGACCGCGATCTCGTCGGGGCCGAAGGGGGCCGAGAGCCAGCTGATCCGCCCGATGCCGGGCGGCGGGCCGATCTCCACCTCGCGGCCGTCGAGCCGGGTGCCGGCCTCGACGGCCCCGGAGCGGTAGGTGGTGCCCTGGCGCAGGGTGCGCCGGTAGCTGCGGTTGATCTCGAACCACTTGTAGAAGGTGCGGTGCCGGTAGGGCAGGTAGACGGCGGCGAGCGCCAGCATGGGGAAGCCGACGAGCGCCACGATCCTCAGGGAGAGGACGGGGACCAGCAGCCCGCTCATCATGCCGAGGAACGCACCCGCGATGATCAGCGTGATCTCGCCGGTCTCGCGGTTCTTGCCGACGACGGCGTTCGGCCGGGCGCGGCCGATCAGGTACGTGCGGCGGGGCGCGATGGACTGGGACGGGGTCGTCAACGCCCTCCACCTCCTGGGGTGTTGCGGTTGCTGTGCGGGGTGCTGCCCGTCGGGGCGCTGCTCCGGGGCGCGGGTGCGGCGGCCGGTGTGCCGGTGCGGCTGCCGTGCGCGGCGACGCCGCCGCTGACCGGGTTCGCGGGGCGGGGGGCCGCGGCGGAGCCGCCGTCGCCGCCCCCGCCCTGGTTGCCGCGGGAGCTGTGCGTCTTGATGCCCTGGGAGACGAGGGCGGCGGGCGAGCTGATGACGGCCGCGGCCTTGCCCTCGGCGGCGTTCTGGATGCGGTTGTTGCGGGAGTTGGCGATCTCGTCGCCGAAGCCCGGTACGAAGCGGTAGATCATCGCGGAGGCGAAGATGGCCAGCAGGATGATCGAGAGGCCGGAGACGACGGCGGAGACGGAGTCCGGTCCCTCCCCGGCGGAGAGCGCGCCCGCGAGGCCGAGGACGATGACGATGATCGGTTTGACCAGGATGATCGCGATCATGATGCCGGCCCAGCGGCGGACGTGGCCCCACATGTTCTTGTCGACCAGCCCGGAGTAGACGACGACGCCGAGCAGCGCGCCGACGTAGAGGAGCACGGCCCGGATGAACAGTTCCAGGAACAGGACGCCGGCGGCGACGATGGTGACGAGCGCGACGATGATCAGCATGATCGGCCCGCCGCTGATGGCGTCGCCCTTCTGGAGGGCCTGTTTGAAGCTGCCGAAGAACATGTCGGTCTGTTCCGCGGTGCCGGAGGCGACGACCTCGGTGATGGCGTCGGTGGCCGAGACCACGGTGTAGAGGATCAGGGGTGTGAAGGCGGAGGCGAGGACGGTCAGCCAGAGGAAGCCGACGGCCTCGGAGATCGCGGTCGTCAGCGGGACGCCCCGGATGGCGCGCTTGGCGACGGCGAGGAGCCACAGCACCAGGGTCAGGATGGTGGCGGCGGCGAAGACGATGGCGTAGCGGGCGAGGAAGGCCTGGTTGGTGAAGTCGACCTCGGCGGTTCCCTTCACGGCTCCTGAGAGGTAGTCGAGCACGGTGATGGCCGCGTCGGCGCAGCCGCGGGCGAGCGCGGAGAGCGGGTCGAGGGCGTCGGCGGGGTTGGTGACGCCGGGGGAGCGGGGCGCGACGCCGGGCTCGCCGTTCTCGCAGTAGTCGCGGGCGGGGCCGACGATCAGGTCGCACCTGGCGTCACCCGAGGGCGTCGGCGTGGGTGTGGGGTCGGCGAAGACCCGTCCCGCCGTGAAGAACAGGGACGCTTGCAGGGCAGTTGCTGCGGCGGCGATGGTGAGCGCGCGGCGTGGCCTACCGTGCATAGGTGAACCCTCCGTACTGCTCAACAGCCTTGGTGATCTCTTCTGCGCTGGAGGCCGTCCGGTCGGCGTTCACCGGTGCGGGTCCGTCCTTCTGGGAGAAGCTCTCGACCTTCCAGTCGTTGGTCGCCCAGCGCAGGTTCAGGGTCATGGTGAACCAGTCGTTGGTGACGGGGTTGGTGGAGCTGACTCCGGCCATGCCGAACACGCCGGTGCACCAAACCTCGATGGTTGCTCTGTCTGTGGTGAATCTCTTCGACAGCGTGCCGACCGGTGCCGTGCGTGAGACGTAGGTCATGCCGGTGGGCGCGTTGCCATTGGCATCGAGGCCGATGTCGGAGAGGAATTCCTTGCTGTACGCCTCGTCGAGCTTGCGTTCGAGTTCGGCGGCTTCGCCGGCGACGAAGATCTGGCGAACGATGGCACTGCGCCGTTCGCGGTTGAGGATGTCCGCGGAGACCAACGCCACCGCGTAGTTCGCCGCGGCGCTCTGGGCGCCCTGCTCGTCCTGTGCGTAGCCCGTCGGGATGTCGCCCGTAAGGCCCTTGACGGGGCGGACGCCGGTGGCCGCCGTCGGTGCGGCCTCCGGGTTGGAGGCGTTGCCCTTGGCGGCGCCGTCCTCGTTGCCGCCGCGGTTGGCGAAGGCGATCGCTGCGACGAGCAGCACCACCACACCGACCACGCCGATGAGGGACCGGGAGCTGCGCACGGGACGGCGGGCGCCGCCGTACACGTCGGCCTCCGCGGAGCCAGGGAGGCGGGTGCGGGTCTGGCCGGAGCCGCCGAAGCCCTCGCTCGTACGGCCGTCGTGATCGTCGCCGAGGCTCATGTCGCGCGGGCTCCCTCAACCGGTCGTGGGCGTGTGCTGTGCCCGCATGAGCGCGGGATGGTGATGTGACATCAGGTGCGCGGGCTCTGGCGGACCGCCCGGGCGGGGGCCGAACGGGTGTGGCGGGGTCTCAGACGGCCATCCCGTAGACGATGGTGAACAGGGTTCCGAGCGATCCGATGATGAAGACGCCGGTGAGGCCGGCGACGATCAGGCCCTTGCCCTGTTCGGCGCTGAAGGTGTCGCGCAGGGCGGTGGCGCCGATGCGCTGCTTGGCAGCGCCCCAGATCGCGATGCCGAGGCAGATGAGGATGGCGATGGCCATCACGACCTCGATCATCACCCGAGCTTCGTTGCCCAGGCTTCCGAACGGGCCCCAGTTCGGGGCGATACCGCCGATAATGGTGGTGATGTCGCCCTTTTCGGCTGCCAGGATCATGTAACTCACCGCCCCTGTCGGATTGTTCGCCGCCCACGCCCCACGGCACGGGTCGCTCTCTATCTTCGCTGATGAATCCGCGCGCGTATGCCGTCTTCGAGGGTCTCTTTACCCGATCTCCGCACGTATGACCGACCCGGCCGCCCTGACCTGCGGCAAGGCGGCGCGGGGCGACCTCCGCGCAAGCATCGTCACTCTGTGTATCACGGAGCGTGACTCTGGGCAATGACTGTCGTTGTGCCACATTTGGGGCGTATTTGCGGGCGGTGCGGGAGGGGGCTCCCGGGGGCGGTGCCCGCCCGTGGGGGGAGTGCGCCGGTGGTGCGGGTCAGGCGCGGACTCCGAGGTGGTCGAATTCGCCGTCGAGGACGCCGAGGGTGAAGGCGTGCCATTTGTCGGCGGTGGTGGTGACGGTCTGTTCGGGGGTGTGGGGGTGGTGGAGTCGGACGAGGCCGTCGGGGGTGCGGGTGATGTGGATGTGGGGGCTGGGTGTGTCGGTCCTGAGGGCGTGGGTGAGGGCGGCGAAGGCCTCGGGGGTGGTGTGGAGTATCGCGCCGTCGGGGTCGGAGGACTCGGTGAGGAGGACGCCGGAAGGGACCGCTGCGACGCTCACGCAGGCTTCTCCCTGGGCGCAGTGGGAGGAGGTCTGCCACGCGGGTGGGGTCATCGGAGGCTCCTTCTCGGCTCTGCGAGGTGGTCGAATTCGCCGTCGAGGACGCCGAGGGTGAAGGCGTGCCATTTGTCGGCGGTGGTGGTGACGGTCTGTTCGGGGGTGTGGGGGTGGTGGAGTCGGACGAGGCCGTCGGGGGTGCGGGTGATGTGGATGTGGGGGCTGGGTGTGTCGGTCCTGAGGGCGTGGGTGAGGGCGGCGAAGGCCTCGGGGGTGGTGTGGAGTATCGCGCCGTCGGGGTCGGAGGACTCGGTGAGGAGGACGCCGGAAGGGACCGCTGCGACGTTCACGCAGGCTTCTCCTTGGGCGCAGTGGGAGGAGGTCTGCCACGAGGGTGGGGTCATCGGAGGCTCCTTCATGAGTTCTCGGCCAGGTCGTGGATGAAGTCTCGTGACTGCGACGGGGGTAGTGCCAGGGCTTCGAGGCGGGCGAAGAGCTGCCTGTAGTGGCCCAGTGCCTCGGCGCCGTCGACGAAGGCCGTGCCGTGCGCCTGGTCCAGTTGGACGGTGTCGAGTCGGGGCACCTGTCCGTGGAGGTAGTTGACCGTCTGTCCGGAGCCGGGAAACGAGCCGCCGGTGAACGGGATGACGCGCAGGGTCACGTGCCGGTACTCCGAGACCTGGAGCAGGTGGCGGAGCTGGGCCCGGGCGACTCTGCGCCCTCCGAACTGCATGTGCAGGGCGGCCTCGTGGATGATGGCCTGGTAGGGGACGGGGCTGTGCGAGCGGTGGATGACGGTCTGCCGCTTCAGCCGGTGCGAGACGCGGTGCTCGATCTCGTGCGGGCCCAGGGCCGGGATCGCCTGGTGGTAGATCTCCCGCGCGTGCTCGGCGGTCTGGAGCAGTCCGGGAATGTGGGCGGTGTGCGCCGTGCGGAGCCGGGCGGCGTGGTGCTCCAGTTCGGCGAGGTCGAGCAGACCGGTCGGCAGCATGGCTCGGTACTCCTCCCACCAGCCCCGCGACCGGTCCTCCGCGATGGCGGAGAGCGCCTCCACGAAGGCGTGGTCGCCGCAGGAGTAGATGTCCGCCATGGCGCGGACGCGCTGGGGGCTCACCCCGAACCTGGCGGTCTCCACGTTGCTCAGCTGCCCCTGCCCCACGCCGAGCAGACGGGCCGCCTGGGTCGAGTTCAGTCCGGCGCGCTCGCGGAGGCGGCGCAACTCGGCTCCGACGCGGATGCGTCGTGCGGTGGGAGCGGCCCGACCGGCCATGAGCACACCCCTTCGTTCGTCTGTGCGTGCCGTCACCCTCGCGAAGGAAGATGCGCATCGAATATGCGGGAAGTGGTGCAAGTCTTACTTGCGTGAATCTAGCCTGTGTTCCAGGCCGCCCGCCTGGAAGCACCCCGCTCGACGGAGCGACCTGGTCACCGGGCACCCCCCGTTCAACACCCGCTCCGTCGAGAGGACTTCCATGCTCACCACCGTATCCCCGCCCTGGGTCCACGCCCTCCGACTTCCGCGGGATCCGCGGTCCGCTGTACTTGCGCGAAGGGCCGTGTGCGCGGACGCCTGGGGGCACTCGGTGCTCCCGGGCGGCGGGAAGCTGCTCCGGGTCGAGGTCGGTGGTTCCCGGTGACGATGCTGATGGGACGTCTGTTACCCCGCACACCGCGGGAGCTGGCCCGGCTCATCGCCCGGCTGACGCCGCTGAGGGCGGAGGTGCTGGGCGGCAGCCTGGTGCTCAGCCGCACGGACTGCGCGACACGCACGGCGGCGGTCCGCCTTCTCGCCGACGGGCTGAGGGCGGCACTCGACGCGGCCGTCCTCGTCGGCCCGGCGCCGGAGGGGGGCCTGCTGGTCGGGCGGGCGCTGCCCGTGGCGATGCCCTTCGACCCCGACGACTTCGCCGTGCCCGACCTCGTGGTGCGTGCCGCGGCAGGGCCCTGCGCGGCGGCGGCGGAGCCGGGCGGTGGACTGCTCGGCGTACGGGACGTGCTGCTCGCCGTGGAGGTCGTGCCCCGGCAGGAGAAGGCCGGGGAGCCGGGCCACCGGATGGACTGGTACGCCGTCGCCTGCGTCCCCGCCCTGCTCGTGGTCGACCCGCGGTACGGGACCTGGGCCCTGCACACCGGACCGGACCGGGCGGGCTACCGGGAGACGCTGGCGGGGCGCTTCGGCGAGGAGGTCCCCCTGCCCGCCCCGCCCGGGGGTGTGCTCGCCACCGACGGCGTCCCCCGGTACGCGGAGGGCGCCCCGGTCTGAGGCGCGTGCCGCGTCCGCTCAGCGGGGGGCGACGAAGAGGCTCTGGGCGCTCCGGCCGATGGGCCCCTTCTCGTCGTGGAGCCGGGCGTCGGCGAGGCCGATGCCCGCCTCGTCCACACCGGAGCGGGCCGCGACGGCCACCCACTCGCCGAGTGGGTGGCGCTGGAGGTGGACCGTCAGGTCCGGGTTGACGAAAACATGGCGCTCGAAGTCGAGGACGTTGCTGATCCCGTTCCCGGAGTCGGCCGCCACCAGCACCCGGTCCAGGGCGCGCGGCGCGTCCCCCGCGACGAGGGGGATCCGCATCCGCAGCCAGCACGCGCCCGGTCCCCGCTCCAGCCAGGAGCCCTCGGCGAACCGGGCCTCCATGGCCGTGTGGTAGCCGACCTCCCAGGGGACGCCGAAGAAGGGCGAGGCCGAGGTCTCGGAGGGGGCGGGCAGGTGCGGGCCGTCGGCGACGGCGGGCCCGGGCTCCTCCGTGGTGCGGATGCGCAGTCCCCGGGCGAGCATCACCGGGCGTCCGCCCTCCGGCGCCAGCGCGGCCTCCACCACCTCGGTGCCGCGGCCGGCGCGCAGCACGGTGACCGTGGCCTCCAGCGGGGCTATGGGCACCGGTCGCAGGATCTCGTAGGTGACCCGGGCCAGCCGCATGTCCGTGCGGGCGCCGGGGCGCTCCTCCAGTGCGCGGCCGAGCAGGGCCGCCGGGGGGCCGGCGTGCTGCGCGGCGGCGTCCCACGGGCCGCGGGTGTGTTCGGTGGGGATGTAGCGGTGGTCGTCGAGGCGTACGTAGAACGCCTCGGCATCCGGTGGCGTCATGCGGCTGCCTCCCAGGATCGGTGCGGGACGGGTACCCGCGCGGGTGCGCCGCCCGCCAAGGGGGCGCACCCAGCACGTTACCGATCGGTAATGGCCTGATCCAGGGGCCTGAGGCCCCCGGATGGGGCGCGGGTCCGGGGCCGGGAACGGGATTGGACGAGGAAGAGGGGGTGCCCGGTCCCCGTGAGGACCGGGCACCCCCTCCGGAGGCGCCGAGCCGATGTCAGCCGCCGACCACCATGTAGCCGAGGAGGCCGATGGCGACGGCGAGCAGGGCGATGAACGTCACCGTGGCGACGGTGCCGCCCGCGTCGCCGTTCCGGCCCTGCCGGCGTCCGGACTCCCCGTTCTGCGCGTGGGTCGTGCCCGGTGCGTCGGTCACGATCGCAGAGTTCTTCACTGGTGCTCCTGTGGTGCTGGCCCCTCCGTGGTCGACGGTGGGGTTCTGGCCTCAGCCTTGTTGGCTGCGTGACACAGAGTAGTGGCAACTGGTTCAGACCATGAAAGCGGGTCCCTCGCTCCGCAAGCCTGGTACCGGGCCCTTTGCCGCTCCGTCCCTGAACTGTAAGGGCAGGAGCTGGGGGCACCGACGGTTTCACGTCATTCAGATTGCTACGGAAAGTAGTCGCTGCGGATCGAGCCGTCACCGTCGCCCCCGCGGTGGGCGAAGCGGGCCCCGGGCCGCCGCGCGGGGGCCGACTTCACGGCAACCCGCTTGCGGGGCAGCCGAGTTCACTAAGGTGCATGTCGTGACCGACGACGCAGCGATACAGGCGCGCATCGACTCCACGCGCCCCCACACCGCCCGGATCTGGAACTACTGGACCGGGGGCAAGGACCACTACCCGGTCGACCAGGCCGCAGGCGACCAGATCCGTGCGCTCCACCCGGGCATCGGCGAGTACGCCCTCGCGGACCGCCGCTTCCTCGGCCGCGCGGTGCGCCACCTCGCGGCCGAGGCCGGCGTCCGGCAGTTCCTCGACGTCGGGACCGGGCTGCCCAGCGCCGACAACACCCACGAGGTCGCCCAGCGCATCCGGCCCGACGCGCGCATCGTCTACGTGGACAACGACCCGCTGGTGCTCGTGCACGCCCGTGCGCTGCTCACCGGGACGCCGGAGGGGCGCACCGACTACCTCGACGCCGACCTGCGGGAGCCGGAGGCGATCCTGGAGCAGGCGGCGCGGACCCTGGACCTCTCCGAGCCCGTGGCGCTGATGCTCCTCGGCGTCGTGATCTTCGTGGAGGACGACGAGGAGTCGTACGGTGTGGTCCGCCGGCTCATGGCGGGGCTGCCGAGCGGGAGCCACCTGGTGCTCTCCCACACGATCACCAGCCCCCGGATGCCCGAGGTGGACGAGGCGGTCGCGTTCTGGAACGAGAACGGCACCCCCCGGCTCACCCAGCGGACCCCCGATCAGGTGGCCCGCTACTTCGACGGCCTCGAACTGCTCGACCCGGGAGTGGTCTCCTGCAACCGCTGGCGGCCCGACGAGGAGGACCTCGGGGCCCCCGCGGAGGTGGCGATGTACGGCGGCGTCGGCCGCAAGGGCTGAGCGCCGCCCGCTCGGGGACGCCGCCCGTCCCGGGGCGCCGCCCGCTCCGGTGCAGCGCCCTCCCGCAGCGCCGGCTCGCGGCGGCGCTGCGAGCGGGCCCCCTCCCGGGGCGCCCTGCGCCGGGGCGACGCGTTTCCCGCTCCCCGCGGCCCTCCCTCCCGCCTACACTGGGGCGTCGGCGGACTACCGCGGGACGGAGGGCGGTTGACGGTGCGTAAGGCGTGGCTCGTCACCGGTGCCTGCGCCGGCGTCTGCGTGCTGTTCGTCTCGCTGCTGTTCGTCGGCACCTACACCGCCGCTGCGGGGCTGGCCGGGGCCAAGGGCGGCGCGGTGACCCTCGCCAAGGGCGCGGTGCCCGCCCGCTACCAGGCCCTGGTGCAGAAGTGGGGCAACCTCTGCCCCGCCATCAACCCGGCGCTGCTCGCGGCACAGCTCTACCAGGAGAGCGGCTGGAACCCGAGGGCCCAGAGCCATGCCGCCGCCCAGGGCATCGCCCAGTTCATCCCCGGCACCTGGGCCACCCACGGCATCGACGGCGACAACGACGGGGACCGCGACGTGTGGGACCCCGCGGACGCCATCCCCTCGGCCGCGTCCTACGACTGCGAACTGGCCGGCTATGTGCGCAAGGCGCCCGGCGACCCCACCGACAACATGCTGGCCGCCTACAACGCGGGCGCCTACGCGGTGATCAAGTACGGCGGAGTGCCCCCGTACCGCGAGACGCAGAACTACGTGAAGGTCATCCGCTCCCTGGAGAAGAGCTTCGCCCGCCCCGTCGACCGGGTGGAGCCCTCGCGCCAGGCGGCCGGGGCCATCTACTTCGCCCAGCAGAAGCTCGGCACGCCCTATCTGTGGGGCGGCAACGGCACACCCGAGCAGGACGGGCGCTTCGACTGCTCCGGGCTCACCCAGGCCGCGTACCGGACGGTGGGCATCGAGCTCCCCCGGGTGGCCAACGACCAGTACAACGCGGGGCCGCACCCCTCCCGGGACGAGCTGATGCCCGGTGACCTGGTGTTCTTCTCCGACGACCTGGGCAACTCGCGGGCGATCCGGCACGTCGGCCTCTATGTCGGCGGCGGGTACATGATCAACGCCCCGTACACCGGGGCCGTGATCCGCTTCGACAGGATCGACACCCCGGACTACTTCGGCGCCACCCGCGTGACCGAGGACGGCGCCGCCGCACTGCCGACCGCCCTGCCGAGCTCCGCCCCCGGCTCCTGAGGCCCCGGCTCCTGAGACCCCAGCTCCCGGAGCCCCCAGCTCCCGCTGTCCGGCCTTCCGGGTCCCCGCTCCCGAGGTGTCCGCCCCCGAGGTGTCCGGTTCCTGCGCGCCGTGGCCGGAACGGGACCCCCGGCGACCGGCGCTGAGCTGCAAGGACGTGTCACCCTTCGATAACGTCATGGTGATCGTTCGGTGGAGAGAGGAACGACCCGGCGGGCCGCGTCGTTTCCTGGGCAGGGACAGCCGCACTGACCATGCAGCACACACCCGACCGACCACGGGGGTTGGTGGCACGGCGCACAGGAGGTGCGCCGTCGAGGCGACGCAAGCAAGGGGCCGCTGCACATGGCTGGACTCGCGAACGGGTTCCCCGTCACCGAGGCGAGCGGGACGAACCCCGACGTCAGCCTGCTCTACGACATCAACGGCCTCGCCAAGGACGCCCCGGGCTGGTTCGACCGGACGATGGAGTTCGTCGGCGAGTACGGGATCATGCTCGCCCTGGTGCTGGTGGCCCTCTGGTGCTGGTGGAGCGTCCGCCGCAGCGGCACCCGTGAGGACTCGGTCGCCGCCGTCGCGGGCCTGGTCTGGGCCCCGCTGGCCGCGGGCATCGCGCTGCTGGTCAACATCCCCATCCGCGGCTTCGTCCAGCGGCCCCGGCCGTTCTACGACCACGACGGCCTAGAGGTCCTGGTCCAGGGGAAGACCGACTTCTCCTTCGTCAGCGACCACTCCACGATGGCGATGGCGATCGCGGCGGCCCTGTTCATCACCCACCGCAGGTTCGGCGCGGTCGCGCTCGTGCTGGCCGCGGCCGAGGGCTTCTGCCGCGTGTACATGGGCGTCCACTACCCGACCGACGTCATCGGGGGCTTCGCGCTGGGCACCGCGGTCGTCCTGCTGCTGGCACCGCTCGCCCTGGCGCTGCTGACCCCCCTGGTCTCGGCGCTCGCCTCCACCAGGCTGCTCGGCCCGCTCGTGCGGTCGCGGGCGGCCGACGGGGCGCTCAAGGCCGAGCCGGTGGACATCCCCGAGCCCCGGGGCGAGGGCAAGGACCCGGGGGCCAACGGCCTCGCCGCCTGACGCGCGGCACCTTCCGCGAGGCCCTGCCCCCGTCCGGGGCAGGGCCTCGGCGGTTCAGCCGTCCGAGGAGTGCGCCCGGGCGTCGGAACGGGCGCGGTCGCGGGAACGCCGCGCCGGGCCGGCCCAGCCGCAACTGCAGCGGGCGTGGGCGAAGGACCCGCGTTCGACGGTGGTGGTCAGATGGGCCGGGTTGTCCGCGGACAGCTCCTGCTGGGGCACGGTGCAACGGTACTGCGCGGCCGCCCGCTTCGGGACGGCGTCCGCCTCGCGGCCGTGCGGCCCCGCCGCCGGGCGGGGGCCCGCGGTGGCGCCCCTGCCGCCCCTGCCCCCGGCCCGTCTCCTCCCGGGCGGCACGGCGCCCGTCCCGCCGCGTGCCCGTCCCGCCCCGCGTTCCCGTCCCGCCCCGCGTTCCCGTCCCGCCGTGCCGTCCGTGCCGCCGTGCCGCCCGTGTTCCTGGGCGCCCGGGTGACGGCTCGGCCGCCTGACGGCGTGTCCGCGTGACGGTGTGACGCACACGTCGTTAGGGGAGGCGGGTGGGCTTCCTACGAGCGGTCCTGGTGTTGGGGGTTGGCAGGCGATGGTGCAGCGGCACAGACACAGAGGCGGAGCGTTGACCGTGGCGGCGACCGCCCTGGGCGTGATGGTCGCCACCGGGTGCTCGGGTGCGGGCGCCGCCGTCCAGGACGGGGACGGCGTCTCCCGGGCCGGCTCCGGCGCACGGCCGGGCGAGCACTCGGCGGCACCGGGCGGTGGGCGGGGCGAGGGGCCCGGGAGCCACCACGAGGAGATCCACGACGCGGTGGACTCCCTGGCCGCTGCCGGGACCTCGCGGACCCGCACCGCCATGGAGATGGCGACGGGGGGCACCCGCGTCACGATCCGGGGGGAGGGCAGCTACGACTTCACCCGGGCGACGGGGCGGCTGAGGGTGGTCCTCCCGGCCGATCCCGCGGGTGTCGACGAGCACCAGCCGATCACCGAGCTGTTCGTACCCGGCGCCCTCTACATGAAGAACCGGGGGGCGGGCGTGCCGGCCGACAAGTGGGTGCGGGTGAACACCACCTCCCTCGACGACGGCAACCTCGTCACCGGGGGCGCGACCGATCCGATGGCCGCCGCCGAACTCCTGCGCGGTGCCGAGCGGGTGGCCTACGTGGGGGAGGCCGAGCTGGCGGGCCGGAAGGTGCGGCACTTCCGTGGCACGGCCGACATCCGCAAGGCCGCCCGGGCGGCGGAGGCGGTCCGCTCGCACACCCGGGGACCGCTGGCGGCCGCGGCGAAAGGGTTCACCAGGCACGCGGTGCCCTTCGACGCCTATGTGGACGATTCGGGGCGCCTGCGCAAGGTCCGCCACCGCTTCACCTTCGCCAACCAGGGCCGCTCGGTGGATGTGACGTCCACCACGGTCCTCTTCGACTTCGGGGTGCCGGTCGCGGTGCGCATCCCGGAGGAGGGCGACATCTACACGGGAAAGGTGGGGGTCTGAACCCCGAGGCGGTGAAGGGGTCCGGGAAGGCCACTGCGCAAATGGCCCGGACGTGCCATGCGCGGTGTGTGGCCCGATCCCTACGCTAGGGAGCCGACAACGGCTGGAAGAGGTGACGGCACGTGGCTCCGCCCAGTACGACGGCAGTCCAGGACGACCACGTGGCCCTCGCCGAGATCGAGCTGTGCGGGGAGCTGATGATCGCCGCGTCCGCGGCGGACGGGGAGCGCCTCAGCCCGGACCGCATCGACGAGGTGCTGAGGGTCACTCCGTGCCCCGCGGCGGGGGCGGCTCCGGCGCCCCGCTGACCGCCCTCCCGGGAGCCGGCCCGGCGGGACCCGGCGTTCCGCTGCGTCTCCGACCGCGGACGCCGTGCCGCCGGGCCCCCGAACCGATGTGATCAAGCCATTCGCTCCGTTCCGCCGTGACCGGGCCGCCGGGGCGGTGAAACGCGATGTACCCGGCGAAACGGGACGCACCCGGATCTCGCGGAGCCCTGCTCTCAGGTGCGCAGCAGGCGGGCGATGGCCTTGGTGGCCTCCTCCACCTTGGCGTCGACCTCCTCGCCGCCCTTGGAGGCCGCGTCCGCGACGCAGTGGCGCAGGTGCTCCTCCAGCAGCTGGAGCGCGAAGGACTGGAGGGCCTTGGTGGACGCCGACACCTGCGTGAGTATGTCGATGCAGTACACGTCCTCGTCGACCATCCGCTGGAGGCCCCGGATCTGGCCCTCGATCCGGCGGAGCCGCTTGAGGTGCTCGTCCTTGTGGTGGTGGTAGCCGTGGACGCCGCGGTCGTGATCGGTCTCGGCTCCGGTGACCGGGGGGCCGGCCGCCTCGGTGGTCGTCATCGGGTCCTCCCGTTGTCCTGAAAGGGGACCATATACCCCTCATGGGTATATGGTAGCGAATAGTGGTCAGACCGGTGGGGGTCCGTGCAGATCGCATCGATTGATGGGCGACACTGGGTTGTCGCCCGTTAGCCGTGGCCGGATGATGCGCCTAGCATCAGCCTGACCGAAACCGAAGCACCCCGAGGACCCCACGTGCGTTTTCGTCTGACCCCCAGGGAGACGAGCTTCTACGACATGTTCGCCGCGTCCGCGGACAACATCGTCACGGGCTCGAAGCTCCTGATGGAACTGCTCGGTGCGGAGACCTCCGCCCGGGCCGAGATCGCGGAGCGCATGAGGGCAGCGGAGCACGCCGGGGACGACGCCACCCACGCGATCTTCCACCAGTTGAACTCCTCGTTCATCACGCCCTTCGACCGCGAGGACATCTATGCCCTCGCGTCCTCCCTCGACGACATCATGGACTTCATGGAGGAGGCCGTCGACCTCGTCGTCCTCTACAACATCGAGGAACTGCCCAGGGGTGTGGAGCAGCAGATCGAGGTGCTGGCGCGGGCGGCGGAGCTGACTGCCGAGGCCATGCCCCATCTGCGGACCATGGACAACCTCACCGAGTACTGGATCGAGGTCAACCGGCTGGAGAACCAGGCGGACCAGATCCACCGCAAGCTCCTCGCCCACCTCTTCAACGGCAAGTACGACGCCATCGAGGTGCTGAAGCTCAAGCAGATCGTCGACGTGCTGGAGGAGGCCGCCGACGCGTTCGAGCACGTCGCGAACACGGTGGAGACCATCGCGGTCAAGGAGTCCTGAACTCAGTGGACACCTTTGCCCTGATCGTGACCGTCGGTGTCGCGCTCGGATTCACCTATACCAACGGCTTCCACGACTCGGCGAACGCGATCGCCACCTCCGTCTCGACCCGGGCGCTCACCCCGAGGGTGGCCCTGGCGATGGCCGCGGTCATGAACCTCGGAGGGGCCTTCATCGGCCAGGGCGTGGCCAAGACCGTCAGCGAGGGGCTGATCGAGACGCCGCACGGTGACCGCGGCATGGGCATCCTGTTCGCCGCGCTGGTCGGGGCGATCGTGTGGAACATGGTCACCTGGTACTTCGGGCTCCCGTCCTCCTCCTCCCACGCCCTGTTCGGGGGCATGGTCGGTGCCGCCCTCGCGGGTGGCACCGAGGTGATCTGGTCCGGTGTGCTGCACAAGATCGTCATCCCGATGTTCGTCTCGCCGTTCGTCGGCCTGATCGCGGGCTATCTGGTGATGGTCCTGATCATGTGGATGTTCCGCCGGACCAACCCGCACAAGGCGAAGCGGGGCTTCCGGATAGCCCAGACCGTCTCGGCGGCGGGCATGGCGCTGGGCCACGGCCTCCAGGACGCGCAGAAGACCATGGGCATCGTGGTGATGGCGCTCGTCATCGCCGACGTCGAGCAGGCCGGGGACGAGATCCCGGTGTGGGTCAGGATCGCCTGTGCGGTGATGCTCTCGCTGGGCACCTACGCGGGCGGCTGGCGCATCATGCGCACCCTCGGCCGCAAGATCATCGAGCTGGACCCGCCGCAGGGGTTCGCGGCGGAGACCACCGGCGCGTCGATCATGTTCGGTTCGGCCTACCTCTTCAACGCGCCGATCTCGACCACCCATGTGATCACCTCGGCGATCATGGGCGTCGGCGCCACCAAGCGGCTGAACGCGGTGCGCTGGGGCGTCGCCAAGAACATCATCCTGGGCTGGTTCATCACCATGCCCGCGGCCGCGCTGGTGGCCGCGGTGAGCTACGGGGTCATCTGGCTGGTCTTCGGCTGAGCCGCAGCCGGCCGGCGCCGGGCGGCAGCGGCGGGAAGGGGCGGTGCGGGGCGGAGGCCCGGCACCGCCCCTCGCCCGTTCCCGCCGCCGAGCCGCCGAGCCGCCCCGCGGGCCCGCCGCCCCGCCGCCGATCCGCCCGCCGTGGCCCCGGGGCCCGTCGTGCCCCGGCCCGCGGACGCGGGCGGGCCCGCCCCCTCGCCGAGGGGACGGGCCCGATCGTCTTCCGGGTGGCACCGCCATGCAGCACCCGAAGACGTCTTATCCGAAGCGGCCGGAGATGTAGTCCTCGGTCGCCTGGACGGACGGGTTGGCGAAGATCCGCTCCGTGTCGTCGATCTCGATCAGACGACCGGGCTGGCCGACCGCCGCCAGGTTGAAGAAGGCCGTGCGGTCGGAGACCCGCGCCGCCTGCTGCATGTTGTGCGTCACGATGACGATGGTGAAGCGCTCCTTCAGCTCGCCGATCAGGTCCTCGATGGCGAGTGTGGAGATCGGGTCCAGCGCGGAGCAGGGCTCGTCCATCAGCAGCACGTCCGGCTCCACCGCGATCGCCCGAGCGATGCACAGGCGCTGCTGCTGGCCGCCGGAGAGGCCGGAGCCGGGCTTGTTCAGGCGGTCCTTGACCTCGTTCCAGAGGTTGGCGCCCTTCAGCGAGCGCTCGACGACGTCGGCGAGCTCGCCCTTCTTGTACGAGCCGTTCAGACGCAGGCCCGCCGCGACGTTGTCGAAGATCGACATGGTCGGGAAGGGGTTCGGGCGCTGGAAGACCATGCCGACCGTGCGGCGCACGGTCACCGGGTCGACACCCGAGCCGTAGAGGTTCTCGTCGTCCAGCATCACCTTGCCCTCGACACGGCCGCCGGGGGTGACCTCGTGCATCCGGTTCAGGGTGCGCAGGAACGTGGACTTGCCGCAGCCGGACGGGCCGATGAAGGCCGTCACGGAGCGGGGCTCCACCGTCATCGAGATGTCCTCGATCGCCTTGTGGGAGCCGTAGTAGGCGGTCAGGCCGCTGACGTCGATTCGCTTGGCCATGGGGATCACTTCCTAGGGGCCCCGCCGGGCGGGACCGAAAATCGTGGCCTACCGGCCGGTCTGGGGGGCCTTCCAGCGGGCGATGCCGCGGGCCACGAGGTTGAGGATCATGACGAAGGCGATCAGGACCAGTGCGGCGGCCCAGGCGCGGTCGTACGACGCCTCGCTGCCGACCCGGTACTGCTCCCAGATGTAGAAGGGGAGCGAGGACTGGGCGCCGTCGAAGGGGTTGGCGTTGATCAGCTGGGTGCCGAAGACCAGCAGCATGATCGGGGCGGTCTCACCGGCGATACGGGCGATGGCCAGCATCACACCGGTGGTGATGCCGCCGAGCGCCGTGGGGATGACCACCTTGACGATGGTGCGCCACTTCGGCACGCCGAGCGCCAGCGACGCCTCGCGGAGCTCGTTGGGCACGAGCTTGAGCATCTCCTCGGTGGAGCGGACGACCACGGGGATCATCAGGATCGCCAGGGCGAGCGCGCCCATCAGGCCGGACGGCTGGAGGTCGAACATCAGCATGATCGACAGCAGGAACAGGCCCGCCACGATCGAGGGGATGCCGGTCATGACGTCGACGAAGAAGGTGACCGCCTTGGCCAGCGCGCCCTTGCCGTACTCGACCAGGTACACCGCGGTGAGCAGGCCGATCGGGACGGAGACCAGGGTGGCGATGCCCACCTGCTCCAGGGTGCCGACGATGGCGTGGTACACGCCGCCGCCCGCCTCGAAGCCGGGGACGCCGGCCATGGAGTGGGTCAGGAAGTAGCCGTCCAGGGCCTTCACACCGCGGCTCACGGTGACCCAGATCAGCGAGAGCAGCGGGATCACGGCGAGGATGAAGCAGACCCAGACGAGGCTGGTGGCCAGACGGTCCTTGGCCTGGCGCCGGTTCTCGACGGCACTGGTCACCACGTAGGAGACGAGCACGAACAGCAGGGCGGAGACGAGGCCCCACTGGACCCTGCTCTCCCAGCCGGCGGCGAGGCTGATGCCGACGCCGAGCAGGACGGACACGGCGGCGAAGCCGAGCGGGGCCCAGCGCGGGAGGCTGCGGCTGTTGAGGCTCCGGCGGGGGCCGGGAGACGGGGGTGCGGCCTTCGGGCCGGAGACGACTGCGTGGCTCATGCGTTGGCCCCCGAGTACTCCTTGCGGCGCGCGATGATCAGGCGGGCCGCGCCGTTGACCAGCAGGGTCAGGATGAACAGGACGAGGCCGGAGGCGATGAGCGCGTCACGGCCGAGCTGGTCCGCCTCGTCGAACTTCGCGGCGATGTTCTGTGCGAAGGTGCCGCCGCCCGGGTTGAGCAGGTGCAGCGAGATCACGAAGCTCGGGGAGAGCACGGTGGCGACGGCCATGGTCTCGCCGAGCGCGCGGCCGAGGCCCAGCATGGAGGCGGAGATGACGCCGGAGCGGCCGAAGGGCAGCACCGACATGCGGATGACCTCCCACCGGGTCGCGCCCAGGGCCAGGGCGGCCTCCTCGTTCATCCGCGGCACCTGGAGGAAGACCTCGCGGCTGACGCTGGTCACGATCGGCAGGATCATGATCGCCAGCAGGATGCCCACGGTGAACAGCGAGCGGGCGACGCCCACCTCGGTCTTCTCGAAGACGTACGTCCAGGCGAAGAACTGGTCGAGCCAGAGGTTCAGGCCCTCCAGGTACGGCACGAGGAAGAGCGCGCCCCAGATGCCGTAGATGATCGACGGCACGGCGGCGAGCAGGTCGACGACGTAGGCGAGGGGGGCGGCGAGGCGGCGGGGCGCGTAGTGCGAGATGAACAGCGCGATGCCGACGGCGATCGGGACGGCGATCACCATGGCGATGATCGAGCTGACCACGGTGCCGAACAGCAGGACGGCAATGCCGAAGACCGGCGGGTCGCCCGCCGGGTTCCAGTCGAAGGTGGTGAGGAAGTTGCCCTCGTCCTTCGAGATGCCGAGCACGGCCCGGTAGGTGAGGAAGGCGGCGATCGACGCCATGATCAGCAGGACGAGGATGCCCGAGCCCCGGGACAGTCCGATGAAGATCTTGTCGCCGAGGCGCCCGGTCGATTTCCCGCTGTCGAGGGCGGGGCCCGTCGGAGGTGGGGTGAGGTCTGTGGGTGTCGTGGAAGCCATGGTCTTTCCGGTCTGTGGTTGGGGGGCCGTACGGCTCCCCTGGCGGCGGTGCACCGGATGGCCGGCCGGCGGGGGCGGACGGGCCCCCGCCGGCTGGCTGGGTTACTTCAGGCCGGCGATGGTCTCGCGGACCTTGCTGTTGATCTCCTGCGGGATCGGGGCGTAGCCGTGGTCGGTCAGGACCTTCTGGCCCTCGTCGCTGGCCGTGTAGGTCAGGAAGGACTTCAGGGTGCCGAGGGTCTCGGCCTTGTTGCCGGTGTCGCAGACGACCTCGTAGGTCACCAGGACCATCGGGTAGGCGCCCTCGGCCGTGGTGGCGTAGTCGAGCTCCAGGGCCAGGTCCTTGCCGGTGCCCTTGATCTTGGCGGCGGCGATGGCCTTGGAGGCGTTCTCCGAGGTGGCCGCGACCGGGGCGGAGGCACCGGTGTCGATGCTCACGGTCGGGATCGACTGGGAGGTGGCGTAGGACAGCTCGAAGTAGCCGATGGCGCCGTCGACCTGCTTGACCTGCGCGGCGACACCGGAGGAGCCGGACGCGGCCTGGCCGCCCGGGGCGGGCCACTTCTTCTCGGCCTCGTAGGGCCAGTCGGCCTCGGCCGTGGCGCCCAGGTACTTGCCGAGGTTCTGCGTGGTGCCGGAGTCCTCGGAGCGGTGGAAGGCCTGGATCGGCTTGTCCGGCAGCTCGGTACCCTCGTTGAGCTTGGCGATCGCCGGGTCGTTCCAGTTCTTGATCTTGCCGTTGAAGATCTTGGCGATGGTGGGGGCGTCCAGGTTGAGCTGGTCCACGCCGGACAGGTTGTAGCCGAGCGCGATCGGGCCGCCGACCATCGGGAGGTTGATGCCCTGGCCGCCGGTGCAGACCTTCTTGGACTCCTCGACCTCCTCGGGCTTGAGCGCCGAGTCGGAGCCGGCGAAGGCGACGCGGCCCTGGTTGAAGTTGACGATGCCCTCACCGGACGACGAGGACTTGTAGTTGACCTCGACACCCGTGCAGGCGGCCATGTACTCCTTGACCCACAGGTCCATGGCGTTCTTCTGGGCGCTGGAGCCGGCGGCCAGGAGCTTGCCCTGGGCGTCGTCGCACGCGACGTTCGAGGCGGCGGTGGTCTTCTCGCCGCTCGTGGTGCTGCCGCCGGAGTTGTCGTCCGAACCACACCCGGTGAGGACCAGGGCGCCGGAAACGGCGAGGGCACCGAGCGCCGCGGCGCGAAGTCCGTTCTTGCGCTGAAGCTTCACTTTCGGGGGTTCCTTCCAGTTGCCGCTGTCCTCGCGGCGGTGGGTCGGGGTGGGGGGCCGGCACCGTGCCGGTCACCGTGTACGGCCGAAATTAGGCAGATCAGGTGACGTGCCCCAAGGGAGAGAGTGAACGGGAGGTGAACCATGTCCGGCGGCCTGGTGCCTTTCCCAGGATTGCTCCGTTCGGTCGCCTGCGCTCGGTCGGCGCGCGGAACGGGCCGTTCGGAGGGCGTGCCACGGGGCGTGCCACCGGGCGGAGCACGGGCGGTGAGGGGCCGGCGGAAGGCGGGCGGACGGGCGGCGCCGCCGCCCGGAAGGTGCGGCTCCGGGTGAGGCCCCGGCGGGTTCCGGGGCCGGGGGCCGCCCACCGCGCGGCGGTCCGCCCGGGTGACCGGCACACTCCCCGGAGGGCCGGTCAGGCCGTGCGCAGCGCGTCGAGCAGGGAGTCGACCAGGGCCCGGTCGCGGGGCTGGGTGAGGCGGTGGCGGGCCGCCGAGGGCGGCAGCCAGACGATCGCGTCGACCTCGGAACTGGCGGCGAAGGAGCCCGAGCGGGTCTCGGCGGCCCAGTACACGACGTGCTTGGGCCGCCCGGCGGCCGTGTAGCTGACCGAGGGCAGCCGGGCACCGGGGACGCAGCGGTGGCCGGTCTCCTCCAGCACCTCGCGCAGCGCGGCGGCCAGCGCGTCCTCCCCGGCCTTCAGCTTGCCCTTCGGGTGGGACCAGTCGTCGTACTTGGGACGGTGCACCAGGCAGAGCTCGATGCCCTCCTCGGCGGCGGGGGCGTGGCGCCACAGGACGCAGCCCGCCGCGAACACGGTGTCCGGCCCGAGGGGGCCGTGCTCCTGGTCGTCTTCCACAGCGCTGCTCCCGTTCATGGGGCGGGGATCGCCGCCCGCGCGTGCCGCCATTCCTGCTGGAAGGCGAAGCGGGCCGCCTCCACCTCGTGGCGCTGGTCCGCGTGGAGCACACCGAGCGCGTAGGCGGTGGCCGGGGCGATCCGGGGGGTGCGGGCGGCCGCCGCGGCCGCCTCGGAGGCCTCGGCGGCGTCGCGGTGGTGGTCGAGGGCCAGGGCGGCGGGGCCGAGGACGGGCCCGGCGCCCGGGTGGGCCACCTCCTGTGCGTAGCGGTGCAGGCGGAGGAGGCGGCGGACGGCGTGCCAGGGGGCGTCCTGACGCTCGTCGTCCGGCTCGGTGGCGAGCCCGCCGCCGAGCGCGTCGGCGTTGTAGGGGTGGCCCGCGCGGCCGAGCGGGAGCCGGGCGACGGCGTCGAGGAGCCGGTGCTCGGCGACCTCCGTGAGCAGGGCGAGCGTCTCGTCGGCGGCGGGGCCGGTGGCGGCCGGGGCGAGCGGCAGCTCGGAGGCGAGTAAGGCCACGGCGTCCGCGACGGCGTGGAAGCGGGCGGAGCCGAGGGCTCCGAGGGCGGCGGAGTGCGCCCGGGTGCGGGCGAGCGTCAGCTGGCGCTCCAGCAGGGCGGCGGCGCGGGCGGCGCCGACGGCGACGGAGCCGCCGCCGGTGGTGCGGGCCGCCGCCCGGGTCCCGGTCCTGTTGCCGCCCGGGGGCGCGGGGCCGTCCGGTGCGCCGGTGCCCGCTCCGGGGCCGGCGGGCTGCCCGGAGGCCGGGTGCGGCAGGCCCCCGGGGCCGTCGCCCGCGTGGACGCGGGGCGCGTCCCCGGGGCAGGGACGGGCCCCCGGCAGCAGCTCCGCCCGGGCGCGGGGCACCTCGGAGGATCCCGACAGGCGGGACAGCGCGTCCAGCAGACGGGCGAGGCGGGCGGCGCAGGCGTGCTCCAGCGCCAGCGTCCGCGACAGCCAGCGCAGCTCCGTCCGCAGCTCGTCGGCCCATGCGGGGTCGACCAGCGGCCGGAAGGTGTCCAGGGTGCCGCCGATGCGGCCGGCGGCGGTGCGCAGCGCCTGCGCCGCCTCCGCGGCGCCCGCCGTGTCCGCGCCCGCCTCGCCGTGCAGGCGCAGGCTGCGGAGGAAGTCCGCGGCCTGCGTGTGCAGGTAGCGGGACAGCTGCGTGCCCGCCGCGGTGGTGCCGTGGCGGGGGAGCGAGGGGTCAGGGCTTTGCACGCCGGCGCCTCCGGGCGTCAATGAGCGACTCCTGTACGTTCCGCAGCGGCTGTCCGTCGGCGTCCGCGGCGTGCCGGGTCCATGACCCGTCCGGGCCGAGGTGCCAGGAGGACGTGGTGTCGGACATGCCGGTCTCGAGGAGCCGGTTCAGGGCCGCCCGGTGTGCCGGGTCGGTGACCCGGACCAGTGCCTCGATGCGGCGGTCGAGGTTGCGGTGCATCATGTCGGCGCTGCCCAGCCAGACCTCCGGCTCGCCGCCGTTGCCGAAGGCGAAGATCCGGGAGTGCTCCAGGAAGCGGCCGAGGACCGAGCGGACGCGGATGTTCTCCGAGAGGCCGGTGACCCCGGGGCGCACGGCGCAGATGCCGCGCACCCAGATGTCGACCGGCACGCCCGCCATGGCGGCGCGGTAGCAGGCGTCGATGATCGTCTCGTCGACCATCGAGTTGACCTTGATGCGCACGAAGGCGGGGCGTCCCGCCTTGTGGTGGGTGATCTCCTTGTTGATCCGGGAGACCAGCCCGTCGCGCAGCGACTTGGGGGCGACCAGCAGCCGGCGGTAGGTCTCGCGCCGGGAGTAGCCGGACAGCCGGTTGAACAGGTCGGAGAGGTCGGCGCCCACCTGCTGGTCGGCGGTGAGCAGGCCCAGGTCCTCGTAGAGGCGGGCGGTCTTGGGGTGGTAGTTGCCGGTGCCGACGTGGGAGTAGCGGCGCAGCGTCTCGCCCTCCTGGCGTACGACCAGGCTGAGCTTGCAGTGCGTCTTGAGCCCGACGAGGCCGTAGACGACGTGGCAGCCGGCCTCCTCCAGCTTGCGCGCCCACTTGATGTTGGCCTGCTCGTCGAAGCGGGCCTTGATCTCGACCAGGACCAGGACCTGCTTGCCGGACTCGGCGGCGTCGATGAGGGCGTCCACGATGGGCGAGTCGCCGGAGGTGCGGTAGAGGGTCTGCTTGATCGCGAGGACGTCGGGGTCGCCGGCGGCCTGCTCCAGGAAGGCCTGCACCGAGGTGGAGAAGGAGTCGTAGGGGTGGTGCAGCAGCACGTCGCGCTCGCGCAGCGCCGCGAAGATGTCGGGTGCGGAGGCGGACTCCACCTCGGCGAGGTCCCGGTGGGTGCCGGCGACGAACTTCGGGTACTTGAGTTCCGGCCGGTCCAGGGCCGATATCCCGAACAGGCCGGTCAGGTCCAGCGGGCCGGGCAGCGGGTAGACCTCGGCGTCGGAGATCTTCAGCTCGCGGACCAGCAGGTCGAGGACGTAGGGGTCGATGGACTCCTCGACCTCCAGGCGGACGGGCGGGCCGAAGCGGCGCCGCATGAGCTCCTTCTCCAGCGCCTGGAGCAGGTTCTCGGCGTCGTCCTCCTCGACCTCCAGGTCCTCGTTCCGGGTGACCCGGAACATGTGGTGGGCCAGCACCTCCATGCCGGGGAACAGCTCTTCGAGGTGGGCCGCTATGACGTCCTCCAGCGGCACGTACCGCTGGGGGGAGGCCTCCAGGAAGCGGGAGAGCAGCGGGGGGACCTTGACCCGGGCGAAGTGGCGGTGGCCGCTGACGGGGTTGCGCACCACGACCGCGAGGTTGAGGGAGAGGCCCGAGATATAGGGGAAGGGGTGGGCCGGGTCCACGGCCAGCGGGGTGAGGACGGGGAAGATCTGCTGGCGGAAGAGGGTGAACAGCCGGGCCTGCTCCTTCTCCGTGAGTTCGGGCCAGCGGATCAGGTGGATGCCCTCGTCGGCGAGGGCGGGCGCGACGTCCTGCTGGTAGCAGGCGGCGTGGCGGGCCATGAGCTCGCGGGAGCGGGTCCAGATCAGGTCCAGGACCTCGCGGGGCTGGAGCCCGGAGGCCGACCGGGTGGCCACTCCGGTCGCGATGCGGCGCTTGAGGCCGGCGACGCGGACCATGAAGAACTCGTCCAGGTTGGACGCGAAGATGGCGAGGAAGTTGGCCCGCTCCAGCAGCGGAGTGGTGGGGTCCTCGGCCAGCTCCAGCACCCGCTCGTTGAAGGCGAGCCAGCTGCGCTCGCGGTCGAGGAAGCGCCCCTGGGGCAGCTCCGGGCCGCCCGTGTGGGCCTCCTCGTAGGCGTCGGCGTCCGCGTCGATGTCGGGTTCGAGATCGGAGACGGTGGCCGCGACGGTGTGCGGCCGGTGCGCGGAGATCGACGCGACGGACGGCTGGGGGTGCTGGACCGGGACCTCGGCGGGCTGCTGGCTCATGGACCCATTCTTCCGTGTGAAACGGGTCACCGGCGCGTCGGAGCGGGCCGGAGCGAGGGCATTTCTCCCGTCGGGGGAGTCGGGCACAGCGGGCTGCATTGGCCGAGGGTCGCAAGAGTGTCTGAATGCCCGGTAACGACGACATGACGTGCGGGAAAGCGGAACGGGGCTCCCGGGGGGCGCCGGCCCCGGAACGGGTGGTCCCGCCGGTCCGGGGCCGCTGCGGGACCGGCCGGTTCCGGTCAGCCGTGCCGGGGCCGGAACACCCGGACGGCGGCACGGACGACGGCGGCGCGGACGGGCGCGGTGGCGGCACGGACGGCGGTGGCGGACGGGCGCGGTGGCTGGCCACGGCGGCGGCCCCGGGCGGCAGCCGGTGCCCGGGTCCGGCGGGTGGGCGGGACGGGGCCCACGGCGGCGGGGGGAGGGGGCCGGGCGGCCCCGCCCGGTGCGGGGCCTCCGCGGGCGCAGCCGGGTCATGGCCGGGCCCCGCCCCCCGGCGTGGTCCGCCCCCTCGCCCGGGGGCCTGCCGCTCCGCGGCGCCCGGTCGGCCGCGGGGGTCCGGTCCCGGGAACCCGGGCGGGGCCGAGGCACGGTCCGGAGGGGCGGTCCTGAGGCGCGGTCCCGCGGGGCGGGGTCTCGTGCGGTGGGCGCGGCGGGTCAGGACTCCGTGCGGTACATCAGGTCCACCTCGTGCGTGACGAAGCCCAGCTGCTCGTACACCCGCAGCGCGGCCGTGTTGTCCGCGTCGACGTAGAGCATGGCCGTCGGCAGGCCCTGGGCGGCGAGGTGGCGCAGCCCGGTCGCGGTCAGGGCCTTGCCGAGGCCGCCGCCCTGCGCGTCCGGGCGGATCCCGAGCACGTAGACCTCCCCGAGGTGTTCCTCGGCGTGCACCTTCGTCCAGTGGAAGCCGATGATGCGCCCCTCGCGCTCGGCGAGGAAGAAGCCCGCCGGGTCGAACCAGGGTTGGGCCATCCGGTCGTCCAGGTCCCGCTGGGTGAGCGAGCCCTGCTCGGGGTGGTGGGCGAAGGCCGCGGCGTTGACCGCCAGCCACTCCTCGTCGTCCCTGCCGGGGACGAAGGTGCGCAGCGTGACGCCCTGCGGGTAGTCCCGCGGGGGCACCGTGCCGGGGCTCAGCGGGCGGCGCAGCTGGCGCAGTTCGCGGAAGAGCGTCAGGCCCAGCACCTGGGCCAGGTGCCGGGCGGCGGGCTTGCCGCCGTGCGCCCACATGCGCAGCCGCTTGCCCGAGGCGTCCAGCAGGGCGTTGCCCAGTGCCCTGCCGTGCCCCCGGCCCCGGTGGCTCGGGTGGACGACGAGTTCGGCGGCCGGCGCCTCGACGGGGTCGGTGTCCTCCAGCTGCGCGTAGCCGATGAGCTGTGCGTCCACGGTGAGCAGGAAGTGGCGCACGCCCTCCCGTTCGCCGCCGGTCAGTTGGAGCCGGCCCTGCTCCGACACGGCCTGCATCCCGTCGGACCGCGCTGCCTCGGCGAGCAGTGCGAGGACCGCCTCGGCCTGCTCCGCGGTGAGTTCGCCGAGGGAGTGGATCTGCCGTCCGGGCTCCGGAATCACTGCGTCGATCGTCATGGGTCCACGGTACGGCGGCGCGGGCGCGCCCGGGCGGCCGCCCGCGGTGTGCCGGGTGGGCGGTATGGCCGGTTCTGCGGTGTTGACGGATGTCGGCAATCAGCTCGTAACCCGCATCCCCCTGTCGCGCTACGCGCGTTGACTCTAGGCTGCGCCCCGGAGGACTGTCCTCGGACAGCCCCACCCTCCCTCCACGCTGGAACTGACAAGGGGACAGATGTCAGCGAGATCCGATAGAACCCGCTCGGCCCGGCGCACCCGGCGCGTGCTCGCCGCGGCCGCAGGGCTGGCCACCGCCGGCGCACTGGTCGCCGCGGTACCGGCCGGCGCCGCCTCCGGTGACCGGCACGGCGGCCACCACGGCCACCACCACGGCAAGCGCACCGTCGACGTGCAGCTGCTGTCCTTCAACGACCTGCACGGACACCTGGAGCCGCCGGCCGGCTCCTCCGGCAACGTCTCCGAGATCCAGCCCGACGGCACCGTGAAGACGGTCCCGGCGGGCGGGGTCGAGTACCTGGCGACCTCGCTGCGCACGGCGCGCCAGGGCAACCCGTACTCCGTCACGGCCGCCGCGGGCGACCTCGTCGGCGCGAGCCCGCTGCTCTCCGGGCTCTTCCACGACGAGCCGACCATCGAGGCCCTGAACAAGATGGACCTCGACGTCGCGGGCGTCGGCAACCACGAGTTCGACGAGGGCGCCGTGGAGCTGGCGCGCCTGCAGAACGGCGGCTGCCACCCGGTGGAGGGCTGCTTCGAGGAGGGCCGCCGCTTCAAGGGCGCCGACTTCCCGTACCTCGCGGCCAACGTCACCAAGGAGCGCACCGGCAGGCCGCTCCTGAAGCCGTACACCGTCTGGAAGAAGAACGGCGTCCGGATCGGCTTCATCGGCGTGACCCTGGAGGGCACCCCGGACATCGTCAGCGCGAACGGCATCAAGGGCCTGAAGTTCCACGACGAGGTCGAGACGATCAACAAGTACGCCCGCAAGCTGGACCGCATGGGCGTGAAGTCGATCGTGGCGCTGATCCACGAGGGCGGCTATCCGGCCTCCTCCTCGTACAACTACGACTGCAACTCGCCCGGTCCGGGGGACGGCATCTCCGGTCCGATCGCGGAGATCGCCAAGGGCATCACGCCGAAGGTGGACGCCCTGGTGACCGGGCACACCCACCAGGCGTACGTCTGCACCATCCCCGACCCCTCGGGCAAGCCGCGCACGGTGACCTCGGCCGCGTCCTTCGGCAAGCTGTACACGGAGACCACGCTCACCTACGACCGCCGCACCCGTGACATCGTGCGCACCGCGGTGAGTTCGGCCAACCACGTGGTCAGCCGCGACCAGGCCAAGGCCCGGGACATGACGCGCCTGATCGACCGCTGGAGCGCGCTGGCCGCCCCGGTCGCGGGCCGCCCGCAGGGCTTCATCTCGGCCGACATCCCCGGCCGGGGCTCCACCGAGCCGGAGAAGCCGCTCGGCGACCTGATCGCCGACGCGCAGCTGGAGGGGCTGGCCCCCGCCGACAAGGGCGGCGCGCAGCTCGCCCTGATGAACCCCGGCGGCATCCGCGGCGACCTGGTGTACGCCGACGGCAGCGGCGAGGGCGACGGCGTGGTGACCTACGGCGAGGCCTTCACCGTGCAGCCGTTCACCAACATGATGAACGTGGTGGACCTGACCGGCGCTCAGCTGATCACCGCGCTCCGGCAGCAGGTCAGCGGCCCGAACGAGGCCTCGCCGAAGATCCTCCAGGTCTCGGAGGGCTTCACCTACACCCTGGACCTGACGAAGTCCGGGGCCGACCGGGTCGTGGCGGACTCGGTGCGGCTGAACGGCGAGGCGATCGACCCCTCGGGGACCTACCGGGTCGCGATGAACGAGTTCCTCGCGGGCGGCGGTGACGGCTTCACGGTCTTCAAGGAGCACACCAACAAGCTGGTGGGCGCCTCCGACCTGGAGCTCCTCAACACCTATCTGAACACCAACTCCTCGGCCGAGGCGCCCATCGCGCCGCCGGCCGCCGACCGGATCACGGTCGTGCGGTAGGCGCGGGACGCCCCCGAGAGGCGGGGCGCCCGGTCCGGAGCACCGGACCGGGCGCCCCGCCGCCGTTCACGCCCCGCCGCCGTTCACGCCCCGCCGCCGTTCACGCCCCCGCCCGGTGCGCGTTCCGGACCCCGGGCCCGCCCTCAGGACGCCCCGGGCCCGCGGACCGGTCCGGGCGCCCCCGGGGCGGGGGAGGCGGGCGGCGGGGCCGGGGCTCCCGGCAGGCGCACGGTCACCACGGTGCCGCCGCCCTCCGCGCGGTCCACCCGCACCTCGCCGCCCGCCTGCTGGACCGTCCGCGCCACGATCGACAGCCCCAGACCGGAGCCCGGCAGCGAGCGTGCCGAGGGCGAGCGCCAGAACCGCTCGAAGACATGCGGGAGTTCCTCGGCGGGAATGCCCGGCCCGTGGTCGCGCACCGTCAGCTCGCCCTCCCTCAGCACCACCTCGATCCGGCCCCCCGGCGGCGAGAACTTCACGGCGTTGTCCAGGACGTTGACCAGCGCCCGCTCCAGGGCCGCCTGCTCGCCCCGCACGAACCAGGGGGCGAGGTCCTCGGCGAAGCGCAGCTCCGGACCGCGCAGGCGCACCCTCCGCAGGGCCCCCTCGGCGATCTCGTGCAGTGCCACGACCTGCACCTGGTGGGGGGCCGAGGCATCCGGGCGGGAGAGCTCCTGGAGGTCCCCGATCAGCGCCGCCAGCTCGGTCGTCTGGGCGGTCACCGAGGCCAGGAGCGCCCTGCGGTCCTCCGCGGGGATGGCCCGGCCGGTCTCCTCGCTGCGGGCCAGCAGTTCGATGTTGGTCCGCAGCGAGGTCAGCGGGGTGCGCAGCTCGTGTCCGGCGTCGGCGATCAGCTGCTGCTGGAGGTCGCGGGAGGAGGCCAGCGCGGCCGTCATGGCGTTGAAGGACCGCGACAGCCGGGCGATCTCGTCGTCGCCCTCCACCGGGATGCGCACGCTCAGGTCCTCCGTGCGCGCCACGTGCTCCACCGCCCCCGTGAGCCGGTCCACGGGAGCGAGGCCCGTGCGGGCCACCCACAGCCCGGTCGCCCCGGCGCCGAGCACGCCGATCCCGGAGACCACGAGCAGCAGCAGGGCCAGGTCCCCCAGGGTGCGCTCGGTCTCCCGCAGCGGTACGCCGATCGACAGGGCGGTGTCCTGGACCACGCCCACGCCGGGTGCCCCGTCCGGGCGCCGGTCCAGGACCGCGGCGACGGTCAGCACCCGCACCGGGTTGCCCTCGGTGTCCGTGCCGTTGCGCAGACTCCGCTCGCGGGGGTCGGACCGCCGGGCCACCTCCCGGTCGGAGGCGGTGACGCGCACCGCGCCCACGGAGTCCGCCGAGATCACGCACGGCTCGCCGGAGGACGCCCGGACCAGCTGGTAGTAGTAGTCGCGCGGCGGGGCGAACTCGTTCGCCGGCTCCGCCTCCGAAGGGCAGGCGCGCAGGATGGCGGCGACCCCCGCGGCCCGCAGGTTGAGGGTCTCGTACTGGGTGCGCAGCTTGCCGTCGACCTCGTCGTAGAGCTTGCCGCGCACCACGAACCAGCAGGCCGTGGAGACGGCCGCCACGGCCACCGCCACGGCCGTCGCCACGAGCAGGGCGAGCCGGGAGCGCAGCGGCAGGGCACGCAGCCGACGGATCACTCGGCAGCGTCCGATCGCAGGACGTAGCCGACTCCGCGCACGGTGTGCACGAGCCGCGGCTCGCCGGCCGCCTCCGTCTTGCGCCGCAGGTACATCACGTACACGTCCAGGGAGTTGGAGGTGGGCTCGAAGTCGAAGCCCCAGACGGACTTGAGGATCTGCTCGCGGGTCAGGACCTGGCGCGGGTGGGCCAGGAAGAGCTCCAGCAGGGTGAACTCGGTGCGGGTCAGCTCCACGGTGCGCCCGCCGCGGGTCACCTCGCGGGTGGCCGGGTCCATCCGCAGGTCGGCGAAGGACAGCACCTCGCCCTCGCCGGAGGGGCCGTCCGCGGCGGCGTAGGCGCTGCGGCGCAGCAGGGCCCGGATGCGGGCGAAGAGCTCGTCCAGCTCGAAGGGTTTGACCAGGTAGTCGTCGGCGCCCGCGTCCAGGCCGGTGACCCGGTCGCCCACGGTGTCCCGGGCGGTGAGCATCAGCACGGGCACCCGGGAGCCGGACGCCCGCAGGCGGCGTGCGGCGGTCAGCCCGTCCATCCGCGGCATCTGGACGTCGAGGACGATCAGGTCCGGCGCGTACTCCTGCGCCCGTGCGAGGGCGTCGAGCCCGTCGACGGCGGTCTCGGTGGCGTACCCCTCGAAGGCGAGGGAGCGCCGCAGCGCCTCGCGTACGGCGGGTTCGTCGTCGACGATCAGGATGCGCTCGCCATCACTCATGGGTCCAGCCTTGCACGGCCTCAGACGTCCGCGCCGGAGCGGAGGGTGCCGAGGTCGGCCTTGACGGAGTCGACCGGGATGGCGAAGCCCAGGCCGACGCTCCCGGCGGTCGAGCCGGAGGCGGAACCGGGGGAGTACATGGCCGAGTTGATGCCGATGACCTCGCCGTTCATGTTGATCAGGGCGCCTCCCGAGTTGCCGGGGTTGAGCGAGGCGTCGGTCTGGATGGCCTTGTAGGTGGTGGTGGACTCCCCGGTGTCGCCGTTGAACTGCCGGCCGCCGAACTCGAAGGGCCAGTTCTGGCGCGGGTCCTGCTGCCGCGGCGACTCCTCCTTGGCGACGGTGACGTCCCGGTCGAGGGCGGAGACGATGCCGCTGGTGACGGTGCCGGTCAGACCCTCGGGGGAGCCGATGGCCACGACCTCGTCGCCGACCCTGACGTCCCCGGAGTCGCCCAGCGCGGCGGGCTGCAGTCCGGAGGCGTCCCGCAGCTTGATCAGCGCGAGGTCCTTGCCGGGGTCCGTGCCCAGCACGTCCGCGGTGTAGGTCCGTCCGTCGTCGAGCCGCACCGTCACCGTGTCGGATCCGGAGACCACGTGGTTGTTGGTGACGACCTCGCCGTCGGAGGTGATGATCACGCCGGAGCCGGTGGACTGCCCGGCGGTGGAGGCGGCGTTGATCTCCACGATGCTCGGCGACACGGCCTGGGCCACGCCCGCGACCGTGCCCTTGCTGGACGCCGCGACGTTGGTGCCGCTGACACCGGTGGCCGCGGCGCCCTCCTGCCCGCCCACCAGGGTGCCGACCAGGTACGAGGCCCCGCCGCCGACCGCGCCCGCGGCGAGGGCGACGGCCGCGAGGAGGGCGACCGGGCGCCCCGCGCGCCGCCGGTGCCTGGCGGGCGCCACGGCGGGAGCCGAGGCCGCCGCGGGCCGGAGCTCCCCGGGGACGTAGGCGGCGCCGCCGTCACCGGGCCAGACCGTCATCGGGGGGCGCGGCGGCTCGTGCGGCGGGGGCGGCGGGAAGCCCCCCGCCGTCTGCGGGCTGAGGGCCTCGGGGGCGCCCGGCGCGGACGCCGCACCGGCTGCCGGGTGCGGCGGGCCGGCGGGGCGGGCCCCGGGGGGCGCCTGCCCGAGGGGGCCCGGCCCCTGCGGGCGGGGGCCGTGGGGGTACGGGGTGTGGTCGCCGCTCCGGCGGTCGTGGTCGCTCATGTCATCGAGCCTCGGGGGCGTGGATGAGAGGAGTCTGAGCGCGCACTGAGAAGCCCGACAGAAGCCTGTATGCCCCATATAAGGGCGGGGGCCGGTATACGGGCGGGGGCCGGGATCCGGCGCCGGGCCGGGTGGGCGGACTCCCCGGCGGCACCCGCGGGACACCCCCTGCGGCAGCGGCCGCCCCGGACGGCCTCCCCGCCCTGGCCGAGGAGCGCGGCAGCGGCGGGTCGCGGTACTGCGGCCGCCGGGCTGCCGCGGTACCGGTGGCGCTGCGCCGCTCCCCCGGACGGAAGGACCCGGCGGGCCGCGACGGCGCCGGGTGGCGGCCCGTGGGCGTGCGCCCCGGGGGTGCGTCAGCCGCAGCCGCAGGAGCGCCGGATCACCAGACCGGACGGGAACTGCCTGACCCGCTCGCGCCGCGAGCCCGCCACCCGCAGGCCGTCGTCGAGGACCAGGTCGACCGCCGCCCGGGCCATCGCGGGACGGTCGGAGGAGACCGTGGTCAGCGGCGGGTCGGTCAGCGCCGCCTCCTTGACGTCGTCGAAGCCGGCCACCGCCAGCTCCCCGGGCACGTCGATCCGCAGCTCGCGGGCCGCGCGCAGCACACCGAAGGCCTGGTCGTCGGTGGAGCAGAAGATCGCCGGCGGCCGGTCGGGCCCGGACAGCAGCTCCAGGCCGATCCGGTAGGCGTCGTAGCGGTTGTACGGGGCCTGGAAAAGGCGGCCCTCGGTGGACCGCCCGGACTCCCGCATGGCCCGTCTCCAGCCCTCGACGTGGTCGGCCACCGGGTCGCCGACCTCGGGGGTGTTCTCCACGCCGCCGAGGCAGGCCACATAGGCGTGGCCGTGCTCCAGCAGATGCCGGGTGGCCAGCTGGGCGCCGCCGATGTCGTCGGTGACCACGGCCACGTCGTCGATGGCCTCGGGCCGCTCGTGCAGCAGGACCACCCGTGCGTCCCACGCCTCGATCTCCGCCGCGGCCCGCTCGCTGGGTCCCTGGCTGACCAGGATCAGTCCGGAGACCCGCATGCCGAGGAAGGCGCGCAGATAGTGGACCTCGCGCTCGTCGCGGTAGTCCGAGTTCCCGACCAGGACCATCTTCCCGCGCTCGGCGGCGGCCTGTTCGACCGCGTGCGCCATCTCCGCGAAGAACGGCTGCCGGGCGTCCGGGACGATCATGCCTATGAGGTCCGTGCGCCGCGAGGCCATCGCCTGTGCGACCCGGTCGGGGCGGTAGCCCAGCTCCTTGATCGCTGCGAGTACCCGCTCGCGCGTGGCCGGGGCGACCGGCCGGGGTCCGTTGTTGATGACATAGCTCACGACGGCGGTCGAAGTACCCGCCAGTCGCGCCACGTCGTCCCGCGTCACCTTGGCCACGGCGCGAAGTCTACGCGGGGTGACCTACCTCTGGGCAGGGCGTACGCCTGCTTCCTCGGTCAGGGGCTCTTCCTCCGTCCGGGGGACGGCCGGGGAGGAGGCCGCCTTGGCCTCTTCGGCAGCGCGTTCGACCTTCTCCGGGACCACGAAGCGGTAGCCCACGTTCCGGACGGTGCCGATGAGCGACTCGTGCTCGGGGCCCAGCTTGGCCCGCAGCCGCCGGACATGGACGTCGACCGTGCGCGTGCCGCCGAAGTAGTCGTACCCCCAGACCTCCTGCAGCAGCTGGGCCCGGGTGAACACCCGGCCCGGGTGCTGGGCCAGGTACTTCAGGAGCTCGAACTCCTTGAAGGTGAGGTCCAGGATCCGGCCCTTGAGCCGGGCGCTGTAGGTGGCCTCGTCGACCGAGAGGTCGCCGTTGCGGATCTCCATGGGGGAGTCGTCGGAGGTGATCTGCTGGCGGCCCATCGCCAGCCGCAGCCGCGCCTCCACCTCGGCGGGGCCGGCCGTGTCCAGCAGGACGTCGTCGATGCCCCAGTCGGCGGTGACCGCGGCCAGCCCGCCCTCGGTGACCACCAGCACGAGCGGGCAGCCCGGGCCGGTGGAGCGCAGCAGCTGGCACAGCGACCGCACCTGCGGCAGGTCGCGGCGGCCGTCGACGAGGATCACGTCGGCGCCCGGGGTGTCGACCAGGGCGGGGCCCTCGGCGGGGGCGACCCGGACGCTGTGGAGCAGCAGCCCGAGGGCGGGCAGCACCTCCGTCGAGGGCTGGAGTGCGTTGGTCAGGAGCAGCAGCGAGCTCATCGCGTACCACCTGCCCGGATCGCCATGCGGTCGTCGTGTGCGGTCGGGTGGCCCGTGGTCCTGTGCTCGGTTCGCTCGTCCATGACGTCGGTTCCTCCTCGGTCCCTGCGAGGACGCCTGCGGCACTGCTTCTTCCATCGGCTCTCGCGCGCCTGAGAGCCAGTGTGAGGTTGTGTTCACCCGCCTGTAACAACGGCCGGAAAACGCAAAAGGACCCGGGGGCTGCTGTGCCCGGATCCTTCGCCAGCAGAATAGCCCAGATCGCGGTGGGGGGAAGAGGGCCGATTTCACACTGCGGACAAGTGCCCGATCCCGTGCCGTCTCCTGAACGCCGTCCGGGGTGCCCCCGCCGGGCGTTCCGCACGGTGCGGGGGAGCCCTCCTCCGGGGGGCCGACCGGGTGCATCGCCCATGATGGAGGGCGGTGCGACACGAACGAGAGGAGTCCCGCCATGCCAGCGGTGACCATCCGCTACTGGGCGGCGGCCAAGGCGGCGGCCGGGACGGCGGAGGAGCCGTATACGGCCGGTACGCTCGCCGAGGCGCTCGACGCGGTGCGCGAACGGCACCCCGGAGAGCTGACCCGGGTGCTCCGGCGGTGTTCGTTCCTCGTGGACGGAGATCCGGTCGGCACCCGCAGCCATGAGACGGTACGGCTGGCCGAGGGCGGCACGGTCGAGGTGCTCCCGCCGTTCGCAGGAGGGTGAACCCCACAGTATGAGCAGCGATCAGCAGTACCCGTCCGACCCCGGTGCGCCGTCCGCGGGCGGCCGCGGCGGGTCCCGTCCCGGTCCGGGCGATCCCCTCGCGGAGGGGCACGGCGGGTACGCGGCCGGAGGGCACGAGGCCGCGGGCCCGGGTGCCCACCCGTACGGCGGCCACGACGCCGCCCGGCCGGGCGCGTACGGCGGCCCGCGGAACGGTGCCCAGGCGGCCTCCGCCTCGTACGGTGGCGCACCGGGCTCCTACGGCGGGCCGCAGGGCCCGTACGGGAGCGGCCCGCAGGGCGGCGCCCACCCCGCCTCGCAGGGCGGCGCCGACCCCCGGCAGCAGCCCCGGGGGTATGCCGCGCCGGGTCCGTACGACGCCCGGGGGTACGCCGCGCCGGGCTCGCAGGGCGGGTCGGTACCGGGCCCCCAGGGGTACGCGGCGCCGGGTCCGTACGACGCCCGGGGGTATGCGGCGCCGGGTCCGTACGACGCCCAGGGGTATGCAGCGCCGGGCGCCTACGCGGGGGCCCCGCATCCGCAGGCGCCCGCCCGGCAGGGCCCGCCGGGCGGGCCGCCCCTCGCCGACCCCGCGGCCACGCAGACCTGGCAGGGCGAGACCTGGGACACGCAGTACCAGCCCGCGGTCCGGCCCCAGGCCCCCGCCGAGGCTCCCGCGGGAGCCTTCCCGCAGGCCGCGGCGGCACCCGGGGCGCCCCACCCGGCCCCCGCCGCCCACCCGGCCCCGGCGGCCCCGGCCGTCCCGTGGCAGCACGGCGGCCCCGCGCCCGCCCCGGGGTCCGGGACCGCGGGGGTCCCGCTGCCGCCGGAGGAGTCCGGTCCCGGGACCGGACCCGGGGCCGCTCCGGGGGGCGGTGCCCCCGAGGAGTACGGACCGGCCACGGTCGCCGGGAACCGGCGGATCACCGACGCGCAGCGTGCGCGTGCCGAGGGGCGCTCGCCCGTCATCCCGCCCGGGATGCAGCCGGCCGGCCTCACCGCGCTGCTGGCCCTGCTGATGGCGGGCGGCGCGGCGCTCGGCACCTACGGTCTGCTGGTGCCGCTGGTGCTGCTCCAGGCGGTCACGGCCGCCGGTTGGTTCCGCCTCAACGGGATGTGGCCGGCCCGCCAGGGCATCGCCCTGGCCTTCGCGGGCGGCCTCGCGGCCGACGCCGCGCTGCTCGCGGCCGGCCGCTCCCACGCGGCGGCGGCCACGCTCGGGGCGCTCGGTGTCTGGGTGCTGCTCACCCTGGTGGTGCAGCTGCGCAGCCGGGCGGACGCGGACGAGCGCCTGTACGGGCTGATGGCCACGGCCGTCTCGGCGGCGCTGGCGATCCTGGCGGCGGGCCATCTCGCCGCCGACCCGGACGCGGTCGTGGTCGGTGCCGTGGCGGTCGCGGCCGCCACCCCGGCCCGCGCGCTGCCGCTGCCGGGCGCGCTGTCGCTCCCCGCGGCCCTCGCGGCCGCGGCCGGTGCGGGCTTCGCCGCGGGCGCCGCCCTCGGCATCGGCGCCCCGGGCGCGCTGCTGGGTGCCGCGGCCGGCGGGTGCGCGCTGATCGGGCTGCGGGTGGCGAGCTACGACTACCCGTCCCGCTTCGTCCACATGACGGCGGGTGTGGCCCTGCCGCTGGCGGTCGCCGCTCCCGCGGTCTACCTGCTCGGGCGTGCGGTGGTCTGAGCCGGCGGGTGCCGCGGGCCGCCGTCGGCGGCACCCGGTGCGGAGGCGGAGGCCCCGGAACCAACGCAGGTCCCGCGACGTCGATCATTGAACGGACCGGACGGCGTCGTCCGGCAGCGAATCCCGCCCCTGCGGCCGGGGCCACGGACAGGGGTGGGGGACACCGAGAGATGCGAGCACTGCGGATACTTCTGGTCATCGCCGTGGTCCTGGGCGGCCTCTTCGCCGCCGCCGACCGGCTGGCGGTCGGCTTCGCGGAGTCGGAGGCCGCCGACCGCATCAGGGCGAGCCGGCAGCTGGCCTCGACCCCCGAGGTGTCGATCCACGGCTTCCCCTTCCTCACCCAGCTGGCGGGCGGGGAGCTTCACGAGGTGGAGGTCTCCATGGCCGGGATCACGGCCACCGCCGACGGCCGCGAGGTCGACGTCACCGAGGTGCGCGCGAAGCTGCGGGACGTACGGATCGGCAGCGGCTTCTCCTCGGCGGTCGCGGGGAGCGCGGAGGGGTCGGCCCGGATCTCCTACGAGGACCTCAGCGAGGCGGCACCCGAAGGCGCCGTGGTGGGCTACGCGGGCGCCGAGCGCGCGGCGAAGGGGCAGGTGGAGCTGAGGGGCCGGCTCGTGGAGGTGCTGGAGGGCGCCGGGGTGCCGGTGCCCGGCGCGGTCGAGGCGCTGCTGGGCGACCGCGAGGTGAGCACCTACAGCACGGTGACGCTGGTCGAGGGCAGCACGGTGCGCCTCCGGGCGGAGGCGCTGCCCGAGCTGCCGGTGCCCGGTCTCGGGGAGCGGCTGCGCAGGGTTGTCGACTACGACCTGGAGATCGGCGGCCTGCCGACCGGGATCGAGCTGGACACGGTCCGGGCGGGCGAGGGCGGTCTGAGCTTCTCCGGCAGGGGGACGGACGTCACCCTGACCGGGTGAGGGCCGTGGCCCGGCCGCGCGGCTCTCCCGGGCCGCGGGGATGCTCCCGTGGCGGCAGGCGGCAGGCGGCAGGCGGCAGGCGGCAGGCGGCAGGCGGCAGGCGGCAGGCGGCAGGCGGCGGGGGCCGGGGCGCCGGGGCGGTGCGTCCGGACGGGGGACGGTCCGGCGGCGGGGCGGTGGCCGAGCGCGCCCCCTCAGGGCCGCTGGAACCCGGTGCGGCCGCATGGTGAGACACGGGTGTCCGGTGGGTAGAAGGGTGGGGAGCGGGCGCCGTCGGCGGCCGGGCGGGGAGGTCGGCGAGCCCTACTTCATTTCGAATACTGGACGATCTCGTCTCAAGATATGACACGCCGGTGACACGGCCGCCGTCTCGTCCCTACGATCGGTGCCATGAAGCAGCGACAGGCGGATCTCACGAAGCGGCGGGCAGTAGACCTGTGCCGCGTCGCCGCCATGCTCTGTCGCCTCGTCTGAGCGGGTTCCCGACCCCGTATCCCTCAGGCCCTTCGACCTCTGTCGGGGCCGCCCCGTGCCGACCGGCGCGCCGACGCGCCCGTCCGCGCATCCGCAGCGCACCACCCTCGCGCACCACCGCCGCACACTGCCCCGGAGGAGAAGAAGCATGAGCCGCAGCGACGTCCTGGTAGACGCCGACTGGGTCGAGGCCCACCTCGACGACCCGAAGGTCGTCCTCGTCGAGGTCGACGAGGACACCTCGGCCTACGACAAGAACCACATCCGGAACGCGATCCGGATCGACTGGACCAAGGACCTCCAGGACCCGGTCCGCCGCGACTTCATCGACCAGGAGGGCTTCGAGAAGCTGCTCTCGGCGAAGGGCATCGCCAACGACTCCACGGTCGTGCTCTACGGCGGCAACAACAACTGGTTCGCCTCGTACGCCTTCTGGTACTTCAAGCTCTACGGCCACGGCGACGTCCGCCTGCTCGACGGCGGCCGCAAGAAGTGGGAGCTCGACTCCCGCGACCTGGTCGCCGAGGTCCCCGTCCGCGAGGCCACCGCCTACAAGGCCCAGCCGCAGGACACCTCCATCCGCGCCTTCCGCGACGACGTCGTGGCGGCCATCGGCACGCAGAACCTGGTCGACGTGCGCTCGCCCGACGAGTTCAGCGGCAAGCTGCTCGCCCCGGCCCACCTTCCGCAGGAGCAGTCGCAGCGCCCGGGCCACGTGCCGAGCGCCCGCAACATCCCGTGGTCGAAGAACGCCAACGACGACGGCACCTTCAAGTCGGACGAGGAGCTGAAGGCCCTCTACGCCGCGGAGCAGGTGGACCTGGCCAAGGACACCGTCGCCTACTGCCGCATCGGCGAGCGCTCCGCGCTGACCTGGTTCGTGCTGCACGAGCTGCTCGGCGTCGAGAACGTCAAGAACTACGACGGCTCCTGGACCGAGTACGGCTCCCTCGTCGGCGTGCCGATCGAGCTCGGCGCCGCCAAGTAATCCCGATCCGAACCCCTTCAGGAGAGCAGCATGTGTGGAGCGAAGGCCGGCGGCCCCGACGCCTCGACGATCAAGCCCGGTGAGACCACCATCCAGGGCCAGGTGACCAAGGACGGCGAGCCCGTCGTCGGCTATGTGCGCCTGCTGGACTCGACCGGCGAGTTCACGGCCGAGGTCCCGACCTCGGCGACCGGGCAGTTCCGCTTCTACGCGGCCGAGGGCACCTGGACCGTGCGCGCGCTCGTGCCCGGTGCCACCGCGGACCGCACCGTCGTCGCGCAGCAGGGCGGCCTCGCCGAGGTGGCCATCGCGGTCTGAGACGCGGGCAACGACCGGCCGAAGGGCCGCACCTCCCGGGGGTTGGACGCTTGCCGGGAACGAGGTGCGGCCCTTCGGCCCTTCGGCATGCCGCGTCCGGCGGACCGCGCCGGGTCCGCCGGACGTAGGCTGGAGGCATGCTCGCCCGGAGGCGCCGCACCTACCTGCTGATGATGAGCGGGTGCCTCGTGCTGTTCGTCTCCGCCTGGGCCGTGGTGCGCCTGTGGTCCGTGCCCGTGGCCGTGGGCATGTGCGTCGTCGCCATGGTCATCCCGCCGGTCGCCGCCATGATGGCGAACCGGCGCGGCCCCGACGACCGCTGGTGGGACGACCCGTCCGGGGACCCGCAGTCCGACGAGTGGTGGGACGAGCTCGACGGCAAGCGCCGCCGCCCGCCGGGATGAGGGCCGGGTGGGGCCCGGTCGCCGTCCCCGGGGCTGCAGCCGTCAGTAGACCAGCGCCTGCGCCCCGTCCTGGACGGCCTCGCTGACGAACACCTGGGCGCCCGCGATCCGCACGCCCTCCAGCACGTCCTCCTCCGTGATCCCGCGCCGGGCCGCGCACTGGGTGCACAGCGTCACCGAACCGCCCGCCAGCACCGCGTCGAGCAGCTCCGGCAGCGGGGCGGCGTGCGGCAGCTCGAACTCCGCGGCGCGCCCGGGCAGCGTGAACCAGGAGGACTCCCCCGTCAGCCACAGCGAGACCTCCACTCCGCTGGCCACGGCGACGGCGGCCACGGTGAAGGCCTGGGAGCAGCGTTCGGGGGCGTCGGCCCCCGCGGTCACCTTGATCACGAGCTTCTTCGGCATATGCCGAACTGTAATCCTCGGGGCCGCAACCCTCCGCCGTACTCGGCGGTCTGCTCGGTGCGCGGACAGCCGGTCCGCGGCTCGTCAAGCAGTGGAGGGGACTCTTGGAACCGCAATCACCGCCGCCCACGGGCTCGTCCGGCGCACCGCCGGACGAACCCCCGCGTGTCCCGGGCACGGCACCGGAGCCAGCCCCGGGGGCGGCGCCCGGCGCGCCCACCCCGGACGGGGCCGACGCGGCGCCGCCCGCCGAGGGCCACCGGGAGCCGGACGGTGAGCAGGCTTCCCCCGCCCACCCCGCCCCGGACGCGGCGCAGGCGCTGCCGGAGACCCCGGAGCCCGCGGCGGACACCCCGGAGCCGGACGCCGCCGGAACCCCCGACCCGCGCCCGCGCCGGAAGCGGCGCGCGGTGGCGGTCCTGGCGGCCGCCCTCGTCCTCGGCGTCGTCGGCGGCACGGCCGTCGGCTACGCCGTGCAGGCCGACCGGGCGCCGACCCCGCTCCCGCCGCTCGCGCAGCAGGGGCTCACCCACCCGGCGGAGCCGCTGCCCGCGGGAGAGACGATCGAGCCGCTCCCCGAGGAGCAGGACCACGCGGCCCGCACCTCGGGCGACCTGCGCAAGCTGCTCCTGCCGGCCCCGAAGGGGGCGCGCGGGGTGGACGGCCTCCACCCTGACGGCTGGATCCGCCTGGACCGCTACGCCGAGCACTTCCGGTTTCCCGACTACGCCTTCGAGGAGCTTGTCGGAGCAGGCTTCCGTCGGGCCGTCACCAGGTCCTGGGAGAAGGGTGACCGGCTGGTCGTCGTCAACCTCCTCCAGTTCCGCCTCGACAGCGTCACGGGAGCGCGGGTGTTCGTCGAGCAGCGGCTCGACGAACTGGACGAGGACCGCACGGGACGCGTCGGGGAGCCCGTTCCCGGATCGGGCAACGGCCGCTTCGTGATCGAGAAGGCCGCCGCGTACGAGGACGGCATGCCGGGAACCACGGCGCAGGCATTCGCCTACCGGGGTGACGTGGCGATGGAGATCTACGTCTACGACCTCGCCCCGATCGCGGAGAAGGACTTCCGAACGCTGGTCGAGCGGCAACTGGGACGCCTGTGACGAACGACGACCGCACCTCCGTCCCCGCGTCCGCCCCGGACGACGCCCCCGCAGCCGACGCGGCCGCCGGTCCCGCGTCCGGCACCGCGACGCCCTCCGGCAGGCGCCGCAAGGCGCTCACCGTCCTGCCCGCGGTGGGCGTGCTGGCCGCCGTCGGTGCGGGGCTGGTGTCCACAGGGGTCACCGTCCGCGGGGCCGAAACGCACGTGCCCACCACGATCTGGGCGGCGTCCGAGGACAACGGCTCCACCGACGACGGCTCCACCGACGACGGCTCCGAGGATCCGGCGGCCTCCGCACACCGCGGCCGCACCGACAGCGAGTTGAGCAAGGCCCTGCTGCCCGTACCCGGCGGCTACGGTCTCGGGCCCGACCTCGAAGGGTCAGGGAACGACGTCCTTCTGACGCGTCAGGAGGCCGGTGCGCAGCTGAAGGCGGCCCTGGACGGGCTGTACGGCAGGGAGCGCCGGGAGGCCGAGCGCCGGATCGACGCACTCGGCCTGCAGGGCCTGGCCAGTCGTTCGTACCTGAAGGACTCGCACGACCTGGTGGTGCAGGTCTCCGTGGGCCGTATGACGGACCGGAACGCCGCCCGCGACTGGTACCGCGAGGAACTCGCCTGGTACGAGGAGACCGAGGTGCCCGAGGGGCCGGAGGTCCGGGACCACGAGAACGCCTCCTGCGTGCTTCCTCAGCCCGCGGACGTCGGCTACGACACGGATCTGGACGATTGGGAGCCGTACCTGAGCCGGATGCGCTGTGTGGCTTACGAAGGCGAGCACTTCGTGACGCTGACGGCCTACGGCAGCATGCCGTTCCCGCGCCTCGCGGCCGCTCGGCTGATGAAGGACCAGCTCGACCACATCGCGTCCCCGGGGGAGTACGTATGACCGGCACCACCACGACCGAGCAGCGGCCCGACCCGGTCGCCGCGGACCACCCGGTGGTGCCCGCGCCCCCCGCTACCGCCCCCCGCGCACGCTCACCGCGGTGGCGGTCCGTCGCCCTGTGGGCCGCGGCCGCCCTCGTGTGCGGCGGGGCGGGCACGGGCACGGCACTGGGGATCACGGGGCTGGAGCGCACGGACGTGCCGGGCCTCGGGACCGCGTCCGACGGCCGCTGGGACTACCCGGAGCTTTCCCTGCCTGCCCTGCCCGCCGGTGTGCCGCGGCCCTTCACCGAGGGCAACCTCGGCGAGGTGCACCACGCGGACCTGCGCGACCTGGTGCTCCCCGCACCCCGGGGAGCGGAGCCGGACGAGGTGCTGGACGGCGGGTTCGTCCCGGTCGACCGCTATCTCGCCGAGTTCCAGGAGGACGAGCGCGAGGAACTGCGCCAGAAGCTCCTCGACCTCGGCCTGCGGCATGTCGCGGCCCGTGGGTGGACCATGCCCGACGGCACGCGTACCCGCGTCTACCTGCTGCGCTTCCCCTCGGTGGGCCACGCGGACACCTTCAGGTCCAACGGGCTCGTGACAGGCGCCGCACTGGGCGCGCGGCTGGCGGACGGCCCGGAGTCCGAGCTCGACGTCGACTACGACGCGACCAGGAAGGTCACCGGTACCACGACCCTGGTGTACCAGGAGCCGAAACCCCACGGCGAGGAGCAGCTGCGGCACGGCCACGTCCTCGCCGGTGACACCCTCGCCCTGGTCGTCCACGCCCGGAAGGGCGGCGTCCCCGCCGTCCCCTTCCACCAGAGCCTGGTCCTCCAGAACCAGCTGCTGGGCTGACGGGGCGGAGCGCCGCCCCCGCGCGGCCCCGTCCCCGCCCCGCGTCCGCGGCGGGCGCACCTCGCAGAACGGGCCGGGCCCCCGGCGACTAAGCTGGGGCCCGGCCCTGTCCGCCGTCACGCTCAGTCGAGGAGCCCTTCCGTGATCGTTTTCTTCGAAGCCCTGCTGGTCCTGGTCTGCGTCGGCGTGCTCGCCTTCACCGGTCTCGCCGTGAAGAAGCTCTACCAGGGCCAGCGCTGACTCCTCCGCCCGACCGCCTCCGACCGACAGAGCTGCTCATGATCGAGATCCCGTCCGACCTCAACCCGGACCTCGTGCCCCTCGCCTTCCTCCTCGGCACGTGGGAGGGGGCCGGCGTCTCCGACTTCCCCGGCGCCGAGAAGTGCAACTTCGGCCAGTCCGTCACCTTCAGCCACGACGGCCGGGACGTGATCGAGTACGTCTCGCACAGCTGGGTGCTCGACACGGAGGGCAACAAGGTCCGCCCGCTGGAGTCCGAGAGCGGCTTCTGGCGCATCGACAAGCAGCGCAAGGTCGAGGTCGTCATGGTCCGCGACCAGGGCATCGTGGAGATCTGGTACGGCGAGCTGGCCGACCAGAAGCCGCAGATCGACCTCGCCACGGACGCCGTCGCGCGCACCGCCGCCTCCGGCCCCTACAGCGGAGGCAAGCGGCTGTACGGCTATGTGAAGGGCGACCTGATGTGGGTGGGCGAGAAGGCCACCCCCGAGGTCCCGCTGCGGCCCTACATGTCGGCGCACCTCAAGAAGGTCGTCAGCCCCGAGGACGTCGCCTCCTGGGCCAAGGACCTCGGTGACCTGCCGGACGACGGCATCGCCTTCTTCAAGTAGGCCCGCCGCGGGGCGGGCCCGCTCCGGGCCTGCCCCTCGCCCGCGGCCTCCCCGCGGGTGCGGCCCTCCCCGGCGGAATCCCGCCGGGGGCGCCGCCCGCCGGGTCCGCGACCGCCCGCCCGCGGGCCGTACCCGCCTAGACTGGGGGCGTGGTGAGCATCGACTGGAAGTCCGATCTGCGCAGGCGCGGGTACCGGCTGACCCCGCAGCGCCAGCTCGTCCTGGAGGCCGTCGACACGCTGGAGCACGCCACCCCGGACGACATCCTGGGCGAGGTGCGCAAGACGGCGTCGGGCGTCAACATCTCCACGGTCTACCGCACGCTGGAACTGCTGGAGGAGCTGGGCCTGGTCTCCCACGCCCACCTCGGCCACGGAGCCCCCACCTACCACCTGGCGGACCGCCACCACCATCTGCACCTGGTGTGCCGGGACTGCACCGAGGTCATCGAGGCCGACGTGGCCGTCGCGGCCGAGTTCACCGAGAAGCTGCGCCGGGAGTTCGGCTTCGACACGGACATGAAGCACTTCGCGATCTTCGGCCGGTGCGGGACGTGCTCCGCGGAGTCCCCGCCTACCGGGTCGTAGGCTTGTTCGCATGAAGAGCCCTCTCCTGTCCCTCCCCGGTGCGGTACCGGCCGAGGGACGCGACGAAGGGGTCGCCGCCCACTACGGCGACCTGTTCCGTGAGCAGCGCGCACTCGCCGACGGCCGGGGCCTGGTCGACCTCTCCCACCGCGGGGTCGTCACCGTCACCGGGGACGACCGGCTGAGCTGGCTGCACCTGCTGCTCACCCAGCACGTCAGCGACCTGCCCGCGGGCCGGGCGACCGAGGCCCTGATCCTCTCGGCGAACGGGCACATCGAGCACGCGCTCTACCTCGTCGACGACGGCACGACCGTCTGGGCGCACGTGGAGCCGGGCACCCGGGAGGCGCTGCTCGCCTACCTGGAGTCGATGAAGTTCTTCTACCGGGTCGAGATCGCGGACCGGACCGCGGACACCGCCGTGGTCCACCTGCCCGCCGGGTCCATCGCGCAGGTGCCGGACGGTGTCGTGGTGCGGGAGACGGCGTACGGGCGCGATCTGTTCCTGCCGCGCGCGGACCTGGAGTCCTTCGCCGGGGACAACGGTCCGCCGGCCGGGATCCTCGCCTACGAGGCGCTGCGCATCGAAGGCCGGCGGCCCCGGCTGGGCTTCGAGACGGACCACCGCACCATCCCCCACGAGCTGGGCTGGATCGGCACCGCCGTCCACCTCCAGAAGGGCTGCTACCGGGGTCAGGAGACCGTGGCCCGCGTCCACAACCTGGGGAAGCCGCCGCGGCGGCTGGTCTTCCTCCACCTGGACGGCAGCGAGGTGCACCTGCCCGGTCCCGGTGCGCCGGTGCGGCTGGCGGCCGACGGCGAGGAGGGCCGCCAGCTGGGCTTCGTCACGACCTCCGGCCGCCACCACGAACTCGGGCCCATCGCGCTCGCCCTGGTGAAGCGGAACGTGCCCGTGGACGCCGAGCTGCTGGCGGGGGACACCGCGGCCGCGCAGGAGACGGTGGTCGAGCCGTAGCGCCCGGCGGCTGCCCGCCCCGGGCGCGGCCCCGGCCCGGGGCCGCGCCCGGGGGCGGACCGCGCCGACCCGGCTCAGACCTCGATCAGGACCGTGAAGGGGCCGTCGTTGGTGAGCGAGACCCGCATCCCGGCGCCGAAGCGGCCCGTGGCCACGGTCGCGCCCAGGGCCCGAAGCCGCGCCACCACCTCGTCGACCAGCGGTTCGGCGACCGGGCCGGGGGCGGCCGCGTTCCATGTGGGCCGGCGCCCCTTCCGGGCGTCCCCGTAGAGGGTGAACTGGGAGACCACCAGCAGCGGCGCGTCCACGTCCGAACAGGACCTCTCGTCCTTCAGCATACGAACCGACCATAGTTTCCTGGCCAGTTGGGCCGCCTTCGCCGGGGTGTCGTCATGGGTCACCCCGACCAGCACACACAGCCCCTCGCCCGTGATCTCCCCGACCGTCTCGGGACCCGACTCACCCGGCACCACGACGCTCGCGCCGTCCACCCTCTGCACCACTGCACGCATGCGGAGAAAACTACCCGGCCGCCATTCGGGGCCGAACCGGTGCGGACCGCCTGCGTCGGCGCGGATCCGAATGGCACGATGCATCCAGGCGGTGCACTTCGGGCCCCTCGGGCCGTGGGAGCCCGTGCACCGGTCGCGAGGGGACGGACGAAGCACATGACCACCACATCTTCCGGCGCCGGGCCCCGGCTCGGCGCCGTACCGGACGCCCTGCCGGACGGCGGCGGCACGGGCGGCGGCGGCACGGGCGGCGCGGCACAGGAGCCCGGCGCCCCCGGGACACCCCCGGCACCCGGCGGGGAACCGGCCGGAGCCCAGGGGAGCCGCCCCGGCCTCCCGCCGCCCGATCTGCGGGCCCTGCGCCTGGCCGAGCTGCGCACCCTCCGGCGCGAGTCCCAGCGGGACGAGGCCGACCTCAGCTATCTGCGCCGCCTGGTCCAGGGCCGTCTCGACATCCTGCGGGCCGAGGTGGGGCGCCGGGCCGACCCGGAGTCCCCGGTGGTCGACCGGCTCTCCGAGATCCTGGCCGACCCGCCCTCGCGGCGCGGCTCCTCAGCCCGCCACGTCACCCTGTCCACGCCGCACGGCGAGGAGTACCGGCGCCTCGCCTCCGAGATGCTGGACGAGATCGCGCTCTCCGACCTCGACGCCCGGACGGACGAGGAGCTCCGGACGGCGATGGGACGCCTGATCTCCTACGAGCGCCAGGTCTCCCGCCGCCGACAGGAACTCCAGCGCATGGCCGACGATTGCAGTGCCGAGATTGCCCGCAGGTACCGTGAGGGCGAAGCACAAGTAGACGATCTGCTGACCTGAGCGGTGCTCCGGGCGATCCCCGGAGGGCTTCGGGCGGCGGGTCCCGCCGCTCTGGAGCCGACTGCCATGACACCGTCCCCCGCCCCTTCCGGCATAGCCCCGCAGCCCGCGCCCCCGGTTCTCGCGGAGGTGGTGCGCTCCGGCTTCGTCGAGGGCCACCACCGGGGCTCCCTGGTGGTGCTGGCGGCGGACGGGAGCGTGGAGCTGGCGGTCGGGGATCCGGAGGCGCCCGTCTTCCCCCGGTCGTCCAACAAGCCGTTCCAGGCGGTCGCGGTGCTCCGCGCGGGACTCGACCTCTCCGGCGAGCGCCTGGCCCTGGCCGCGGCCAGCCATTCCGGGGAGGAGTTCCACCTGGCACTCGTCCGCCGGATGCTCGACGAGGCCGGCCTGACCGCCGACGACCTGCGGACCCCGCCCGACCTGCCCCTCGACCCGGCCGAGGCCGAGGCGTACCTGGCGGCCGGCCGGGTGCGCGACAAGGTCACCATGAACTGCTCGGGCAAGCACGCCGCGATGCTCGCGGCCTGCGCCCTGAACGGCTGGGACCGGGCCGGCTACCTCGACCCCGCCCACCCGCTCCAGCGCCTGGTGCACTCCGTCGTGGAGGAGGCGGCGGGCGAGCAGGTCGCGGCGGTGGGTACCGACGGCTGCGGGGCGCCGCTGATGGCGATCGGACTGACCGGCCTGGCCCGCGCCTACCGCCACCTGGTCCTGGCGGCCCCGGACAGCCCCGAGCGCCGGGTCGCGGACGCGATGCGGGCCCATCCGGAGTATGTGGCGGGCACCCGTCGTCCGGACACCTGGCTGATGCGGGAGCTGCCGGGGTCCCTGTCGAAGATGGGTGCGGAGGCGGTGCAGGCGGTGGCGCTCGCGGACGGACGGGCGCTGGCGTTCAAGATCGACGACGGCGCCGGTCGGGCCCTCGGCCCGGTGCTGGCCCGGGCACTGCGGCTGATGGGCCTGGACGCCCCGGTCGTCGAGCGGATCGGTCATCTGCCGCTCCTGGGCGGCGGGGCGAAGGTGGGGGAGATCCGCGCCGTCTTCTGACGGCACCGCGGCCGCGGCGTGCGCGGCCTCCGCGGCCTCCGCGGCCGTGGTGCCGCGAGGAGCAGCGGGCGCCGACTGCGCCCGGCGGCCTGCGCCGCGGACTCCCGGACGTGGGCGATCACACCGCTGACGCCGCCCGGCAGCCGACTGGCCGCCTGGCAGGCCGACCGCCCGACCGCCTGGCAGCCCGACCGCCTGGCCGGACCGGTTCGCGGGTTCTCCGGTTCACGGCGCGACAGGCGCGCTCCTCTTCCCCGCCGGGAGCCCGCCCCGGGCGCCCGGGGACAGGACCGTGGACGGGCCCACGTGCCGTTCCCGGTGCCCGGCCCCCCGGCAAGCCGCGCCGGAGCCTTCCCGGCCGGACAGCGGCGCCCCCCGCCCGGCCGGGTCCGCGCTCGGAGCGGGCCGCACGGGATGGAAATCCGCTGGTGCGGGCCCGTGGCCGGGGGGAGGATGCAGCGATGGACTACGTCTTCCTCACGACCGGGCGGATGGCGCTGCGCCCGTTCACCGCCGGGGATGCCGGGCCGGTGCTCGCCCTCCACGACGACCCGTCCGTGATGCGCTTCATCAACGGCGGGCGGCCGACGACCCGGGAGGCCGTCGAGACCCGCACCCTTCCCCGGCTGATGCACGTCCATCCCTGCCTGGGGACCCCGGGCTACTGGGCGGCGGAGAGCAGGGAGACCGGCGCCTTCCTGGGCTGGTTCGAGTTCCGTCCCCTCGCCGAGGACACCCCGGCCGTCGTCGAACTGGGCTACCGGCTGCACACGGCCGCCTGGGGCAGGGGCCTGGCCACCGAGGGCGCGCGGGCGCTGATCGACACCGGGTTCACCGGGTACGGGGTCCGGCGGGTGAAGGCCGACACCATGGCGGTCAACACCGCCTCCCGCCGGGTGATGGAGAAGGCCGGGCTGTCCCTCGTCCGCCGCTACACCGAGGACTGGCCGGATCCCCTGCCCGGATCCGAGTACGGCGAGGTCGAGTACGCCCTCACCCGGGAGGTCTGGGCGGAGCGGCGGGCCGGGGACGACGGCCGCGGCGTCCCGCCGGGTCGCCGGACCGACCGGGCCCGCGCGGAGTACGGACGGCCCCCGCGAGGCACCGCACCCGACGCCGCGCGCCGGCCCACCGGGGACGACGTGGGAGACCCCGGGGCGCCGGCGTGACCCGCCCGGAGAGCCGGCCGCTCCTCTTCCTCGACGTCGACGGTCCCCTCATCCCGTTCGGGGCACCCGCGGAACTCCGCCCCGGCGGCTACCCCGAGTACCGCTCGCCGTACGCGCCGCGTGCGGCGGAGGAGCATCCCCTCGTCTCCCGGATCGACCCCGCGCACGGCAGACGGCTGGAGGCTCTGGGATGCGAGCTGGTGTGGGCGTCGACCTGGGCCGACGACGCCAACACGGTCATCGCCCCCTGGCTCGGGCTGCCCGCCCTGCCCGTCCTGCCCGTGGCCGAGCGGCCCGACACCGCGGAGGCGGACCTGCGTGCCGGGCTCCACTGGAAGACCCGCTCCCTGGTCGCCGCCGCCCGGGGCCGTGCCTTCGCCTGGGTGGACGACGAACTCACCGGGACGGACCGGACCTGGGTCGCGGCCCACCACCGGGGCCCCGCGCTGCTGCGCCTGGTCGACCACCGCCGCGGTCTCACGGAAGCCGACTTCGCCGCCCTCGCGCAGTGGGCCCGCGCCCACCGGTGAGACCCACCGGAACACCGCCCGGCGCGTTCAGCCCGCCGTGTCCGTGAGGACGGCCGCGAGTCGCGCGCGGCATGCGGCGGCGAAGGCGGGCCAGCTGTCGCGGTAGTGGGAGTACCCGCTGACGCCGACGGCGATCGCCCAGGCACGGGCGCGCTCCCATGCCGCCTCGTCCACGCCCAGGGCGGTGCGGTAGCTCTCCCGCGCCGCGCGCGGCAGGTCCCACAGCGGCGCGTGCTCCGCGTCGGGGAAGCCGATCGACAGCGCGCCGAAGTCGATGACGGCGTGCAGCGCACCCTCCCGGACCAGCAGGTTGGACGGCCGGAGGTCGCCGTGGAGCCAGCCCGGCGGGCCGCTGGGGCCGGGCAGCCGGAGCGCCCTGCGCCACAGGCGCTCCAGCGCATCGAGGTCCAGCGCATCGATGTCCAGCGTGGCGCCCTCGTCGGCGTCGCCCGCCCTGACCGCCTCCGCGTCCGTCGCCGCGTGGGCGAGGGCCCGGCACGCGTCGAAGGCCTCGCCGACCCATGAGCCGCAGGCCCCGAGCGGGCCGCCGCGGTACCAGCTCAGCCCGTCGAGGGGCGTCGCGCCCATCAGCGCGGTGCCGTGCAGCTCCCGGACGAACTCGGCCAGGTCGGCCCCGAACGCCTCCCAGTCCCGCACGGTACCGGGACCGGGCTCCTCGCCGTCGATCCAGCGGTACACCGACCAAGCCAGCGGGTACGCGCGGGTGGGGGCTCCGGAGTGCACGGGCTCCGGAACGGCGTGCGGCAGAAGGGGAGCCAGCCGGGGCAGCCAGTACCGCTCCTTGCGGAGCGCGTCGTTCACGGCGGCGGTGCGGGGCAGGCGGACCACCAGCTCGTCGCCCAGCCGGTACATGACGTTGTCCGTCCCCGCACCCGCCGGTGCCAGGGGCAGACGGGCCCACTCAGGCCGCTGACGCTCCAGCAGCGACACGACGAGGGACTCGTCGACGGTGATCTCGTCCCGGTGCAGCTTCACCCCGCAAGTCTCAGACGTCGCGGGCCGTGCGGTACAGCGGATTTCGCGGGGAGGCCGGGCCCGCCGCGACCTCCGTGCCGGAGTGCGCGCGCCGGCTACTGCGCCGCGTCCCGGCCCACCGGGAGGTCGCGGGAGCCTCGGCCGGTGGGCCGGGACGGGCGGGTGGCTGCCGTCAGTCCTCGGGGTCGTCCGGGAGATCGGCGGCCGCTTCGAGGAGCAGCGACCAGGTGCCGGGCAGCGGCGGATCCGTGGCGATGAAGTGGCGGGCGTGGTCGAGGGCGTACAGCAGGTAGCGCAGGTGCCGTTCCCGGCCGCGGGTCAGCTGGCCGCCGCGTATCGCCTCGGTGGTGAACTCCCTGTCGCCGTCCTCGCACAGTCCGGACGCTTCCTCGGACCGGGCGGCCTCCTGAGCCCAGAAGGACGCGTCCTGCCGACCCGTCGTCAGGCTGAGGTAGGTGCTCGCGTAGGCGGCCATGGCCGCGGGGTCGTCGAAGAGCACGGACAGGACCATGTCGCTCTTGTAGTCGAACCCGAAGTAGTACCGCCGTCCGTCCAGGACCAGGGACTCGATCCCGGCCACGGGGAGGAAGTCCCCGCCGAGGGGGAAGAGGACGGGTCCGTCGTGCTGCTCGGTGCTGTGCTGCTCCATGCGACAACCGTAGGCGCAGGCACTGACATCGAGCGTCGACGCTGGCCTACCGGGAACTCCGGGGCTGCGCAGGGTGCGTCGGGGACGGACGGAGGCGGACGCGGTCACCGTCCGCCGGACCGTGGTGGGCTCGGGCGCGTCGGGTACCGGTGCCGCACCCGTCCCGACCCATCCGCGACAGGGGGCGGCTCCTTGACCTCAAGCGCGGACGAGGTTCTGGCGTGCCGAGGACGCGACCACCGGCCGACGACAGGAAAGGGGCGGCGATGATCCTCGTGACCGGCGCGACCGGGAACATCGGACGTGCTCTGCTGCGGGAGTTGCACCTGGCGGGTCCCGTGCCGGCGCGAGGCCTGACCCGCGACGTGCGGCGGGCCTCGTTCCCTGACGGCACGGAAGCCGTTCAGGGTGATCTGGCGCGGGCGGATTCCCTGAAGGCCGCGCTGGACGGGGTCCGTTCGCTGTTCCTGCTGTCGGGGACGGGCGCGGAGACGGGAGTCCTGGAGGCCGCCCGGCAGGCAGGCGTGGAGCACGTGGTGCTTGTGTCGTCGATCACGGTGCAGACTCATCCGCATCCGCCGGCGGCCGCCGGGAACCTGGACGTGGAACGCTTGGTCAAGGGCAGCGGCATGGACTGGACCGTCCTTCGGCCGACCCAGTTCGCCTCCAACGCCCTGTGGTGGGCGCGGTCGATCCGCGAACAGGGCGTGGTGCGGGCGCCGTATCCGGACGTCGGTCTCCCGACCGTCCACCCCGCGGACATCGCAGCGGTGGCCGGGGCCGCGCTGACCGGGCCGGGCCACCGGGGGCGGACGTACGCGCTGACCGGGCCGGAGCGCATCACGGTCCGACGGCAGGTCGCGGCCATCGCCGCCGAGTTGGGCCGGGAGGTGGCCCTCGTCGAGATCGGCCGGGAGGAGGCGCACCGGCAGATGGCTCCCTTCCTCGGGGACGAGATCGCGGATGCCGTACTCGACCTGACGGGCGGTGACGTCAACCACGAGCTGCTGAAGGTGCGCGACACCGTTCCCAGGATCACCGGGTCCGCGGCCAGGTCGTTCCGCCAATGGGTGTCGGACCACGGTGCGGCCTTCCGCTGAGACCCGAGCGCAGACGGCCCGGGGGCAGGGCACGGCCCCCGGCGGGCAGGAGCCGTGCCCTGCTCCCCGGGACGCCGACGGGAGCCGACTGCGGGAGGGCTGCCGTCGTGCCGTCCCCGCATCCCTGCCCAGGTCGGACGGCGTCGTCGCTGTGCCGACGGGAGGCAGCCGCCGCGTGGGCCCGGGGGGCGAGCCTTCTTCTGCCGGGAGACCATGAGCGTGTGGTGCTGCGGATCCGTGCCCACGACGCGGACCGTACCGAGGAGACGGCTTGATCACTGAGTACCAGCAGAAGCTGCGCGAGCGCTATCTCGCCGCCACCGTCATGCCGGCCCCCGAGCCGTGGCAGCCGGTGCTGGACCGCAGGACCCCTGTCGGTGGTCTCCTCGGGATCGGTTTCGCCGTTCATCCCGACAGTGGCCACGACCTCGTCATGGTCGTGTCCAGCGACGGCCATGGACTCTTCGACGCCGTAACCGGCGAGAAGATCGCCCGCGACCGGGACCCTGACCCCGAGACGAGCACCCCCGACGCCCACCCGGACCTCACCTGCCCCGGGCTCGGCCCGATAGCGGGCGTCCCGGTACGCATAGCCGGACTCTTCGGCGGCGGCCTGCACAGCACCACACCGGACGGCTGGACCCTGGACGTCGTCAGCCCCGAGTGGCCCCACGACCGCGTCATCCTCTCCGCCGACGGCGGGTCCCACAAAGGGCCTGCGGGAGGGACGTGGTGGCACATCCTCCACTCCGAGTACGCAGAACTCCGCGCAGCCGGATTCTCTCCCTCCGGCCTGACCCTCGCGGTCGCCACCGGCGGTGACCTCACCCTCTGGACCCGGCCTGAGCTCCAATTCGACGACTGAGCGGACAGCGAGGGCAGCACGCGATGGACCGGGAGGAACCCGCCAGGTTGCCGGGTTACCAGACCACGGCCTGGTAACCCGCCCGGGAGGCGCTTCTCGCCGGAGGCGACTTCGCCGTACGGGGCGGTCGCGTTCCCAGCCGGCAGCTCGTCGGCATCTACGCGGCTCGCCTCCGACGGGTGAGGAAGCGAGGTACTGAGACTCTCGCCCTGCCGCCCACCGTCGGCATCCCCACCCGGCTCGAAGCCGCTCAGGTCAGGATCGGCTGCATCTTCTCACCGGACCGGACGTGGGCCTTCATGCTCTTCCTCGCCGACGACGCCAGCGCGGTCCTCGCCTGCACGGGAGTCCGCCAAGCTGGGCGGTGACAGGTGTCCTGCTCAGGTGAGAACCATGTGCTCAGGCACACCCGCCCGGGCCGGGTGAGGCGCGGAACACTATTGCAAGCAGTTGCTTGCAAAAGTTAGCGGTGGTGCGGCACCATCGGGGCATGGCATCGCTCAACGTCGGCAACCTCGGTGACTACCTCCGCGAGCAGCGGCGCAACGCGCAGCTGTCGCTGCGGCAGCTCGCCGACGCCGCCGGGGTGTCCAATCCGTATCTGAGCCAGATCGAGCGCGGGCTGCGCAAGCCGAGCGCGGAAGTGCTCCAGCAGGTGGCCAAGGCCCTCCGCATCTCGGCGGAGACCCTGTACGTCCGTGCCGGGATCCTCGACGAGCAGGAGCGGGACCGGCTGGAGACGCGGGCGGCGATAGTCGCCGACCCCTCGATCAGCGAGCGCCAGAAGCAGGTGCTGCTCCAGATCTACGAGTCCTTCCGCAAGGAGAACGGGCTCGACCCCGGTACCGGCCCCGACGCCGGTGCCCAGGACACCGCCGAAGACGGCCCCCGCACGGCCGACGCGGGCGATGCCGGTCCGAGCATGAACTAGACGACCCATCTGCGTTCGGGAGGACGACAGTCATGGCCATCACCGATGACCTGCGCAAGACCTTCAGCGACCCGACTCCCCTCTACTTCGCCGCCGGCACCGCCGACCTGGCCGTGCAGCAGGCGAAGAAGGTTCCCGGGCTCGTCGAGCAGTTCGCCGCGCAGGCGCCCGCGAGGATCGAGGCGGTGCGGAACACCGACCCCAAGGCCGTCCAGGACCGGGTCGGCGCCCAGGCCAAGGAGGCCCAGGCGAAGGTCGCGGAGTTCCTCGGCGGGCTCGACACCGACCTGAAGAAGCTCGGCGGGAACGCCCAGGACCTGGCGCTGCGGGGTGTGGGCGTGGCCGCCGAGTACGCGGTGAAGGCGCGCGAGACCTACGAGCGCGTCGCCGAGCGCGGTGAGCACACCGTGCGTGCGTGGCGCGGCGAGGCGGCCGAGGAGATCACCGAGATCGCGGTCGCGGTCGAGCCCCCGTCCGCCTCCGGGGGCGACCGGGCGAAGGCGGAGCCCGAGGCCGCGAAGCCCGCGGCCCGCAAGGCCCCCGCCCGCAAGGCCGCCGCGAAGAAGGCCACGCCGCCCGCCGGCGAGTGACCTGCCCCGGGGGCGCCGCGGTGACGCGGTGCCCCCGCGGGCTCGTCGCGTCGGCGGCGGCCCCGGAGGTACCTTGGCCGCGAGGCGGCACATTCGACTGACGAGGCGGTGTTGGGGATGCTCGCTCAAAACTTCGACCTGGGACTCATGATGATCACCCGGCTGGTGTTCATCGTGACGGCCGTGACGGCCCTGGTGATGGCCGCGGTGGCGCGTGAGGACGCGTACCGTGCCGCGGGCAAGAAGACCAAGTCCTTCTGGCTGATCGTGCTCGGTCTGGCGGTCGCGGTGAACGTCGTCCCGTTCTTCTCGATGCTGCTGCTGTCGATCGCCGGACTGATCGCGAGCATCGTCTTCTTCGTCGACGTGCGCCCCGCTCTCCGGGAGGTCTCGGGCGGCGGCCGCCGCAGCGGCGGCGGCTCCAGCAGCGACGGGCCGTACGGCCCCTGGAACGGCGGCCGCTAGCGGAAGGGGCCGCGTACCCCGCGGCCCTTCCGTCAGCCGGTCCTGCGCCCCCGCTGCGCGGCCCGGCTGAGCAGCAGTACCGCCACGTCGTCGGTCAGGTCGCCGCCGTTCAGCTCCCTCACCTCGCCGACCGCGGCCTCGAGCAGTGCCTCGCCCTCCAGGCCGTCGGTGAGCTGCCGGTTGATCATCGCGAGCATGCCCTCCTGGCCGAGGCGCTGCCGGGTGCCCGGTCCCTTGCGCCCCTCGATCAGCCCGTCCGTGTACATCAGCAGGCTCCAGGCGCCGCCGAGCTCCACCTGGCGGCGCGGCCAGCGGGCGCGGGGGAGCAGGCCGAGGGCCGGTCCGCCGTCCTCGTAGGGGAGGAGCCGGGCGGCGCGGCCGTGGCGGGCGATGAGGGGGGCGGGGTGTCCGGCCAGGCACAGGCCCGCCCGGCGTCCGTCGGGAGCGATGTCCACGGTGCACAGGGTGGCGAAGATCTCCTCGCTCTCCCGCTCGTGCTCCAGGACGCGCTGGAGGGTGGAGAGCAGTTCGTCCCCGCAGAGCCCGGCGAAGGTCAGGGCCCGCCAGGCGATGCGCAGCTCGACGCCGAGGGCCGCCTCGTCGGGGCCGTGTCCGCAGACGTCGCCGATCATGGCGTGCACGGTGCCGTCCGGGGTGCGGACGGTGTCGTAGAAGTCGCCGCCGAGCAGGGCCCGGGAGCGTCCGGGGCGGTAGCGCGAGGCGAAGCGGAGGTCCGAGCCCTCCAGGAGCGGGGTGGGCAGCAGACCGCGTTCCAGCCGGGCGTTCTCCTGGGCGCGCAGCCGGGACTCCGCCAGTTTCATCTGCGCGGTGTCGGCGCGTTTGCGCTCGACGGCGTAGCGCACGGCACGGGTGAGGAGGGGCGCGTCGAGCTCCTCGCGGACCAGGTGGTCCTGGGCGCCGATACGGACGGCCTCGGCGGCCAGCGCGGAGTCCCCGGAGTCCGTCAGGGCCAGGACCGCGTGGCGGGGGGCGAGGCGGAGGAGGTGTCTCAGCACCCCGAGCTCCCCGTCCCGGGGGCGGCCGGGCAGCGCGAGGTCGACGAGGACGCAGTGGACGTCGTCGGTGAGCAGGCGCTCCGCCTCGGTGAGGTTGCGGGCCGTGCGGATGCGCACCCGGGCGCCTGTCGCGTCGCGGACCTCGGGGACGCCGAAGGTGCCCGTCGGGTCGTCCTCGACGACCAGCAGCGTCAGGTCGCCGCCGGGTGCTCCGCCGGGGGCGGTCTCCGCGACGGGGACGTTCCTCTGTCGCGGTACGGGTACGGGCATCGATCCGGTTTCCTTCCCTCCCCCCGAGGGCGCGGCGACGGTGCCGAACGGCATCCGCCAGACGGGGACCATAGCGCTAGGCGGCGGCGGAACGGAATGGCGACCGGTGAAGAGGCGCTGGCATATGCCGCGCATGGGGAGGTAGTTGACCGCCCGATCATGACGAAGGTCACCCGGCACCCTCCGGCGTGCCCGTTTTGGCCCCATGTGGCACGTGTCGCAACTCACGTGGACCGGGAGGGGCTGCCGGTGGTGCGCCCGGGGTGCCGGGTGGGACGTGCGCCCGGGCCGTGGACCGTGACGCCCCGGCGCCCGCCCGCCCGGGAGGCGGGTTACCGGTCCGGGCGGACCACTCCGAGGATCCGCATCGACCCGGCTCCGGCGAGGGTGACATGGCGCCCGGGGCGGGGCGCGTGGATGATCGAGCCGTTGCCCACGTACATGCCGACATGGCTGGCGTCGTCGTGATAGATGATCAGGTCGCCGGGGCGCATCTCCCCGAGGGGGACCCGGGGGAGGAGCCGCCACTGCTCCTGGGAGGTGCGGGGGATGGTGCGGCCGGCCGCCGCCCAGGCCTGCGAGGTCAGTCCGGAGCAGTCGTAGGACCCGGGCCCCTCCGCGCCCCAGACGTAGGGCTTGCCTATCTGGTCGGTGGCGAAGTCGATGGCCTTGCGGCCCTGTTCGCTCGCCCGGCCGCTGATCTCCTTGAGGATGCCGGAGTCGAGCCATCGGCTCTGTGCGCGGTCCTGGGCCTGGCGCTCCAGTTCGAGGAGCCGTGCCAGCTCCTCCTGCTCCAGCCTGTCCTCGAGCTCCCGCGCCTCGGCGATCCTGGTCTCGATCTCCTTGCGGGCCTTGTCCCGCTTCAGCCGGTTGGTCTCCAGCTTGCCCCACTCGGCGCTGGCGCTCTCGCTGTAGGACGTCAGATCGGCCTGGGTCCTGGTCAGTTCCGCGATGAGGTCCTTGGTGGCCTTGTGGCCCTGCTGGATGCGGCCCAGGCCGTCGAGGAAGAGCCGGGGGTCGTCGGTGAGCGCCAACTGGGCCTCGGGGGGCAGTCCGCCGCCGCGGTACTGCGCCCGGGCCGCGGCGCCCGCACGCTCCTTGAGATCGGCCAGGCGGGCCTGTCCCGCGGCCATCCGCTGCGCCAGCCGCACCACCTCGGCGGCCTGCTTCCCGGTGCGCTCCTCGGCGAGGTTGTAGGCGTCCGTGGCGGACGCGGCCTTGCGGTACAGCTCTTCGAGCTTCAGGCGCACGGTTTCGAGCGACTCGCCCGGCGGTGGAGGCGCCATCTCCCCGGGCACCGTGACGGAGGCGGGCGGCTGCGGCTCGGGCGCTGCGACGGCCTGCCCCGGCGCCGCGAGTACGGTCAGCGCGGTCACCGCGCCGACCACGGCGATCGCGGCGGCAGTGGCGATGCGGCGTCGAATCACGACTCCCCCTCCGGGCAAGCGCCCACCCCAAAAAACTGATTAACCGTCAGTAACTTCTGTGTGACGTCCGTGATAGTGCCACGGCGCCGTGCAAAGCGACAGGGCCCTCGCCCGTTCGTTTCCTGTGGATTCCCCGCACCCCGCCGGCTCCTGCTGCGCAGGCACCCGGTCCGCTCCCTCGTCGCCCGACCTCACTGACGAGCGGGCGGCTCCCGGCGTTCCCGGATCGCGCCTGTTCACCCGTACGGGCGCCCGGCCCCGTTCCGGGGAAAGGGGGCGGAGAGGCCGGGGCGGAGAGGCCGCGGCGGTCAGCGGGCCGGGGCGAGGGCCCCCCAGGCCACCGTGACCTCCCCCTGCCGTCGGCGCCGCCGGTCGCCGGTCAGCGGCCAGTCGGCGGCCAGGTCGCCCACCGCCCTGATCCATCGCTGCCGGGCACCGAGCGGGGCGTAGGGCGCCGCGGCCGCCCAGGCGCGGTCGAAGTCCCGCAGGAAGGCGTGCACGGGCTCGCCCGGAACGTTGCGGTGGATCAGCGCCTTCGGCAGGCGTTCGGCCAGGTCGGAGGGCCGGTCCAGGGAACCGAGGCGCGTGGCGAAGGTGACCGTCCGCGGTCCCTCCGGGCCGAGCGCCACCCAGACGTGGCGCCGGCCGATCTCGTCGCAGGTCCCCTCCACCAGCAGGCCGCCGGGTGCGAGGCGGGCGCACAGCCGCTCCCAGACCGCTGCCACCTCGTCCTCGCCGTACTGGCGGAGCACGTTGGCCGCCCGGACGAGCAGGGGGCGCCGCTCGGTGGGTATCTCGAAGCCGCCGTGGCGGAAGCTCAGGCCCTCGCGCGCGTACGGCGCGGCGGCGGCCACCCGCGCGGGGTCGATCTCGACGCCGACGACCCGGCAGCGGGGGTCGGCCGTACGCAGGCGGCCGAGCAGTTCGACGGCCGTCCACGGGGCGGCGCCGTACCCCAGGTCGACGGCGATCGGCGGCGCGGCGCTCCGGCGCAGCGCCGCGCCGTGGACGGCGGCGATCCAGCGGTCCATCCTGCGCAGGCGGTTGGGGTTGGTCGTCCCGCGGGTGGCGGTGCCGACGGGGCGGTTCATGGCTCCGAGGGTACGGCCTGCCTCCTGGCCCCCCGGCGGGCGCGGCGGCTGGCGCGCCCGCCTCGCCGCGCTGCCGGACCGGCCGGGGGTGACCGGGGCCCGCCGGGCGGGGGCGTCGTGGCCGGCGCCGCGCGCCGACCGGCCGGGGGTGACCGGAGCCCCGGGCCCCGTGCGCGGCGGAGGCGGAGCCCGGTCGGGCCTCCGGACCGGTCCGGTACGCACCTGGACGCGCCCGCCCCGGGTAATGATTTGGCAAAACGACCCGGTCGCGGAAATGGACGATGACCCTCCGCTGTTGTGAGGCGTGCGAGACGAGAGCCAGTCCCGCAGATCGTCGTGCCCGCAGTGAGAGGACCGCCGACGTGAGCCAGTACGTCTCCCGCCTCGGCAGCGCCCGGATGGCCCCCCGCCTGCGCTTCCCCGGCGGTCACCGCAAGCCGCGCCGGGTGGCCATGCTCAGCGTCCACACCTCGCCCCTGCACCAGCCGGGAACGGGCGACGCGGGCGGGATGAACGTCTACATCGTCGAACTCGCCAAGCGCCTGGCCGCGATCAACATCGAGGTGGAGATCTTCACCCGCGCCACGACCGGGGGGCTGCGGCCCGTCGTGGAGTTCGCGCCCGGCGTCCTCGTCCGGCATGTCGACGCGGGCCCCTACGAGGGGCTCGCCAAGGAGGACCTGCCGCCCCAGCTGTGCGCCTTCACCCACGGGGTGATGCGGGCCTGGGCAGGCCACCGGCCCGGCCACTACGACCTGGTCCACTCCCACTACTGGCTCTCCGGCCACGTGGGCTGGCTCGCGGCCGAGCGGTGGCGGGTGCCCCTCGTGCACGCCATGCACACCATGGCCAAGGTGAAGAACGCCTCCCTCGCCGAGGGCGACACCCCCGAACCGGCCTCGCGGGTCATCGGCGAGACGCAGATCGTCGCGGCCGCGGACCGGCTGATCGCCAACACGGCCGAGGAGGCGGACGAACTGGCCCGCTTCTACGACGCCGACCCGGCGAAGACCGCCGTCGTGCACCCGGGCGTCAACCTCGACGTCTTCCGCCCCGCCGACGGCCGGGCCGCAGCCCGTGCCCGGCTCGGGCTGCCCCGGGACGCCTTCGTGCCCCTGTTCGCGGGCCGCATACAGCCGCTGAAGGCCCCCGACGTCCTGCTGCACGCGGTCGCCGTCCTGCTGGAGCGCGAGCCGTCCCTGCGCGGCCGTCTGCACGTTCCCGTGGTCGGCGGCCCGAGCGGCAGCGGACTGGCCAGGCCCGAGGGGCTCCAGAAGCTGGCCGCGCGCCTCGGCATCGCGGATGTCGTGCACTTCCGCCCCCCGGTCGGCCAGGAGCAGCTCGCGGACTGGTTCCGGGCCGCGTCGGTGCTGGTCATGCCCTCCTACAGCGAGTCCTTCGGCCTGGTGGCCATCGAGGCGCAGGCGGCGGGGACCCCGGTGGTCGCGGCCGCGGTCGGCGGCCTGCCGGTGGCGGTGCGCGACGAGGAGACCGGCTTCCTGGTGCCCGGCCACGACCCGGCCCACTACGCCGACGCCCTGGCCCCCTTCGCCCGCGACCCCGCCCGCAGCGAGCGGATGGGGGCCGCCGCCGCCCGGCACGCGCGCTCCTTCGGCTGGGGCACCGCCGCGGCGGCCACGGCGGACGTGTACGCGGCCGCGATGTACGACCACCGCCACCGCACGCGGTCCCTCCACCGCTGACGTACGCTCCCTGCATGGCTGACGTGGAGCAGGCGGCACGGGTCGTCGAACAGACCCTGAAGGACGCGGGGCTGGAGTGGGAGAGCCCGGCCCCGGGCACGTTCGTCGTCACCCTCCCCGGCACGCGCAAGCTGTCGACGACCTGCTCGCTGCGGATCGGCCGGCACTCCCTCTCCGTCAACGCCTTCGTCATCCGCCGCCCCGACGAGAACGCCGAGGGCGTCCACCGCTGGCTGCTGGAGCGCAACCTCAAGCTGTACGGGGTGGGTTACGCGGTCGACGCCCTCGGCGACGTCTACCTGACGGGCCGGCTCCCCCTGTCGGTGGTCGCACCCGAGGAACTGGACAGGCTGCTCGGCTCCGTCCTCGAAGCGGCCGACAGCGCCTTCAACCCGCTGCTGGAACTCGGCTTCGCGAGCGCGATCCGCCGCGAGCACGCCTGGCGCATCTCACGCGGCGAGTCGACGCGCAACCTGGAGGCCTTCGCGCATCTGACGCGGCGCTCCGAGGACTGACGGCCCCCGGCCCCGAGGGTGCGGGGCGCTCCCCTCCTGGGTGCGGGCCGCGCAGGAGCAGCAGAGGTGCGGGGCCCCCGAGGCGGGGTCAGACTCGTGCCATGGGCACAACACGGTCCCCCGCGGACCCCGGGCCCCGGACGGCGGCCCCGGGAGCGCCGCACCAGACGCTCGCTCTCGCCGCCATGCTGTGCGCGGTGTCGATGACCTTCATCGACCAGACCATCGTGGCGATCGCGGCCCCCAGCATCATCGGCGAACTCGGCCTCTCCGCCTCGGGGATGCAGTGGGTGGTCAACGCCTACCTGCTGGCCCTGGCCGCCTTCTTCGCCCTCGGCGGCCGGCTGTCCGACCTCCTCGGGCACCGCCGGACGATGGTCGCCGGCACGCTCGTCTTCGTCGTCTCCTCCGCGCTCTGCGGCTTCGTCCCCTCGGGCGACGTGGCGCAGCCCTGGCTCATCGCCTTCCGCGCCACCCAGGGGCTCGGTGCGGCCCTGATGTTCCCGGCCGCCCTGGCGGTCGTCGTCAACGTCTTCCCGGTGGAGCGGCGCGGCCGGGCGCTCGCCCTGTTCTTCGGGCTCTCCGGCGCGCTCACGGCCCTCGGCCCCCTGCTGGGCGGCTGGCTCACCGCCTGGACCTGGCGGGCGGTGTTCTGGGTCAACGTGCCCGTCGCCGCCGTCGCCCTGGTGCTCGCCGCGCTGGCCCGCATCCCCGACCGGCGCCGCCCCGGGCGGCTGGACGTGCCGGGCGCGGTCCTGGTGGCCGTCGGCATGGGCCTGAGCGTGCTCGGCCTCCAGCAGGCGTCCGCCTGGGGCTGGGGCAGCGCCGCGACCTGGGCCTGCATCGCCGTCGGCCTCGCGGTGCTGGCCGTCTTCTTCCGCTACGAACTGCGCACCGAGCAGCCGCTGATCACCCTGAGCGTCTTCCGCGACCGGGCGTTCGCCACGGACAACCTGGTCCTGTTCTTCGCGATGCTGGCCTTCGTCCCCGTGTTCTTCTTCGCCTCGGTGTACGCCCAGGTCTCGCTCAGCGCCTCGCCCAACCAAGCCGCGCTGTACCTGCTGTACTTCTTCATCGGCTTCGGGCTCGCCTCCCAGTGGGGCGGCCGCATCCTGGACAAGCGCGGGGCCCGTCCGGCGCTGCTGCTCGGCACCGCCGTCGGAGCCGTCGGCTTCGCGCTGTGGGCGGCGAAGCTGACCGACCTGTCCATGCACGACCAGTGGCCGTACGCGGCCCTCGCGGGCGCGGGCATCGGCCTGCTGCTGGCCCCCGCGTCCACGGACGCCGTCAACCGGGCGATCGACGCCTCCTACGGCGAGGTCACCGGCATCACGCAGACCGTGCGGTACTTCGCCGCCAGTGTCGGGATCGCCGTCTTCGGCACGATCCTCACCCACACCACCGCCGACCGGGTGGCGGGGACCCTGGAGGGCCGCGGCGTCCCGCGGGAGACGGCCGAGGACGTGGGGCGCTCGGTGGCCGAGGCGGTCACCGGGCACCCGGACGGCAGCACCCCGAGCGGCGACGGGCCGGTCGCGACGGTGATGCGCCGGGCCGCGGACGCCGTCCGCGCGGACTTCGCCGAGGCCAACCAGTGGGTGTTCGGCGGGATGGCCGTCGCCCTGGCCGTCGCCTTCCTCTTCGCGCTGCGCCACCCGGGGACGCGGGTCACCGGCGGTACGGCGCCGGCGGCGGACGGCGGTGGGCCGGAGGGCGGCGGCACCGGCGTCCGCCGCCCTCCGGCCCGGGGCGGCGGCACCGGCGGCTGACGGCGGCGCACGGTCCGGTGCGGCCGGCGCCGGGCGGTCACCGGGGCCGGGCGGGTCGGACGCCACCGGGCCGGGCGGGTCACCGGGGCCGGACCGGGGTCAGACGACGGTGCCGTCGCGGCGGCACGGACCCTCGCAGGGCTCCGCGGCGGCGGGGACCTGCCCGGGGACGGCCGCCTCGACCGGTGCCGGGGAGACGGCCCCGGGGGCCGGCCCCGGGCTCCCGGCCGGGGCGTCCGCGTCCGCCGACCGCGGGACCTCGGGCACCCCGCGCACGACGAACCAGTACCCGATCGCCGCCACCGTGCCGATGGCGGCGCACAGCGCCCACAGCCACGCCGGACCCCAGCGGTCCACCACGAGGCCGGACAGCAGCGGCCCGACCAGGGCGGCCGCGGACCAGGACAGGGTGTACACGCCCTGGTAGCGGCCGCGGGCGTGCACCGGGGAGAACCGCACGACCAGGCTGGTCTGCGTCGGGGCGTTGACGATCTCGGCGAGCGTCCACACCGCCACGGTCAGCGCGAACAGGCCGATCGACCCGGCGAAGGCGGTCAGCCCGAAGCCGTAGCCCGCCAGCAGCGCCGAGACGACCAGCAGCCGCCCGGGGTCGCGGTGCTCGATGAACCAGGTGACCGGGATCTGGAGCACCACGATCAGCAGCCCGTTCCCCATGATGACCAGCCCGAAGTCCGAGCTGGTGAACCCTTCCGAGGCCATCGCCAGCGGCAGGCCGGTGTGGCCCTGCATGAAGACCGTGGCCAGCAGGAAGGACAGGCCGACCACCGCCATGAAGCGCCGGTCCCGCAGCACGTCGCGCAGCCCCACCTCCGCGACCGGTGCCGCCCCGGCCTCCGTCGCGGCCTCCTTCGGCGGGCGGGACTCGGGCAGCTTGACGAAGACCACGATCGCGCACACGAGGGTCATCACCGCCTCGCCGAGGAAGCCCGCGAGATAGCTGAACTCGGCGATGAACCCGGCGGCCACGGACGAGATCGCGAAGCCCAGGTTGATGGCCCAGTAGTTGAGCGAGAAGGCCCGGACGCGGTCCTCGGGGCGCACGATGTCCGCCATCATCGCCTGCACCGCCGGACGGGAGGCGTTGCTCGCCATCCCGACGAGGCACGCCACCACCGCGATCGCCGCGGGATCCTGCACCAGGCCCAGGACGGCGATGGAGACGGCTGTGGAGGTCTGCGCGAGCAGCAGGGTCGGCCGCCGCCCCAGCCGGTCGGTCATCACCCCGCCGGCGAGGGAGGAGAGCACCCCGCCGAGGCCGTGCAGCGCCGCGACGAGTCCCGCGTAGCAGGCGGAGTAGCCGCGCTCGATCGTCAGGTACAGGACCATGAAGGTGGCGACGAAGCCGCCGAGCCGGTTGACGAGGGTGCTGGTCCACAGCCACCAGAACTCCCGGGGGAGGCCGGCGACGCTCTCGCGGGCCGCGCGTCTCAGTCCGGCGACCGACATGGTTCCCCCCGAAGTGTAAGTGGTGGACGTGCTCCCGCACCTTACGGTCGTGGGTCTTCGGGGTACCACCGAATTGACGGCCACCGTCAATCGAGTCCGCCCTTCGGGCAGGCGCGCGGGCCTCGGCGGCCGTCGATTACGCTCCTACGCATGGCCGACGCACCGTACAAGCTGATCCTCCTCCGCCACGGCGAGAGCGAGTGGAACGCGAAGAACCTGTTCACCGGCTGGGTGGACGTCAACCTCACGGAGAAGGGCGAGAAGGAGGCGGTCCGCGGCGGTGAGCTGCTGAAGGACGCCGGCCTGCTCCCCGACGTGCTGCACACCTCGCTCCAGAAGCGCGCCATCCGCACCGCGCAGCTGGCCCTGGAGTCCGCCGACCGCCACTGGATCCCGGTCCACCGCTCCTGGCGCCTCAACGAGCGCCACTACGGTGCGCTCCAGGGCAAGGACAAGGCGCAGACCCTGGCCGAGTTCGGCGAGGAGCAGTTCATGCTCTGGCGCCGCTCGTACGACACCCCGCCGCCGGTCCTGCAGGACGGTGCCGAGTACTCGCAGTCGGAGGACGCGCGCTACGCGTCCATCCCCAGCGAGCTGCGCCCGCGCACCGAGTGCCTCAAGGACGTCGTCGAGCGGATGCTGCCGTACTGGTACGACGGCATCGTCCCCGACCTGCTCGCGGGCCGCACGGTCCTGGTCGCCGCCCACGGCAACAGCCTGCGCGCGCTGGTCAAGCACCTCGACGGCGTCTCCGACGAGGACATCGCGGGCCTGAACATCCCGACCGGCATCCCGCTCGTGTACGAGCTCGACGCCGACTTCCGCCCTCTCGTCGCGGGCGGCACCTACCTCGACCCCACGGCGGCCGCGGCGGCCATCGAGGCGGTCAAGAACCAGGGCAAGAAGTAGCCCGACGGCACGACGAGGCCCCCTGCCTGCCGTTTCGCGGCGGGCCAGGGGGCTTCTCGCTGCCGTGGGCCCTGGCGGGGTGACGGGACCAAAGGGGCGTTCTGTGCGCCGTACGGCCGTCTCGCCGGAACCCGATGTGGTGGTGTCCGGGGGCCGTCGGCGCCTCCGGGCGGTGCGCGGGGGAGGGAGTCCGACGGACGCGTCCGCCGGACCGGCGGCCTGGAGCGTCCGGCCGTCCGACTCTCCCCGAGCCGTTGGGAGCCCCCATGCCGACCAGCACCCCCGCACGCCGTGCCGCGCCCCGGCGACTGCGACGCGCGGTCGCGGTGTCCGTGGCGACCGCGGTAGCCCTGCTCGCGGGGGCGGCCTGCTCCGGCGGGAAGGTGACCGAGAGCGCGGGCACCCGTCTGTCCTCGCCGACCGCCGCTTCCGGCTCCCCGACGGAGACGTCCTCCCCGACCGCCACCGACACCGCCACCGCCGCCCGCCTGGACGCCGCGATCCGGCAGGTGATGCGGACGGCCGGGGTGCCGGGCGTCATCGCGGGGCTGTGGCGGGAGGGGCAGCCGGACTACGTGCGCGCCTTCGGCATCGCCGACAAGCAGACCTCCGCGCCGATGGCGACGGATCTGCACATGCGCATCGGCAGCGAGACGAAGACCTTCACCGTCACGGGCATCCTCCAGCTCGTGGACCGCGGAGAACTGGGCCTCGACGACCCCGTCTCGCGCTACGTCCCCGGCGTGCCGGACGGGGACAGGATCACGCTGCGCCAGCTCGCCGGGATGCAGAGCGGCCTCTACGACTACACGCAGGACCCGGACTTCGTCGCCGCGCTGGAGGCCGACCCGGAGCGGGTCTTCACCACGCAGGAACTGCTCGACTACTCCTTCAGGCACCCGCTCGCCTTCGCCCCCGGCACCCGCCTGGTGTACTGCGACACCAACACCGTGCTGCTGGGGCGGGTGCTGGAGGAGGTCAGCGGGCAGAGCCTCGCCGACTACTTCCGCGACCACGTGCTCGGGCCGCTGGAGATGAACGCCACGCTCTACCCGACGAACGCGCGGATCCCGGAGCCGTACGCCCACGGCTACACCACGCAGACCCCGAACGGGGAGGAGACGGACGCCACGAACTGGAGCCCCTCCGACGCCAACGCCGCGGGTGCGATGATCTCCGACCTGGAGGACCTGCGGACCTGGGCGCCGGTGGTGGCCACCGGCAGGCCGCTGATCGAGCCCGCGACGCAGCGGCAGCGCCTCCGGACGGCGACCAGCCCGGACTTCCCCGGCGCCGCCTACGGGCTCGGCCTGTTCACCGCGCAGGGGTGGATCGGCCATAACGGCTCCATCCCCGGGTACCAGAGCCTGACGCTGTACCTCCCCGCGGAGAAGGCCACCCTGGTGGTGCTGCTCAACAGCGACACCCCCTACCAGGGCACGGATCCGAGCACGCTCCTCGGGACGGCGATCACCACCGTCGCCACCCCCGGCCACGTGTTCCGCCTGGGGCCCGCGACGGGGGCCTCCCCGAGCGGCTCGGGAACGGTGTCCCCCAGCGGCTCGGGAACCGCCTCACCCGGCGGTTCGGGAACGGCCTCCCCGACCGGTCCCGGGACACCGTCGCCGACCTCCTCGCAGTGACCGCCCCGGGGACACCGGCCGAGGCGTGCGGGCCGGGCCGCGGCCCGGCCCGCACACCTCAGGCGCCCTCGACGGGCGTCGGCTGCTGGAGCTCGTCCGCGTGCTCGCCGGTCACCAGGTAGACCACCCGCTTCGCCACCGACACCGCGTGGTCGGCGAAGCGCTCGTAGTAGCGGCCCAGCAGCGTCACGTCCACGGCCGTCTCGATGCCGTGCTTCCAGCGGTCGTCCATCAGGTGCTGGAAGAGGGTGCGGTGCAGCAGGTCCATCTCGTCGTCGTCCTGCTCCAGCTGCAGGGCCAGGTCGACGTCCTTGGTGATGATCACCTCGGCCGCCTTCGCCATCAGGCGCTGGGCGAGCTGTCCCATCTGCAGGATCGTCGCGTGGAGGTCGTCCGGGACCGCCCGCTCGGGGAAGCGCAGCCGGGCCAGCTTCGCGACGTGCTGGGCCAGGTCGCCGGAGCGCTCCAGGTCCGCGCTCATCCGCAGCGAGGTCACCACGATCCGCAGATCCGTGGCCACCGGCTGCTGGCGGGCCAGCAGCGCGATGGCCCTGGCCTCCAGGTCGTGCTGCAGGTCGTCGACCTTCTGGTCGGCGGCGATCACGCTCTCCGCCAGCTTCAGGTCGGCGTCGAGCATGGCCGTGGTGGCGCGCCCGATCGCCGACCCGACGAGTCGGGCCATCTCGACCAGGCCCTCGCCGATCGAGTCCAGTTCCTCGTGGTACGCGTCCCGCATGGGGTGTCCCTCTCTTGTGCGACTGGGGTCCGGGTGGGCTCCGAGGCCCCCACGCTCCCACGTTCGGGGCCCGAGTGGTCCGTACGGTCCACCACAAATGAACCGGTACTTTCCCCTCGGTGAACTCTGGGCGACGACTGTTCGGGGTGCCACCCGTTCGGCTGGGAGGCGACCTGGGAGCACGCATAACCTGGTGAGCATGGACGTGAACGCGGCGGTCGCCGCAGCCGCAGCGATCGCCGGTCTGTGCACCGGCGTCATCGCGGTGCTGGCGTTCCGCTGGAGCGAGCGCGAGCAGCGGCGGCCCACCCGCAGCTCGCTGCACACCGAGGCGGTGCTTCCCCCCGGTGTGGACACCGTCCTGTCCGTGCTCCGCTCCTCCGCGGTCGTCCTCGACGAGTCCGACTCGGTCGTCAAGGCCAGTTCCGCCGCCTACGCGCTGGGCCTGGTCCGCGGCGGCAAGCTCGCCGTGGAACCGATGCTGCACATGGCGCGCGACACCCGGCGGGACGGTGAGATACGCCAGGTGGAGCTGGACCTGCCGCGCCGCGGGACCGGGCGGGGCGAGGCCCTGGCGGTCTCGGCGCGGGTGGCCCCGCTGGGGTCCCGCCTGGTGCTGCTGCTGGTGGAGGACCTGACCGAGGCACGGCGCATCGAGGCGGTCCGGCGGGACTTCGTCGCGAACGTCAGCCATGAGCTGAAGACGCCCGTCGGCGCGCTCTCGCTGCTGTCCGAGGCCGTGATGGACGCCGCCGACGACCCCGAGGCGGTCACCCGCTTCGCGGGGCGGATGCAGGTCGAGGCGACCCGGCTGACCAACCTGGTGCAGGAGCTGATCGACCTCTCCCGGGTCCAGAACGACAACCCGCTGGAGGACTCCGAGCCGGTCTCGGTGGACGAGCTGGTCGCCGAGGCGATCGACCGCTCCCGCCAGACCGCGTCCGCCAAGCAGATCACCATGGCCGAGGGCGGCTCGGCGGGCCTGCGGATATGGGGGAACCGCGGGAAGCTGGCCGCGGCCCTCGGCAACCTCGTCGAGAACGCCGTCAACTACTCCCCGGCCCGCACCCGGGTCGGCATCGCGGCCCGGAGGGTCAGCGCGCCCGGCGGCGAGTTCGTCGAGATCGCCGTCACCGACCAGGGCATCGGCATCCCGGAGAAGGACCGCGAGCGGATCTTCGAACGGTTCTACCGGGTCGACCCGGCGCGCTCCCGGGCCACCGGGGGCACCGGCCTGGGTCTGGCCATCGTCAAGCACGTGGCCGCCTCGCACGGCGGGGAGGTCACGGTGTGGAGCTCGGAGGGCCAGGGCTCCACGTTCACCCTGCGACTGCCCGAGGCGGGCGCCTCGCGGGACCGCACCACTGGTACCACCACCGGACCGGATCGCGTCGAAGAGGGCGACGACCGGCCTTACGACACCGATCCGAACAGCGAGATCCCAGCCCCGGAGGTCCTTCCGTGACCCGTGTGCTCGTCGTCGAGGACGAGGAATCCTTCAGTGACGCACTGTCGTACATGCTCCGCAAGGAGGGCTTCGAGGTCGCGGTGGCGGCCACCGGGCCCGAGGGGCTCGACGAGTTCGAGCGCAACGGCGCCGACCTCGTCCTCCTCGACCTGATGCTGCCCGGCCTGCCCGGCACCGAGGTGTGCCGGCAGCTGCGCGGCCGCTCCAACGTCCCCGTCATCATGGTGACCGCCAAGGACAGCGAGATCGACAAGGTCGTCGGCCTGGAGATAGGAGCCGACGACTACGTCACCAAGCCCTTCTCCTCGCGGGAGCTGGTCGCCCGCATCCGCGCGGTGCTGCGCCGCCGCGGCGAGCCGGAGGAGGTCGCCCCGGCCGCCCTGGAGGCCGGTCCGGTGCGGATGGACGTGGACCGCCACGTGGTCACCGTCTCGGGCGGCAAGGTGGACCTGCCGCTGAAGGAGTTCGACCTGCTGGAGATGCTGCTCCGCAACGCGGGCCGGGTCCTCACCCGGATGCAGCTGATCGACCGGGTCTGGGGTGCGGACTACGTCGGCGACACCAAGACGCTCGACGTCCACGTCAAGCGGCTGCGCGCCAAGATCGAGCCGGACCCGGGCGCGCCCCGGTACCTGGTCACCGTCCGCGGTCTCGGCTACAAGTTCGAGCCGTAGGAAGGCCCGCCCGCGCCGGCTCCGCCGGTGCGGGCGACGCCGAGGGGGGGGCCCCCCCGGGCCCCGGGGGGCGCCCCCCCGCGGGGGTGGGGGGGGGGGGCGGGCGCCCGGGCGGCCGGGGGGCGCGCCCGGGGGGGGGGGGGCGGCCCGC
>NZ_JBIDBN010000018.1:73521-84834 GCF_043203115.1 Streptomyces sp. NPDC048001
CGTGCGCCCGCCCCCCCCGCCCCGGCCCCCCGGGGGGGGGCCCCGCGGTGGGGGGCCCCCCGGGGTCCCGCGGGGCACGCCCCTCGGCGTCGTTCTGCGTGTGCGGCGGCCGCCGTGCCGTCCGGGGCGCGCGCCGGGGTGCGGCGCGACGTCCGGACGGGTGGGGCGCCGGGGGTGCGGCGGGTCAGCCGGCCTCGGGGCCCGTCTCGCCGCCCGCGGCCTCCGTCTCGGCCTCACCGGTCGGGGAGCCGGTGGGCGAGGGGCTGGTGGCCTCCCCGGAAGGGCTCTCCGAAGGGCTCTCGGCGGGGGTCTCGGAGGGCGACTCGGGCCCGGAGCTCGGCCCGAAGCCCTGGTAGTAGCTGGTCCCCGGGACGACGAAGGCGAGCAGGCGCACATCGCCCGTCTCGCTGAAGCGGAAGACGATCTCCTGGGTGCCGCCGTCCTGCAGGGCCTCGCCGCCGCCCTCGACCACCGCGGAGGCGTTCCCGTTGCCGCCGATGACGACCCGGCCGCCGGCCGGGACCGTGAGCGGGCCGGAGCCGGTGGCGGGCGACAGCTCGACCGTGGCGTCGGTGCCCGGGAGGGTGATCGACTCCAGGGTCTGGGCGCTTGCACCGTCGTTGAAGACGGTCACCGCGACGGCCGCGGGGCCCTCGGCGTCGCCGTCGGCCTGGGTGATGACGGTGCCGTTCTGGAGCTTCAGGCTGTCGACGGCGGTCGCGGCGTTGTCCGGCCGCACGCCGAGGGTCTGCGCGTTGTTGCCCGCACCGCAGGCGGCGAGCGAGGCGATCGAGAAGACGATGGCAGCGCCGGCAAGGGCACCGCGTCGAAGGCTGCGGCTCACGGCGGCGGCATCTCCTTGGACGTACGGACGTGCGGACGGTTTGGGGCGGCTGCCGCCTGCGCGGTGACACCCCGGGCGATCAGCTCGGGGCTTAGGTTACCGAGCGGCCCGTCACGCCCCGCACCCGACCCGCCCTTCGGGGTGACCCGCGCCCGCGGCGGCGGCGGAGCGCCCCCGGCCGGGCGCCGGCGGACGCTTCCGGACGCCTTCCGGACACCCGGCGGCCCGCGGTGCTTACCGTGCCGTTCGCATAAGAGGGGTGATCAATTTCGTGGCCCGGCCCTTTACCGGGAATTGCGCCGGTTGATCAATTCCCGATTCCCGAGCCGCGTGATTCGCGGGGGGTGGTCCCCCGGACGGGTGGTCGGTGGTCGAACGGGTGGTGTGATCCACCTCTCAGGAACCGGGCGAAACAGGACGTTCGGACCCCTGGCGGAGGGGGCCCGTGATGGGTACGGTGTGCGTTTCCGTCTGCCCGTGCAGCGCCTCCCACCTGCGAATACCCCCTTCCGCAAGGCGGTCGCAGCACGTCCCCGTCTCTGTTGTCAAGCCCCGAGATATGCCCTGACCTGCGGAAACGCCATTCAGAACGCGCTGTTTCCGTGTTACCCTGGATAGCCACGGAAGGGGTACCTGTCACATGACGTTCAAGGTTGGCGACACCGTGGTCTATCCCCATCACGGGGCCGCGCTGATCGAGGCCATCGAAACTCGTCAGATCAAAGGCGTGGACAAGACCTACTTGGTGCTCAAGGTCGCCCAGGGCGACCTGACGGTTCGTGTGCCTGCTGACAATGCCGAGTTCGTCGGCGTGCGCGACGTGGTCGGTCAGGACGGACTGGACCGGGTCTTCGAGGTGCTGCGTGCACCCTACGCCGAAGAGCCGACGAACTGGTCTCGTCGCTACAAGGCGAATCTCGAGAAGCTCGCTTCGGGTGATGTCATCAAGGTCGCCGAGGTCGTGCGCGACCTGTGGCGCCGTGAGCGCGAGCGCGGGCTGTCCGCCGGTGAGAAGCGGATGCTCGCGAAGGCGCGCCAGATCCTGGTGAGCGAGCTGGCCCTCGCGGAGAACACCAACGAGGACAAGGCCGAGGCCCTGCTCGACGAGGTCCTCGCGTCCTGACGCACCACTGATACCGCGGTGCCCGCCGGCATGCTGGACATCCCGCCCGACATCTCGGGCGGGGGTCTCCAGCCCGCCGGCGGGCGCCGCGGTGTATCCACGGCCCGTCCACCCGCCGCGGGGTCGGCCTGTGCCAGGGCATGACGCCGCCCCGCCGACCGCCTGAACGGCCCCCGGCGGACGCCACCTCCGCCCCGGCGCCCCCGGTGCATCCGCACCGGCGGAGCACGGTGGACGCCCCCGGGGACGTCGACGGCGGTGCCGCTGTGTGTGCCGGGCCCGGGCGGCTGGCGCAGACGGGGTCACGGAAGGGTCCGGTCAAGGCGCCGCGCCCGGCACTGCCCCCGACCCGTGGCCGGGGTACGCCCAGGCCATACCCACGTCTGCCGAGCGAACAAACCTGCCGGAGAGCAACCGATGTCAGACGAGACGCGCCCGCACCGCACCGCGGTCGTGATCCCCGCCGCCGGACGCGGCGTACGCCTGGGGCCCGGTGCCCCCAAGGCGCTGCGCATGCTGAGCGGCACACCCATCCTCGTCCACGCCGTCCGCGCGATGGCCGCCTCGCGGGCCGTCTCGCTGGTCGTCGTCGTGGCACCGCCCGACGGGGCGCCCGAGGTGAAGCGCCTCCTCGACGAGCACTCCCTGCCCGAGCGCACCGACTACCTGGTCGTGCCCGGGGGCGAGAGCCGCCAGGAGTCGGTCCGGCTCGGCCTGGAGGCCCTTCCCGAGGGCATCGACACCGTGCTCGTCCACGACGCGGCCCGCCCGCTGGTCCCGGTGGACACCGTGGACTCCGTGGTCGCGGCCGTGCGGGAGGGGGCGGTCGCCGTCGTCCCGGCGCTGCCCCTCGCCGACACCGTCAAGGAGGTGGCCCCGTCGCCCGGCGGCGGGCCCGAGCGGGTCGTCGCCACCCCCGAGCGGGCCCGGCTGCGCGCCGTCCAGACCCCCCAGGGCTTCGCGCACGCCACCCTGGCCCGCGCCCACCGGGAGGTCGCCGGAGCGGTCACCGACGACGCGGGCATGGTCGAGGCGCTCGGCCTGGACGTCGTCGTCGTGCCGGGCCACGAGGAGGCGTTCAAGGTGACCCGTCCGCTGGACCTCGTCCTGGCCGAGGCCGTACTCGCCCGCAGGAGGGCCCACGATGGCTTCTGAGCCGCACCCGCACCCGCAGGACGCGCCGGGCGGCCGGGAGACGGCCCCGCCCGCCGGGCGGCCCGCGTTGCCGCTGGTCGGCATCGGTACGGACGTGCACGCCTTCGAGCAGGGCCGCGAACTGTGGTGCGCGGGGCTGCTGTGGGAGGAGGCCGAGGGCTGGGGCCTGGCCGGTCACTCCGACGGCGACGTCGCCGCCCACGCCGCCTGCGACGCCCTGTTCTCGGCGGCCGGTCTCGGCGACCTCGGCGCGCACTTCGGCACCTCGCGTCCCGAGTGGTCCGGTGCCTCCGGCGTCACCCTGCTGGCCGAGGCCGCGCGGATCGTGCGGGCCGAGGGCTTCGAGATCGGGAACATCGCCGTCCAGGTGATCGGCGTGCGGCCCAAGATCGGCAAGCGGCGCGCGGAGGCGCAGAAGGCGTTGTCCGAGGCGGCCGGTGCGCCGGTGTCGGTGTCCGGCACCACCACGGACGGGCTGGGGCTCACGGGGCGGGCCGAGGGGCTCGCCGCCCTGGCGACCGCGCTGGTGGTCCGGAGCCGCTGACGGCGCCCCGGGCCGGTGCGGTCGCGCCCCGGCCCGGGACCACCCCCTGCCCGGGTGCCGCAGGGGGTGTGGGGCACTGCCGTCGGCCCACTACCCTTGTTGCGTGACCATTCGCCTGTACGACACCAGCGCCCGGCAGATCCGCGACTTCACCCCCCTCGTGCCGGGTTGTGTCTCGATCTACCTCTGCGGCGCCACCGTGCAGGCCGCGCCGCACATCGGGCACATCCGGTCCGGGCTGAACTTCGACATCATGCGCCGCTGGTTCGCCTACCGCGGCTACGACGTCACCTTCGTCCGGAACGTCACCGACATCGACGACAAGATCATCGCCAAGTCCGCCGAGCAGGGCCGCCCCTGGTGGGCCATCGGCTACGAGAACGAGCGCGCCTTCAACGACGGCTACGAGGCCCTCGGCTGCCTCCCGCCCACCTACGAGCCGCGCGCCACCGGCCATGTCACCGAGATGGTCGAGATGATGCGCGGGCTGATCGAGCGCGGGCACGCCTACGCGGCCGACGGCAGCGTCTACTTCGACGTGCGCTCCTTCCCCGGCTACCTGTCGCTGTCCAACCAGGACATCGACGACCTGCGCCAGCCGCCCGAGGAGGGCATCACCGGCAAGCGCGACCCGCGCGACTTCGCCATGTGGAAGGCCTCCAAGCCGGGCGAGCCGGACTGGGAGACGCCCTGGGGGCGCGGCCGCCCCGGCTGGCACCTGGAGTGCTCGGCGATGGCCCACCGCTACCTGGGCTCCGCCTTCGACATCCACGGCGGCGGGCTCGACCTCGTCTTCCCGCACCACGAGAACGAGATCGCCCAGGCCAAGGCCTTCGGCGACGACTTCGCGCGGTACTGGGCGCACAACGCCTGGGTCACCATGAGCGGCGAGAAGATGTCGAAGTCGCTGGGCAACTCGGTGCTGGTCTCCGAGATGGTCCGGCACTGGCGCCCCATCGTGCTCCGCTACTACCTCGGCACCCCGCACTACCGGTCGATGATCGAGTACAGCGAGGAGGCGCTGCGCGAGGCCGAGTCGGCCTTCGCGCGGATCGAGGGCTTCGTCCAGCGCGTGGTGGAGAAGGCGGGGGGCCCCGTGGCGCCCGCCGAGGAGGTGCCGGCGGCCTTCGCCGAGGCGATGGACGACGACTTCGGTGTGCCGGGGGCCCTCGCGGTCGTCCACACCACCGTCCGCCAGGGCAACTCCGCGCTGGCCGCCGACGACAAGGAGGCGGCCGTCGCCCGCCTCGCCGAGGTGCGGGCCATGCTCGGCGTCCTCGGTCTCGACCCGCTGGACGAGCGCTGGGGCGCCCAGGGCGGCGACCGCGAGGACGACCTCCACGGGGTGGTCGACACGCTCGTGCGGGTCGTGCTGGGTCAGCGCGAGGCGGCCCGCGGCCGCAAGGACTGGGCGACGGCCGACGCGATCCGCGACCAGCTCAACCAGTCCGGCCTGGTCGTCGAGGACTCTCCGGACGGTCCCCGCTGGAGCCTCGGTCCCCGCTGACCCCGGGGCGATGTGCCGCCCGGCGCGCCGGGCGGCACACTTCCTTACGTACACACGTTTCTCTGAGCGAGCTTCGCAGGAATCAGGTAGGTCATGGCCGGGAACAGCCAGCGCAGGAACCGCCGCACGTCCAACAAGAAGGGCGCGACGGTCGGCAGCGGTGGCAAGCGGCGCCGCGGACTGGAGGGCAAGGGCCCGACGCCGCCCGCTTCCGCCCGTAAGGGGCATGCCAAGAACCGCATCGCCAACGCCAAGGCCAAGCAGGCGCAGCGCCGCCCCGTCGCCCGCCGTGGCGGCAAGGGCACGTCCGAGATGGTCGTCGGCCGCAACCCGGTCTTCGAGGCGCTGCGCGACGGTGTGCCCGCTTCCACCCTCTACGTCCAGCAGTTCATCGACAACGACGAGCGGGTGCGCGAGGCGCTCCAGCTCGCCACCGGCCGCGGCGACGTCCACATCATGGAGGCGCCGCGCCCCGAGCTGGACCGGATGACGAACGGGCTCAACCACCAGGGCCTGGTCCTCCAGGTCCCGCCGTACGAGTACGCCCACCCCGAGGACCTGGCCGCGGCGGCCTTCGACGACGGCGAGGACCCGCTGATCGTCGCGCTCGACGGGGTCACCGACCCGCGGAACCTCGGTGCGGTGGTCCGCTCCGTGTCCGCGTTCGGCGGCCACGGCGTGGTGGTGCCGGAGCGCCGCGCGGCGGGCATGACCGCCGGTGCCTGGAAGACCTCGGCCGGGACCGCCGCGCGGACGCCGGTCGCCCGTGCCACGAACCTGACCCGGGCGCTGGAGGCCTACCAGAAGGCCGGCATCACCGTGGTCGGCCTCTCTGCGGACGGCGACACCGAGGTCGGGGAGCTGGACGCGCTCGGCGGCCCGGTGGTGATCGTGGTCGGCAGCGAGGGCAAGGGCCTGTCCCGTCTCGTCGGCGAGACCTGCGACTTCCTGGTCCGCATCCCGATGCCCGGCGGTGCCGAGTCGCTGAACGCGGGTGTGGCCGCCGGGGTGGTGCTCTACGAGGCGTCGAGGCACCGGCGCGCCTGAGGCGGGCGGTCGGCGCGGGGTCGTGCGCCTGCGGGGCCCCGCCCCGCGGGTGCGCCGGGCGCCGGCCCGGGGCCCCGGCGCGGCCCCGGTGGGGAACGGTGCGGTCAAAAAGGCACAAGAGATGCTCTTGACGGGTCTCGGACAGATCGGGACGCTCGCGGCCGTGCCCTAATCACACATCACTCGGTTAGATGAGTGTGGACACCAGAACACCCCGGTCCGGGTTCGACGACCAGCCTGCGCTGAGCATGGTCAAGGTGCACTGCGATCCTGCGCAGGTCATCGTCAACCACGCCAGCTTCCGGGTACAGCTGCCGCGGAACCCCCGCCCCGCGCGGGCCATGGCGGACACCGCGCGGATCGCCTCCTTCGGCACGGCCGGTGCCGTCGGTGCCGCCGCGGCGGGAGCTGCGGGTGGGGGCGCGACGGGCAGAGCCGCCCGGCGCCGGGCCCCCGTCGTGTGGAGCGGTCGCTCCACACCGGGCGACGCAGGGGCGACCGGTCTGCTCCAGGCCGTACGCGACTCCTCCGCCGGGACGCTGGCGCCTCCGGCGCCGCCCGCCCCCCGGGAGGCACCGGAGCAGGGCGGCTACTCCGCCGGTGCCACCCAGGCGATGCCGCGTGTCGACCTGGTCGGTGACACCGTGCAGCGCTCGGGCCCCCTGCTGCCGCCCATGCGCCAGGCGGTCGGCGCCTACGACACCCCCTCCTTCGGGCCGGAGGAGTACGGCGAGGCGGGCGGCGACGACGGCGCCTACGACCTCGATCCGCTGGACGGCGAGACCGGGGACGAGGGCCGCTCCGGCCACCGGGCCTCCGGCGACCACACGCGCCACGCCTACTACCCCGACCGCCGGATGAACCTCGGCGTGGTGCTGCTCCCGCTGCGCATCCTGCTGGGGTTCATCTCCGTGTACGCCGGGATGGGCAAGCTCTGCGACCCCGTCTACTTCGACGGCGGGGAGCGCGGTTCCCTGGTCAGGTGGCTGGAGTCGCTCCAGCCCTGGGCCATGGCCGAGCCGATGCGCGACCTGGCCCTGGCCCACCCCGTGGGCTCGGGCCTGACGGTCGCCTTCCTCCAGGTGATCGTCGGGGTGCTCACCCTGCTGGGCCTGTGGCAGCGGGTCGCGGCGGGGGTCGGCGTCCTGCTGTCGGCGGCCCTGCTGCTGACCGTCAGCTGGCGCACGGTCCCCGTCTACGACGCCCCGGACATCATCTTCCTCGCGGCCTGGTCGCCCCTGATCATCGCGGGCGCCCCGGTCTACTCGGTGGACGCCCGCCTCTCGGGCGAGGCATGGCGCGCCCTCGGCCCCCGTTCCGAACTCTGGGACCTGCGGCGCAGGGTGCTGCGCCGCGGTGGGCTGGTCGCCGCCGTGGTCGTCGGCCTGACGATGCTCATCGGCTCGATGCTGGGCGGCGCGGTCCGCTCCACGGAGATCGTGACCGTCCCCGGTCCCGGCCAGGACCCGACCAACTACCTGCCGGGCGCGCCGCTGCCGCAGGAGTCCGGGACGCAGCGCCGCCCCGCGGAGCGGAAGAGCACCCCGACCCCTTCGGCGAGCCGTTCCGCGAGCACCGAGCCCCCGACCACGGCGCCCGCCCCGGAGACGGCGCCGGAGCCCGGGCGGGTGGCGGACGCGCCCAGTTCCACGCAGGGCACCGGGCAGCAGCCGCCTCCCGCGGACTCCCAGCCGGCCCCGCCGCCGTCCACGAGCGCCGGGCCCACCTCCAGCGGCGGCACCGGGTCGGGCGGAGCGGGTTCCGCGGGCCCCACGGGCGGGACCACGGGCGGCCCGGGCGACGGCTCCGGGCCGGGCAGCGGATCGGGCGGTGCCCCGGACGGCGGCAGCAGGGTCATCGGCGGGCTCCTCGGCTGAGCCGGAGGGAGCGCCGGTCGCGCTCCGGGCGGATTCCTCCGTCCGGCACCGTGCGGCGCCGCGGCCGTACGCACCCTGCGCGGGCCCGGCCGGGCCCGCGCAGGGTCAACGCGCCTGTGCGGAAAGCTCCTTGGCCGCCTCGGTCAGGTCCTTGGCGGTGTCGATCGCCCGCCAGTAGGCGCCGTGCGGCAAGGGGTAGCCCGCCAGCCGCTTCTCGCGCGCCAGCCTCGGGAACGTGGTGCGCTCGTGGTCGCCGACGTCCGGAAGCAGCCGGGTGAACTCGGCGGCGAAGACGTACACGCCCGCGTTGATCAGATACGGCGAGGGCGGCGACTCCACGAAGTCCGTGATGTGGCCGAAGGTGTCCGTCTCGACCGCGCCCCAGGGGATCCGCGGGCGGGCCAGCGCGAGCGTCGCGGTGGCGTCGCGCTCGGCGTGGAAGGAGGCCATCTCGCGGAGCGAGAAGCGGGTCCAGATGTCGCCGTTGGTGGCGTACCAGGGCTGGTCGGGCTGGGGCAGGCTGGCCGCCGCGTACTTCAGCCCGCCGCCGCGGCCCAGCGGCTCGGTCTCCACCACCGTCGTCACCCGCAGCGGCAGCCGGGCCTGGGCCAGCCACTCCTGGAGCACCTCGGCCAGGTGGCCGCAGGAGACCACGGCGTCGGTCACGCCCTCGGCCGCGAGCCAGGCCAGCTGGTGCCCGATGATCGGCGTGCCCGTCCCCGGGATCTCCACCATCGGCTTGGGGCGGTCGTCGGTGTAGGGGCGCAGCCGAGAGCCCTGGCCGCCCGCCAGAACCACGGCCTGCGTCGGAAACGTAGGCGTATGCATGGCGTGAACGATATGCGCACTCCCGCACACGACGCGGACCGGACCCGCTGCGTGCGGGTCCGGTCCGGGTGCCGGCGCGGGCCGGGCGGGGTGTCCGCCCGGCAGCCCCGGTGTGTCCCAGGGCCTGCCGGTGCGGTCAGTGCCCCATGGTCTGCTGGGACACGCCCGTGGCGAAGGAGGTGTCGCACACCGGGCGGGAGAAGCGCTGCGCGCGGGCGGGGCCGTAGTGGTCGACGGCGGCCCGGCCGAGGTCGCGGGCGATGGACATGCAGTGCTCGGCGAGCGAGGGGCGCGCCTCGACCTCGCGCTGGAGGTGGGTGAGCGCCACCGCCGGGTCCTTCACCTGGAGTTCGGTGAGCAGCTTCTCGCGCAGCACGTCCTGCGGCGCGAGCGGCTCGGCGGGTGCGGCGACGTTCTCGGCGGAGGCCGTGAGCATCTGCGACTGGGAGGCCTGCCCGGCCCACGGCACCGTGGACACCGCGAGGGTCCCGGAGAGCACCAGGACGACGGGCAGGACGAGGGCGAGGGTGCGGCCGATTCGGCGGGCTGTGTGGGTCACGCGAGCGAGCGTAGCGGCCGGTGACCGGGAGGCGACATTCAGTCACTCACGTGGGGGATGGATCGGGAGCGTCATTCGAATTCTCTGTTGACGTGTTGGTATGAACTGCCCGATATCAGAGGGAATTTGTACGACGGTACGCCCCGTGTGCGACCGGGGGTACGACGGGAGTCGCCCCCGCCCTCGCCCGGTTCCGCTCCCTGTCCCTTCCCCGCCCGGTTCCGCTCTCCAAGTGGTTCCGGTCCCCGCCCGGTTCCGCCCCGCACGACGGGAGCCGGGCCCCGCGCCGCACGGCGGGGACCCGGCTCCCGGTGTCGGGGTGGGGCGGCCTCAGTCGCTCAGCCGCTCGCCCGTCGACGTCGAGAAGACGTGCAGCTCGCCCGCGCGCGGCACGACGTGCAGCTCGCTGCCCTTGCGCGGGACGCTGCGGCCGCCGACGCGCACCACGATCTCCTGGTGCGTCCCGCCGACCTCGGTCGAGCCGTAGACGAAGCCGTCGGCGCCGAGCTCCTCGACGACGTTCACCGAGACCGCCAGGCCCGCGGGGGCGTCCTTCGACAGCGAGTCCGCCGCCGCGCCGCCGAGCTCCACCACGTCGAAGTGCTCCGGGCGGACACCGACCGTGACGGTCTTGTCGCCGCGCTGCGCCGCGGTGGACAGGGCCTCGCGGGAGACCGGGACGATGCTGTTGCCGAACTTCACGCCGCCGTCCGTGATCGGCACCTCGACCAGGTTCATGGCCGGGGAGCCGATGAAGCCGGCGACGAAGAGGTTGGCCGGGCGGTCGTACATGTTCCGCGGCGAGTCCACCTGCTGGAGCAGGCCGTCCTTGAGCACGGCGACCCGGTCGCCCATCGTCATGGCCTCGACCTGGTCGTGGGTGACGTAGACGGTGGTGATGCCCAGGCGGCGCTGGAGCGAGGCGATCTGCGTACGCGTGGAGACGCGGAGCTTGGCGTCGAGGTTCGACAGCGGCTCGTCCATCAGGAAGACCTGCGGCTCGCGGACGATCGCGCGGCCCATGGCGACGCGCTGGCGCTGACCGCCGGAGAGCGCCTTGGGCTTGCGGTCCAGGTACTGCGTGAGGTCGAGGATCTTCGCTGCCTCCTCGACCTTCTTGCGGATCTCCGCCTTGTTGACGCCCGCGATCTTGAGCGCGAAGCCCATGTTGTCCGCGACGGACATGTGCGGGTAGAGCGCGTAGTTCTGGAACACCATGGCGATGTCCCGGTCCTTGGGCGGGAGGTGGGTGACGTCGCGGTCGCCGATGCGGATGGCGCCGCCGTTGACGTCCTCCAGACCGGCGAGCATCCGCAGCGAGGTGGACTTCCCGCAGCCGGAGGGGCCGACGAGGACGAGGAACTCGCCGTCCTCGATCCCGATCTCGAGCTGGTCGACGGCGGGCTTGTCGGCACCCGGGTAGAGGCGGGTCGCCTTGTCGAACGTGACAGTGGCCATGCTGAAGCGTCTCCTTCACCGGCAGGAACGTGCCGGACGATCCGAGTAAGGGAGTGGTGTAGTCCACCAGGGCGGACCTGCGGTGACGGTACCCGGCGAACGCGGATCTGTCAGCAGGTGTCCGGGGTGAGAAATCCCCGCGGGGCCGCCGGGGGCGTTGGTTACACTGCTCTGGCTGCCTCCTTAGCTCAGTTGGCCAGAGCGCTTGACTTGTAATCTTGAGGTCGTCGGTTCGATTCCGACAGGAGGCTCCGCGCCGAAGGCCCCCGGTCCCGCAGCTTGGGTTCAAGGGGTCGTCGCAACACCACTTGGTTTCAGGTGGTGAGTAGATCACGTAGACGCTCGGCTGGGGTATCCCAGTCGAGCGTCTT
>NZ_JBIDBN010000019.1:0-79316 GCF_043203115.1 Streptomyces sp. NPDC048001
CTGTTTTGTTTTGTGTCCCGGCGCTTCTCCCCACGTCTAACCCACCCACCCCCCCGGGGCCGCGGTGTTTTTTTCTCCCCTCCCCCGGGGCGGGGGGGCCGGGGGCGCCCCCCCCCCCCCCCCCCCCCCCCCCCCACCGCCACCTCCGCATAACGTCGTCCCGCTGCGAAACCGCCGGGAGCAACGGCGGCCGTCCACAAGGGAGATCGGGGGTGCACGCGTGCGGATCGCAATGGTCACCCATGGTGGCTACCCCTATGCGAAGGGTGAGAGCCGGCTCTGGTGCGAACGGCTCGTCCACGGCCTCGCCCGGCACGAGTTCGACGTCTACGCCGCGAGCAGCGGCCCCGAGCAGGAGCGCTCCGGCCTGCTGCCACTGCCGCCCCATGCCCGGCTGGCGGCCACCGCCTCCCCCTGGGCTCCGCCGGAGGCCGGCACGGCCCCCGGGCGCCGCGGCCGCCGACGCGCGGCCGGCCTCCTCGCCGAACTGCTGCGCGCGGTGTGCGCCGACGGCGGCACCCGGCCCGGCGGGCCCGCTCACGGCGCCGACGGGTTCGACGAGGCGCTCTACGGCCTCGCCGAACTCGCCCGCACCCACGGAGGGCTTCCCGCCGCCCTGCGGTCGGAGCCCGCGCTGCGGGCCGTCGAGTCCGCCTGCCGGGCACCGGGCTCCCACCGCGCCCTGAGGGACGCCACCGCCGCGGACCTGCTCCGGGCGGCCGACGCCCTGGAGCACGCCCTGCGGCCGCTGTCCTTCGACTGGTACCAGGGCGGCGCCCTCGACGCGGCCGACCTCTGCCATGCCGTCTCCGGCGGCCCCGGGGCGCTTCCCGGCCTGGTGGCCAAACGCTTCTGCGGGGTCCCGCTGCTGGTCACCGAGTACGGCGTGCAGGTGCGCACCCACCATCTCGCGGCCCGCCGGGACGGCCGCGGCCCGGCCGTCCGCGCCCTGCTCGCCGCCTTCCACCGGCGCCTCGCCCGCGAGGTCTACACCCAGGCGGCCCTGGTCACCTCGGGCAACGCCCACGCCCGGCGCTGGCAGGAGCAGTGCGGGGCCGACCGCACCCGGCTGCGGACGGTGCACCCCGGGATGGCCGCGGAGCGCTTCGCCGCCGTCGGCGAGGGGCCGGAGGGCGAGGAGCGCACCCTGGTGTGGGTGGGCCGCCCGGAGCCCGGCAAGGACCTGGTGGCCCTGCTGCACGCCTTCGCCGAGGTCCGCAAGACCGAACCGGCCGCCCGGCTGCGGCTGTTCACCACACCCCCGCAGGGCGGGCGCGGCGACGGACCCGCCGACGCGTACCTCGCGCAGTGCCGCGCCCTCGCCGCCCAGCTCTTCCCGGACGAGGCGGACGGCGCCCACGCGGTCGGGGACAACCCCGTCTCCTTCGAGGAGATCGGCTCGCCCGAGGCGCCCGAGCCCGCCGACGCCTATGCCGCCGGATGCCTGGTGGTGCACTCCAGCGTGGTCGAGGGCTTCCCCGCCACCCTGGTCGAGGCGATGCTCTGCGGCCGGGCGACCGTCTCCACCGACGCGGGCGCCGTCGTCGAGGCGATCGGCGGCACCGGGCTGGTGGTGCCCCCGCGCAACCCGCGCGCCCTCGCCGACGCCTGCCTCGCTCTGCTGCGCGACCCCGAGCGCCGCGCCCGCCTGGGCGCGGCGGCCCGCGCCCGGGCCCTCGAACTCTTCACCGCCGAACAGAACCTGACGGCCTTCGGCGGCCTCTACCTGGAGCTCATCTCGCACTCCCCGGTCCGGCGCGCCGCCGAGGCCGTGGACGCGGCCGGGGACCCGGTCCCCTTCGCCCACCCCGCGGAGAGCCGCCTTCCCGGCCGGTGGAACGGCGCCGGACACGTTCCCGCCTGGGCGTCGGGCCCCGACACGGCGCCCGCGAAGGAGGTACACCCATGACCGCGGCACACCCCACGGGAGCGACCGCACCCGCGGCGGGGGAGCGGAGGGCCGCCGAGGGGCGGGAGGAGACGGCGGGCACGGGCGACACCGCCCATGTGGACGCCGTACGGGCCGCCCTCGCCGCCCTGGACGCGATCTGCGACCCCTCGGCGGGCACCGCCCCGCGGCGAAGCGCCCGCGACGGCGACGCCCCCGGTGCCGCGCCACGCGCCACCGGCCCGGAGCCTCGCCCCCCGGCGGAGCCGGGCGGCGAGGGCCCGGCGCCCTCCCCGGCCCGCTCCGGGATCCCCGGGGTCCCCGGGACGGGCCCCGGCCCCGCCCGAACCGGCCCCGTCCCGACCGGCCCCGCCCGCGCCGAGGAGCCGCGCTCCACCGCCCCCGCGGCGACCGCCCCCCTGCGGGACCGTTTCGCCTCCGGCCACCGCGCCCCGGCGCCTCCCCGCCGCGGGGGCGACCCCGTCAAAGGGCTGCTGCACCGCCACCGCGAGCTCTGCGCCGGCGCGGTCGACCCGCTGGAGATCGCCGCGGGCCTGGAGGCCCACGGGGTCACCGACCGCACCGCCGCCCACTACCGCCACCGGGACGTCTTCTCCCTCGCCGAGGAGATGTTCGCCCGCACCGACCGCACCCCGCCGAACGGACCGGCCGCGCCCGTCCCGCCGGAGCCCGCAGAGGGCGCCGACGGCCTCCGGGGCCCCGGTGCGGGGCCGCTGCTGCGGGCCGCCGCACCCGCTGCGGTCTGCGCCCTCGCCGTCGTGGGCGCCGAGGCCGCCGGGGGAGCCCTGCGGATCGCGGTCGCCGCGGCCGGTGCGGCGGCGACCCTGTTCACGCTGGCGCTCGCCCTGCGCTCGGGGCCGCTCCGCGCGGGCCGCCGCGCAACCGCTCCCGCACGGCTGTGGACGCTGTGGCTGATCGCCTACGCCGTCTGCGGCCAGGGCCTGGTCGACGCGCTCGCCCGAGGCGGCCCCGCGGGGCCGCCCGCCCTCACCCCCGTACCGCTGGTCCCGCTCGCGGCGGCCGTCCTGCCCGCCGCCTGGTGCGCCCACCTCTTCGCCGTCCGGTCCCGTCGGGGGCTCTCGCGCAGCCGCGGCCTCGACGCCTTCGCCGCGGCGACGAGGCCCCTGCTCCTCGCCGTGTCGGCCCTGTTCGCCGGGGCGCTGGGACTGCTGCTCCTGGCCACCGGGGTGCTGGTGCCGCCCGGCACCGGGCTCGCCGGGGCGGCCGCCCTGGGCGTGCTGCTCTTCCTCGCCCGGCTGCTCGCGGTGCACGGCTTCCCCGGGACCGCCTCGGCGGCCCTGGCCGCGGCCTGCGCCGTCGAGGCCCTGGCGCCGGCCCTGCTGCTGGCCGGCCGGCTGCCCGGACTGGAGCCGCTGGCGCGGCCGGTCGAGGCACTGGCCGGGTCCGCGGGACCGGCCGCCGTCCCCGTGCTGGCCTGCACGGCCGCCGCCCTGGCCCTGCTGGCCCGCGCCTTCGCGCTGCTGACCCGCGCCTCGGCGCACACCCCCTGACCCCACCGGCGGCGCGGCCGGGGCCGGCACCGCGCGTCCGCCGCCGAACCGCCAGTGAATCCCCCTAAGGAGACAGTGCATGACCCCGCTACACCCGGTGACAGCCCGTCGGCCGCAGGAGGGCGCGCGATGAGGGTGCTCCTGCTCGGTGCCAACGGCTTCCTCGGCCGCTTCGTGACCGACCGCCTGCTCGCCGATCCCGCCGTCCACCTCACGGCCCTCGGCCGGGGCGACGACGCCGATGTGCGCTTCGACCTCGCGGGCGGCAGCCCCGGTGCGCTGACCCGCTTCCTGAGTGCCGTCCATCCCGGCGTCGTGATCAACTGCGCGGGGGCGACCCGCGGCGGCGCCCGCGACCTGACCCGCCACAACACCGTCGCCGTCGCCACGGTCTGCGAGGCCCTGCGGCGCAGCGGCTGCGGGGCGCGGCTCGTGCAGATCGGCTGCGCCTCGGAGTACGGCCCCTCGCAGACCGGCTCCTCCACCGCGGAGGACGCGGTCCCGCGGCCCGGCGGCCCCTACGGGGTGAGCAAGCTGGCCGCCACCGAGCTGGTGCTCGGCTCCGGGCTGGACGCCGTCGTGCTCAGGGTCTTCTCACCCGTGGGGCCGGGCACCCCCGCGGGGTCCCCGCTCGGCCGCCTCGCGGAGGCGATGCGCCGCGCGATGCAGCAGGGGGACGGGGAGCTCAAGCTCGGCGGGCTCGGTGTGCAGCGGGACTTCGTCGATGTGCGCGACGTCGCCCGCGCCGTGCACGCCGCCTCGCTCTCGGCGGCACAGGGCGTGGTGAACATCGGCACCGGGCGGGCCGTGCGGCTGCGGGACGCGGCGGCGGTCCTCGCGCGGGTCGCGGGCTACACGGGAGCCCTCCACGAACTCGACGCACCGCACCTGCGGCCCGTGATCGGTGCACCGCGCTCCGAGTCCCACGCCGAGCACCTCGCCGCCTCCCCCTCCCCCTACCCGGACGGCTGCGGCGCCTGGCAGCAGGCCGACGTGCGGACGGCGCGCGACCGGCTGGGCTGGCGCCCGCGGATCAACCTGGAGGAGTCGCTGGCCGACATCTGGATGGAGGCGGCATGCCGCATCTGACGCGCACCGGGTCGCCGCTGTCGGCCACCGGGGCGGAGTCCCTCGGGTTCGGCGTCCCCGGCTACGCGCACCCCCTGCTCGCCCCCGTCGAGTGGGCGGAGCTCGCCCGGCCGGGCACCCCGCTGCACTGGGTGGTGCTCAACGTCGCGGACGGTCCGGGCGACCGCCCGGACCTGCACTGCCTGGAGGCGGCGGGACGGCTGGCCAACGCCGGGGTACGGGTGCTCGGGCACCTCGACCTGGCCCACGGGGCGCGGCCCTTCGGAGAGCTGGTCCGCGAGGCCCAGTGCTTCGCGGACTGGTACCGGGTCGGCGGCTTCCTGCTGGACCGCTGCCCCGTCGAGCGCGCCGACCTCCCGCAGGTCCGGCGGCTGACGGCCACTTTGGACGGCCTGCTCGACGGCGGGCACCTGGTCCTCGGGCACGGCACCCACCCGTACCCCGGGTACGCGGAGGCGGCCGACCAGCTCGTGACCTTCAGCGGCGCCTGGGCGGACTACCGGTGGTCGCAGGTCGCGGAGTGGACCGCGCACTACCCGCCCGAGCGCTTCGCCCACTTCGTCCACGGGGTGCCCCGTATGCACCTGGAGGAGGCGACCCGGATCGCCCGCTGGCAGGGGGCCGGGACCATCTTCTTCACGGACCGCGGCCATCCTGCAGGAGGAAAGGGGCATACCCACCCCTTCGAGGCCCTGCCCGGCTACTGGGACGAAATCGTCTCGCAGATCGGACCGGGTGTCTCGGAATGAGAAGGGGCGTGGCAGTGTTACGGAGAAGAACAACCGTACGTACCCAACCGACGGAGTCCCCGTGTCGCTGCCACCCCTGGTCGAGCCGGCTGCCGAGCTCACCGTAGACGAGGTCCGCAGGTACTCGCGCCACCTGATCATCCCGGATGTCGGGATGGACGGGCAGAAGCGGCTCAAGAACGCCAAGGTGCTGGCCGTCGGTGCCGGAGGTCTCGGATCCCCGGCCCTGATGTACCTGGCCGCGGCCGGGGTCGGCACCCTCGGCATCGTGGAGTTCGACGAGGTCGACGAGTCGAACCTCCAGCGTCAGATCATCCACAGCCAGTCGGACATCGGCCGCTCCAAGGCCGAGTCCGCCCGCGACACGGTCAAGGGCATCAACCCCTACGTGGACGTCGTCCTTCACGAGGAGCGGCTCGAGGCCGACAACGTGATGGACATCTTCGCCCAGTACGACCTGATCGTGGACGGCACCGACAACTTCGCGACCCGGTACCTGGTGAACGACGCGTGCGTGCTGCTGAACAAGCCGTACGTGTGGGGCTCGATCTACCGCTTCGACGGCCAGGCGTCGGTGTTCTGGTCCGAGCACGGCCCCTGCTACCGCTGCCTCTACCCGGAGCCCCCGCCGCCGGGCATGGTCCCCTCCTGCGCCGAGGGCGGCGTGCTGGGCGTGCTCTGCGCCTCCATCGGCTCCATCCAGGTCAACGAGGCGATCAAGCTGCTGGCCGGCATCGGCGAACCGCTGGTCGGCCGACTGATGATCTACGACGCCCTGGAGATGCAGTACCGCCAGGTCAAGGTCCGCAAGGACCCGAACTGCGCGGTCTGCGGCGAGAACCCCACCGTCACCGAGCTCATCGACTACGAGGCCTTCTGCGGCGTCGTCTCCGAGGAGGCCCAGGAGGCGGCCGCGGGCTCCACGATCACTCCCCGGCAGCTCAAGGAGTGGATCGACGGCGGCGAGAAGATCGACATCATCGACGTCCGCGAGGTCAACGAGTACGAGATCGTCTCGATCCCGGGCGCCCGCCTGATCCCCAAGAACGAGTTCCTCATGGGCAACGCCCTCGCGGAGCTGCCCCAGGACCGCAAGATCGTCCTGCATTGCAAGACGGGTGTCCGCAGTGCGGAAGTCCTCGCGGTCGTGAAGTCCGCGGGCTTCGCCGACGCGGTGCACGTCGGCGGCGGCGTGATCGGCTGGGTGAACCAGGTCGAGCCGGAGAAGCCGGTCTACTGATCACCGGCTCCGCTGACCAGCGGAGCTGACGAAGCCCACGGCTCTGACCAGTTCAGATGCCGTGGGCTTCTGTCGTTGTCGGTCGACGTCGGCTGGCCTTGGACGGCCCAGGGGCGGCCCAGTCCTCCTGCCTGGTCGGACACTCACCCGGCAGTCGTGGCGTGAGCTTCAGTCGCCTCCGAACCACAAATAGCTGCCGGGGGTGGCTGCGCACTCGCCCAACATCCGCGCGAGGTCGTCCAACGCGGCGAGCTGACGCTCGTCACCGCACCGTCGCTTCAGACCGCCAATCTCCTGAACGGCGGCTGCGGCCTCCTGCTCGTTCATCAACGTTTCCCCGTACGGATCGACGGCGGTGAGCCGCCCGGATACGCCGAGAAGCTGAAGCGAGCCGAGCGCATCGGCTAGGGCGTCGCCATGGCCGTAAGAAGTCTGCAAGAGCGTCGTGCGCCAGGTCCTGCGCGCCGGCCGTGATGAGTGCAGCTCCAGATCAATCCCCATGCTCCATGATGCGCCTGTCGGGCTGCTGCACAGCCACAACTGATCACCGGAGGCTGTGACCTGCGGCCGCCTTATCGATCAACGTCCTGACCTGCCGCCGAGCTGTCGGCACTTGTCGACGTTGGTCAACGTTGAGCGCACTTCCACGGCCCGAGGACGGCCCGCGGGAGGGCGCTCGTGCGGCAACCTCTGTGGTGAGCACCGAAATGCGGAAACCGGACACTGAGCCTACGATTGAATTAGAATTCGACCCACCGAAGGAGGCTACGGTGTGTCGCGTCGATACGCTCGCTGAGACCGTGGGGAAGTTTCGCCTTCCGGGCGCCACCGTTCCACCGGGGCCGTCCTCGGAGCTCTACCGTGTCGGTAGTACGACCGAGAACTGGACCGGTCCGCAAATAAGCGAACGATTCGGCCCTCTTCTGCATTACACGCAAAACGCCTTCCGGCCGCTAATCGAGACTCACGGTCTGGGGATGCCTGATCCGTGGGGCATGGACTACGGCGTCTTCCTGACTCCGTCAATATATTCCTCATGTATCGCTCCGTATCGTCTCGCGCTAAATAAGCCCTGCGATCTCTGTATTATCATCGATGTCGCCAACATTCTCGAGCCGTGCTTCTGGGGGCCGCGGATCTCTATCCCGGAGGTAGGAACTCCTTCGCGTCTGAGGGCCATATGGGACGGGGGCGGCATAGAGATCTACTGCTCGCAGCGGATAAGCCCGACGAACCTGCACTATGAAGCTATTGAGCCATGCGGTGACGATGCCTAGGGGTAAGGATGAAGGAGACGCCGTTCGCTGTAGCTAGTAGGTGCCTCGATGCGGTTTCGGAGACCTCTATTCGCGATAATCCGCAAATCGCTCGCGTCATCAAGTCCTGGGACGGCGACCAGGGTAAGTGGGTGTGGCGTCATGCCGTGCGTGATGGGTGTTACGCTGAAGTTGTTGCTATCTTCAAGCTGGAGCCGTTCGCAGTCGATATTGACAACACTACGGACGTATGGATTGACTTCTATGCGCAGGCGCGAATTTCTTCCCAGGCGGAGAAAGAAAAGCGCGTGGCAGCCGTTCATGTTGGCGCGGAAGATCTGCCGATAAATGAAGAGGATCTGATGGCCGACATGATTGGCGCGTTGCAAAGTGGAATGGAATTTGCTGAACAGTGGATCGAGGAATCTGGTTTGCCATCAAATCTCGACTCGCCGGGGATTTGAACGCCTCTCGGTCAAATTGATGCGCGCCTTCCGCTTTCCGAGGTCGGTGGAGCGGCTTTGGGCTGGAGCTGCTTTGGGGCGAGTGATCATGGCCCCGTAAGCTTCCGGCGCGTCGGGCAGTCTGTGGACCTGCCCGTTAAAGCACGACGTTGGGGCCATGATCTTAGAGGCTCGCCCCAAAGTGGCTGCCTAAAGCCGTGGAGCCGACCGCCCCAGCCACAGAGGGTGTCTCCCACTTCATGCCCGCAGCTCGCGAGCGCGCCGCCGGGCGCGGCCAGCCGGGGCGCAGACAGGAGGCAGGCCGCGCCGCAGAGGCGGCGCGTGCCCGCGCCGTGCGCGGGCCTTGATGAAGTAGAGAAACTCTTACCGCGCTGGCCAGCGTCCATGATCCTCTGGGTGATGCCGATGGCCACTTCGCGGTTCACACAGGTCGCGTACCGGGCGCCTGACCGTGCTCCAGGTACACCGGTCCCGTGTCGCTCCGGGCTTCGGCCGCTGCGCGGATGCGTCGGGCCAGTCGCGGGATGCTGCGCTCGGTGATCTGCTCCGGGGTGAGGAAGTCGAAGCCCTTCAGCTCGTCGGCTTGCAGCGTGATGCTGGTCAACTGCTCGGCGTCGAGCTGGCCGCCGTCGAATAGGTAGAGCACTTTGTCGCCCTCGGCCTCGTTCGGGGCCCAGTCGACTGCGAGGAGGCGGCCGATCGGCGGGGTGATCCCCAGCTCCTCGTGGACCTCGCGCACGGCAGCCTGGAGGGGTGATTCGCCGGTCTCGATGTAGCCCCCGGGGATGTCCCAGTAGTCCTTGTACGTGGGTTCCACCATGAGGACGCGGTCTGCGGTATCGAAGAACAGCGCACCCGCTGCCATGCGCGGATGCGCCATCTTCGCTTCGTGTGCGTTCGGTGCCATGGAGCCGAGCGTACCCAGCTCAGACGACATGCAGCCTGTCTGCCAGGCCCGCGAGGTTGCGGCTCGGCCGGCCGCGCTGGCCTCGTACCCAGGTGAGCACCAGCTCTCGTGCGAGGTAGTGGCTGCGTACCTGCTCCGGTGCCCAGGTCTCCGCTTCGAGCACCTTGGCGAGTGCGTCATCCATGCGGTTGTGGGCGCTGAGGGCTCGGGCGACTTCGAGGTTGTGCCGCGTACGGCGCTCCGTGGGCAGTGCGGCCGTATTGATCTGAGGCCCGAGGTCGATCGCCACCTGCATGTCGCCCAGCTCGGCCGCCGTCGCCACCCGGTGGATGGCCACGTTTGTCGGCCCGAACGCGGTCCAGACGTGGTTGGCGTCAGTCCCGAGTCGGCTTGCGGTCCGCTCTGCTTCCTCAAGGAACGTCCGCGTGGTGCCTCTGTCGTCCGCTCGGGCTGCTGCCATGGACCCGGCCAGGTACAGCGTGCCGTACACGGACAGGAACTCGGGCGTCGGGTCTTGGATGCCTGGCCGGAGGTACTGCCCCGCGTCACCGACCAGCTGTACGGCTGCGTCGAAGCGGCCGTTGGAGAGCAGGCAGTGAGCTACGGAACGGAACAGTGATCCGGTCACCATGGTGTTGCCTGACTGTTGGGCTGCGGCCAAGCCGCGGTCGGCGGCGATCCATGCCAGGTCGGTTTCCCCGAGCTTGGTGAGCACCATGGCTGCGCCCTGGTACGTCATGGCCATTAGCTCGTACGCCCGCTCTCGCTCGCGGCCCTGGTAGGCCTGGGCGGCAATGAGCGCGTCGGCCAGGAGCAGGGGGAGCCTCCGAGTCGCGAATCCGTAGCGTGAGTCCTGGTAGGCGTCCCAGACCTCGGCGACGTTGCTGCGCAGCTCCTCCAGGGAGGTCGGTTCGCCTTCGGTGGTCACTCCCAGCAGAGGCGTCAGCTGCCGGTAGTTCATGAGGGCCGAGCGAAGCGCCGGCACCGTGCGGGTACCGCTGTCGGCAGTCCACTCCAGGAGGGTCGGTTCGGCCAGCAGGTCGCCGAGCGTGACGTCCAGGGCGTCGGCGAGCGACTTGATGACCGAGAGCCTGTCCAGCTCGATCCGGTTGTTCTCGGCCTTGCTCAGCCAGTCCACCGTGCGGCCAACGAGTCCGGCCAGGACCTCTTGGGAGATCCCCCGCCTCCGGCGGTACCAGGCGACTCGTTCACCGATCGTCAGGTTCGTCGTCATTCCTCGCATGGCTAGAGCCTCATCCCATCTCCCTATGGGACCCCGGAGGAATTTTCCGGGGTGGTACGGCGCCGAGCTCCTAGCGTCGTAGCTACCCCGAGAGGATGCCAGGCCGAGCACGGGACGGAGGAACCACGATGGCGCTGACCCCGGCCGAAGTGGTGGAGCTGACCGCAGAGTTGAGGTCACTGACGCGGGAGGTGGAGGGTATCGCGCGCCGCGCCGACGAGTTGGTCAGCCGTCTTGTGGCTGCTTCCGGACCAGTTGCTCAAGCTGGTCCATCCGCTCTCCCAGTCGGCGTACCTCGCGACGCACGTCGGCCAGGTACCCCGCGATCTCCTCGAACTCCGGGCTGCGCCTCACCTGGCGAGGCTCCTCGGGGCGGGTGACGAAGCTTCCCTTGCCCTGGTGGGAGATGACGTAGCCGTCTTCACGTAGCCGTGAGATCGCCTGGCGGGCCACGGTGCGGGAGACCTCGTGGTCCGCCATCAGCTTGGTCTCGGACGGCAGCTTGGTGCCGGGTTCCAGCTCGCCTTGCCGGATGCGCCTCTTGAAGTCGTTGGCGATCTCCAGGTACTTCGCCTGCCCGGTGAACTCAGCCATAGCCCCTCTCAGTGCTTGTCGCACTAAGTGCAGCACATCCAACCGGCAAGAGTCGAGAACCACTTGACGTACTAAGTGCTTCAGGTGCAGTCTCGGAGCATGCCGACGTACTAAGTACGTCAAGTTGAGTGTGAAGGAGCGCATCCATGCGTCAGATCCCTGTCGACACGTCCGCCGCGACCGTGATGGTTGCCAAGGCCCCGCAGCCGAAGGTCAAGGACCGCCGTACCGGCGAGATCGCCACTGACATGGAGACCGGTGCGAAGCTGATGACCGTGGACGTGATGTTCGCGGCCAACGACGTGGTCGAGATCCTGTCCGTCACCGTCCCGGAGACCGGCATCTCCGGTGAGCTGACGATGGGCACGCCGGTCGCGCTCACGGGGCTGATCGCCCGGCCGTGGGAGAACGAGTTCAACGGGCAGAAGCGGCACGGGATCGCGTTCCGCGCTGTCGCCGTGACCTCGCTCGCCGCCTCGGCCTCGAAGGGGGCCTGAGTCATGGTGCGGCTGTTAGGTGTCGTCGTGCTGGTCGTCGCTGCTGCGGGTCTCCTGCGGTGGCGGCGCCCCGCCTGGTACTGGCTGACCTTCGGCGTCGTGGTCGCGATCGCTCGCGTCCTCGTCCGCTATGCCTCGGTCATGGACGCCTGCGGCCTGACGGTTCCGCCTTCGCGCTGGCGCCTGGCCATGGCGCGCATGGTCAATCGCCCGGTGCCCGAGTCCCGGCCGCCGCGCATCCTGCGGCTTCGTCCGACCCGGACCGGCCTCGTCTTACGTCTGGGGCTACGCCCTGGCCAGGATGCCTTCGACGTGGCCGCCTCGTGTGATCGGCTGCGGCACTCGTTCACCATGTACGGCGTCACCTCGCGTGAGGTGCGTTCGGGTGTGGTCGAGCTGCGGATGACGGGCTATGACGTCCTGGCCCGGGTGCAGATGCCCGCCACGGTCGACCGCGTGCCGATGCGGGTGCCGGTCGCGTTGCGGGAGGACGGGGCAGTGCACTTCCGCGACTACCGCACCACCCCGCACGCCCTGACCGTCGGGGCGACGAAGTCGGGCAAGTCCGTGTACCAGCGCAACCTGGTCGCCGAACTCGCCGCCCAGGACGTGGCCCTGGTCGGCATCGACTGCAAGCAGGGCGTGGAGCTGTTCCCCCTCGCGCGCCGGTTCTCCGCCCTGGCCGACAACCCCGACGCTGCCGCAGACCTCCTCGACGTGCTCCTGGCGCACATGGAGGGGGTGTACCAGTTGATCCGGGCCGAGCAGCGGATCACCGCGGACGTGCCGGATGCGGAGATCGCCGCCGACATCTGGGACCTCCCCGACCACCTGCGCCCGACCCCGATCGTGGTCCTGGTGGACGAGGTCGCCGAACTCGCCCTGTACGCGACCAAGGAGGAGGAGAGGCGCCGGGACCGGATCATCACCGCCCTGGTCCGGCTCGCCCAGCTCGGCCGCGCCGCCGGCATCTACCTGGAGGTGTGCGGGCAGCGCTTCGGCTCCGAACTCGGCAAGGGCATCACCATGCTCCGCGCCCAGCTCACCGGCCGCACCGCCCACCGCGTCAACGACGAGACCTCCGCGAACATGGCCTTCGGTGACATCGCCCCCGACGCCGTGCTGGCCGCCATCCAGATTCCCGCCAACGCTCCCGGCATCGCCGTCACCGGGGACTCCTCTGGCGGCTGGCACCGCATCCGCGCACCGCACACCACGCTCCGCCAGGCCGTGAACGCCTGCAACCGCCACGCATACCGCACCCCCGACCTGCCCGGCCTCGCGGCCTTCCGGCCCACCGCGCCGGGACCGGTGTCCCTGGCCAAGGTCCCCACCCAGACCGGCGCCGAGTCCCCGTCCACCGCCTAAAGCCCCACGCCCTCCTCCCACGGTCCGGCGCGACCGTCACCGCGCCGACTCCCTACCCCTGCCATGCCCAAAACGCCCGCGAAGGAGGTGAGGACATGACCCGCACGCTCCGCGTCGACGCCGTCCTGGTGCAGGCCGTGATTGCCGGGGCCCTGTCCTTCTCCCACCTGCACGACCTGGCCGAAGCCGCCGGACAGACCGGATGGAAGGCATGGGCCTACCCGGTCTCTGTCGACCTGCTCCTGGTAGCCGCCTGGCGCCGGATGCGCACCGATGCCGACAACCGTGACGCCTGGTTGTGGTTCACCATCGCCCTCGCCGCATCCCTCGGCGCCAACATCGCCACCGCCGGACTCCTCGACCTCAACCACGTACCGGCCTGGCTGCGGATCCTCGTCGCCGGATGGCCTGCCCTCGCCTTCCTCGGCGGCACCCTCCTCGCCCACACCCCCACCCACCAACCACCCCAGGAACCCGCCCCTGAACCGGAGCTGGAGCCGCGGCCGGTGGTCGAACGCGACCAGGACCACGCTGCGGTCCCGGCCGACCCCGAGCCTGCCGAGGCGACCGAGGACGACGAACCGGGTGCGATCACCACGCCGGAGCCCGCACCCGCGCTGCCCCCGGCCACACCCGTACCCGCCCCGGCCCCGGCCCCTGCTCCGCCGGTGCCGGCCGCGCTGGTCGACCACGCCCGGAAGGTCGCCGACGACCACCGCACCCGGACCGGTACCCCGATCGACACCGACACCCTGCGCGCCCGCCTCGGCGTCCCCGCCCCCATGGCCGACGCCATCGCCGCCCACCTCACCTGACCTCGAAGGGAGCACCACCATGACCCGTGACCCGGCCGACCTGACCACCGCCGACTACCTCGACAGCGCCCGCGAGATGACCGCCGCCAACCGGCCCTACCTCGCCCACCTGCTCGCCGAGGAAGCCGCCCAGCGCACCCCCGCCCCGGCCACCGCCGCCGCCATCCGCGCCACCTACCCCGACCCGGCCACCACCCGAACGGAGACCGACTGACATGCCCGCACGCGACCACTTCCACTCCGTGATGCGGATCGGCCCCGTGCAGATCGGCACCCACCGCGACCGCCACGGCCGCACCAAGCACGCCGCCGTCTGCACCGCCGACCGCTGCGGCTGGTCCGCCGACTTCACCGCCTCCTCGGCCGCCCAGCTCGCCGCCCGCACCCACCGCTGCCGCATCGCCGACTGAACGGAGAACCCGCCATGGATGTCCCGCTCTGGCTCGCCCTGATCCTCATCGGCGCCCTCGGCATCAAGCTCATCCGCCCGCCCTGGTGGCTCATCGCCGTGCTCCTCCTCGGCGGCTACCTCCTCGCCGACAGCCTCCTCGCCCCCGCCATCGACACCGCACTCACCAAGTAGCCCACCGCAGAAAGGAGAAGCACTCATGTTCCGCCCCAAGATCCCCACCATGCCGACCCCCACCGGCATCGTCACCCCGCCCACCGTCGAGCCGACCGCGATCGTCCAGCACACCCCGGCCCCCGCTCCCGTCCAGCCGCCCACGCCCGCGTCCCGGCCGGTGGTTCACCTCACCCCCGGCACCGCCGTGGCGCTCGTCGGCGCGGGCACGGCTGTGGTCCTGGTCGTCGGCACCGTCCTGGTCTCGATGCTCCTCGCGACCGCCATCACCGCCGCCTCAGTCGCCGTCTGCGCCCTCGTCCTCCGCACGCTCATCGGCCAGCAGCACAAGCACCGCTGACCGATCGCCGGGGGCGCTGCACAAGCCGCCAAGCACGCCGCCGCCCCTGGGCCCTGTTCGACCTGCCAACCGCCATCATCAAGGGGAACACCATGGACCTGCCCGCACTCGTGAGCGTTGCGCCGTTACTCGGCTGGGCCGTGCACAGCGGAGTCCTCACCTGCCGCCTCGCCTCCGCCCGCCGTGACCCGCTCACCGGCCTGCACACCCGTGCCGGATGGACCACCCGCGCCGAACACTGCATCCGCCGACACCCGAACGCCGCCGTCCTCCTGGTCGACCTCGACCACTTCAAGGCCCTCAACGACACCCACGGCCATGCCGCAGGCGACGCAGCCCTCGCCGTCATCGCCGATCGGCTCCGAGTCTGGTGCGGACACAACGGCACCGCCGGGCGCCTGGGCGGAGACGAGTTCGCTGCCGTGATCCGGGACCTGGCCGCCGCCGACCTCGACGCCCTCACGACCGCACTGCACCAGCCGCTGACCCACCGGGGAGTCTCGCTGCCGCTGGCCGCCTCGGTCGGCACCTGCCGCGTCGCAGACCTGCCCCTGCGCACCCTGACCGACGCCCTCGCCTCCGCCGACGCCGCCATGTACGCGGTCAAGGGCCGTTCCCGCCGGGGGTCCCGCCGTACTCACTGACCGGCTCCCGGGTGGCGCACAAGCCGCCAAGCACGCCGCCACCCGGGGCCGTCCCTTCCAACCGCAACCGAAAGGAACCACCATCATGGCCCACCGCACCCCGCCCACGCCTCGGATCTGCCCGGCCTGCGACGGCTTCGCCTCTGCCGCGATCACCCTCGGCGGCCGTGACCACCGCGGACACCTGCGCACGATCACCGCCCACTGCCCGACCTGCGACGGCCTCGGCGTCACCCGCACCCGTCCCACCCGGGAGGGCGCCCGTGCCTGAGCAGCTGCTCGACCCAGTCACCCTCGGCGACCTGCTGAGGGTGGCTTCGGCCGTTGACTACCACCGCTGGCAGGAGCAGATCCGCCGCACCGGCGGCTGCGCCGACCCCATCCACCTCTCCGGCTGGACCCTGACCAAGGACAAGGTCACCGGCGAGACCCTGCACCACTACTCCACCGAGGGCGAGCCGGGTGGGCGTCTCCGTGTCGCCTGCGGCAACCGCCGCGCCTCCCGCTGTCCCTCCTGCGCCTGGACGTACGCGGGCGACACCTACCACCTCATCCGCGCGGGCCTGGCCGGTGACGACCGCCGCGACATTCCCGCCAACGTCCGCGACCACCCCCGCGTCTTCGCCACGCTCACCGCACCCTCGTTCGGCCCGGTCCACAACCGACCCGACCGAGGCGTCTGCCGCTGCGGCACCCGCCACCCGGCCGACGATCCTGCCCTCGGCACCGCCCTCGACCCGGCGACCTACGACTACGCGGGCACCGTCCTGTTCAACAACCACGCCGGACAGCTGTGGCAGCGCTTCACCAACCGCCTGCGCCGGGAGATCGCCGCCCGCGCCGGCATCACCCAACGGGAGCTGAAGGAGCGCGCCCGGCTGTCCTACGGCAAGGTCGCCGAGTTCCAGAAGCGTGGTGCCCTGCACTTCCACGCCGTGATCCGCCTCGACGGACCTGACGGCCCCGACACCTCACCGCCGTCCTGGGCCACCACCGCCCTCCTCACCGACGCGATCCGGGCCGCCGCGGCGCACTCCTACACCTCCGTCTGCGTCCCGGCCGCCGCCGACCAACCGGACCGGTCCTTCCGCTGGGGCACCCAGCTCGACGTCCGGCCCGTCAAGGCGTTCGGGGACGGCTCCGACATCACCGAACAGGCCGTCGCCTCCTACGTCGCCAAGTACGCCACCAAGGCCGCCGAGAACACTGGCACCCTCGACCGCCGCATCGGTGAACTCTCCGAACTCGACCGCCACGGCGTCCCCGACCACGCCCGCCGACTCATCGCGGCGTGCAAGACGCTCGATCCTCTCTACCCGGACCGGCGCCTGTGGGCCTGGGCTCACATGCTCGGCTTCCGCGGCCACTTCTCCACCAAGTCACGCCGCTACTCCACCACCCTCGGCGAACTCCGCCAGGCACGCGCCGACTACCGCGCCGCCCAGGAGCGCGCCGCCCTCGGCCTCGACGACCAGGAGCCGGACACCGTCCTGGTCCTGGCCGACTGGCAGTACGCCGGACACGGCCACACCCCCGGCGAATCCGCCCTCGCCGCCACCATCGCCCGCGACATCCGGCTCAACCGCGAAACCGCCCGCGAAGCCCTACGCGACCAACTCGCCGATGCAAGGGAGTGCTGACCATGGCCTCAGAGCTGCCGAACAGGTTCCTGACGCCTGAGGACCTGGTCGAGATGTTCGAGCTGCCCAGCATCGAGACGGTCTACCAGTGGCGCCGCAAGCGCACCGGTCCCCGCGGCTTCCGTGTCGGCCGGCACCTCCGCTTCGACCCCACCGACGTGCGTGCCTGGGTCGACTCCCGGATCGGGGAAGCCGCCTGATGGCCGGGCACATCCAGGACCGCTGGTACCGAACCGAGACCGGCCCCGACAACAAGAGCCGCAAGGTCAAGAGCGACCGGCACGGCACCGGCCTGCGCTACCGGGCCCGCTACATCGGCCCCGACGGCACCGAGAAGTCCAAGAGCTTCCCGGACCGCCAGAAGCGCCTCGCCGAGCAGTGGCTCTCCCAGATCGAAGCGGACATGGCGCGCGGGCAGTACATCGACCCGCAGGCCGGTCGCCTCACCGTCCGGCAGCACGCCGAACGGTGGCTGGCGTCGCTCACCATGGACCCCGCCACCTTCGTGAGCACCGAGCAGCGCATCCGCCTTCACGTCCTGCCGTACCTGGGGAGCCGCACCCTCGGCTCTCTGCGGCCGACGCATATCCGCGAATGGCTGCGGAAGCTGCAGGACGGGGGAGTCGCACCCACCTATCAGCGGGTGATCTTCGCGAACCTCTCCACCATGCTCACGGCGGCCGTGGACGACCGTCTGATCGCTGAGAACCCCTGCCGCTCGTCGTCGGTACGGGCCCCGAAGCTCGACCCCCGCAGGATCGTCCCGTGGTCGCGTGGCCGTGTGTTCGCGGTGCGCTCGGCTCTACCGGCGCAGTATCGGGCCATGGTGGACCTGGCCGGTGGGTGCGGCCTGCGCCAGGGGGAGGTGCTGGGACTGGCGGTCGAGGACGTGGACCTTGTCGAGGGAGTCGTTCACGTGGACCGGCAGGTCAAGCTCATCCGTCACCGCCCGGTGTTCGCGCCGCCCAAGGGAGGCAGGACGCGCACGGTCCCGCTGCCCGAAAGCGTGGCCCGGTCGGTCGAGGAGCACATCAGCCGGCATCCGCCGACCGATGTGACCCTGCCCTGGCGGGTGGTCGACGGGGAGCCGGTCACGGCGTCACTGCTCTTCCACCGGGACCAGGGCCGCCCCGTCAACCGCAACGACTTCAACCGCTGGGCCTGGCGCCCGGCCCTCCGCTCCGCGGGAGTGCCCTTCGGGCGGGCGAGCGGGATGCACGCGCTGAGGCACTTCTACGCCTCCGTGCTCCTGGACGCGGGGGAGAGCGTCAAGGCTCTGTCCGAGTACCTCGGGCACCACGACCCGGGCTTCACGCTGCGTACGTACACCCACCTGATGCCCAGCAGCGAGAAGCGGACCCGGGCGGCGGTGAACCGGGCCTTCGCGGACGGCCCCGCCACCGATGACGGCCCCACGACGGCCCAGGAAGCGTGAGACCCTGGGAAGTGCACAGGTCGGGCGCTATGCTTCCTGACTTGCCGGTCTACTGACCCCCGAGGGGCCGCGGGGCCCGGACCGCCCGAGCGAGGGCGGTCCGGGCCCCGCGCCGTCCGCCCCGGCGGGGCCCTCAGCGGCACACCGTCCCGTCGCGCGGCACCGTCCCCTCCAGGAGGTAGGCGTCCACGGCGCGGTCCACGCACTCGCTGTTGCCGTAGGCGCCGTGTCCCTCGCCCCGGTACGTGATCAGCACCCCCACGTCCTCGCCGAGGGCCTCGGCCATCACCTGCGCCCCCTCGTAGGGCGTGGCCGGGTCGCCGGTGTTGCCGATGACCAGGATCGGTGCGGAGCCCGGGGCCGAGACGTCCGGGTGCGTCCAGGTGCCGGGCACCGGCCACTCGGTGCACCCCAGCAGGCCCCAGCCGAGGAAGTCGCCGAAGACCGGCGAGGCCGCGCGGAACGCGGGCAGCCGCTCCCGGGTCTGCTCCAGGGTGTAGCGCTCCTCGGAGTCGACGCATCCGATGGCCGCGCCCGCCGCCTGGATGTTGCTGTAGGTCCCGTTCTCGTTCCGGCCGGTCAGCGCATCCGAGAAGGCCATGAGCAGGGCCCCGTTGCCGCCCTCCGCCTCGTCGAGCCCCTGCTCCAGGTACTCCCAGTACTCCTGCGAGTAGAGCGTCTGCGCGATGCCGTTGAGCGCCTGGCTCTGGGTGAGCATCCGGTCGCCGATGCCCGGGATCGGCCGGCTGTCCAGTCCGTCCAGGAAGCCGATGATCCAGTCCTGGATCTCGTCGGCCGTGGATCCCGGCAGGAGGCAGTCGTCGCCGCGCTCCACGCAGTCGGTGAGGAAGTTGGTCAGGGCGAGCTGGAAGCCCTCCGCCTGGCCGAGCGAGCTCTGCGCCGCGCTCTCGCCCGGATCCACCACCGCGTCGAACACCGCACGGCCCACGTTCCCCGGGAACAGGTGGGCGTAGACCCCGCCCAGTTCGGTGCCGTAGGAGATGCCGAAGTAGTGGAGCCGCTCGTCGCCGAGGACCTGACGCATCAGGTCCATGTCGCGGGCCGCGTTCAGCGTGCCGACGTGGGGGAGCTGCTCCCCGGAGTTGTCCTCGCAGGCGTCCGCGAACGTCTCCAGTCCCTCGACGAACCGCTCCACCTCCTCGGCGTCGTCGGGGGTGGCGTCCTCGGCGACGTACTCCTGCATCTGCCGGTCGTCCAGGCACTCCACCGGCACGCTCCGGCCGACGCCCCGGGGGTCGAAGCTCACCAGGTCGTAACGGGTGCGCAGGGTGCCGTAGTCGGCGGCGGCCGCCGGGAGGGTGGCCACGCCGGAGCCCCCGGGGCCGCCGAAGTTGAACACCAGGGAGCCGATGCGGCGGTCCGCGTCCCGCGCCCGGGCGCGGATCAGGGCCAGCTCGATCGTCTCGCCCTGCGGGTCGCCGTAGTCGAGCGGGGCCTCCATGAACGAGCACTCCCAAGCTGTCCCGCCGGGCAGCGGCGAGGGCGGCGGGCCGCCGCCCTCCGCGTCCGAGGGGGCGGGGCAGGGCTGCCAGTCGAGCTTCTGGGCCGCGTAGTCGCGCGGGGGCTCGTCGCCGTCCCCGCCGTCGGAGCAGCCCGCCGCGGCCAGCAGGACGGCGAGGGCCGCGGCGGTCCCGGTCACCGCGCGCCGCGCCCGTCCGGGGCGTCCGGCGCGGCGGGAGGCGGGGGGAAGGGTCGTCGGCATGCGGCCATCGTGCGCCCGGAGGCCGTCCGCCGCGCGGGCGACGGGCCATGCGGGTGGTGCCCCGGGGCCTGCTCCCCACGGGTGGCCTCGCTCCACCGACCGGGTGATGCCCGGGCCGTGGTGCTGGACCCGGCCGCGGCTCCGTGCTCGGCCGCGGCCCTCGCCCGGTGGCCTCGCGCCGCCGAGGGCCCGAGCGCCGTCCCGGTCCGGCGCCCGTGCCCCGGCGCGGATCAGAGCGAGCCCTTGCGCGAGAGGTGGTTGAAGGCGAACCAGCCGGGCAGCACCGGAAGCCACAGCGTCATCAGCCGGTAGAGCAGCACCGCGGGCGCGGCGATCTCCTTGGGCACCCCGACCAGGACCAGGCCGCCGAGCAGGGCGCCCTCGACGGCGCCCACGCCGCCGGGGGTGGGGGCGGCGGACCCGATCGCGTTGCCCGCGAGGAAGACCACCGCGATGCTGGCGTAGCTGATCGGCTGGGCGCCGCCGCCGACCGCGCGGATCGAGGCGTCCAGGCACATCACGAACGCGCCGGTGAGCAGCAGCATGCCCCCGATGCCCGTGAGCAGCTTGCCCGGCCGCTGGAGCACGTCCAGCATCCGGGGCACGACGCCCGCGAACAGCGACCGCAGCCGGGTGGCGACGAACTTGCGCAGGAACGGGATCGCGGTCACGACCAGCACCAGCACGGCGACCGTCAGCAGGCCCGCGATGACGGTCCGGGAGGGGGTGAAGGAGGCGGTGCGCTCGGTGCCCGTCAGATAGCCGAAGAGCAGCAGCAGCAGGATGTGCGCCCCGAGTCCGAACAGCTGGGAGGCGCCCACGCTCGCGACGGCCAGCCCCGGGCGCACGCCCGAGCGCTGGAGGAAGCGCGTGTTGAGCGCCACGCCGCCGACGGCCGCCGGGGCCACGATCTTCACGAACGAGCCGGCCACCTGCGCCAGCACCGTGGGCCGGAAGCCGACCCGCTCCGGGACGAAGCCCAGCAGGCTCATCGCCGCCGCCAGGTAGCTCAGGGCGGCGAAGGCGAGCGCGGCCGCCACCCAGCCCCAGTGGGCGTTGTCGAAGACCGTGCGGAAGTCGATGCCCGCGATCTGGGAGAGGAGGAAGTAGGCGGCGACGGCTCCCGCGATGAAGCTCACCAGGGTCCGCGGCCGGATCCGCTCCAGCCGGACCGGCTCCACCGGCGCCTGCGGGCGGATCAGCAGGATCTGCGCCCGGATCTGGGAGAGCAGGTCCTCCTCGCGCACCTCGTCCAGAGCCTCGTCCACGGCCCGCTTGTCCGCCTGCCGCTCCGCCTTCTCGACCTTGCGCGCCGCCTTGCGGCCGTCCTTGCCCTCCGCCGGGCCCTCGCCCTCCGAGCGGGCGCGGCGCACCGCCGCGGAGGCCGCGAGCACGGCCTCCCGCTCCCGCTGGGCCCGCTCCCGTGCCTGCTGGCGGAGGGTGGCGCGGGTGGACCGGCTCAGGGCGATCGGCTGGAGCAGCGGGAGGCTGTCGGCGACCGTGTCGGGGCCGAGCACCTCCACCGCGGCGGCGACCGCCCGCTCCGGCCCCACCCGCAGGCCCAGGGTGGTCAGCAGCTGTGCCACGTCCATCCGCAGCACCAGGTCCCCGGCCGCGATCTCGCCGCCGCGCAGATCGGTGAGGACCACCCGCCCGTCGGCGTCGACCAGGACCGCGTCCCCGGTCAGCCGCCGGTGGGCGATCCGGCGCGAGTGCAGCGCCCGGACCTGGCGCCAGGCACTCAGCACCACCTCGTCGGTGATCTCCTCGTCGGCCAGGGAGTCCAGCAGCCGTCCGCTCTGGTGCTCGTAGACCAGCATCACGGCGTCGGGGCCGAGCTCGGAGGTGGCGATCAGCTTCGGGGCGTTCGCCCCGGCGGCGATGGCGGCGTAGGCGAGCAGGGCCTCCTGCTCCAGGGCCTGGCGCAGTGACTGGATGGAGCGGCGGGTGGAGATGGAGCGCAGCGTCAGGCGCCGCCAGACCCGGTAGAAGAAGCCCTGGGCCTGCTGCTCCCGGTCGACGACGGTGACGTCCAGCGGCGGCCCGTCCTCCAGGGCGACCAGGTAGCGGCGGCCGCGGTCCTGCTCGGTGCTGTCGGGGGTCTCCTCGGCGCGCATCGCGCTCACGGGCTTGAAGCCCACGTGCCGCAGACCGGCGAGCAGCGTCTGCCCGGTGGGGCGGACGTTGGGCGAGCCGACGGCGTACAGGGTGCCGTAGGCCACCGTCCAGCCCAGCAGCACGGTCAGGATGATCGAGAACGGGGTGGTGTAGCCGGCGACCAGCATCGCGAAGGCGTCCAGCAGCAGCACCACCCACAGCACGACCCGCCAGCGCGGCCGGCGGGCCATGCCCACCGCCGTCATGTACGCGATCACGGGGGCCAGATAGCCGTGCACCGGGTCGGTCAGGCCACCCGCCTGCGGCTGGGTGAGGGCGTCCTGGAGGCTGCCGGGTGCCGCGCGGGAGACCCACAGGTCGGTCGCGAGGGTCACGCCGTGGGCGAGGACGGCCGCCAGGACGCCGTCGGCGATCCGCAGGCCGTCGCGCTTCACCAGCCGCTCGATGGCGAAGGCGACCGGCACCAGGAGCACCGCGATGCTGGAGACCAGACCGGCCAGCTTCACCAGCAGGTCGGGGGCCTGGCCGGTGCCCTTGCTGATGTCCGACTCCAGGCCGGTGGTGGTGCCCTGGGCGAAGGCGGCGACGGCGAGGACGACGGCGATGGCGAGGATGCCGCCGAGCAGCCGCATCAGGTCCGAGGGGCGGTGGACCCGGGCGGCCAGCAGTGGCTCGTCGCCCGAGACGCGGTCGTTCAGCAGCGTGCCGGTGCCCTCGCCCACGGCCGTCGAGCCGGCCGGGGCCGCACTGTGCACACGGGCCCGGGGCCCGTCCGCCGCCTCGCCGGGAGTGCCCGCCCCGCCGGGCGCCTGATCGGCACCGTGCTCCTGCCCGGCGCGGTCACCGGTGCCGCGGCGGTCGTCGGCACGGGCGCCGGCGGCGTCGCCGGAGTGCGGCGGAACGGGTGCGTCCGGCTGCGGCCCGGGCCCAGGGCCGTCCGCTGCCTTGGAAGGCTGCACGCCCTGCTCCTTCGCCGAATCGGTCTCTTCTTGATCTCGTATCACCAGTCACCGCCCGCATGATGGTGGCACGCCCGGACGGTGGAGAGGGGTATCAGGGGGCGCTGCGGGGATGCCGGGTGTCGGAAAAGTCTACTGATAGGGGTTTCCAGGTGATTGTCCACCTGCTCCGGGGGCTGTCGGTGCCATGCGGCAGGATGGGGCGGATGGACGACCGGAAGGGCGGGCCGCCCGCGTTCCCCCAGTACCCCGAGTACGCGGACCGGGTCCTGGAGACCGCCGAACAGATTCCCCCGGGCAGGGTCATGACCTACGGCGACGTCGCCGAATGGCTCGGCGACGGAGGGCCGCGGCAGGTCGGCCGGGCCATGGCGCTCTACGGAGCCGCCGTGCCCTGGTGGCGGGTGGTGCGCGCCGACGGCAGGCTGCTGCCCGGCCACGAGCGGCAGGCCCTGGAGCACTACCGCGCCGAGGGGACGCCGCTGCGCGAGGCGGCGCCCGGAGCGGCTGCGCGCCTGCCGAGGCTGGACATGGGGCGCGCCCGGTGGGACGGCCGCGCGAAGGGCCCTTCGGGCGCGGACGGCCCCGCGGCGCGCGGTGCCGTCGGCCGGGCGGAGCGGGCGGCTCACGACGGCGGACGCACCGGACGGCGTCCGGCGGGCGGCCACGGCGCGGCCGCACCCTGAGCGGTACGGGCGAGACGAACCGGCGGCTGCACCCCGCCCTCGGCGTGGCGTAGCGTCGCCGGGGCGCGGAGCGCACCGCGCCCCCGACACCAGCACTCCCACCAGGACCGGCGATCCACGTGAGCTCCTCCTCCACCACCGGGCGTACGCCGTCCCCGCAGCGGGCACGGCAGGGTTCCCCCCCGCGCCCGCAGGGGCACAAGGGGAGGCCCCCGGGCGCGTACCGGCTGGTGCGCACCCCGCCGGCCCCCGTGGACCCCCCTGTTCTGGACGCAGCGCAGCGCGCGGTGGTTGACCACGGCGAGGGTCCGCTGCTGGTCCTCGCGGGGCCGGGCACCGGCAAGACGACCACCCTGGTGGAGGCGGTCGCCGAGCGGATCGCCCGGGGCGCCGACCCGGCGCGCATTCTGGTCCTGACCTTCAGCCGGAAGGCGGCCGTGGAACTGCGCGACCGGATGGCGCTGCGCCTCGGCGGCGCGCACGGTCCCCAGGCCACCACCTTCCACTCCTTCTGCTACGCCCTCGTCCGCGCCCACCAGGACGCCGAGCTCTTCGCCGAGCCGCTGCGCCTGCTCTCCGGCCCGGAGCAGGACGTCGCCCTCCGCGAGTTGCTCGCCGGCCACATCGACCTGGAGCGCCTCGGGCTGGACGCCGTGCGCTGGCCCGCGGAGCTGCGTGCCTGCCTGACCACCCGGGGCTTCGCCGACGAGGTGCGCGCCGTGCTCGCGCGCAGCCGCGAACTCGGACTCGGACCCGAGGCCCTGGCCCGCTTCGCCGCCCGCACCGGCCGCCCGGACTGGGCCGCGGCCGCCGGCTTCCTCGCCGAGTACCTGGACGTGCTCGACATGCAGGGCGTGCTCGACTACGCGGAGCTGGTGCACCGGGCCGTGCTGCTCGCCGAGCGCGAACTCTCCCCGGCGGACCTGCCCTACGACGCCGTCTTCGTGGACGAGTACCAGGACACCGACCCGGCGCAGGTGCGGCTGCTGCACGCCCTGGCGGGCGGCGGGCGCACCCTGGTCGCCTTCGGCGACCCCGACCAGTCGATCTACGCCTTCCGCGGCGCCGACGTCGGCGGCATCCTCGGCTTCCCCGACGCCTTCCCCCGGCGCGACGGCCGCCCCGCGCAGGTCGCCGTGCTCGGGACGTCCCGGCGCAGCGGGGCCGCGCTGCTGGAGGCGACCCGCCTGCTCACCGCGAGGATGCCGCTCACCAGGCTCCCCGCGGAGCGCGTCCGGGCGCACCGGGGCCCGGACGCGGTCCGCGCGGGGGGCCGGGTCGAGGCGTACACCTACCCCACGGCCTCCGCCGAGCTGGACGGGATCGCCGACCTGCTGCGCCGCGCCCATCTGGAGGACGGCGTCCCGTGGCAGGAGATGGCCGTCCTGGTGCGTGCCGGGGGCCGGACGATCCCGTCGCTGCGACGGGCGCTGATCTCGGCGGGCGTGCCCGTGGAGGTCTCCGGCGACGATGTGCCCCTGCGCCACGAGTCGGCGGTCGCGCCCCTGCTCACGGCCCTGCGGGTGGCGGCGTACGGGGCGCTGGCCCCGACACCGGGGGGCGGGGCGCCGGAGGGCGGCGCCGCGGCCGACGGCGGAGCCGCGCCGGCGGACGCCTCCGGAGCCGGGCCCGGCGCCCCCGGGGCGGGGGGCGACGCTCATGGCCCCGGGCCCGACGTCCCCGGGGCCGGGCCCGGCGGAGTCGAGGCGGAGACCGTCATCGCGCTGCTGACCTCCCCGCTCGGCGGCATGGACACCTCCGACCTGCGCCGCCTCGGCCGGGCCCTGCGCGACGAGGAGCGGGCCGGCGGCAACCGCGTGCCGCCCCCCTCCGACACGCTGATCGCCCGCGCGGTCGCCGAGCCCGAGCGCCTCGTGGCCCACGACCCCGCCTACGCGCGGGGCGCCTCGCGCCTCGCCGCGCTGCTGCGCGCCGCCCGCCGGACCCTGGAGGGCGGCGGCACCGCCGAGGAGGCGCTCTGGCTCCTGTGGGACGGGACCCCCTGGCCGCAGCGGCTGGAGCGGGCGGCCTTCCGCGGCGGCGCGGCCGGCCGCAACGCCGACCGCGACCTGGACGCCGTGTGCGCGCTCTTCGAGACCGCCGCCCGGGCGGAGGAGCGCACCGGCGGACGCGGGGCCCTGAACCTCATCGAGGAACTCGACGCACAGGACATCGCCGCCGACACCCTCACCCGGCGGACGGCCCGCCACGACGCCGTGCGCCTGATGACCGCCCACCGCTCCAAGGGCCTGGAATGGCGGCTCGTCGTGGTCGCCGGGGTCCAGGAGGGGCTCTGGCCGGACCTGCGGCGCCGCGGCTCGCTGCTGGAGGCGGACCGGATCGGCCGGGACGGCCTGGCGGAGCCGCTGACCCCCGGCGCCCTGCTGGCCGAGGAGCGCCGCCTGTTCTACGTCGCCGCGACCCGGGCCCGGGACCGGCTGGTGGCCACCGCGGTGAAGGCGCCCGCGGACGACGGCGACCAGCCGTCGAGGTTCCTGTCCGAGCTGGGCGTGGAACCGCGCGACGTGACCGGCCGGGCCCGCCGCCCGCTGGCCGTCGCCCCGCTCGTCGCCGAGCTGCGGGCCACCACCGTCGACCCCCAGGCGTCCCCGGCCCTGCGGGACGCCGCCGCGCGGCGCCTGGCGCGGCTGGCCGCGCTCGCCGACGAGGAGGGCCAGCCGCTCGTCCCCACCGCACACCCCTCCCGCTGGTGGGGCATGGACGAACCGACGCGCAGCGCGGTGCCGCTGCGCGACCGCGACCGCCCCGTCGCCCTGTCCGGCAGCGCACTGGACCAGCTGGCCAACACCTGTGCGCTCCAGTGGTTCCTGGGCCGGGAGGTCAAGGCCGACGCGCCCGCCACCGCCGCCCAGGGCTTCGGCAACGTCATCCATGTGCTGGCCGACGAGGTCGCGTCCGGCCGCAGCCCGGCCGACCTCGCGGTGCTGATGGAACGGCTCGACGCGGTCTGGGACGGGCTCGTCTTCGACGCGCCGTGGAAGTCCGCCCAGGAGAAGGAGCACGCCCGCGCCGCGCTGGAGCGCTTCCTGCACTGGCACGTCCTGGACCGCGGCGAGCGGCAGCCGGCCGCCACGGAGCACGAGTTCGACGTGACACTGGACGCGGGGGGCGTCCAGGTCCGGGTGCGCGGCTCCATGGACCGCGTCGAGCGGGACGCCCAGGGCCGCGCCTACGTCGTGGACTTCAAGACCGGCAGGCAGGCGCCGACCCGGGACGAGGTCGCCCGCCATCCCCAGCTCGCCGTCTACCAGCTCGCGGTCCGCGAGGGCGCCGTCGACGAGGTCTTCGACGGCACCCGGCCCGGGCCCGGCGGCGCCGAGCTGGTGCACCTGCGCCAGGCGGCACCCGCGAAGGAGGGGGGCGAAGCGCTGCCCAAGGTCCAGCGGCAGGAGGCGCTCGACGGCGACTGGGTCGGCGACCTGCTGGCGACCGCGGCCGGGCGGGTGCTGGACGAGCGCTTCACCCCGTCCGCGGGCCGCCACTGCGACCACTGCGCGTTCACCAGCGCGTGCAGCGCCCGCCCGGAAGGCCGCCAAATAGTGGAATAATCGGTGTTTTGCGGCATATGGCCCCCTGTGGGGCGCTCGGCGCCCCTCCAATGAAGGTCCACGGCAGCCCCCTGAGGGCTGCACAGGCGGATCTTCGAGGAGTGACATGGTGGCCACGAGGAAGGCCCTCGCCCTGGCGGTCGCGTGCATCGGCACCGCCACCGCGCTGGCGGGCTGCTCCGGCGGCGACGCCCGCGCCGGTGCCGCGGGCGGGCGCAAGGAGCCGGTGGCGGCGACCGGCGGGGCGACCTCCGGCCCGTTCCGGGGCCTGACCGCCGACCGCATCGCCGACCGCGCGCTCACGACCACCCGGCAGGCGGGCGCCCTGCGGATGAAGGGCGGGGTGCGCAGCGAGGGCGAGGCGGTGACCGTGGACCTCGCCATGGACGACCGGGACAACTGCACCGGCCACCTCGGCGTCCGCGGCGGCCGGGCCGACCTGCGGCGGCTGAGCAGCGTCCTCTACATCAAGGGGGACGCTGCCTTCTGGCGGGCCTCGATGGGCGAGCGCGCGCAGACGGCACCCGGCGGCGGCGGGGAGACGCTGGTGGAGCTGATGAAGGACCGGTGGATCAGGATGCCGCCCGGAGCCGTCGAGGGCATGCGGGGCGTGTGCGACCTCGACGAGACCGTCGCCCGGCTGGACGAGGACCGCAGGGAGCGCCCCGGGATGACCCTCGGCGAGGAGACCGAGATCGACGGCGTACCGGCCGTGGCGCTGGTCAGGCGCACCGGCTACGAGACCACCACCGCCTACGTCGCCACCGAGGGCAGGCCCTACCTGCTCCGGGTGGTCAAGGCGGGCGGGGACGAGCCCGGCACCCTGACCTTCTCCGGCTTCGACCGCCCGGTGGAGGTGAGCGCACCGCCCGCCGGCGAGATCGTGGACCTGGAGGAGCTGGGCGGCGCGGACCCCTTCGACGCGGGCCCCTCCGGCGAGGCCACCGAGGACCCCGGCGAGGACCCCGGCTCCACGCCGCCACCGGAATCCGATCCGGCACCGGACCCCGACCCGTACCCGTCCTCCGACGGCGGCACCGGGGAGGACCCCGATATCCCGGGCGACACCGGCACCGGCCCCGACACCGGTACGGGCTTCGAGGCGGCCACCCGGCCCGGAGGCGCCTCGGTCTCCTGAGCGGGGCGCCCCTGGCGTGGCACACCGCGCCCCCGTGCCCCCCCCGCATCCCCGGCCGGGCGCCCCTGCCGTCCCGCACCGCGCCCCCGCCCCCGCGCCCGCGCCCCCGCCCCCGCGCCCCGGCGCCGCCGCCCGCCCGGTCCGGCTCCCCGCACGGAGCCCGGACCGGGCGGGGGAGCGACCGGGGGCGGACCGCGGGGACGGACGGTGTCGGCGCTCCCCGTTAGCCTCTCCGGGTGCCCCCACGCATCAGCGACCCCGAGCAGCTCAAGGAACTCCTCGGGATCCCGTTCACCCCGGAGCAGACGGCCTGCATCACCGCGCCGCCCGCGCCGCAGGTCGTCGTGGCCGGTGCCGGGTCCGGGAAGACGACGGTCATGGCGGCCCGGGTCGTCTGGCTGGTCGGCACCGGGCAGGTCGCACCGGAGCAGGTCCTCGGGCTCACCTTCACCAACAAGGCCGCCGGGGAACTCGCCGAACGGGTCCGCACCGCCCTGGTGCGGGCCGGGGTGACCGACCCGGACCCGGTCGACCCGGACGATCCGCCCGGCGAACCCCGGATCTCCACCTACCACGCCTTCGCCGGGCAGCTGCTCACCGACCACGGGCTGCGCATCGGCCTGGAACCCACGGCCCGCCTGCTCGCCGACGCCACCCGCTACCAGCTCGCCGCACGCGTGCTGCGGGAGGCCCCCGGCCCCTACCCGGCGCTCACCCGCTCGTTCCCCGCCCTCGTGAGCGACCTGCTCGCGCTGGACGCCGAACTCGCCGAGCACCTGGTCCCCCCCGAGCGGCTCGACGCCCACGACGCCGCCCTGCTCGACACCCTGGCCGCCGCCCGGCTGACCAACGCCGACCTGCGCAAGGTCCCCGAGACCGCACGGGCCCGCCGGGAACTCCTCGACCTCACCCTCCGCTACCGGGCCGCCAAGCGCGCCCGCGACCTGCTCGACTTCGGCGACCAGATCGCCCTGTCCGCCGAGCTCGCGCTCACCCGGCCCGAGGTCGGGGCGCTGCTGCGCGAGGAGTTCCGGGTGGTGCTGCTCGACGAGTACCAGGACACCTCCGTCGCCCAGCGGCTGCTGCTCTCCGGCCTCTTCGGGAAGGGGACCGGCCATGCGGTGACCGCGGTGGGCGACCCCTGTCAGGCGATCTACGGCTGGCGCGGCGCCTCCGTGGCCAACCTCGACGACTTCCCCCGGCACTTCCCGTTCGCCGACGGCACCCCCGCGGCCCGCTTCGCGCTCGGCGAGAACCGCCGCAGCGGGGGCCGCCTGCTCCGGCTCGCCAACGGCCTGGCCGCTCCGCTGCGGGCCATGCACGAGGGAGTGGAGGCGCTCAGGCCCGCTCCCGGCGCCGAGCACGACGGCCTCGTGCGCTGCGCCCTGCTGCCCACCCACGCGGAGGAGGTCGCCTGGCTCGCCGACTCCCTCGCCCACCTCGTCCGCACGGGCACCGCACCGGGGGAGATCGCCGTGCTGTGCCGCACCGCGGGCGACTTCGCGGAGATCCAGGCCGCGCTCGTCGCCCGCGAGGTCCCGGTGGAGGTCGTCGGGCTCTCCGGGCTGCTCCATCTGCCCGAGGTCGCCGACCTGGTCGCCGTCTGCGAGGTCCTGCAGGACCCCGGGGCCAACGCGCCCCTGGTCCGCCTGCTCACCGGCCCCCGCTGGCGCATCGGCCCCCGCGACCTCGCCCTCCTCGGCCGCCGCGCCCGCCTGCTGGTCCACCGCGACGACGGGGACGACGACCCCGGGCGCCGCCTGGCCGCCGCCGTCGAGGGCACCGACCCGGCCGAGGTGGTCTCCCTGGCGGACGCCCTGGACACCTTCCTCGACTCCCAGGGCGCCCCCGACGACCGGCTGCCCTTCTCCGCCGACGCCCGGGTCCGCTTCGCGCGCCTCGCGGCCGAGCTGCGCGAGCTGCGCCGGGGCCTGGCCGACCCGCTGATGGACGTCCTGCACCGGGTGCTCACGGCCACCGGCCTGGACGTCGAGCTGTCCGCCTCGCCGGGGGCCCTGGCCGCCCGCCGGCGGGAGACGCTGTCCAACTTCATGGACATCGCGGCCGGCTTCGCGGCGCTCGACGGGGAGAGCACCCTGCTGGCCTTCCTCGGTTTCCTGCGCACGGCGGCGCAGTACGAGAAGGGCCTGGACAACGCCCTGCCCGGCGGCGGCAACACCGTCAAGGTGATGACCGCGCACAAGTCCAAGGGCCTCGAATGGGACGTCGTCGCCGTCCCGGGCCTGGTCTCCGGCAGGTTCCCGAGCGAGGCGCCGCGCGAGGCGTGGACGGCGCAGCCCAAGGTGCTGCCGCACGGCCTGCGGGGCGACGCCGCGACCCTCCCGGCCGTCGGCTCCTGGGACGCCCGCGGGCTGAAGGACTTCAAGGCGGGCATGAAGGAGCACCAGCACACCGAGGAGCTGCGGCTGGGCTATGTGACCTTCACCCGCCCGCGCTCCCTGCTGCTCGGCTCGGGCCACTGGTGGGGCCCCGGGCAGAAGCGCCGCCGGGGGCCCTCCGGGTTCCTCCAGGCGCTCCACGACCACTGCGTGCAGGGCTTCGGGGAGATCGAGGAGTGGGCCGAGGAGCCGCCCGAGGACGCGGAGAACCCGGCCCTGGGGTCCGCCGTCGCGGACCCCCGGTGGCCGCTGCCGCTGGATCCCGGGGCGCTGGCGCGCCGCCGGGAGGCGGCCGCACGGGTGCTGGCGCACCTGGCGGCCGGGTCGGGCGGGCACGTCCCGGAAGGCACTGTGCCGGATGGGCACGCCCCGGCGGGCCCGGTGCCGGACGGGCACGACGACGGCGCCTGGGCCGCCGAGCCGCCCCCCGAGGAGGAGCCGCCCCCCGAGGACCCGCTCGCCGAGGACCCGTTCGAGGGCCCGTTCGCCGAGGAGCCGTTCGTCGGTGACGCGCTCCCGGACGATCCCTTCCCGGACGGCCCGTTCCCCGACGGTCCCTTGCCGGACGGCCCGTTCCCGGGCGAGCGCTCCGACGGCCCCCGCCCGCCCGCTTCCGGTGCCCCGGGCGGCCCCGACGCCCGCGCGGGGCTGGTCCCCGAGGACCCTGCCCCGGAGCGTCCGGAGCGTCCGGAGCACCCCGGCGCCCCCGCGGGCGCCCGGCCCCGCTCGGCGGTGCCCGCGGACCCCGTCGTCCCGCACCAGCCCTCCGCGCCCGCCGAGGAGTCCTCGCCCCCGGGCCCCGACGCGGCGGACGGTCCCGGGGGCCCCGGCCCCGCGCTCACGCCGGAGGAGGCGCGCGTCCTCGCCTCCTGGGACCGCGACCTGGACGCCCTCACCGGGGAGCTCCGGCGTGCCCGCGCGACGGTCCGCGACGTGCCCCTGCCCCCGTCCCTGTCCGCCTCCCAGCTGATGCGCCTCGCGGCGGACCCCGACGGCTTCGCCCGCGAGCTGGCACGCCCCATGCCCCGCCCGCCGCAGCCCGCAGCCCGCCGGGGCACCCGCTTCCACGCCTGGGTGGAGTCGCGCTACGAGGCCCTGCCCCTGCCCCTGCTCGGCCCGGAGGAGCTGCCCGGCGGCGACACCGCGGACCTGGACATCGCCGACGAGGAGGACCTCGCCGCCCTCAAGGAGGCCTTCGCCCGCACCGACTACGCCCGCAGGACGCCCTACCGGGTCGAGGCGCCCTTCCAGTTCACCCTCGCCGGGCGGGTGGTGCGCGGCCGGATCGACGCCGTCTACCGCACCGGCGGCCGCCCCGGTGCGGAGACGTACGAGATCGTGGACTGGAAGACGGCCCGCGACGGCCGCGCCGACCCGCTCCAGCTGGCGGTCTACCGGCTGGCATGGGCCGAGCAGCGGGGCGTGCCCCTGGAGGCGGTCACCGCCGCCTTCGTCTTCGTACGGACCGGGCAGGTCGTCCGCCCCGAGGGAATGCCCGGCCGCAGGGGGCTGGAGCGCATCCTGCTGGGTGGGACGGCCGACGGGGCCGACCCCCCGGACCGATAGGCTCAAGGGCATGAGCCAGACCCCGGACAGCGCCGTCCGCACCCATGTCCACCAGCAGCGCAGCGCTTTCCTCGACGACCTCGCCGAGTGGCTGCGCATCCCGTCGGTGTCGGCGCAGCCCGAGCACGCGGGGGACGTCCGGCGCAGTGCCGAGTGGCTCGCAGGGAAGCTGGCGGAGACCGGGTTCCCGGTCGCCGAGGTCTGGGAGACGCCGGGCGCCCCGGCGGTCTTCGCGCACTGGCCCTCGGACGATCCGGACGCCCCGACCGTGCTGGTCTACGGCCACCACGACGTCCAGCCCGCCGCCCGCGAGGACGGCTGGCGCACCGACCCCTTCGAGCCGGAGACCGTCGACGGGCGCCTGTACGCCCGCGGCGCGGCCGACGACAAGGGCCAGGTCCTCCTGCACACCCTCGGGGTCCGCGCCCACCTGGCCGCCACCGGCCGCACGGCCCCGGCCGTCCACCTGAAGCTGCTCGTCGAGGGGGAGGAGGAGTCCGGCTCGCCGCACTTCCGCGACCTCGTCGAACGCCGTGCCGACCGCCTGGCCGCGGACGCCGTGGTCGTCTCCGACACCGGCATGTGGTCCGAGGACACCCCCACCGTCTGCACGGGGATGCGCGGCCTCGCCGAGTGCGAGATCACCTTCCGCGGCCCCGACCAGGACATCCACTCCGGGTCCTTCGGCGGCGCCGTCCCCAACCCGGCCACCGTCGCCGCCCGGATCGTCGCCGCCCTCCACGACGAGGACGAACGGGTCACCGTCCCCGGCTTCTACGACGGCGTCCTCCCGCTGAGCGACGCGGAGCGGGAGCTCTTCGCGGAGCTGCCCTTCGACGAGGCGGCCTGGCTGCGCACCGCCCGCTCGCACGGCACCCTGGGCGAGAGCGGCTACTCCACGCTGGAGCGGCTGTGGGCCCGTCCCACCGCGGAGGTCAACGGCATCGGCGGCGGCTACCAGGGCCCCGGCGGCAAGACCGTCGTCCCCGCGTCGGCCGTGGTCAAGCTCTCCTTCCGGCTGGTCGCGGGGCAGGAGCCGGACGCCGTCGAGCGCGCCGTGGCCGACTGGGTGGCGGACCGGGTCCCGCCCGGCATCCGCCACGAGATCGCCTTCAGCGGGGCCACCCGCCCCTGCCTCACCCCGCTCGACCACCCGGCACTGGGGTCCGTGGTCCGCGCGATGGGCCGCGCCTTCGACGGCGCGAAGATCCGCTTCACCCGCGAGGGCGGCTCGGGGCCCGCCGCCGACCTCCGGGACGTCCTGGGCGCACCCGTGCTCTTCCTCGGCATCTCCGTGCCCTCCGACGGGTGGCACGGCCCGGACGAGAAGGTGGAGCTCGATCTGCTCCTCAAGGGCGTGGAGGCCGCGGCCCACCTCTGGGAGGACCTGGCACGGACCCTGCGCTGACCCGACCGGCACCGGCCGGGCACGGGGCCGCCCCGCCCCGAGTCCGGCCGACCGGAACCACCCGACCGACGCCACCTGACCCGAACCCGACGCGAGCCGACCCGGCACGACAGCCATCCACACCGGGGGAGTTGGAAGAAGACCGTGAGCACCGACCGCTACGCCACCGGGGCCCGCCCCGTCGGCCTGACCGCGCCGAGCGGCATCGACCGAGAAGCGCACCACCGCCTGGACGAGGCGTGGCTCGCCGCGGCGTGGAGTCATCCCGAGACCCGCGTCTTCGTGGTCTCCGGCGGCCAGGCCCTCGTCGACGACACCCCTGACGGGCGCACCGAGCTGGTGATGACCCCCTCCTTCGAGGCCCCTCTCACGGAGACCCACCGCTACTTCCTCGGCACCGACGAGGACGGGGTCCGGTACTTCGCGCTGCAGAAGGACACCCTGCCCGGGCGGATGGACCAGTCGGCGCGCCCCGCCGGGCTGCGGGAGGCCGGGCTGCTGCTCGGCCCGAGGGACGCCGGACTGCTGGTGCACGCGGTCGCCCTGGAGAACTGGCAGCGGCTGCACCGCTTCTGCTCCCGCTGCGGCGAGCGCACGGTGATCGCGGCCGCCGGGCACATCCGGCGCTGCCAGGCCTGCGGCGCGGAGCACTACCCGCGCACCGACCCCGCGGTGATCATGCTGGTGACGGACGAGGAGGACCGGGCGCTGCTGGGCCGGCAGGTGCACTGGCCCGAGGGGCGTTTCTCGACGCTCGCGGGCTTCGTCGAGCCGGGCGAGTCCATCGAGCAGTCGGTGCGCCGGGAGGCGTACGAGGAGGCCGGTGTGACGGTCGGCGAGGTGACCTACGTCGCCAGCCAGCCCTGGCCCTTCCCGTCCAGTCTGATGCTCGGGTTCACGGCCCGGGCCACCTCCTCGGAGATCCGGGTCGACGGAGAGGAGATCGAGGAGGCCCGCTGGTTCTCCCGGGACGAGCTGCGGGCGGCCTTCGAGTCGGGCGAGGTGCTGCCCCCGTACGGCATCTCCATCGCCTCCCGGCTCGTCGAGCTCTGGTACGGCAGACCGCTGCCCAAGCCGGGGGACGCGCTCTGAGAGGCCCCGGGCCCCGGGCGACGCGCTCTGAGGGCCCCGGGAGGCCCCGGGCGGGGCCGGTGCGGGGCCCGGCCGGGCATGCCGGGGCCCCGACGGCCGCTTCCCGGTTTCCCCGGGCCGTCGGGGCCACCGCCCGCCGGGTCCGACCCGGCGGGCGCTCAGGCGCTCAGGGCCTGCTTGACCTGGGCGAGGCTGGGGTTGGTCATGACCACCTCGGAGCCGCCCTGGGCGGGCACCACGCGGACCGTCGGAACCGTCTGGTTCCCCCCGTTCGCCTTCTCCACGAACGCCGCCGACTCCGCGTCCAGCTCGATGTTGACCTCGGTGTAGGCGATGCCCTCGCGGTCCATCTGGCCCTTCAGGCGGCGGCAGTAGCCGCACCAGGTGGTGCTGTACATCGTCACGGTGCCCTGCATCGTCTGTGCGCTCCTCGGGTCTGGCGGGGGCCCGGCCTCACGGCCGCGCCGCCGCGGGAACGCGGCGGCAGGGGGTAGAACGCCCGGGACGGCCCGGCGATTCCCGCCGCGGGGGTGGGATCGCGAGGGGCTCCGCGCGGACGCACGGCCCCGCCCGGACCGCGAGCCCCCTGCCCACCCGGCCGCCGCACGGGTGCCGCGCCCTCCGCCGCTCCCGTTCCGGACAGCCCGGTACGAACAATCGGCCCGCCCTGTGGACAACCCGGCGCACCCGCCCCGGCGGACCTGGCAGCATGGCGGGGTGACAGCAGCAACGCACTCCTCACTCTTCCCGCAGGTCCCCGAGACGGCCGACGCGGTGCTCTCCGGGCTCGACCCCGAGCAGCGCGAGGTCGCGACGTCCCTGCACGGCCCGGTGTGCGTGCTGGCCGGAGCCGGCACGGGCAAGACGCGTGCGATCACCCACCGCATCGCCTACGGGGTCCGGGCGGGCATACTCCAGCCCGCCAGCGTGCTCGCCGTCACCTTCACCAACCGGGCCGCAGGCGAGATGCGCGGCAGGCTGCGCCAGCTGGGTGCCGGGGGCGTGCAGGCCCGCACCTTCCACTCGGCCGCCCTGCGCCAGCTCCAGTACTTCTGGCCCAAGGCGGTCGGCGGGGAACTGCCCCGCCTGCTGGAGCGCAAGGTCCAGCTGGTCGCCGAGTCGGCGGCGCGCTGCCGCATCCGCCTTGACCGCAACGAGCTCCGGGACGTCACGGGCGAGATCGAGTGGGCCAAGGTCACCCAGACCGTGCCCGCGGACTACCCGGCCGCGGTCGCCAAGTCCCACCGCGACGCCCCCCGCGACCCGGCGGAGATCGGCCAGGTCTACGCGATGTACGAGCAGCTCAAGCGGGACCGCTCGGCCATGGACTTCGAGGACGTGCTGCTGCTCACGGTCGGCATCCTCCAGGACCGGCACGACATCGCCGACCAGGTCCGGCGCCAGTACCAGCACTTCGTCGTCGACGAGTACCAGGACGTCAGCCCGCTCCAGCAGCGGCTGCTGGAGCTCTGGCTCGGGGACCGGGACAGCCTGTGCGTGGTCGGCGACGCCAGCCAGACCATCTACTCCTTCACCGGGGCCACCCCCGACCACCTGCTGGACTTCCGCACCCGCCACCCCGACGCCACCGTCGTCAAGCTCGTGCGCGACTACCGCTCCACGCCCCAGGTCGTCCACCTGGCCAACGGACTGCTCGCACAGGCCCGCGGCCGCGCCGCCGAGCACCGCCTCGAACTGGTCTCCCAGCGTGATGCGGGCGCCGAGCCCGCCTATGTCGAGTACGCCGACGAGCCCTCCGAGGCCGAGGGCACCGCCCGCAGGATCCGGGAGCTGATCGACGCCGGGGTGCCGGCCGGGGAGATCGCCGTCCTGTACCGGGTCAACGCCCAGTCCGAGGTCTACGAGCAGGCACTCGCGGACGCGGGCGTGCCCTACCAGCTGCGCGGGGCCGAGCGCTTCTTCGAACGCGCGGAGGTCCGCGAGGCGGGTGTGGCCCTGCGGGGTGCGGCCCGAGCGGGCTCCAACGACTCCCTCCTGGACGACGCGGAGGGGCTGGCCTCCCAGGTCCGCGCCGTGCTCTCCACCAAGGGCTGGACCACCGAGCCCCCGGCCGGGTCCGGGTCGGTGCGCGACCGCTGGGAGTCGCTGGCCGCCCTGGTGCGGCTCGCCGAGGACTTCGCACGGGTCCGCCCGGCGGCCACCCTCGCCGACCTCGTGGCCGAGCTGGACGAGCGCGCCGCCGCGCAGCACGCGCCCACGGTCCAGGGTGTGACCCTCGCCTCGCTCCACTCGGCCAAGGGGCTCGAGTGGGACGCCGTTTTCCTGGTCGGCCTCACCGAGGGCATGATGCCGATCACCTACGCCAAGACGGACGAGCAGGTCGAGGAGGAGCGGCGGCTGCTCTACGTCGGCGTCACCCGGGCCCGTGTCCACCTCTGCCTGTCCTGGGCGCTCTCGCGTTCTCCCGGCGGGCGGGCCTCGCGCCGCCCCAGCCGCTTCCTCAACGGCCTGCGCCCGGGTTCGGCGGCGCCCGGCAGAAGGGGCGCCGGGGCAGCGGGCGGAGTCGAGCGCGGAGGCGGTCGCCGCAGGCGGCGCGGTCCGGTGCTCTGCCGGGTCTGCGGCAAGACGCTGACCGACGCGGGCGAGATGAAGCTGATGCGCTGCGAGGACTGCCCCTCGGACATGGACGAGGGCCTGTACGAGCGGCTCCGGGAGTGGCGGTCCGAGCAGGCCAGGGAGCTCGGGCAGCCCGCCTACTGCGTGTTCACCGACAAGACGCTGATGGCCATCGCGGAGGCGGTTCCCGGCAGCGAGGGCGAACTCGCCTCGATCTCCGGGGTCGGCGGGCGCAAGCTGGACCGCTTCGGCGCCGATGTCCTGGCCATCTGTGCAGGTGAGGAGCTTGAGACGGCCGAGGACGGGGACTGAGGCAAACTCGTCGAGAAAATAGTTTGCGCCCGCCCGGGCAGGCCCCATAGGTTCTTAACCACGAGAACAGCGGCTTCTCTGAAGCCCTGTCCTCGTGCTGTACTTATCCGAATACCGCGACCGGCTCACCCCGGTCCCGAGACGCCGAGAGGAGGCGATTGAAGTGATCAGCATCAAGACCAGCACCGCCACCATGACCGATCCCTCGGTCGTCTCCCGCTGCATGCTCGGCTTCTCGTCCGCCTTCCAGGGCACCGGTCTGTCCGGCGCCCCCGCCATGATCCCCGCCTTCCGGCTGGGTGGTCTCACGGTCCTGGAGCGCAATGAGCGACCGACCAAGGCACTGGAAGCGGGAGTAGCAGCGGCAGAGGCCCCGGCCTATGCCCTTGCGGCGGCCAGTGCCACGCAGCAGACGACGCACCACCACTCGAAGTGGGCCTTCCGTGGGCTCGAACCCTGGAGTGATCCAGCCTGATCCATGATCAGGCCGGCGCCTTCAGGGCCGCGGAACCCCACCCGGGATCCGCGGCCCTTCTGTTTTCCCCGGTGGGATCACGGACCGAAGGGTCTCGGGACCAGACCCGACAGCAGCCACACCCGGCCCACAGGCCGGAACGACCAAGACGAGGAACTCCACACCGTGCAACTCGAAGCGCACGCCCCGTCCGTACCGCCCGCCGCGACGATCGCTCCGCCCGCTTCTTCCGAGGAATCCGCCTTGACTCCGCTCACTGCGCTCACCGCGCTCGACGACGCCATCGAGAACCTGGGCGTACCCGTGCCCTGCCGCTCCTACGACCCGGAGGTCTTCTTCGCCGAGTCCCCGGCCGACGTCGAGTACGCCAAGTCCCTGTGCCGCACCTGCCCGCTGATGGAGGCATGCCTCGCCGGGGCCAAGGAGCGGCGCGAGCCGTGGGGTGTCTGGGGCGGGGAGCTGTTCGTCCAGGGCGTGGTCGTCGCCCGCAAGCGGCCGCGCGGCCGCCCGCGCAAGAACCCGGTCGCGGCATGAACGCCTCCGGAACCATCGACCGACCCGTCACGCACGATCCCCAGAAGCAGGCCCCGATGACCCCCTCCACCCCGGAGCCCTACCGCTCCGCGACCTCGGACGTCACCACCACCGGCGCGAACACCTCGCGTCAGAACAGGAACCGTGAGATGCAACTCATCCCAGAAGCCCTGGCGCGTGCGCATATGCACGACCGGAGGCAGGAAGCCGACGCGGGACGCCAGGCGGCACGCCTGGTCGCCGCGCGGCGGATGCAGCGCCGGGCCGAGCGGGTGTCGATGCGCGCCCGCCGCGCCCTGGCGATGGCGGTCATGCACTGACCCCGAAGCGCTCCGCCGCGGGGGCCGGTCCGAACGGACCGGCCCCCGCGGCGCGTTGTGCGCCCGGCACGGCCCCACGGTGCGTTGTGCGCCCTCAGGGCGGCGCACGGGGATATCGTCGCGGGGTGGATCAGGACGAGTCACCGGACCCCGAAGGGCCGGGCGGAGGAGAGCGGACCGACGGCCCCACCGTGTGCTCCCGGTGCGGCAAGGTCGCCGAGGGCACCCCCCTCACCTGGACCTTCTCCGTGGAGGACGGCGTCCGGCGCCATGTCTGCGAGGAGTGCGCCCGGACCAACATCAGATCCATCGAGGGGCGGCTGGACACGTCCTGGTGGTGACCGGCTCCCGGGACGGCCGCCGCCACCCGTCGATGACGGCGGCCGGGCGCGGCGCGGCCCCCGGCACGCCCCGTCCCCGGGGCCCCTCGCGGCCCCCGCCCCTCGCGGCCCCGCCGCCGGGACGATGACGGGCGCCGTGCGGGCCTCCCCCGCTTCCGCGGGGCTCGTATGGCTCCTGCCAGGTCGTGGTGACGACCTGGCGCCCAGTCAGGCGCCCGCGCTCAGAGGGTCGTCCGCGCTCAGAGGGTCGTTCGCTCCCCGGGGGGCGCCGCTTCCGCCCGGGGCCGCCTCTCCTCCCTCCCCGGCCCCGGCCCCGGCCCCGGCCTTCTGGCCTGTCCCCGTCCCCGTGCACGGGAAGCCGGGCAGCCACGCGTCGAGTTCCTCACGGAGCCGCACCGTCGCATCCAGCTGGCACAGCACCCCGATGGTGCTCAGGGTCACCCGGTGGATCAGCAGATACGACGGGGGAAGGTTCAGCTGCTTGCCCAACTGGTAGGCAGGCGAGCGGATATCCGCTATCCGCGCCGCCTGGCTGCGCATCCAGCCGCGAGTGAAGGTGAACTCCTCCTCCGCCGCGGGCCCGATGACGGGAAGAAGGTACTCCAGGACGGCGTCGGGGTCGAGCTCGATCGACTCCCTGACGAAGCCCTCCTCGCACAGCAGCCGGTACACGGCGTCGGCCTCCCCGTCCAGCGCCAGCCGCAGGCACAGGCCGATGGTCGGCGGCAGCCCGCCCGGCAGCCGGTCCACCGTCCCGAAGTCGAGCACGCCCAGACGCGGCTTCCCGCCGTCCGCATCCGCCAGGAAACGGAAGTTCCCCGGGTGGGGGTCCGCGTGCAGCAGGCCGGTGCGTGCCGGACCGGAGAAGAGGAACCGTGCGAGCAACTGGCCCGCGCGGTCCCGCTCCTCGCTGGTGCCCTCCGCGATGACATCCGACAGCGGGGTGCCGTCGATCCACTCGGTGACCAGGACCCGCTCCCCGTGGTGGACCACGCCGGGGACGACCACGTCGGGGTCGTGGGCGAACTCCTCCGCGTGGCGGCGCTGCGCCTCGGCCTCCAGCCCGTAGTCCAGTTCCTCGGCGACCCGGTCGCGCAGCTCCGTGATCAGGGGCTTGACGTCCATGCCGGGGACCAGCGGCCCCAGCAGGCGTGCGAAGCGGCTCAGCTGGGTGAGGTCCGACAGCAGTGCCTCCCCCGCGCCCGGGTACTGCACCTTGACCGCGACCCGGCGCCCGTCGTGCCACACGGCCCGGTGCACCTGGCCGATGGAGGCCGCCGCCGAGGGTCTGTCCTCGAAGTCGGCGAAGAGTTCCCTCCAGTCCTCGCCGAGGCATTCGGCCAGCACGCCGTGGACCGTGGCGGTGGGCATCGGCGGCGCCGCCTCCTGCAGACGGGTGAGAGCCGCCCGGTAGGGCCCCGCGACCTCCTCGGGGAGCGCCGACTCGAAGACGGACAGCGCCTGCCCGAACTTCATGGCACCCCCCTTCAACTCGCCCAGCACCTTGAACAGCTGCTCCGCCGTGCGCTGCTGGAGTTCGCGGGCGACGATCTCCGCCGACTTCCCGCCGATCCTCTTCCCGATGCCCCAGGTCGCCCGGCCCGCGAAGCCCAGGGGGAGGGCGGCCAGCTTGGCGGTCCGGGTGACCGCCTTCCGAGGAAGATCAGACATGCACCCCTCCAAAACCCAGTCGGCTGTCGTATGTGCCGCACGGAGCAGATCCGTTGGCGGCGATCACGCGTGCATTCTCTCGTGAGCGGCGCTGCCGCCGTCACCCCCGTGGCCGCCCCGCCCCGCTCCGCAGGAGCACTCGGGATGGGCCCCGAGCCTCTCCGAGCGCCAGCGCAGCCCCGGGAGCGACACCTCCCAGCGGGCGCCGGCGCTCTCCGGAAGACCGCCGTCCAGGAAGGCCAGCGCATGGGCGGCGGCCAGCCCGGCGACCGCCGTGGCCAGTGCGACGTCGCAGGCGACGGGCACGGACCTCCGCCGCCCGGAGCGCCACTGAGCGAGCAGCATGGAGCGCGCCGGATCCCGCTCGGCCCGGGCGCGCTCCTGGCACTCCGCGCAGGGAGTGGCCCCGGGGAGCACCAGCGGTCCCACCACTCCGGTGGCCTCGACCACGCCCGCGTACAGGTGGGGGACCCCTGCGCCGATCCAGTCCTGCGCCATGCGCGGATCGGGCGCATAGGCCCCGAGGCCGTCGCGGGGAGCCACCACCACCAGGGCCAGCCCCGGATCCCGTGCGGCACCCCGCCCGCCCCCACCCGCCCGGGGAGGCCGGTCCGGTGCCTGTGCGCGAACCAGCCGCCGGGCGGCCGCGTCCCGCCGCTCCCCGGCCTCGGACGCCGGCAGCCCGCCGGGCGCCGCGTCCCCGGGCTCGGCCACTCCGCCGTCATGGACGTCGACCGTGCCGATCCCGGCCGCGGACAGGCAGGCGGCCACGGTCGCGCCGACCCGGCCCGCACCGCGGACGGCCACCCGGGTGGCGCGCCGTGCCGCGATGCGGGCGAAGGCCGCGCCCGGTTCGGGATGGACCACCGACAAGGAGGCCAGGTCGGGGCGGAGGCGTTCGCGCAGCGCGGGCCGTTCACGCAGTGCGGCCGAGGTGCTCGCCGCCTCCGTGTCGTCGAGCAGCCCCGCCTCGGCCAGCCGGTGGACCAGGGCGTCGACCCGGCCCTCCGGCAGACCTGCCGCCCGCGCCTCGGCCCGGAGCAGTTCCAGCCCGCGGGTGCCGTCGAGGAGTTCGACGAGAGAGCCGGTGGCGGTGTCCAACGGCCCTACGGTGACCGCCCGTTCGGGGGTCACTCCGAACTGGACCGACTGGCGGTCCCGCCACGCCCGCCGCAGCGCCGGTTTCAGCATGGGATGCATATCGGTCCCCGTTTCCCCGTGGAAATCCGTCGCCGACCGCCGGATTGGTGCGGTCGGCCTCCACAGAATCCCGCTTCCGGCGAGGCGGCGGGGAAAGTTGTCCACAGGCCGGGGGATTAGTCGTTCTATTCCTGCCGCCGTGGAGTGGATCACGCGGGAACCGTGCGAGGCCGGGACGTCCGGTGCGGGCAGCGGGTAACGTCGGGGCGTGCCCGTCGATCCGTCCTCCCGCACCTCCACGGGGCAGGCCCCCGCCCGCGGCGCCGGGAAGCGGCGCCGAGCCGATCCGAGCGGTCCCGCGCGCGCCGCGGTCGCCGAGGGCCGCGTGGAGGTCCGGCGCAGCAGCCGCCGCAGCCGCACGGTCTCCGCCTACCGCGAGGGCGACCGGACCGTCGTCCTGATCCCGGCCCGGATGTCCGAGGCCGAGGAGGAGCGCTGGGTCGGCGTCATGCTGAAGAAGCTCGAAGCCCAGGAGAGCCGCCGAGCGCTCGGCGACACCGACCTGGCCGAGCGGGCCGAGCGGCTCTCCCGGCAGTACTACCAGGGGCGGGCCAGGCCCACGTCGGTGCGGTGGGTCACCAACCAGAACGCACGCTGGGGGTCCTGCACCCCCGCCGAGGGCAGCATCCGGCTGTCCCACCGCCTCCAGGGCATGCCCGAGTACGTCCTCGACTACGTCCTGCTCCACGAACTGGCCCATCTGCTCGTGCCCGGCCACGGGCCCCGCTTCTGGAAGCTGCTGGAGGCGTACCCGCGCACCGAGCGGGCCCGCGGGTATCTGGAGGGCGTCGCCGCCGCCGGGCGCCTCCCGCGCGGCGCGGCACCGCCCGTCGACTGAGCGCCGTCCCGGCCACCGGCGGCCCCGGGGCAGCCCCTTCTGTGCGGCGGCCGTGGCAGCTGTGTACCGAATGCGTACCGGCTTGGCTCGATCTCGCTGCCAGCGGTTAGCCTGGCGCGACGCATTCATTTTCTCGGGATGGGGGACGGTCGTCACGTATGGCCAGGGAATTCCAACGCGGCCACAAGGCCAAGCTCAGTGATCTCACTCCGGGAACCGATCTGTACGTCGGCGTCCAGATCGCCGCTCCCGGTCTGACCTTCGACATCAGCTGCTTCGGCCTGGACGCCGAGGAGCAGCTCTCCGACGACCGGTACTTCGTCTTCTTCAACCAGCCGAAGACGCCCGAGGAGTCGGTTCAGCTGCTCGGCGCGCAGGCCGGCGACACCGAGTCGTTCCGCGTCACGCTCGACCGCATCCCGGAGCACATCCACAAGCTCTCCTTCACCGCCACCGTCGACGGCGCGGGGCAGATGTCGCAGATCGGCCCCGGCTACATCCGTATCGTCGCGGGCGGAGAGGAGGTCGTCCGCTACGCCTTCACCGGCTCGGAGTTCAGCACCGAGCGCGCGGTGATGCTCGGCGACTTCTACCGCAAGGACGTATGGCGCTTCGCCGCCGTGGGCCAGGGCTTCGACGGGGGCCTCGACGCGCTGCTGAAGAACTTCGGCGGCGAGGTCGCGGAGGAGGAACCGGCGCCGCAGCCGGGGTCCGCCGCGCCCCCGGCCTTCGCCCCGCCCGCGGGTCCGGCACCCGCCTTCGGTGCGCCCCAAGCACCTCAGGCCTCCCACGCGCCCCAGGCGCCCCAGGCCTCCCAAGCACCCCAGGCGCCCCAGCCTCCCGCGCCGTCCTTCGGCGCTCCGCTCGCGCCCCCGCAGCCCGCGGCCGCGGTGCACAGCGCCCCCACCATGGCGGCCCCGCTGGCGCCCCCGCAGCCCGGCACGGTCCCGCCGCCCGCCCCGGCACCGGCCCCCTACGGCCAGCCGGCCCAGCCGCCCTTCGGCCAGGTGCCCGGCCAGACCCCGCCCCCCGGGGCCCCGCTCGGGCAGCCGCCCGGCACCCCGCCCGCCGGGGTGCCGCAGGGCACCCCCCAGGCCGGCCCCGGCCTGCGGGCGGCCCTCCAGGCCTACCGTGAGGCGCCCACCGGGCAGCGCTGGACCGCGCAGAACCAGCAGCTGATGCGGGCCGATCTCACCGTCGGCGGCACGCCGGTGCTCGCCCGCCAGGGCAGCATGGTGATGTACCAGGGCAAGGTGGACTTCGGCTACCGGGGCGCCGGGTTCTCCGGCCGCGTCGTCGGCAACGCCACCGGCCAGGAGATGCAGCTGATGCGCTGCACCGGCAGCGGCCAGGTCTTCTTCGCGGAGGAGGCGGCGCATCTGCACGCCGTCGAGCTGCAGGGCGACGGGATCTGCGTCTCCGCGGAGAACGTCCTCGCCTTCGACGAGACGCTCCAGCACGAGGTCCGCCGGATCGAGGGGCACGGCATCCCGGGCGGCGCGCTGTTCACCATGATGTTCCACGGCACCGGCACCGTCGTCGTCAAGACCCGCGGGGTGCCCGTCGTCCTGCCGGTGACGCCGACCACCTTCGCCGACTCGAACGCGATCGTCGCCTGGTCGGCGGCCTCCCAGGTGATCCTCTCCAGCCAGGTCCGGCTGCGCCGCAACGCCTACCCCGGCCACAGCGGGGAGACCGTGAACCTCCAGTTCCGGGGAGCTCCCGGAAACTTCATCGTCGTCCAGCCCTACGAGGTCTGAGGGAGCCCGGAGAATGAACCAGCAACTCGCGGGCTACGCCCCGACGCCCGTCGCGGCCCGGATGGAGAACCACGGCCCGGCCATGCTCAAGGTGGCCATGGCCGGCGGCCAGGACCTGTACGCCCGCACGGGCTCGATGGTCGCCTACGAGGGTTTCGTGCAGTACGAGCCCAACCCGAGCGCCGTCCGGCAGATCGCCGCCCAGTGGCTCACCGGTGAGGGCGCGCCGCTGATGAGGTGCTCGGGCGACGGCCTGCTGTACCTCGCCGACTACGGCGCGGACGTCGTCGTGATCAACCTCGACAACGACTCCCTGTCGGTGAACGGCAGCAATGTGCTGGCCTTCGACGCCCACCTCCAGTGGGGGGTGGAGAAGGTCAAGGGGCTGGCCAAGCTCGCAGGCCAGGGCCTGTGGAACGTCACCATCGGCGGCACCGGCTGGGTGGCCCTCACCTCGCGCGGGACACCGATCGTGGTCGACTGCGGACGCGGCGAGGACGAGACCTACGTCGATCCGGACGCGCTCGTCGCCTGGTCGCCCAACCTCAAGGTCAAGGGCAAGCGCAGCTTCAAGGCGTCCTCCCTCATCGGGCGGGGGAGCGGCGAGGCCTACCAGATGGCGTTCTCCGGCGAGGGGATCGTCGTGGTCCAGCCGAGCGAGGACAGCACCGACCGCCTCCGGATCCGGGGCTGAGGGGGAGCGGGACAGATCATGCAGAGTTCGCTTTTCGGTCATGCCGAGCAGCAGTCCCAGGAGCGGTACGTCGTGCAGAACCCGCAGCTGCTGCGGGTCGCGCTCAGCGGGCACGAGGACGTCCTCGCCCGCAAGGGCGCCATGGTGGCCTACCAGGGGCTCGTCGACTTCGACGGCGAGTACCAGACCAGCGGCCAGCGCCGGGCCCGGGCCCACACGGGCGAGGGCCTGGACCTGATGCGCTGCTCGGGCCAGGGCACCGTCTACCTCGCCAACCTCGCGCAGCACATCCACCTCGTCGAGGTGGACCCCGAGGGCATCACCGTGGACAGCGCCTACGTGCTGGCCCTGGACTCCGGTCTGCACACCGAGGTGATCGCGGTGGACAGCCAGTACGGGATCTCCGGCTCCGGCAAGTACCAGCTCAACATCTCCGGCCGCGGCAGGGTCGCGCTGATGACCTCCGGGCAGCCGCTGATGATGCGGGTCACCCCGGACACCTACGTCAACGCCGACGCCGACGCGGTCGTGGCCTGGTCCTCCGGACTGCGGGTGCAGATGCAGGCCCAGACCCACTCCTCGCGCGTGCGCCGCCGCCGGGGCAGCACGGGGGAGGGCTGGGAGCTCAGCTTCCTCGGCCAGGGCTTCGCCCTGGTGCAGCCGAGCGAGGTCATGCCCCCGCAGCACGCCGACCTCGGCTCCGGGCTGCGGGCGCAGTACGGAGTGGGCCAGCACGGCGCCCAGGGGCAGAACCGCAACAACGTCTGGAGCTGACGCGACCGGCCCCGGCACCCGCACGCGACCGGCCCCGGCACCCGCACGCGGCGGGTGCCGGGGCCGGTCCGGCGCGAGGCCCGGGCGCGGGCCCGCCCTACAGCAGCGCCCGGGTGCGGGCCAGGAGCCGGACGACCGAGGCGTCGGCCACGGAGGCGACCTCCTCGTAGGGGAACCAGCGCAGGTCCAGGGACTCCTCGCTGAGGGCGGCCGTCGCCCCTGCCGGAGCCACGGCCGCGTACTGCACGTCCAGGTGGCGGTGGCACGGCGCCGGGATGGGGTGGCGGTCCAGTGTGACGGGGCCGCCCGGCAGAAGGGCGAGCCCGTCGATGCCCGACTCCTCCCTCGCCTCCCGCAGCGCCGCCGCGGCCAGGGTGCGGTCGCCCGGCTCGCAGTGCCCGCCCATCTGCAGCCACATGCCGAGCTTGCGGTGCAGGGTCAGCAGGACCCGCCCGCGCGCCGGGTCCACCACCAGCGCGCTCGCCGTGAGATGCCCCGCGCCGCAGGACTTCCACATGCCGTCGGCGTGCTCCGCCAGGTGGTCGAGGTAGGCCAGGCGCAGTGCGGCCTGCTCCTCGTCGGGGGCCCGGTACTCCTTCAGGACCAGGGCCGCGTCCTCGTGGAGGCTCACTCGCCCCTGCCGTCCGGGTCCGTCCCGCCGTCCTTGCCACCGTCCTTGTCGCCGCCGTCCTCGCGGGCGCCGTGGTCCTTCCCGGCCGGTCCCTCGCCGGTGCCCGCGTCAGGGCGGTCCTGGGAACCGCGCCTGCCCGCCGCCTCGCCGAGCATCTTGTCGAGCTCCGAGAAGTCCAGCTGCTCGCGGTGGACGAAGCCGTCCGGGTCGTCCAGGTCGGTCGCCGTGGGCAGCATGTCCGGGTGCTCCCACAGGGCGTCCCGCCCGTCGACACCGCGCGCGTCGGTGAGCGAGGCCCAGAGCCGGGAGGCGTCCCGGAGCCTGCGGGGCCGCAGCTGGAGGCCGATCAGCGTGGCGAAGGTCTGCTCCGCCGGGCCTCCCGAGGCACGGCGCCTGCGCAGCGTCTCGCGCAGCGCGCCGGCGGAGGACAGGCGCGAGGCGGCCGCGGCGTGGACCACCGCGTCGACCCACCCCTCGACCAGCGCGAGCGCGGTCTCCAGCCGGGCGAGCGCGGCCTTCTGCTGCGGGGTGTCCTCCGGCTGGAACATGCCCTGCTGAAGGGCCTCCTGCAGCTGCTCGGGGTGGGTCGGGTCGAACTGCCCGACCACGTCCTCCAGCTTGCCGGTGTCCACCGTGATGCCGCGGGCATAGCCCTCCACGGCACCGAAGAGGTGCGAGCGCAGCCACGGCACATGGGCGAAGAGACGCTGGTGGGCGGCCTCGCGCAGCGCGAGGTAGAGCCGGACCTCGTCCCGGGGCACACCGAGGTCCTTGCCGAGCGCCTCGATGTTCAGGGGGAGCAGGGCCGCCTTGCCGGCCGGGCCGAGCGGGAGGCCGATGTCCGTCGAGCCCACGACCTCACCGGCGAGCACGCCCACGGCCTGCCCGATCTGCTGCCCGAACATCGCCCCGCCCATGGAGCGCATCATGCCGAGCAGCGGCCCGGCCATGGCCTGCATCTCCTCCGGCAGGACATCGCCCATGGCCGCGCCGACCCGCTCTGCGACCGGGTCCACCAGCTGCTGCCAGGCGGGCAGGGTCGCCTCGACCCACTCGGCGCGGCTCCAGGCCACGGCGGTGCCCGCCCCCGAGGGCAGGGAGGTCACGCCGTCCAGCCAGAGGTCCGCCAGACGGACGGCCTCCTCGACGGCGGTGCGCTCGACGGGCCCGACGCTCGCGTCCTTGGTGCCGTCCGGGGTGCCCTGGGCGACCGTCTGCCGGGCGATCTGGCGGGCCATGTCCCAGTTCACCGGGCCGCCCTCGAAGCTGAGCATCTGGCCGAGCTGCTGGAAGGCCGCGCCCAGGTCGCTGGGGTTCAGCGAGCCGAACATGGCGGCGAAGGGGTTGTCCCCGCCGCCCTGGCCGATGCCGAACCCGAAGGGGTTGCCAGGGGGCCCTCCGGAGCCCTGGCCACCTCCGGGATTCCTCTTCTTGCCCTCGTCGCCGTCCTCCGGCTCCTCCGGCGGAAGGCCGAATCCGAATGGGGTGTCACTCACGGGTTTCCTCGGCTCGTAGGGCCGTCGGCTGCCAGCCGACGGCGACTCCCGACAACACCACCCAGCCTAAGCGGCCGGGCGCCCCGGCGGCTGCGGCGCCGGGCCGCTTGCGGCCTCGGTGCCCCGCCGGCCGGCCGCCTGCGGCAGGATGGACACTCACCTGGTGCGTATGCGTCGTTCGCTTGCGTACTGAAGACAACCGCTGGAGACGCCTGGTGAGTTCCCCAGATCCGCAGGTTCGCGCAGCGCGAAACCACTCAACCCCGGCGCCGGGGCGCGGCCCCGTCGTCGCGGTCACCGGTGCCGCGACGGGCGTCGGCGACCTGCTCGTGAGGCGCCTCGCGGCCTCGGACGAGATCAAGAAGGTCATCGCGATCGACGAGCGCCGGGGCGAGGTGCCGGAGGCCCACTGGCACGTGCTCGACGTGCGCGACCCGGCCATCGCGGAGAAGCTCCGCGGCGCCGACGTCGTGGTGCACCTCGCCCTCGACCTGGACCTGGAGTCCGACCCCGCGGCCCGCACCGCCTACAACGTGCGCGGCACCCAGACCGTGCTGACGGCCGCCGCGGCCGCCGGGGTCCACCGGGTCGTGCTCTGCACGTCGGCCATGGTCTACGGGGCGCTGGACGACAACGACGTGCCCCTGTCGGAGGACGCCGAGCTGAAGGCGACCGCCGAGGCGACCGGGGTGGGCGACCTGCTGGAGATCGAACGGCTGGCCCGGCGCGCGCCGCGGGCCCACCCCGGTCTGAACGTCACCGTGCTGCGTCCCGCGGTGCTCGTCGGAGGCACCGACACCGCCCTGACGCGCTACTTCGAGTCGCCCCGGCTGCTGGTGGTGGCCGGCTCCCGGCCCACCTGGCAGTTCTGCCATGTCGAGGACCTGGTCACGGCGCTGGAGTACGCCGTGCTGGAGCGTGTCGAGGGTGAGCTGGCCGTGGGCTGCGACGGCTGGCTGGAGCAGGAGGAGGTCGAGGAGCTCAGCGGCATCCGGCGCATGGAGCTCCCCTCGGCGGTCGCGCTCGGGGCGGCCGCACGCCTCCACCGCATCGGCCTGACCCCGTCCCCGGCCGGGGACCTGGCCTACACGATGCATCCCTGGGTGGTCAGCGTCAGCCGGCTGCACGACGCGGGCTGGCGGCCCCGGTGGACCAACGAGGAGGTGCTCGCCGCGCTGCTGGAGGAGGTCGAGGGGCGGCACACGGTCGCGGGCCGCCGCCTGGGCCGCAAGGACGCCACGGCCGCAGGCGCCGCCGGTGCCACCGTCGCCCTGCTGGGCACGGCGGCGCTGGTCCGCCGGGCGCGCAAGGCCCGCCGCCGCATCTGACCCGCCCGGGCGCCCGCCCTGGCGGGGCCCGCCCGGTGCGGGCCTCCCGCGGCTGTAGGAGGCTCCAAGGCCGGGCGGGCGGGAACCGTCGGAGCGGCTATTCCTCGGGGGCCGCCCGGTGCGGCACGATGGCGCCATGGCACCCACGCACGACCACCCCGGTGAACTGGCCGCACAGGATCCGATCAGGCTGCTGGCCATCCGCGACGCCCCGCTCTCCGTCGACGAGGTCTTCGCGGCGGTGGGGGACACCGCGGCCGGCGGCACGGCCCTCTTCGTCGGTACGGTGCGCAACCACGACGGCGGCGCGGACGTCGACGCCCTCGGCTACTCCTGCCACCCGAGCGCCGAGGCAGAGATGCGGCGCATCGCCGAGCGGGTGGCCGCGCGCTACCCCGTACGGGCGCTGGCCGCCGTCCACCGGGTGGGTGACCTCGCGGTGGGCGACCTCGCGGTGGTCGCGGCGGTGTCGTGCCCGCATCGCGGGGAGGCGTTCGAGGCGTGCCGCATGCTGATCGACGACCTGAAGCACGAGGTGCCGATCTGGAAGCACCAGCAGTTCTCCGACGGGACCGAGGAGTGGGTGGGCGCATAGCGCCGGCACCCCCCGGGAGACCGGTCCGGGCCGGGGGCCGGGGCGCGCGACGCCCCGTCCCCGGGGAGACCGGCCCCGTCCCTGTCCCCGTCCCCGGACCGGACGATGCTCCGTTCGTGGCCCGTGGCGGCCGCCAAACCCGGACGGGGCCCTTGGGCCCCGATTTGCGTAACCCGGCCCCTGCCGCGAGCGTTGATCCCGCAGACCACTAATCTGCTGATCACTCAGTTGCGTTCGCTCATGGGGTAGGGAGGTCGCGATGGCAGTTCTGGCCTGGTTGCTGATTCCGCTTTTCGCCGCTGTCGGAGCCGCGATATGGGCGGGCTGGGCATCCCGCGACCGTACCAGCGGGGACGTCGCCGAACTCGCCGGCTACGCCCGGTTCCGTGACGCCATGGAGCGGGCGGGCTCCGGTTCGGATGCCGTGCGGAACTGACCCCGGCGTTCGCGGGCTGTTTGCACGGCTCTCGGGCACCGGCCCCGGCCGCCCTCGCACAGCTCTGTCCCGTACTGTCGTTCCATGCCACGCCGCACCGCGACGATGCTCGCCGCCACCCTCGTCTTCATCGTGCTGCTCTGCGCGGGCGTGTTCTTCCGGGTTCCGTACGCGGAGATGTCGCCGGGCCCGACGGTGAACACCCTCGGGTCCGCGGACGGCGAACCGGTGCTGCAGATCTCGGGCCGCCCCACCTATCCGACGACCGGCCACCTGAACATGACCACGGTACGGGTGACCGGGGCCGACTACCGGATGAACCTCTTCGAGGCCGTGTACGGCTGGCTCACCCACGACAACGTCGTCGTGCCGCACGAGACCCTCTACCCGGACGGCAAGACCGAGGAGGAGTCCACCCAGGAGAACGCCGAGGAGTTCAGCCAGTCGCAGGAGAGCGCCAAGGTCGCGGCGCTGCGCGAACTGGACATCCCGGTGGCCTCGCGGGTCGTCGTCGCCGCCGTGGTCAAGGGAGCCCCTGCCGAGGACGTGCTGCACGCGGGCGACGTGATCCGGGCCGTGGACGGCACCGCGGTCGAGGAGCCGGGCGACGTGGCGGACCTCGTGGTGGAGCGCGAGCCCGGCGAGAAGGTCGTCTTCACCATCGTCCCGGCCGACGAGGCGGAGGCCGCCGAGAAGGCCCGGCGCGAGCCGCGGACGACCGAGCAGGTCACCGTCACCACCGAGGCTGCCGAGGACGACGGCCGGGCCGTCGTGGGCATCCAGGCGGGCACCGACCACACCTTCCCGTTCACCATCGACATCCACCTCGCCGACGTCGGCGGGCCGAGCGCGGGGCTGATGTTCGCGCTGGGGATCGTCGACAAGCTCACCCCCGGTGACCTGACCGGAGGGGAGTTCGTGGCGGGCACCGGCACCATCGACGAGGCCGGCGAGGTCGGCCCGATCGGCGGGATCGAGATGAAGCTGGTCGGCGCCCGGAACGCGGGGGCCGAGTACTTCCTCACCCCGAGCGCCAACTGCGCGACGGCCGCCTCGGACACCCCCGAGGGCCTCACCCTGGTCAAGGTCGACACCATCGAGGACGCCACCGGCGCCCTGGAGCGGATCCGCGAGGGCGACACCGCGGAGCTGCCCGCCTGCACCACGGGCTGAGGCCGGCACAGCCCGGCCCGAGCGCCGCGCGGGGCCGGGGCACCGACGGGCCGACGGCCCGCGGCACCCCGGCGGAGTACGGGTCGGCGCGGGCGGGGGTCAGTCCTCGAAGGTCGCCGCGAGGGCCTCGGCCAGGCCCGGCACCAGTCCGGCCCCGGTCAGCACCTCGTTCGGCGAGTCCTTCTCGCGGAGCCGCAGTGCGGACTCCCGGGTGCCGTCGCGCAGGACGGCCACGGTCATCCGCACCTCCTGGCGGTCGGGGTGGGAGGCCACCCAGTCGGTGAGCGCGGAGCCGTCGAGCCCGTCCGGGACCGAGGCCTCGGCGCTCTGCGGAAGCATCAGCCGCTCCACCGCCAGCGCGCAGCCGGCCACGGCGTCGGGCCAGGCGATGGTGCCCAGGAACTCGTCCAGGGCGACACCGGCGGGGATCTCGTCCTGCTCGATCGGGGTCAGAGGGGCGGCCGTGTCGCCCTCGTCCAGGCCGAGCTGCGCGGCGAGGTCGGGCTCCTGCGAACGCAGGCGGGCGGTGTCGACGAGGGCGAAGAGACGGGCCGGCTGGTCCCAGCCGAGACCCGCCGCGTACTCGTCGATCTCCAGGACGGCACGGGTGAGCGGGCTCGCGGCCATGGGGGGGCCGGAGGAGGAAACGTTGGACATGGCCAATATCCTGCCTCCTTCCCGGCCCCGTGCGGGAACTAGGTAAAGCCTCGGTAAGTTGCATGAGTGAGGCTCCAGGTTCCCGGGGCCGTTTCAGACGACCGCGAACATCGAGGTGCGCACGTTGGCTTTCCAGATGCCGGACCGCGGCGGAGGCCCGACCGGGCCACGGATCAGAGTGGGCCGCCCCTCCCGGCGCGTCCGCACCCTGCTCATCACACTGGGCGTCCTGGCCGTGCTGGCCATGGTGTTCGTCATGTTCTCCGGGTTCTGGACCGACTGGCTGTGGTACCGCTCCGTCGAGTACTCCTCCGTCTTCACCACCACCCTGTGGACCAAGGTCGGCCTCTTCGCCGTCTTCGGCCTGCTCATGGCGGTGGCCGTCGGGCTGAACATCTGGCTCGCGTACCGGCTGCGCCCGCCGCTCAGCGCCATGTCGCTGGAGCAGCAGAGCCTCGACCGGTACCGCATGGGGATCGCCCCCTACAAGAAGTGGGTGCTCCTCGGCGTCACCGCGCTGGTCGGGCTGATCGCGGGCGCCTCGGCCACCGGCCAGTGGCGGACGTGGCTGATGTGGGTCAACGGGGTCCCCTTCGGTGAGAAGGACCCGCAGTTCTCGATGGACGTGGCCTTCTACGCCTTCGACCTGCCCTGGTACCGCTTCCTCCTCGGCTTCGGCTTCGCCGCCGTCATCCTGTCGCTGATCGCCGCCGCGGTCACCCACTACCTCTACGGCGGCCTGCGCGTCACCAGCCCCGGCGCGCGCGCCACGGGGGCGGCGACCGGCCACCTGTCGGTGCTGCTCGGTCTGTTCGTGTCGCTCAAGGCGGTCGCCTACTGGCTGGACCGCTACGGGCTCGCCGTGAAGTCCAGCGACTTCAAGGCCACCAGCAACTGGACGGGCCTGCGCTTCGTCGACGCCAACGCCTACCTGCCCGCCAAGACGATCCTCTTCTGCATCGCGATCATCTGCGCCGTGCTCTTCTTCGCGACGCTCTGGCGCCGCACCTGGCAGCTGCCGGTGATCGGCTTCGGACTGATGGTCCTGTCGGCGATCCTGATCGGCGGCCTGTACCCGGCGATCGTCCAGAAGTTCCAGGTCCAGCCCAACGAGCAGGCCAAGGAAGCCGAGTACATCCGCAAGAACATCGAGGCCACCCGCAAGGCGTACGGCATCGACCAGGTCAAGCCCACCGACTACACGGGCCGCGGCGAGATCACGGACGCCAGCAAGCAGCGCGCCCAGGCGGACGCGGCGGCCAGCTACCGGATCAACGACCCCAACATCGTCTCGCCCACCTTCCAGCAGCTGGAACAGGAGCGGAAGTACTACCAGTTCCCCGCCACGCTGGACGTGGACCGCTACGACGGCCAGGACACGGTCATCGGTCTGCGCGAGCTGAACCTCCAGGGCGTCGACAAGCGCAACTGGATCAACGACCACTTCACCTACACCCACGGCTACGGCGCGGTGGCGGCCAAGGGGACCAGCACGGCCAAGGGGATCACGGGCGCGCCCGAGTTCACCGAGTCCGGCATCCCCTCCAAGGGCAGCCTCGGCGAGTACGAGCAGCGGATCTACTACGGCGAGAAGACCACCCAGTACTCGATCGTGGGCGGGCCCCAGAAGGAGCTCGACTACGAGCGCGACGGCGGCGGCCAGGTCACCACGAGCTACGAGGGCAAGGGCGGCATCGACCTCTCCAACCCGCTGAACCGCGCCGCGTACGCGGTCGCCTTCAACGAGCCGCAGATCATGTACTCGGGCGCCATCGGCGAGGGCTCGAAGATCCTCTACAACCGCACGCCGAAGGAGCGCGTCGAGGCCGTCGCCCCCTGGCTGACGATCGACGGCGACGCCTACCCCGCGGTCGTGGACAAGCGGATCCAGTGGGTCGTCGACGCGTACACCACCACCAACGGCTACCCGTACGCCTCCCGTACGACCCTCGGTGACACCACGGCGGACTCGCTGACCGACCGGCAGCGTGCGGTCGTCGCCCAGCAGAACCAGGTCAACTACATCCGGAACTCGGTGAAGGCGACCGTCGACGCCTACGACGGCACCGTGACCCTCTACGAGTGGGACGAGAACGACCCGGTCCTCAAGACCTGGATGAAGGCGTTCCCGGGCACGGTCGAGGCCAAGGGCGACATCCCGGCCGAGCTGAAGTCCCACATGCGGTACCCGCAGGACATGTTCAAGGTCCAGCGCGAGCTGCTGAGCCTGTACCACGTGACCGAGCCCGCGCCCTTCTACAACGCGAGCGACGCCTGGCAGGTCCCCAACGACCCGACCAAGTCGGACAGCAACGCGGTCCCGCCGTACTACCTGTCGATGAAGCTGCCGGGCCAGACGGAGCAGCAGTTCTCGCTGACCACGACGTTCACCCCGAGCGGGCGCCCCAACCTCAGGGCGTTCATGGCGGTCGACGCGGACGCCACGAGCAAGGACTACGGCACCATCAGGCTGATGCGGGTCACCGACGACAAGGTCGACGGCCCCGAGCAGATCCAGAGCCGGCTCAACCGCCACGACCCCATCGCCAACTTCGTGCGCGACCTCAAGGGCGCCGACTCGACCATCAAGTACGGCAACCTGCTGACGGTGCCGCTCGACAGCGGCTTCCTGTACGTCGAGCCGATCTACGCCCAGGGCCGCGGCTCGGAGTACCCGCTGCTGAGCAAGGTGGCGGTGGTCTACGGCCAGAAGATCGGGTTCGCCAACGACCTGAGCGGGGCGCTGTCGCAGGTGTTCGGGGAGGAGAGCGCCGGCGACGGGACCACCACTCCGCCCGACACCGGTGAGCCGCCCGCCGACACGGAGGAGCCCCCGGCCACCGGCGACGCGGCCCTGAAGGACGCCATCGCCGACGCGCAGAAGGCGTACGCCGACGGCCAGGAGGCGATCAAGAACGGCGACTGGACGGCCTACGGCAAGGCCCAGCAGGATCTCCAGGACGCCCTCCAGCGCGCGGCGGACGCCGAAGGGCGCCTGGAGGAGTCCCCGGGGGACGGCGGCTGACCTCGGGTGAAGCCCCGCCCCGCGTCGTGGTACGGTGAGATCACAACGACGCGGGGTGGAGCAGCTCGGTAGCTCGCTGGGCTCATAACCCAGAGGTCGCAGGTTCAAATCCTGTCCCCGCTACTGAAGGAGAGGGCCCGGATCCATCAGGATCCGGGCCCTCTCCGCGTGTGTGCCCGTGCACCCGTCCACGTCGGTTTCCTTCGAAGACACCCGGGCGAAGTGCGTGCCGCGCGGCGCCAGTTGGGCCTCGACGTGTTTGACTTGTCTCTCTGTGGGCATGTCGACAAAACGCCGAAGTGACCTCTCAGGCTGCGGTATACCAGGTGTACGCGGGTTGCGGGTGGTGTGACGATGGGAAACATGGGGGACAGGGCAACGCTGTTGGAGACAGGGCGGTTCGAGCAGCCGCATGCCGGAAACGTGGCGGACGCGACGGCCTCCGCCGACTTCGCCGACCGGGTCGAGGGGCTGGGCGGTGAGCACGACGCCGAGGAGACCGCCGGCGCCGAGGCCCGCCACCGGGGTGCCGCCGACCGCGGTGACACCTCCTCCATGAGCGTGCTCGGTGCGCTGCTGCTCCGCAGGGGGGACCTGGACGGGGCCGAGCCCTATCTCCGTGCCGCGACCGCCGACGGTGACCGCGCCGCCGCCAACAACCTGGGCGTCCTGCTGCACCAGCGCGGCTATCCGGAGGAGGCGGCCGGCTGGTGGCGCATCGCGGCCGTCGCCGGTTCGGCCGCCGCGGCGCACGCGCTCGGGCGGCACTTCCGCGAGCGCGGCGACGAGCCGGCCGCCGAGTACTGGCTGCGCCAGTCCGCCGAGCAGGGCCACGCCCTCGGCGCCTACGCCCTCTCCGACCTGCTGGAGCACCGCGGCGAGGAGGGCGTCGAGCGCTGGCTGCGGACGGCCGCCGAGCAGGGCCACCGGGAGGCGGCCTACCGGCTGGCCCGCGCCCTGGAGGCGCGCGCGGCGGAAGGGGGACCCCGGACGGCGGGGACCGCCGCTCTCGCCGGCACCGTGCGCCATGCCCTCGCCGACCGGCCCGGGGCGGACCCCCGCAGCACGGCGCCGGACACCCGCACGGGCCGCAAGGACCCGGGCGGAGCCCTCGGCCGGGGACCGGCCCCTGACGGCTCGCCGGATCCTGCCGGGCGCGCCGACCCGTCGGTGTCCGGGCCGGAGCCCGCGGCCGCCGCGCGGGCCGCCGCGGCGCTCCTCGACGAGGCGGCCCAGTGGTACCGCCAGGCCGCCGCCCGCGGCCACCGGAGGGCGGCGCTCCACCTCGGCGTGATCCTGGAGCGCCGCGGCCGCCTGAAGGAGGCGGGCCGCTGGTACCTGACGGCGGCCAAGGACGGCGAGCCGCGGGCCGCCTGCGCCCTCGGTTTCCTCCTGCGCGACGCGGGGGACGAGGAGAGCGCCGCCGTGTGGTGGCTCCGCGCCGCGCAGGACGGGGACGGCAACGCCGCCAACGCCCTCGGCGCGCTGCATGCCGCCCGCGGCGAGGCGCAGACCGCGGAGCGCTGGTACCGCGCGGCCATGGACGCCGGGGACGTCAACGGCGCCTACAACCTGGGGCTGCTGTGCGCGTCCCAGGACCGGACGGCCCAGGCCGAGCAGTGGTACCGGCGCGCCGCCTACGCGGGCCACCGCGAGGCCGCCAACGCGCTGGCGGTGCTGCTCCTCCAGGCGGGCGACCACGTGGGCGCCGAGCCCTGGTTCTCCAAGGCGGCCGAGGCGGGCAGCGTGGACGCCGCGTTCAACCTGGGCATCCTGCACGCGGGCCGCGACGACGACCGCACCGCGCTCGACTGGTACGAGCGGGCCGCGGCGGCGGGCCACACCGAGGCCGCGCTCCAGGTCGGCATCGCCCGGCTGAAGGACGGCGACGAGCACGAGGCCGAGCGGCACCTGCGGTGTGCGGCGGGCGGCGGGAGTGCGGAGGCCGCGTTCCGGCTGGCCGCGCTGCTCGACGCCCGGCGCCCCCCGCCCGATGCCCCCGCGCTCGGTGAGCCCGTGGCGGCGAAGAGCGAGTGCGAGGAGTGGTACGAGCGCGCAGCCCGCCAGGGTCACCGCCGGGCGCAGGTGCGGGTGGGCATGCTCGCCGCCGCCCGGGGCGACGGGGCCGAGGCGGCCCGCTGGTACCGGGAGGCGGCCGAGGCGGGGAGCCGCAGCGGCGCCTTCAACCTCGGGCTGCTGCTGGCCCGCGAGGGCAGCGAGCGGGAGGCGTCCCTGTGGTGGACCCGTGCCGCCCGGGCGGGCCACGGCCGTGCGGCCCTGCGCCTGGCACTGCTGGCCGCGCGCCGGGGCGAGCTGGCCGAGGGGCAGCGCTGGTGCGCCAGGGCCGTGGAACTGGGGCCCGCCGAGGTGGCCGAGCGCGCCGGGAGGCTGCGCGAGGCCCTGCTGCAGGAGCTCACGGCCTGAGCCGGCCGGGGGCGCCCCAGGGCGCTCCGGGCCGGCCGGGACCCCGCCGAAGTGGCCTGTGCCACGGTGCCCGGAAGGGATTTGCTCTGGTCGTCGGCGTCCCGTAGGGTGGTGTTCACCGACGCGGGGTGGAGCAGCTCGGTAGCTCGCTGGGCTCATAACCCAGAGGTCGCAGGTTCAAATCCTGTCCCCGCTACTGAATCCGAAGGCCCGGATCCTCACCAGGATCCGGGCCTTCGGCATGTTCGCCCAAGGGCGGCCGTCCCCGGTGGTTCTCCCCGGGTTCCGCGGGCCGGGACGGCGGAAGACCCCGGCGGGGCCGGGGTCTTCGCGGGAGGAGCGACGCCTCCGATCGGGAAGCCGTAGCCCAGTGGAAATCGGGCATGGCGTGTCGAAGCGGGGCGCGGGCTGCTGGGTCGTGTCTGACGCATCCCGTCTGGCGAGCGACGCCCGGCACGCGCACTCGCTGCGCTGTCGGAGCCTTCCGCGTACGCCCGGTGCGAGGATGCCCCTCCGCCTTGCGATGGCACGCACCGGACGCCGGGCATCCCGCCCTGCGGGCGGACAGCGCCATGCGTCGGACGCGGCCCGGGTGTTCTGTCCTAGGCGGCGGCGCACCGGGGGCACACGCCCCGGTAGGTGACCTCGACATCGGAGACCGTGAAGCCGAAGCGTTCCGTCTCGGGGAGGTCGGCCAGCGGGTTCCCGGAGGGGTGGACGTCGCGGATGGCGCCGCAGCGCGCGCACACCAGGTGCTGGTGGGGGCGGTGGGCGTTGGGGTCGTAGCGCTTGGCGCGCCGGTCGGTGGCCACCTCCAGCACCTCGCCGAGGCTCACCAGCTCGCCCAGGGTGTTGTACACGGTGGCCCGCGAGATCTCGGGCAGGCGCTCGACGGCGCGTGCGTGGACCTCGTCGGCCGTCAGGTGCACATGGTCGCCGTCGAGGACCTCGGCCACGACACGCCGCTGGGCGGTCAGGCGCCAGCCGCGTCCGCGGAGTCGTTCCAACAGGTCACTCATGGGCACCAGCGTAACAGCGGGGGGCGAGATCCCGAACAGGTGTGACTTTGGATGTGCGCTTGACTTAGACAAAGTCCATCGTAGGATCGGCTTCAGTGCGCACCGGGGACAGGGCCGGGTGCACGACGACGGGCAACGAGGACGCAGGAGGCGCACGTGACGCAGGGACCGCTCACCACGGAGGCCGGGGCACCGGTGGCCGACAACCAGAACAGCGAGACCGCGGGCGTCGGCGGACCGGTGCTCGTCCAGGACCAGCTGCTGCTGGAGAAGCTCGCGCACTTCAACCGCGAGCGCATCCCGGAGCGCGTGGTCCACGCCCGGGGCGCCGGTGCCTACGGCACGTTCACCGTCACCGCCGACGTGACGCCCTACACCCGCGCCGCCTTCCTCTCCGAGGTGGGCAAGCAGACCGAGACCTTCCTGCGCTTCTCCACGGTCGCGGGGAACCTCGGTGCGGCCGACGCGGTGCGCGACCCGCGGGGCTTCGCGCTGAAGTTCTACACCGAGGAGGGCAACTACGACCTCGTCGGGAACAACACCCCGGTGTTCTTCATCAAGGACGCCATCAAGTTCCCCGACTTCATCCACACCCAGAAGCGCGACCCGTACACGGGCAGCCAGGAGGCGGACAACGTCTGGGACTTCTGGGGGCTGAGCCCCGAGTCCACCCACCAGGTGACCTGGCTCTTCGGTGACCGGGGCATCCCCGCCTCGTACCGCCACATGAACGGCTACGGCTCGCACACCTTCCAGTGGACCAACGAGGCCGGGGAGGTCTTCTGGGTCAAGTACCACTTCAAGACCGACCAGGGGATCAGGAACCTCACCCAGGGCGAGGCCGACCGGCTCGCCGGCGCGGACCCCGACTCCCACCAGCGCGACCTGCGCGAGGCCATCGAGCGCGGCGAGTTCCCGTCCTGGACGGTGCAGGTCCAGATCATGCCCGCGGCCGACGCGGCGGGCTACCGCTTCAATCCCTTCGACCTCACCAAGGTGTGGCCGCACGAGGACTACCCGCCGATCGAGATCGGACGGCTGGAGCTCAACCGCAACCCGGAGAACATCTTCGCCGAGGTCGAGCAGTCCGTCTTCAGCCCCGCGCACTTCGTCCCGGGCATCGGCCCCTCTCCCGACAAGATGCTCCAGGGCCGCCTGTTCGCCTACGGCGACGCCCACCGCTACCGCGTCGGCATCAACGCCGACCACCTGCCGGTGAACCGTCCGCACGCGACCGAGGCGCGCACCAACAGCCGCGACGGCTTCCTCTACGACGGCCGCCACAAGGGCGCGAAGAACTACGAGCCGAACAGCTTCGGAGGGCCGTTCCAGACCGACCGGCCGCTCTGGCAGCCCATCCCGGTCTCGGGCGTCACCGGCGACCACGCGGCCCCCGTGCACGCCGAGGACGACGACTTCGTCCAGGCGGGCGACCTCTACCGGCTGATGTCGGAGGACGAGAAGGGCCGCCTGGTCGAGAACCTGGCCGGCTTCATCGCCAAGGTCTCGCGCGAGGACATCGCCGAGCGCGCGATCGGCAACTTCCGTCAGGCCGACGGGGACTTCGGCAAGCGGCTGGAGGCCGCGGTCCAGGCGCTGCGCGGCTGACCCCGCCTGCCGAGGCCCCGCGGGCCGGACCCCTCCCGGGGTCCGGCCCGCGGCATGTCCGCGGCGGCCGCCGCCCCGCCCTCAGCCGGCGACGGTGCCCGCGTGGCGTCGGGCCGGCGCCCAGCAGCGGATGATGTCCCGCACGGAGACCACGCCGACGGGCTCTCCCCGGTCCATCACGACGAGATGGCGGAAGCCGCCGTGCGCCATGGCCTCGGCCGCGTCCTCCAGGGTCCAGGAGGGGGCGGCGAAGACCACCTCGGTCGTGGTGTGGGCGCCGGCGGTCTCCAGGTCGGGGCTCTGGCCCGCCCCGACGGCGTTGAGGATGTCGCGCTCGGTGAGGATGCCGAGGCCGGAGTCGCCGTCGAGGACGACGGCCGCACCGACGCGGCGCGCGGCCATCAGGCGGGCCGCCTGGCGCAGTGTGTGGGCGGGTCCGATGGTCAGGACCACCGTGCTCATGGCGTCACGGACGAGCATGGATTCGAGCCACCTCCTTCGCGGGCCGGTTCCTTCGAGAACCGGTTCACAAATTCACAAGTGGGGGGACTCCCAGAGTCGCAGCAGCGTCGCGAGGCGGCAAGAGGGCGCGCGAGGCCCGAGGACGGGGGCCCTTGCGGACGGGCGCCGCGAACAGCACGTCGAGCGCGGAGCGCCCGTTCCCTCCGGTCGCAGCGGTGCGGAGCGGACGGCGCCCCCGTCCGATCCGCCCCGGGGTCAGCCTCCGGCCCGGTCCGTCTCGTACGCCCACATCGCCACCTCGACGCGGTTGCGGGCACCGAGTTTGTCCATCAGGCGCGCGACATGGGTCTTGACCGTGCTGAGGCTGATGTGCAGCTCGGCGGCGATCTCGGCGTTGGTGCGCCCCCGGGCCACCGCGGCCAGGACACCCTCCTCGCGCGCGGTCAGCGCCTCGAACGGCTGCGCCGGGGGCCTTTCCGCCGCACCGGAGCGGGCGAACGCGGCGAGCAGCCGTGCCGTCACGCTCGGGGAGATCAGCGCGTCGCCGCGCGCGGCGGCATGCACGGCCTGCGCGAGCATCCCGGGGCCCGCGTCCTTGAGCAGGAAGCCGCGGGCGCCCGCCTTGAGGGCGGCGTGGACGTACTCGTCGAGGTCGAAGGTTGTGATCACCACGACCGCCGGGCAGTCGGTGCCGCCGTCCGCGGTGAGCCGCCGGGTCGCCTCGATGCCGTCGATGCCGGGCATCCGGATGTCGAAAAGGCACACGTCGGGGCGCAGGGACCTGGCGAGTTCGACGGCCCGGTGTCCGTCGGCGGCCTCGCCGACGACGGTGATGCCGGGCTGCGCCCCGAGGATCATGGTGAGCCCCGTCCGCACGATCTCCTGGTCGTCGGCGACCAGCACCCGCACGCTCACGATGCCGATCCGCTCCTCGGAAGCACGGCGGTCACGGTCCATCCGCGGCCGGGGTTCGGGCCGGCGCTGAGCGACCCCCCGAGCAGGTCGGCCCGCTCCGCCATCCCGAGCAGACCATAGCCGGGGCCGGCGCCCGAGCGGGGGTGGACGGTGTCGCCGTCGTCGCTCACGCGCACATGGACCGACCGCTCGTCCGCCGCGACCGACACGGCGATGCGCGAGGCGTGACGGGCGTGCCGTCGTGCGTTGGTGACCGACTCCTGCACGAGCCGGTACACCGCCGTGGAGAGCGCGGGGGCCAGACTGCCGACATCCCCGGTGATCTCGACATCGAGTGCAGGCCCCGCGGCGACCTGGGGAAGGGCGCCCAGATCGCCGACGAGCGGCGCGGGGGAGAGGTCCGCCCGCTCACCGCTGCGACGCAGCAGGCGGACCATGGAACGCATCTCCGCCAGGGTGCGCGAGGCCTCGGTCTCGATCACCCGCAGCGCCTTCCCGGCGGCCGCGGGGTCGGTCGCCGACACCGCGAGACCGGCCTGGGCCCGGATCACGATGGCCGACACATGGTGGGCGACCGTGTCGTGGAGATCGCGGGCCAACTGCTCGCGCTCGATCAGCCTGACCTGGTCGAGCTGCCGTACGCGGGCGTAGGCCCGGTACCGCACCGCCTCGCCCAGGGCCATCGACGCGAAGAGGATCGCGAACCCGGCGACCGCGTCGCCCGGGCCGGTGCTGGTGAGGGGGACGGAGAGCGCGGCCGGTACGAGCATCACCGGCAGTCCGGTGAGTGCCTGGCGCTTCGACCCCCAGCGGAACAGGGAGTAGGGGAGCAGCAGAACGAAGATCATGGTGTTGAGCGCCGGCGGCCTGCCGCCCATCACCAGCGCCCAGACCTGCGTCAGGAACAGCGTGCCGAACGCGATCACGACCGTGAGGAGCGGCCTGGCCCGCCGCAGCAGGAGTGTCGGGACGAGACCGGCGCCGACCAGCAGGGACAGAGTCCGCCACGGGACGTCCGGCCGGAGCAGCCCCTCCAGGACGGCGACGGGCAGGAGCACCGCGACCAGCGCCCGGTCACGCCAGCCCACGGGAGGCGGGCCCGGCGCACCGGGCTCGTCCCACAGGGCTCGTATGAGGTCTCGCACGCGGTCATCGTAGGCGCGGGCGCACCCCCGCGGATCAGCCGAAAGTACCGCGGAGACATCGTGCTTCCGGCGGCGGTTCCCGGCCCGTACGCCGAGGTGCGCGGGGTGGCCGGGCCGACACCATGGCGAACCCGGCGTGGACGACCCCGCGCCCGGTACACCCCGAACCACCAAGGAGCACTGACGTGTCGTCCCTGCTGTTCCGGCTCGGCCGGTTCGCGGCCCGGCGTCCATGGCGGGCCATCGGCGCCTGGATGCTGACCGCAGTCGTCGTCATCACCGCCTCGGCCATGGCCGGTCGCGATCTGGAGGACACCCTCGAGGCGCCGGGGCTCGACTCCCAGCGCGCCGTCGAGCTGCTGTCGGCGGCCGGTTCGAGCGACGCCGGTCTGACCGCACGGGTCACGGCCACACCGCGCGAGGCCTCGGAGACCTTCTTCGACAGCCCCGCCGCCCGCCGGGCGCTCGCGGAGGTCCGCGCCGAACTCGTCGCACTGCCCTCGGTCCTGGCGGCCACCGACCCGGTCGGCGGACTCGGCACCGGCGCCGCGGTCGCCCGGGGCGACGTCTCGCCCGACGGGCGGGTGGCGCTGGTGACGCTGCGGTACCCGGTGATCGAGCACCTCGACGCCGGGGACCTGGAGGACCTCCGGGGAGTCCTGGCGGCCCACCGGAACGACGACGCGGTCCGGATCGAGGCCGGCGGCGACCTGTTCATCTCCTTCGCGGAACCGGAGACCGGCACCGGTGAGGTGATCGGGCTGCTGGCCGCGGTGGTCATCCTCCTGGTCGCCTTCGGGTCGCTGATCGCGATGGGCCTGCCGATCGGCATGGCGCTCTTCGGCCTGGCCCTGGGCACGAGCGCCATGCCGCTCGTCACCCGTCTCGTCGAGATACCGAGCTTCGCACCCGTGATCGCGTCGATGGTGGGACTCGGCGTCGGCATCGACTACGCGCTGTTCATCGTCACCCGCCACCGCGAGCACCTGGCCGCCGGCATGGACGTCGGGGAGTCGGCCGGACGCGCGGTCGCGACCGCCGGCCGGGCCGTCGTCTTCGCGGGGGGCACCGTGGTCGTCTCCATCCTGGGTCTCGCCTTCGCCGGCATTCCCTTCATCACCGCGGCCGGCATCGCGATCGCCGCCGTGGTCCTCATCATGGTCGCCGCCTCGGTCACCCTGCTGCCCGCCTTCCTCGGACTGGCCGGACGGTCGATCGACCGGTTCGGTCTGCCCTGGCCCCGTGCCGGGCGCGGCGGACGGGGCCCCCGCTCGGGGCAGCGCTGGCACCGCTGGGGCACGCACGTGGCGCGTCACGCCGTGGCCTATTCCGTCGGCGGCACACTGCTGCTGGCCGCACTCGCCGCCCCCGTCCTGGCGCTCCGCCTGGGGTTCCCCGACGAGGGCACCCTGCCGGTGTCCCGGACGGAACGGCAGGCCTACGACCTGGTCGCCGAGGGGTTCGGTCCCGGGGCCAACGGCCCGCTCGCCATCGCGGTCGACCTCGCCGGCGACGCGTCGGTGGTCGAACCGCTGCACCGGGCCGTCGCCGCGGACCCGGGGATCGCCGCGGTGGCCCCGCCCCGGGTCGACACGGACGCGGACGTGGCCACCCTGATGGCCGTCGCCACCACCGCACCCCAGGACGACGCCACCCGGGCGACGGTGGAGCGGCTGCGCTCCGAGGTCTTCCCCCGGGTGCTCGGCCGCAGCGAGGCCCGTGCCCATGTCGGCGGGCAGACGGCGGCCTTCGCGGACCTCGGCGACCGGGTGAAGGACCGGCTGCTCCTGTTCGTGAGCGCGGTGGTCGTGCTGTCGTTCCTGCTGCTGACGGTCGTGTTCCGTTCGCTGCTGGTGCCGCTCAAGGCCGCGGTGCTCAACCTGCTGAGCATCGGCGCCGCCTACGGAGTGCTGGTGATGGTGTTCCAGTGGGGGTGGGGGGCCTCGCTGATCGGACTCGCGTCGCCGGTGCCGATCGTCTCGTTCATCCCGATGTTCATGTTCGCCATCGTCTTCGGCCTGTCGATGGACTACGAGGTGTTCCTGCTCTCCCGGGTGCGTGAGCACTACCTCGCGACCGGTGACAACGACGGCTCGGTGGTGCGCGGTCTCGCCGGAACGGCCCGGGTGATCACCTCCGCCGCGCTCATCATGGTGTCGGTCTTCCTCGGGTTCGTCCTCGGCGAGGATCCGACCACCAAGATGCTGGGCCTCGGCCTGGCGACCGCCATCGCCGTGGACGCGACGGTCGTGCGCATGGTGCTCGTCCCCGCCGCGATGAAGCTGCTGGGCGGGGCCTGCTGGTGGCTGCCGGGGTGGCTCGACCGCCTCCTGCCGTCCGTCGGCGTCGAGGGCGCCGTGCCCGGCGGCGCCGGGGGACCGGACGACGGCCACGGTCCGCAGGGCCGTGACGGCCGGGAGGACGGGGCACGTTCCCGGGAGCCCGTCGCAGGGGCGTGACGTGCCCCTTCCCGTCCGCCGGGGCTCCCGGTCGCTCGCCCTTCTGCCGCCGCAGGGGCGCGAGGGGCCGGGGGCTCCGGCGCGATCCGGCGGACGTCACGCGCAGGGCGGCAGGCGTCGGCCGGCCCCGTGCCGGACCGCGGCACCCGGCCCCGGGGGAGGGCGCAGCTCGTCCGCGGCCTCAGTAGCGCTGGTTCAGGTAGCCCAGCAACTCCCGGTGGAGCAGCCCGTTCGACGCCGCCGCGTTCCCGCTGTGCGGGCCCGGGGTGCCGTCGAGCCCCGTGTACGAGCCGCCCGCCTCCTGGACCACGATCGCGGGCGCGGCCATGTCCCAGAGCGACAGCTCCGGCTCGGCGCACAGGTCGACGGAGCCCTCGGCGACCATCATGTAGGACCAGAAGTCACCGTAGCCCCGGGTGCGCCAGCAGGCCCTGGTCAGGTCGAGGAACCCGTCCAGCCGGCCCTGCTCCTCCCATCCGGAGAGCGAGGAGTACGCGAAGGAGGCGTCGGCCATCCGCTCCACCTGGGAGACCCGCATCCGGGAGGCGGCCGTCAGACTGCGCCCGGTGTACGCCCCCGAGCCCTTCGCCGCCCACCAGCGGCGTCCCAGCGCCGGGGCCGACACCACGCCCACCACCGGCTGGAATCCGTTCTCCCCGGCCTCCATGAGCGAGATGAGCGTCGCCCAGACCGGCACGCCGCGCACGTAGTTCTTGGTCCCGTCGATCGGGTCCACCACCCAGCGGCGGGGGCCGGTGCCCTCGATGCCGTACTCCTCGCCGAGGACGGCGTCGCGCGGGCGGGCCCGCTGCAACTGCCCGCGGATCAGCTCCTCCGCCGCCCTGTCCGCCTCGCTGACCGGGGTCATGTCCGGCTTGGTCTCGACCTTGAGGTCCAGTGCCTTGAAGCGCTCGGAGGTGACGGCGTCGGCGGCGTCCGCGAGCACATGGGCGAGACGCAGGTCGTCGTGGTAGTCGGGCATGGCCTCCACCCTATCGGTGCGCTCCGGGCCCTCGGGCCGACGGCCGGGCCCGCGGGGGATGCCTCACTGGGAGGAGCCCGAGAGCTGGAGGCCGATCACACCCACGATCACCAGGGAGATCGAGACGATCTTCAACGTGGAGACCACGTCCCCCAGGAAGACCATGCCGTAGACCGCGGTGCCTGCCGCGCCGATCCCCGTCCACACCGCGTACGCGGGCCCCACGTCCAGCTTCTTCAGCGACAGGGTCAGCAGTCCGAAGCTGCCCAGCGCGAAGATCGCGAAGGCGACCGTCGGCCACAGCCGGGTGAAGCCGTGGGAGAGTTTGAGGCAGACCGCGAAACCCGTCTCGAGGAATCCGGCGACCACCACCAGCAGCCACGCCATCGTTCCTGGGCCTCCCACACGTCGCCGACCGGGTGTCCGACGTGGGCGATTATGCCCGTGTCTGTCCGCCGTACGGCGCCAACACGGTGGAGGGCGCCGACTCGGAGGGCCTCAGTCCCCCTCGCGTCGCTCCCGTGTCGACAGCAGGCGCCGCAGCGACTGCAGTCGGGCGGGGTCCGCGTGGCCCTCGGCCGCCCAGGCGTCGAGCGCGCAGTCGGGCTCGTCGTGCGAACAGGCGCGCGGGCAGCCCTCGGTGCCCGGCTCCAGGTCGGGGAAGGCGTGGATGACCCGCGAGGGGTCGACATGGTGCAGCCCGAACGAGCGCACCCCCGGGGTGTCGACGACCCAGCCGGCCGCCTCCCGGGCCCCGCCGGGGGCCGCGAGCGGCAGGGCGAGGGCCGAGGTGGTGGTGTGGCGGCCCCGGCCCGTCACCGCGTTGACGTGTCCGGTGGTCCGGCGGCGGTCCTCCGGCACCAGCGCGTTCACCAGGGTCGTCTTCCCCACCCCAGAGTGGCCGACGAAGGCGGTGGTGCGGCCCACCAGATGCTCGCGCACCCGGTCCGCCGCCAGGCCGTCCACGAACTCCTCCCGCGTGGTGACCACATACGGGACACCCAGCGCGCCGTACATCTCCAACAGGGCCTCCGGCCCGGCCAGATCGGACTTGGTCAGCACCAGCAGCGGCTCCAGCCCGCCGTCGTAGGCCGCGACCAGGCAGCGGTCGATCAGGCGCGGGCGGGGCTCGGGGTCGGCCAGCGCGGTCACGATCGCCAACTGGTCGGCGTTGGCGACGACCACCCGCTCGAAGGGGTCGTCGTCGTCGGCCGTACGGCGCAGCACGGAGGAGCGCGGCTCGATCCGCACGATCCGCGCGAGGGTGTCCTTCGCCCCCGACAGATCGCCGACGATGGCGACCCGGTCGCCGACGACGGCCGCCTTGCGGCCCAGCTCCCGCGCCTTCATCGCCACCACGGCGCGGTCCTCGACCAGGCAGGTCAGCCGCCCGCGGTCCACGGTGAGCACCATCCCCTCGGCGGCGTCCTCGTGCTTGGGGCGGATGCTGGTCCGGGGACGGTTGCCCTTGCGGTTGGGGCGCGAGCGGATGTCGTCCTCGTCGGTGTGCTTGCCGTAGCGGCGCATGGCGTCAGACCCCGAGCAGCCCGGCCCACATCTGCGGGAAGTCGGGCAAGGTCTTGGCGGTCGTGGCCACGTTCTCGACCTGCACGTCCTTCACCGCCAGGCCGATCACCGCACCCGCGGTCGCCATCCGGTGGTCGTCGTAGGTGTGGAACACTCCGCCGCGCAGGCGGCGGGGGCGGATGTGCAGGCCGTCCTCGGTCTCGGTGACATCGCCGCCGAGCCCGTTGATCTCCTTGGTCAGCGCCGCGAGCCGGTCGGTCTCGTGGAGGCGCAGATGCGCCACGCCGCGCAGCGTCGAGGGGGAGTCCGCGAGCGCGGCGACCGCCGCGATGCCGGGGGTCAGCTCGCCGACCTCGCCGAGATCGATGTCGATGCCGTGGATCCGGCCGCTGCCGGTGAAGACCAGCGCGGTGCCGTCGGGGGTGGTGGTCAGCTCGCAGGATCCGCCCATCTCGGTGAAGATCTGCCGCAGCGCGTCACCCGGCTGGGTGGTGCGCTCCGGCCAGTCCGGAATGGTGACCCGGCCGCCGGTGACCAGCGCCGCCGCCAGGAACGGCTGGGCGTTGGACAGGTCCGGCTCCACGGTCAGGTCCCGGCCCAGCAGCGCGCTGTGCGACACACGCCAGACGTCGGGCTCGCCCCCGGTCTCGGGCTCGTCGACCTGCGCACCCACGGCGCGCAGCATGTCCACGGTCATCCGGATGTGCGGCAGGGAGGGCAGTACGCCGCCGACGTGGCGCACCTCCACGCCCTGGTTGAAACGGGGCCCGGACAGCAGCAGCGCCGAGACGAACTGCGAGGAGGACGAGGCGTCGATCCGCACCGAGCCCCCCTCCAGCGCGCCGCCGCCGTGCACGGTCATCGGCAGCGTGCCCCGGTCGTCGTCGTCGATCCGGGCACCGAGCGCACGCAGGGCGGAGATCACCCCGCCGAGCGGCCGCTCGTAGGAGCGGGGGTCGCCGTCGAAGCGCACCGGGCCGTCGGCGAGCGTGGCGACCGGAGGCAGGAAGCGCATCACCGTGCCGGCGTTCCCGACGTCCACCGAGGCCGGGCCGTGCAGGCCGGAGGGGATGATCCGCCATGCCTCCCCGGAACCGCCGGTGGTCGTCGAGGAGACGGTCTCCTCGATGCCCACGCCCATGGCCTGGAGCGCCGCGGACATCAGCAGGGTGTCCCGGGAGCGCAGCGGTCGGCGCAGCCAGCCCGGCTCGGAGGCGAGCGCGGCGAGCACCAGCGCCCGGTTGGTGACCGACTTCGAGCCGGGCACGGTGATCTTCGCGTCGACGGGCCCGTCGGCGTAGGGGGCAGGCCACAGGGGGTGCACGGTCTCGGTCATGGCCTTCACTCTAGTGGTTCGGCGGGCCCCTCCCCGGGCCTCACAGGCCGAGCAGCCAACTCCCGCCGCCGATCAGCGCGCAGAACGCGACGAGGTGGAAGAAGGCCAGCCACACCAGCGGCGGCACATGGGTGAGCCGGGCGAGCTGGTCCGCGTCGGAGTCCGCGGCCCCGCCGTGCCGCCGCTTCGTCTGGAGCTCGAAGACCGGCCGCACACCGCCCAGGAGCATGAACCACACGGCGGTGTAGGCGAAGGCGGACTGCACGGCCGGTCCGGTGAGCCAGGACACGAGGAGGAAGGCCGCCCCCGTGAGGGTCACCGTGAGCACGCCGTAGGCGTTGCGGACCATCACCAGCAGCGCCGCCAGCAGGGCGGTGGCCGCCCACAGCATCAGGGTGACGTGGTCCGCGGCGAGCAGCCACGCCCCGCCGAGCCCGAGCAGCGGGGCCGCGGTGTAGCCGGCCGCCGCCGTGAGGACCATGCCCAGGCCGCCGGGCCTGCCCCGGCTGACGGTCAGGCCGCTGGTGTCCGAGTGCAGCCGGATGCCCTCCAGCCGGCGCCCGGTGAGCAGGGCCACGAGCCCGTGGCCGCCCTCGTGGGCGATGGTGACCGCGTTGCGCGCGAAGCGCCACAGCGGTGCGGGCAGCACGGCGGCCAGCGCCAGCACCCCTGTCGCGGCGACCAGCCAGAGCGAGGGCGCCTCCTGGGTACCGGTGAGACGGTCCCAGAGACCGTCCAGCTCCCCGGCGGCGATGTGTGTGGTGACCATTGCGCGGGCGGCTCCCTCGGACGGCGTATCGAAGTGGCAGTGTGGCACTTATGTGCGGACGTTATGCAGCCAGTCGCAGCCCCGAGGATCTGGTGGGGCTGTTCCAGGTCGAGAAGTGGGAGCCCGAGGAGGCGCTCGCACCCGACTGGAACGTGGCCCCCACCAAGGAGGTGCAGGCGATCCTCGAACGCCCTCTGAAGGACGCAGCCGAGCGGCGGCCGGTTCGCCAGATGCGCACCCTGCGCTGGGGACTGGTGCCCTCGTGGTCCACGTCCCCCGACGGGGCCGCCCGGATGATCAACGCCCGGGCCGAGACGCTGCACGAGAAGCCCTCGTTCCGCAGGGCCTTCGCGGCCCGCCGCTGCATCCTGCCCGCCGACGGCTACTACGAGTGGGTCACGGGCGCAGACGAGCGGGCGAAGGAGGTGGAGGGCAAGCGCAAGCGGCCGCGCAAGCAGCCCTACTTCGTCACCCCGGCCGACGGCTCGGTCTTCGCGATGGCGGGCATCTACGAGTTCTGGCGCGACCGCACGCTGCCCGACGGGCATCCGCGGGCGTGGTGGGCGACCTGCTCGGTGATCACCACCGAGGCGGAGACCGGGCCGCTGGGCGTCGCGCCGGCGGCAGGGCCCGCGACGCTCGCGGACATCCACCCCAGGATGCCGCTGATGCTGACCCCGGACCGCTGGGACGCCTGGCTGGACCCCGCACGCACGGAGCCCGGGGACCTCGCCGCACTCCTCGCACCGCCGCCGGAGGGCCTGATGCGCGCCTACCCGGTGCCCACCGCGGTCAGCAACGTGCGCAACAACGGGCCGGAGCTGCTGGAGGAGCTCTCCGGCCCCGAGGAGCCGGTCCTCTTCTGAGCCGCGCCGCCGCGCCGCCGCGCCGCCGCGCCGCCGCGCCGCCACGGCGCGGCGGACCGGCGGCCTCCCGGGGGAGGTGCTACCCGCCCCGGGGCACCGGCCGCGGCAGGGGCGCCCCCGCCCCCGCGCACGGCAGGATGGGGGCGTGAAGCGCACGGAGACGGTCGGGACGGAAGCGGGGGACGCCCGCGTCAGCTGGTACCCCGCGAAGGACGCGCGCCTGGTGCTGGCCCTGGGGCACGGCGCGGGCGGCGGCATCGAGGCGAGGGACCTCGCGGCGATCGCCGCCGAGCTGCCCGGTCACTCGGTCACCGTCGCCCTGGTCGAGCAGCCCTGGCGGGTCGCGGGCAGGAAGGTCGCCCCGGCGCCGAAGACGCTCGACACGGGCTGGCGCGGGGTCTGGCCGGTGCTCGCCGGGCCCGGGCTCCCGGTGGTCGCGGGCGGCCGCAGCGCGGGGGCGCGGGTGGCCTGCCGGACCGCCGCGGAGCTCGGCGCGGCCGCCGTCCTCGCCCTGGCCTTCCCGCTGCACCCGCCGGGCCGCCCGGAGCGCTCCCGGGCCGGGGAACTCCTCGGCGGCGGGGTGCCGCTCCTCGTGGTGCAGGGCGGCCGGGACCCCTTCGGCAGGCCGGGGGAGTTCCCCGAAGGGCCGTACAGCCTGGTGGAGGTCCCGGACGCGGACCACGGATTCGCCGTCCCCAAGCGCTCCGCCGTGACCCAGGTGGAGGCACTGCGCGCCGTCACCGGCGCCGTGGCCGCGTGGACCGCCGGGCTGTGAGACGCATCGCACCGGCTGCGCGCGCCCACCGCGGCGGGGCCCGTCCGCCGGCCGTGTGCCGCCGCGCACCGGGGCGGGAATGCGGCGCCGCCCCGCGCTGTTGAGCGGGGTGTCAGTGACGAGCATGGAGTAGGGAGTCCACCGCATGGGTACGACCTTCTGCCCGGCAGGCAGGCGCGCCGACGGTCTGGAGTGGACGGTGCTGCCGCAGGGCACGAGCGGTCCGACCGCCGCGGTGGCAGGCCGCAATCAGCAGGCACCCGCGGACCAAGGTCGACTATTCTCCGATTCGAGCGGGTCCGGTCTCGGCTCCGCCAGGGCGTTGGAGGAGGTGGGTCCGGTCACTGGGACCGACGCAGGGACCGACGAGGGCGGCGCGCCGCGGGCCCGGGAGACGGCCGGCGAGCGCAACGCGCGGTTCGAGCGCGATGCCCTCGGGTACCTCGACCAGATGTACTCCGCCGCACTGCGGATGACCCGCAACCCGGCGGACGCGGAGGACCTCGTGCAGGAGACGTACGCCAAGGCGTACGGCTCGTTCCACCAGTTCCGCGAGGGGACCAACCTCAAGGCGTGGCTGTACCGCATCCTCACCAACACGTTCATCAACTCCTACCGCAAGAAGCAGCGCGAGCCCCAGCGCAGCGCCGCGGAGGAGATCGAGGACTGGCAGCTGGCCCGTGCCGAGTCGCACATGTCGACCGGTCTGCGCTCCGCCGAGTCCCAGGCCATGGACCACCTCCCGGACTCGGACGTCAAGGAGGCCCTGCAGGCGATCCCGGAGGAGTTCCGGATCGCGGTCTATCTGGCCGACGTCGAGGGGTTTGCGTACAAGGAGATCGCGGACATCATGGGGACACCCATCGGTACGGTGATGTCCCGCCTGCACCGCGGTCGCCGCCAGCTGCGCGGCATGCTGGAGGACTACGCCCGCGAGCGCGGGCTCGTCCCGGCCGGTGCGGGGGAGTCGAACGACGCGAAAGGCTCGGGCTCATGAGCTGCGGAGAGCCGCATGAGACGGACTGCTCTGAGGTCCTGGACCACCTCTACGAGTTCCTCGACCACGAGATGCCCGACAGTGACTGCACCAAGTTCGAGGTGCACTTCGAGGAGTGCTCCCCGTGCCTGGAGAAGTACGGCCTGGAGCAGGCGGTGAAGAAGCTGGTCAAGCGCTGCTGCGGCCAGGACGACGTCCCCGCCGACCTGCGGGCCAAGGTGATGGGCCGCATCGACCTGATCCGCTCCGGCCAGGCCGTGCCCGACCAGGACGTCGCCACCGCCCAGGAGTGACCGCGGCCCCGCCGGCCCTGCCCCCGGGGGCCGCGCAACCGGGCACGGCGGCTCCGGGGGAGCACCACCGGGGCGCCCCGTGCCGCGTACGCGCCGGTATCACCCGTACGGGCCCCATGCCCCCGCTCGCGCACCCCCGCGCCCCATGCGCCGCCTAGGGTCGGTCACGTCATCCCCGGCGGGTCCACGAAGACGCCCACGGCTCCCCGCCGCGTCGGGCGCACCGGGTACGGGGACGCCCCCACCGCCCGGTGCACCTCGTGCGACGCCGCGCGCCGATCCACCCGGGATGACGCCATCCCGTGGTGCGGCGCCGGAAGTCGAGGAGGGCGTGGGGGCAGTGACGGCCATTCCGAAGGCGGCGCGTGCCGTCGTCACCGGTGCCGTCCTGGCCGCCGGGGCCTGTGCGGCACCGGCGGCCGGGGACCCGGCGGTGCCCTGGGCGGCGGTCGGGCTGCTCGCGGCGGTCCACGCCCTGTGCGAGCTGCCCTCCCGCGGTACCGCTGCGGGCCGCTTCCCACCCGTCGGAGCGGGCTCCTTCTTCCCCGTGCTGCTGGCCGCCGCCTTTCTGCTGCCCCCGCCCGCCGCGGTGCTGGTCGCCGCCCCTGGCTCCCTGGTGGGGGGCGCCGAGGAGCCCGGCCCCCGGCTGCGGCGCGCGTGGCGCGCGGCCCGTCTGGGGCTGGCCACCGGTGCGGCCGCGGCGGTGTACGGGCGGCTGCGCCCCGGGCCCGAACGCTCCCTCGGCGCCGCGGACTTCCCCTGGGTGCTGGCCCCCGCGCTCGCCGCGGCGCTCGCCTTCTGCCTCGTGGCCGCGGTGCTGGACGCCGTGGTACGGGCCGCCGCCGAGCGCGTGCCGCACGGCGCCCGGCGCCCGCTCCTGCCCTCGCCCGCCCCCCACTGCGTCCACGGACTGGCCGGACTGACGATGGCCGTGCTGTGGAAGAGCCCCTACGGGGCACCGGCGGCGCTGATGGTGCTGCCGCCCGTGTACCTCTCCTGCCGGACCTTCGCCCGGTACCACCGCGAGCGCGCCGCGCACCAGGCGACCGTCCGCGCCCTGGTGCAGGCGGTGGACCTCAAGGACCCGTACACCCGGGGGCACGGCGAGCGGGTCGGCCGGGCCTCGGTGCTGATCGCCAGGGAGCTGGGGCTCGGGGAGGACCGGCTGGAGACCGTCCGGCTCGCCGGGACCCTCCACGACATCGGCAAGCTCGGCGTCCCGACCCGGGTGCTGCGCAAGGACGGCCCCCTGACGCCCGCGGAGCGCAGGACCGTCGAGCTGCATCCGGAGTACGGGCACGAGATCGTGCGGGGCATCGGCTTCCTCGGCGAGGCGAGGGAGGCGATCCTGCACCACCACGAGCGGCTGGACGGCACGGGGTACCCCTACGGACTCGCCGGCGAGGCGATCCCGGAGGCGGCCCGGGTGGTGGCCGTCGCCGACGCCTTCGACGCCATGACCTCCACCCGCTCCTACCGCCGGGCCCGCCCCGTGGGGGAGGCCCTGGAGGAGCTGGGGCGCTGTGCGGGGACCCAGTTCGACCCGCGGATGGTCCGGGCGCTGACCCGGGCCGTGCAGCGGGAGGGCTGGCAGACGGCCGTGACCTCGGACGAGGCGGTGCCGCCCGCCGCCCGCCCCGGCCCGCGCGGGGTGCCGGCCGGATGACCGCCCGTGCCGGGGACGGCCGTGGGGCCCGGCGCCCCGCGGCGGTGGTCCCCCTGGTCCGCGCGGCGGCGCTGTGCACCGCCGTCCTGGCGCTGCTGTGGACGGCCCGCCACGGGCCGGCCGCGCCGGGGACCGCTCTGGCCTTCGGGCTCCTCACGGCCGCCGGGGAGCTCGCCCGCCGGCCGGCGGGCTCCGGGGCCCCGTACCCGCTGCACGAGCCACTCGGCCGGGAGCCCGCCCCGCTGGGGGCGGCCGGGGCGCTCGCCTACGCGCTGCTGGCCGGGAGCACCGGGGAGAGCGCCGCCCGCGGGACCCTCCAGGCCGTGGCCGTCGTGCTGGCCGCGGTCCTGGTGGGCGCCGTGCCGCAGGCGGCCCGCGGGGAGCCCGGGGTGCTGGACCACGCGGCGCGCCGGGTGCTGACGACGGCCTTCGCGGGCGTCTGCTGCGCGGCGCTCCCCACCGCCGGGGAGTTCGTGCGCACGCTCGGGCACGGTCCGGCTCCCGCGCTGCCGGTCCTTCTCATGGCGGGGCTCACGGTGCTGTGCGACGCCGTGCTGGCCGCCGCGCTCCTGCGGGCGCGGGCCGGGGGCCCGTACGCGCCGGTCCTGCGCGAGGAGCTGCGCGCCCTCGGGGGGACCGGTGCCGCGGTCGGTGCCGCGGCCGCCGTCCTGGCGCTCGCCACCGGGGCGGCCGGGCTGTGGGCGCTGCCGGTGTTCTGCCTGCCGCTGCTGGGGACCCGGCTCTCCTTCCGCCGCTGCGCGGCCGCACGCACCACCTACCGGCAGACCGTCGCCTCGCTGGCCCGGGCGACCGAGATCGGCGGCCACACCCCGGCCGGCCACGCCCGCCGGGTCGCCGAACTCAGCCTGGCCGTCGGCCGGGAGCTCCGTCTGCCCGGGCATGAACTCGCCGCGCTGGAGTACGCCGCGCTGATGCACGACATCGGGCAGCTGTCGCTGGTCGACCCGGTGCCGGGAGGGGCCACCGTCCTGCTCCCGCACGACGAGCAGCGCCGGATAGCACTGCTCGGCGGAGCGGTGGTGCGCCGCACCGGGGTTCCCGCGGAGGTGGCGGCCGTGGTGGAGCAGCAGGCCGACCCCTACCGGGAGCAGTGCCCGGCCGCCAGGATCGTGCGCGCCGCCAACGCATACGAGGACCTCTCCCGGGGAAGCGGAGGCAGTGCGGACGGGGCACTCGCCGCTCTGGAGCAGTTGCGCCTGGGAACCGGGCGGGACTTCGCCCCGGAGGTGGTGGAGAGCCTGGTCCGGGTCCTGTGCGAGGCGGCCGGGGCGGGGGGAAGGCGCTGAGTCCGCGCCCCGCACCGCGGCGGCCGGGGTCCGCGGACCGGGGCCGCGCACCGGGTGGGGCCCGGTCCCGCTCCGGGGCCACCGGGGTAACCCACGGGTAATGAGCGAGGCCCCGACCGGGCATGGTTGGATGCGAAAGAAGGCACTGGCAGCAGGCGCACACAGGCATGCGTCCGGGGGCACTGGCCCGAGCGACCGGCAGGCGGGAATCGTGAGGATCTTCGGGAAGGTACGGCATCGGCCCTCCGCCTCGTGGCGGCAGGCCACCGACCGCGCGTTCACGCTGATCGGCGACGGCCGGTACGAGGACGCGGGCGCCCTGCTGACGAAGGCGGCGGACCTGGAGCCCTGGCTCTCGGAGTCCTGGTTCAACCTGGCGCTGCTGCACAAGTTCCGCCACGACTGGGAGCAGGCGCGCGCCGCCGGTCTGCGGGCGGTGGCCCTGCTGGACAAGGAGTCGGGCGCCCCCGACTGGTGGAACGTCGGCATCGCGGCGACCGCGCTCCAGGACTGGCCGCTCGCCCGCCGCGCGTGGCAGGCGTACGGGCTGAAGGTCCCGGGTGTCCCCTCGCGTTCCCCGGGCGGCGGCAACCCGGCCGCGGCCGGCGGTGCGCCGGTCGGCATGGACCTCGGCAGCGCCGCGGTGCGGCTGTCGCCCGAGGGCGAGGCCGAGGTGGTGTGGGGCCGCAGGCTGGACCCGGCCCGTATCGAGGTGCTGTCCATCCCGCTGCCGTCCTCGGGGCGCCGCTGGGGCGAGGTCGTCCTGCACGACGGGGTGCCCAACGGCGAGCGCACGACCAGTGCGGGCCCCTCCTATCCCGTCTTCGACGAGATCGAGCTGTGGGCTCCCTCACCCGTGCCCACCTGGGTGGTGCTGCTGGAGGCGGCCACCGAGGCGGACCGGGACGCGCTGGAGAAGCTGGCCGCCGACGCGGGCTTCGCCGCGGAGGACTGGTCCTCCTCGGTGCGGCTGCTGTGCCGGTCCTGCTCCGAGGGGCGGATGCCGAGCGCGGAGGGTGAGGGCGAGCACCTGGACCCGCACGACCACAGCGAGCCGGGGCACCCCGGGCCGCTGGGCCACCGCACGGCGGGGGAGCTGTGGTCCCCGGAGCGGGAGTGCGGGATAGCGGCGCCCGCGGGCCTGGTGCGGGGGCTGCTGGACGGCTGGGTGGCCGACAGTGCGGACACCCGCGCATGGCGGGATCTCGAGGAAGTCTGCTGACGCCTGCCCGTAGGCTGTACCGACACAGCGTGACCGGCACGGGCCGGGAAGCGCGTCGGGCATCGGGTACATCGAGTACTCCCGCAGCGGAGAAGGGCGTACGGCTGACATGGCGTCGCAGCAGGGGACGGACCAGAGGGTCGACGAAGAGGGCTTCGTCGTGGACACGGAGGACTGCGAGGAGCGTGAGCTCGCCCACCGCGAGCGCGGCACCTCGCGTCCGATCACGGTCGTGGGCAACCCGGTCCTCCACAAGGAGTGCAAGGACGTCACCGGCTTCGACGACTCGCTCGCCGCGCTCGTCGACGACATGTTCGCCAGCCAGCGGACCGCGGAGGGCGTGGGGCTCGCGGCCAACCAGATCGGCGTCGACCTGAAGGTCTTCGTCTACGACTGCCCCGACGACGAGGGCGTGCGCCACGTCGGCGCGGTGTGCAACCCGGTGCTGGAGGAGCTGCCTGCGGAGGAGCGGCGGCTGGACGACTCCAACGAGGGCTGCCTGTCGGTGCCGACGGCCTACGCCTCGCTCGCCCGTCCCGACTACGCGGTGGTCCGCGGCCAGGACCTGCGGGGCAACCCGATCAAGGTCCGGGGCACCGGCTACTTCGCCCGCTGCCTGCAGCACGAGACCGACCACCTGTACGGGTACCTGTACATCGACCGGCTCTCCAAGCGGGAGCGCAAGGACGCCCTGAAGCAGATGGCGGAGGGGACCCCGCGCTACCCGGTCGTGGCGAACGACTGACCGCTCCCCGGGCGGGGCCACCCACGGCGGGCGGCCCCGCCCGCGCGTCGCCCGGGTGTCGTCGGGCGGACAACCGGCGCTTTCCCGGGGGCTGTTGACGCGCGTCGACCGTCACGCCAGTCTCGTCGGTACACCGACTTCACGGCAGGGAGACGCCATGCTGAGACGTACGGCACGCCTTCTGCTCTCTATTGTCATGCTCACGGCTGTCGGCTTCGCCGGTACGGCGGCCACCGCCGGGACGGCCAGGGCCGACAGCTGCTACACCTGGCCGCGCACGCTCTCCCAGGGCGCCTCCGGCTCCGACGTCGCCCAGCTCCAGATCCGGGTCGCCGGGTACCCGGGGACCGGCGCCGTCCTCGCGATCGACGGCTCCTACGGGCCCGCCACCGCCGCAGCCGTCCGGCGCTTCCAGGCCGCCTACGGCCTCGCCGCCGACGGCGTCGCCGGCCCGGCCACCTTCGGCAGGATCTACCAGCTCCAGGACGGCGACTGCACCCCGGCGCACTTCAGCTACGCGGAGCTGAACCGCTGCAACTCCACCTGGTCGGGCGGTGCGGTCAGCGCCGCGACGGCCAGGTCCAACGCCCTGCGCACCATGTGGAAACTGGAGGCCCTGCGCCACGCCCTCGGCGACCAGCCGATCCGGGTGACCAGCGGTTTCCGCTCCAAGAGCTGCAACAGCGCGGTGGGCGGGGCCTCCAACAGCCGCCATCTGTACGGCGACGCCGCCGACCTCGGCTCCGGGCCCCACTCGCTGTGCACCCTCGCCCGGGCGGCGCGCAACCACGGCTTCAACGGCATCCTCGGCCCGGGCTACCCCGGCCACGGCGACCACACCCATCTCGACCACCGCGCGTCCCGCTACTGGTCCGCCTCCGCCTGCGGCATCTGACCGGGCCGCGGAGCCTCCTCCCGACGCACCGCGGCGGGGGGGGGGGGGCCCCCCCCGGGGGGGGGGGGGCCCCGGGGGGGGGGGGGCCCCGGGGGGGGGGGGGGGGCGGCGGCCGCCGAAGACAG
>NZ_JBIDBN010000020.1:0-74192 GCF_043203115.1 Streptomyces sp. NPDC048001
GAGATACGACAAGCGGGCCTACGTCTTCCACGGCACGGTCACCGTCGCCGCCATCCGGTTATGGCTCCGCACATGATCCGCCGGACAGCCCCTAGAGCGGCGTCTCCCCGGAGAGGTTCCGCGCCACCCGCGAGAATCCGTCCACACCCATGACCAACACCCGATTCGGCCACCGGAGTTCGCGACCGCTCCGATGGCCGGTTCTCTCCCTGCTGTGCCTCGGGGTGCTCGCGGTGCTGCTGCACCGCCGCTCCGCCGCTCCCCGCCCGGCCGCCCCGCCCCGGGACCGGACCGCCGGCCGCACAGGCCCGCGGCACACCGCCTCCGACGACATCGCGGCCCATCTCACGACATCGTGGTGAGCCGGCCCTCGCCGCCTTGGCGGGCGGCCCGCGGCACCGCCGTCCGCCGTCGGACGGGCGGCTGATTCCCCTCTCCCCCTCCCCGGAAAGCGGCCTGCCCGCTCGGCGCGATTCTCATCCCCCGGTTCCTCCGCTCCGCAAGGCCGCACCCCACGCGGCCCCGACCGGGGCCGCCCCGGCAAACCCACGAAAAGGAGAACATCATGCGTACACCCCGAAAGCACCTGGCGACCGGCATCGTCGCCTCGGTGGCCGCGGCCGCCGTCCTGGTACCGGCCGCCGCGGCCCACGCGGCGCCCGCACCGGCCTCCCAGCCGCGCGCGGCGGCCGCCCAGGGGGTCCTCCCCGGCGCCTTCGGCGCCCAGGCGGGCAAGGTGGACGTCGCCTCGGCCGTCCTCGACATCACCAAGAAGATCTTCAACATCGTCAACGACGCGATCGAGCGCAAGCAGAACCGCTCGGGCTATGTGAAGAGCCTCATGGAGGGCGCCTTCTACGAATCGGGCCAGCGCTACAACGTCATGGTGATGAACGACAACATCCGCCACACCGCCAACCTGCGGGGCGTCGTCTACGACGCCAGGGTGAGCGGTATCCACGGCCGCTACCGGGTCCTGGTCTTCGAGTCCGGGCAGTTCGTCAACCACGGCGACGGCGGCTGGATCAACTGGGCGTTCCGCGGCTGGTTCGACCGCAACGGCTCCACGGTGAACTTCCGCCGCTCCTGGTGACCGCCCGCGGGGCACCGGCCTGCTCCGGCCGGGGCCCAGGTGCCCGCCCGGCGGCCGCAGCCGCCCCCACGCCCTGCCCAGCCCCCTTCGCATCCCGACGGAAAGGACCTCCGCCATGCGCCGGAACACCGCACTCGCCTCGATCGCCCTGACCGCTCTCGCCGTGACGGGCGCCGCCGTGGCCCCCGCCCAGGCCGCCGCGCTCCCCTCGGCGACCACCGCCACCGCCGCCACCGCCGACGCGCCCACCGCCACCGCCGCCGACACGCCGGGCGCGAAGGAGGCGCTGCCGGCCGCCGCGGCGGCCAAGACGCCGAGCGTGAAGATCGCCATGGACCAGCTCGGCCGCGGCAAGGCCATCGCGGACGCGATCCGCAGCGTCAAGACGGACAACCGCGGCAAGTTCGTCCAGGAGGCCGTCAACAAGGCCTTCGACGCGGCCGGCGGACGGCACAACGTGATGCTGTTCAACCTGAGCCAGGGGTACCAGGAACGGCTCCACGGCAAGCGCGTCTACGCCAACGTCCAGTGGGGCAACATCTACTACGGACTGTGGGTCTCGGAGTCGGGCGAGTTCACCAACACCGGGGACGGCGGCTGGATCAACTGGGGCTTCCGCGGCTGGTTCGACCGCAACGGCGGGCATGTGACGTTCCACCGCTCCTGGTGAGGGAGCCTCCCACCGCGCGCCGGGGCCCCGGCGATCCCTTCCGGATCGCCGGGGCCCGGCGCGTGCGCCGCATCCCGTGGCGCGGGCGCGCCCGTCAGGCGCAGGAGGTGAACTCCGGCGCCGTGTTGGCGCTGTAGACGGTGGCGCCGCCGCCCGGGGCGTCCTTCACCGGCACGGTGACGGTGTCCTCGGCCTGCCAGGGGAAGCCCTGGGCGTCGAAGGTCCAGGTGCCGGTGACCTGGCGGGCGAGCAGCGACAGGGTGACCCATCCGTACTGGGACGGGGGCACGGAGACCTGGATGCCGTTGCCGACCGAGCTGGAGCCCTGCCAGAGGTTGGTGAAGGTGAGCTGGGTGCCCACCGCCGCCTGGAGGGCGGGGGCCGTGCCCGCGGTGAGACCGGAGGACAGGGTGGTCCCGATGGAGCTGGACCAGCCGGTCGTCTCGGTCACGGAGAAGGTCTGGTGGGCGGTGGAGGCGGTGTTGTTGAACCAGACCGGGGAGGCGCACACCGTCGGCAGGGGTGCGGCCGGCGCCTCGTGCTGCACGCTCCACGAGCAACTCGACGGGTTCTTCTGGCACATCCGGGCGCCGCGGTCGACGGCGAGGTCGAAGGCGGCGGGCGAGGTGGTCGACCAGCGCTGGTTGGGACGCCCGTGGCAGATGGACCGGCCGGTCCAGGCGTCGTCGTACTGGGCGTCGGCGACAAGGTCGAGGCAGGAACCGTCGCTCTGGTTGCGGATCATGAAGACCTCGTGCGATCCGGCGACCGGCTGGAAGTACCACTTCTGGCCGGCCTGGTTGCGGCAGGTCTGCTGCCGCAGGGCGGGCCAGCCGAGGGTGATGCACTTTCCGGTCGCGTCGTTGGCGATGGCGAAGGTGGACTCCACCGGGTCGACCCGCAGGGTCCACGACTGGTGGTAGCCGGGCGCGGAGTTGGTGACGATGAAGGCGCCGTCGCCGGTGGAGCCGTTCTGCACGTCGAGGTTGCGGCCGTTGCTGACGGAGGTGAGCGGGATGCAGCCGAGCGGCGGCGAGCAGGCGGATGCCGCGGCCGGGGCCTCCTCGGCGTGCGGGGCGGCGGCGGCCGGGGCGGCGAGCAGCCCGAGGACGACGCCGCAGGCCGCCAGGACGGCGGCGAGCAGGCGCGGCAGGGCGCGCAGGCCGGCCGCGGGCGCCGCGGAGCGGGGTCCGGCCGGGAACGGGCGAGGTGTCACTGAGGGTCCTTCCTCTCGGGTCGGTACGCGGTTTCGTGTCGTGCGCGGTCTCTGCTCGGCCGGGGTGCGCGCCGGTCAGCCGGCGGCGAACTCCGCCTCCAGCCGGGGGACGTAGTCCACGAGGTCCTGCGCCCAGCAGCCGCTGTTGTGGCCGCCGTCGCAGTGCTCGCCCCAGCCCGTTCCGTCGCCGTAGGCCACGTAGTGCAGCGGGATGCCGAGCGCGTCCAGGCGCTCCTTGGTGTGCTGAGCGGCCGAAGCGACCCAGAACTCCATCTCGCCCGGATCACCGCGGCCGTCACCGGCGTAGACGGCGATGCCGGTGTCGGCCAGCCGGTCCATGCGGGCGATGGGGTCGGCCTCGTTCCACAGCCGGTCCGCGCCGAGGACCGGGTACGGGGACCCGAAGAGGGCGTCGCTGGAGACGGCGGGCCCGAAGTCGTACCCGCAGGTGGGCCAGGAACTCCCCCCGCACAGCGGTGCGCCCACGTTGGTGAGCGTGGCGACGACCGCGGCCCGGATGACGGCGTGGTTGCGCGAGAGTTCGTTCGCCCCGGAGAAGGTGGCCACATGGCCGAAGAGTCCGGGGTGGCGCTGGGCGTAGTGCAGGGCGCCGAAGCCGCCCATCGAGATCCCCGCGACGGCACGCCTGCCCCGCTCCCGCACGGTCCGGAGGTTGGCGTCGACGAACGGGAGGACCTGCTCGATGTGGAAGGTCTCCCAGCGCTGCGCGCCCGCGGCGGTGTCCTGGTCCCGCCAGTCCGCGTACCAGCCGCGGCGGCCGCCGTCCGGGATCACGGTGATCATCGAACGCGCCGCGGTCAGCGCCGGGTAGGCCAGCGCGGGGTTGCCGGGGTCGTCGGACGCGCCGTGCAGGAAGTACAGGACGGGGTAGCGCCGGTCGGGTGCGTCGGCGTAGCCCTCCGGCAGCAGGATCCTGATGCGGTGCTCACCGGCGACCTCCGGGGTGGTCACGGTGATCACGAAGTTGGTGTCGGTGCCCGTGGCGGGTGCGGTCTGGGTGAGGCCGAAGCCGTCGTGCAGCTCGGGCGGGCCCGCCGCGGCGGAGGGGGGTGACGAGCCCAGCAGCGGTACGGCGGCGAGCGCCAGTGCCGAGGCCGCGGTCCCCGCGCGCCGCAGCGGCCCGGCGAGCAGGGCGGCCGCGCGGCGTCGTAACGCTCCGGTGGGTTCGGCCTGTCCGGGGGCCGTGGTCCGGGTTCGGGATGCCATGGTCCGAGTGTGGGGGCGCCGGATGACTTTGTAGAGACGATTTCTAGAAAACTTTCCGCTTCACCGGCCGGGCCCCTGACGCACACCCCGCGCACGACGGCGACGAATCCCGGCCCCCGAACCGGCCCACCCCTGCGAAACGCCCCGCGAACCAGCCACCGGAACCGTCGCCGCGAAGCGGGCGCCGGGGCCCTCACACCACGGGAGACCAGCCATACGAAGGATCGTCGCGCAGTTCTTCCTCTCACTCGACGGAGCGGTGGAGCGCCCACCTCGCTCGGGCCCGCACCACCCGCAAGGGTGAACTGATCCGAATGGGCTGGATGCCGGTCCGGGGGGCGGGCATATGCTCGCCGCGACGGCACCGGGCACATGCAGGCCCGGCCGGGGCGGCGGTCGCGAACCCGGGCGGGCGCGTCAGCAGGCGGTGCGCGGGTGCACCCGTCCCGGCGCTGACACGAGCCCGGTCGCGCACGCCGTCCGACGCCCCTCCCCCCGGCGCAACGGCACCGCACACCGGCCGCACCCGCCGGGGCGGCAGGGCCGCGTGCCGCCACCCGGACCTGCCGGGACCTCGCACCACGTAAGGACATCCATGGTCAGCTCTCCCCACGAGGCGATGCACCGCATCTTCCAGGAGTACCCGAACCTGTTCTCCCGCCTCTCCGAGGTACTCGGGATCTCGCTCCCCCCGCCGGTCTCGGCCACGATCCTGCCCACCGACCTCACGGAGCCCCGGCCTCTCGAACGCCGTGTCGACACTCTCTTACGCATCGACACGGAGTCCGACGGGGCCTTCCTCCTCGCAGTCGAGTCGCAGGGCAAGAAGGACCCGGACAAGCCCGCAAGCTGGGCCTACTACCTGTCCTTCCTGTACACCAAGTACCGCACGCCACCACTTCTCCTCGTCGTGTGCCAGGACCGCGCGACCGCAGAGTGGGCCGCCGGCCCGGTCCTCATCGGCCACCGTTCCTGGCCGTCCCTCACCTTGCGGCCGCTCGTCGCCGGTCCGCACAACATTCCGGTCATCCGGGACGTGGCGGAGGCCCGCAAGGACCTCGCGCTCGCCACGCTCTCCGCCATCACGCACGCAGGCGATCCGGACATCGGTGCCATACTGAAAACGCTGTCCGCCGCTCTCCGGGACGCTCCGGAGGGCATCGTCGAACCCATCGTCGAACTGACCGCACAGGGCCTGGGCAACCGCCCGGCCGCAGAGCAGTGGAGGAACCTGGTGGCCGTGGACCTCTCCTTCTACACCTCCCCCCTCTCCGAAGAGATCCGCGACGAAGGCCGCGTGGAAGGCCGCGCGGAAAGTCTCCTGACCGTCCTGGAACTGCGCGGGGTACACCTCACTCCCGAGGCCCGCGAACGCATCGACGCCTGCCGCGACGCAGAGACCCTGCGAACCTGGCTCACCCGCGCCATGACCGCCGACTCTCCGGAAGACGTCTTCACAGAGAAGTAGCGCCCGCCCCGCAGGCCGGCACCGCCCGGGGTGCTCCCCGCGGAGCACCCCGGCCCCCCTCCGCCCGCTGCCCGACGGCCCACCCGCCCCAGACGCCCGCGCCGACCAGCGCGAGCAGGTCACCCAGGGAGGGCCCCTGCACACAGCGTCCGGGCGCGGGCGGCGCGCCCTCGCCGGGCGCCCCGCCCGCCGGGGGCGCGCCGGGCCGACCGGCCACCGCCGCGGCCTACGCGCGCTCGCGCGCGTGGGCGACGGCGCTGGGGGCGAGGCGGCCGACGATCGCGGGGGCCTCCCGGACGAGCGAGTCGTCGGTGAGCGCCTCCACCATGAACAGCGCGAAGTCCACACGGCGCGTCAGATCGCTGGCCAGCATCGGGTCCCCCACGTGCCGGCTCCACACGGGGAGCCCCTGGCTCTCGCCCTCCTCCAGGGAGCTGCCGCGCACCACGGTCCACCGGGTGTCGCTGGCGAACACCCGGTCGCACGCCTCCACCTGGTCGTCGATCTCGACGAGTCGGAGCGCCTTGCCGACCCAGGCGGAGGCGCGGACCCCTGCGCGGAAGAGGCGGGAGTAGTGGTCCTTGCCGTCGCGGGTGATGTGCCAGCCGCAGGAGAACACCAGGCGGGCGCCGGGCCGTGCGTGGTCGAGCACCGCCTGGGCCGTCCCGGAGGAGTACTGGCGCACTCCCCAGGGGACGAGCACGGTCAGGACCCCGTCGCAGCCCTCGACGGCCCGGCGGATGACCTCGGGGTCGTTCGTGTCGCCGGGGACGACGGTCATCCGGCCCTCGAACGCGGCGAGCTTCGGCACGCTCTTCTCCCGGCACACGCCGACGACCTCGTAGCCGCGGTCCAGCGCGTGCTGGACCATGTACTGCCCGAGCTTCCCCGAAGCTCCGACGATGCAGACCTTCTTCACACGATTCGCGTCCATGGCACACAGCCCCTCACCGACACAGCTACCTTACCTTGTAAGGCAAGGTAGCCTTATGGCGTAAGGCAGTCAAGGAAGCGAAGAGGGAGGGCGCATGCCCGAGGGAGGGAAAGGCGGTCGCCGCAAGGCGTCCACCCGCACTCCGCTCAGCCGCGAGCGGGTGATCCGCGCAGCGGTCGCGGTGGCGGACGAGAAGGGCTCCGCGGCCCTCACCATGCGGGCCGTCGCGGCACCGCTGGGGGTCGAGGCGATGTCGCTCTACCACCACGTCGCCGGAAGGGACGACATCCTCGACGGCATGGTGGACGCCGTGTTCGAGGAGATCGACCTGCCGCCGCGCGACACGGACTGGAAGAGCGCCCTGCGCCACCGGACGGACTCCGCGCGCGCAGTGCTGCGGCGGCACCCCTGGGCCGTCGGCCTCATGGACTCCCGCAGCCGCCCCGGCCCCGCGACGCTGCGGCACCACGACGCCGTCCTCGGCACCCTGCGCGCCGGGGGCTTCTCGGTCCCCATGGCGGCGCACGCCGTCTCGCTGGTGGACAGCTACCTGTACGGCTTCGTGATGCAGGAGCTGAGCCTGCCGTTCACGAATCCGGACGAGCTGGACGACGTCGCGAGCGAGATCCTCCGCGACATGCCCGCCGACACCTACCCGCACCTCACCGAACTGGCCACCGAACACGCTCTGAAGCCCGGCTACGCCTACGGCGACGAGTTCACCTTCGGCCTCGCCCTGATCCTCGACGCCCTCCACCCGGACGAGCCGGGGAGCGCCTGAACCGCCACCCGCGACCGGGGCCGTGCCGCCGCCGGCGGCCTGCGGGCGCAACCGGAACCGGAGTGCCGGTCCCTGTACGCCGAGCCCGGGAGCAAGGCGGCGGACCGGACGGCCCGCAGCACGGCACGGACGAGGACAGCCCCCGGCGTGATGCCGGGGGCTGTCCTCGTGGGCGCCGGTGGCGGCCGCTTCCAGGCCGTGTCCGACCTGCAAGAAACCTGCTAGGGCAGATTCCTCGCCATCACGATCCGCTGCACTTGATTCGTGCCTTCATAAATCTGCGTGATCTTGGCGTCGCGCATCATGCGCTCCACCGGGTAGTCGCGCGTGTAGCCGTAGCCGCCCAGGAGCTGGACCGCGTCGGTGGTGACCTCCATGGCCACGTCGGAGGCGAAGCACTTGGCCGCGGCGCCCTGGAAGGTGAGGTCGGCGTCGCCCCGCTCGGACTTGGCCGCCGCCGCGTAGGTGAGCTGACGTGCCGCCTCGATCTTCATGGCCATGTCCGCGAGCATGAACTGGACGCCCTGGAAGTCGGCGATCGGCTTGCCGAACTGCTTGCGCTCCTGGACGTAGCCCTTGGCGTAGTCGAGAGCGCCCTGGGCGATGCCGAGCGCCTGGGCCGCGATGGTGATGCGGGTGTGGTCGAGGGTCTTCATCGCCGTGGCGAAGCCCGTGCCCTCCTCGCCGATCATGCGGTCGGCGGGGATGCGGACGTTGTCGAGGTAGACCTCGCGGGTCGGGGAGCCCTTGATGCCGAGCTTCTTCTCCGGAGCCCCGAAGGACACGCCCTCGTCGCCCTTCTCGACGACGAAGGCCGAGATGCCCTTGGAGCGCTTCTCCGGGTCGGTGACGGCCATGACCGTGTAGAACTCGGAGACGCCCGCGTTGGTGATCCAGCGCTTCACGCCGTTGAGGACGTAGTGGTCGCCGTCGCGCACGGCCTTGGTCTTCATGCCCGCCGCGTCGGAGCCCGCGTCCGGCTCGGAGAGGCAGTAGGAGAACATGGCGTCGCCCTTGGCGAGCGGCGCCAGGTACCTGGCCTTGAGCGCCTCGGAGCCGGAGAGGATCACCGGGAGCGAGCCCAGCTTGTTGACGGCCGGGATCAGGGAGGAGGACGCGCAGACCCGGGCGACCTCCTCGATGACGATCACGGTGGCGAGGGCGTCGGCACCCGCGCCGCCGTAGGTCTCCGGCACATGGACGGCGTGCAGGTCGGAGGTGACGAGGGCGTCCAGGGCCTCCTGCGGGAAGCGGGCCTCCTCGTCCACGGCCGCGGCATGGGGCGCGATCTTCGCCTCGGCCAGGGAGCGGACCGTCTCGCGGAGCATGTCGTGCTCTTCGGACGGGCGGTACAGATCGAAGTCGGCCGATCCTGCCAAGGTCTCTCACTCCCCAAGCTGCTAACTACCGTTAAGTAACCCAATTTTAGACGGCACCGGCGCTCGGGGCATAGGTGAGCTTGGCGACAGCGGCCCACGCGGGGCGGCCGGGGCGCCTCCGGGAGCGCGGGGCGCCGCGGCCGGGAGCGCGGGGGCGTCCCGGCCGGGCGGGCAGGCGGGCGGGTCATGGGCCGCCGACCGGACCGCGGATATGCTCGGGCGCGCACCCGACCGCACCGCCGGGGCGCACCCGTCCGCATCGTTACTGGAGCACGCATGGCCCTCAAGATCACCGTGATCGGCACCGGCTACCTGGGGGCCACCCACGCGGCGGCCATGGCGGAGCTCGGATTCGAGGTCCTGGGCCTGGACGTGGTGCCCGAGAAGATCGAGCTGCTCTCCTCCGGCCGGGTGCCGATGTACGAGCCCGGCCTGGAGGACCTGCTGCGGCGGCATGTCGCCGGGGCCGAGGGCTCCACCGGCCGCCTGCGGTTCACGACCTCCTGGGAGGAGGTCGGCGCCTTCGGCGACGTCCACTTCGTGTGCGTGAACACGCCGCAGAAGCACGGCGAGTACGCCTGCGACATGAGCTTCGTGGACGCGGCCTTCACCTCGCTCGCCCCGCACCTGCACGGCCCGGCACTGGTGGTCGGCAAGTCCACCGTGCCGGTGGGCAGCGCCGAGCGGCTGGCCCGGGTGCTGGAGGAGCAGTCCCCCGGCGATGTGGAGCTCGCCTGGAACCCGGAGTTCCTGCGGGAGGGCTTCGCCGTCGACGACACCCTCCACCCGGACCGGATCGTGGTCGGCGTCCGCAGCGCGCACGCCGAGAAGCTGCTGCGCGAGGTGTACGCCACGCCCGTCGCCGAGGGCTCGCCCTTCGTGGTGACCGACTACCCCACCGCCGAGCTGGTCAAGACGGCGGCCAACTCCTTCCTGGCGACCAAGATCTCCTTCATCAACGCCATGGCCGAGGTCTGCGAGGCGGCGGGCGGCGACGTGGTGAAGCTGGCCGAGGCCATAGGGCACGACGAGCGGATCGGTCGGAAGTTCCTGCGGGCGGGCGTCGGCTTCGGCGGCGGCTGCCTGCCGAAGGACATCCGCGCCTTCATGGCGCGGGCGGGCGAGCTGGGCGCCGACCAGGCGCTCACCTTCCTTCGCGAGGTGGACTCCGTCAACATGCGCCGGCGCGGCCACATGGTGGAGCTGGCGCGCGAGGCCGTCGGCGGGGGCTCGTTCCTGGGCAAGCGGGTCGCGGTGCTCGGCGCGACCTTCAAGCCGGACTCCGACGACGTCCGTGACTCGCCGGCGCTGAACGTCGCGGGCCAGATCCAGCTCCAGGGCGGGCAGGTGACCGTCTACGACCCCAAGGGCAACGACAACGCCCGGCGCCTGTTCCCGACGCTCGCCTACGCGGACTCGGCGCAGGAGGCGGTGCGGGGCGCCGATGTCGTGCTGCACCTGACCGAGTGGCGCGAGTTCCGCGAGCTGGACCCGGCGGTGCTGGGCGAGGCGGTGTCCAGCCGCATCGTCCTGGACGGGCGCAACGCGCTGGACGGGGAGGCCTGGCGCGCGGCGGGCTGGACGTACCGGGCGATGGGCCGCCCCCGGGCCTGAGCGACCTCCCGGCCCCCGCCGGAGGCTCCCCCGGAGAGGCACCACGGCCGGAAGGCACCCGGCCGGCAGGCACCCCCGCCCGCGCGGCGGGCCGGTCCTGCTGCGGGGCCGGCGGCCTTCCGTGATTCAGGCACCCCGCCCGCGCGGCGAAGACCGCCCGGCGCACCGCCCGCACCTGCACCCCCGCCGCCCGCGCCCGGCGCACCCCGCACCCGCACCCCGTACCCGCACCCGCGCCCGGCGCAGCGCCCCCGCCGCCGGGGGCCGCGCCGGAGCCCGCCCCGGGACCCGGCCGGGCGGTGTCAGACCGGCTCCTGGGCGCCCCCCGCGCCCGGGGCGGTACCTCCCGCCGCACCGGAGGCGCCCGCCCCGCGGGGCGGCCCCGGCGCCGCCTTGCGTGCGCGGTAGGTGCGCATCTTGGTGCGGGCGCCGCACACCGACATCGAGCACCAGCGCCTGCGGGCGGCCGGGCTGCGGTCGTAGTAGGCCCACCGGCAGTCCTCCGCCTCGCACGCCTTGAGACGCTGCCAGGTGCCGTCCGCCGCCCCCGCGGCGATGGCCTCGGCGACCCGGGCGGTCAGCGTCGGCGCCCCGGCCGGGCGCAGCGCGGCCTCTCCCCCGGGGCCGACGGCGACCCGCAGGGGGGCCGCGGCGAGGAGCGGGCCGAGCGCCGTGGCGGTTCCGTGGCCGGCGTGGGCGAGGCAGGCGGCGCGCAGGGCCTCGCGCAGGACGCGGACGTCCTCGGCCTCCTCCGCGGCGAAGCCGAAGCGCTCGCGGTTCCGCGGTGTGTCCAGGGTGTCCGCACCGGTCTCGACGTCCAGTGTGTTCACCAGGGCCTCGATGAGGGCGAGGCCGCCGGGCGCGGGATTCCGCTCGTTCATGGTTGCGACGTTACCTCCGATGGGGCAGCATGCAGTAACGGTTACCTGTTGAGGCAATCAACAGGTAACGCCGAACGGAGGAGGAGCAGGTATGAGCATCGCCAGGCTGGGGTCCGTCGTCCTGGACTGTCCGGACCCGGTCGCCCTCGGGCACTTCTACGCCGAGCTGCTCGGCGGCGAGATCGAGGACGACGGGGACGGCTGGGTGGACCTCAGGGGCGGTCCCGCCCCGCTGGCCTTCCAGGCCGCTCCCGGGCACACGCCGCCGAAGTGGCCCTCGCCGGAGCGCTCCCAGCAGTTCCACCTGGACGTGCTGGTGGAGGACATGGACACGGCGGAGGAGCAGGTGCTGGCCCTGGGCGCCACGGTGCTCGACGCGGCCGACCGCTCCCGCAGCTTCCGGGTCTACGCCGACCCGGCGGGCCATCCGTTCTGCCTCTGCGCGGCCTGAACTGCGCACGGCCGCCGGAGCCGAAAAAAAGGGGGGCGCGGCACCGCCGCGCACCCCCTTTGGACCTGCCGCTCCGGCGCCTCAGCCCACCCCGTCGAGCTGCTCGATGGTCGCGTTGGACGGACCCCGCCCGGCGGTGAGCCCGCGGGCCACGTCCTCCGCCGCACGCAGCACCCGGACGGCGTTCTGCCAGGTCAGCTTGGCCAGATCGGCCTCGGACCAGCCTCGGCGCAGCAGCTCGGCGACCAGGTTCGGGTAGCCGGAGACATCGTCCAGCCCGGCCGGGGTGAAGGCGGTGCCGTCGTAGTCCCCGCCGATGCCGATGTGGTCGACGCCGGCGACCGCCCGCATGTGGTCCAGGTGGTCGGCCACCGTGGCCGCGGTGGCGAGCGGGCGGGGGTGGGTGGCCTCGAACTCCTCGTGGACCTTCATCGCGACCGGCGTCGTGTCCAGGGGGTGGAGTCCGTGCGCCCGCATGTTCTCGTCCGCGGCACGGGTCCACTCGACGGCCGCGGGCAGGATGAACTTCGGCACGAAGGTGGCCATGGCCACACCCCCGTTGGCCGGGAGCAGCGCCAGCACGTCGTCGGGGATGTTGCGCGGGTGGTCGCAGACGGCCCGCGCCGAGGAGTGCGAGAAGATCACCGGCGCGGCCGTGGCGGCCAGCGCGTCGCGCATGGTGCTCGCCGCGACGTGGGAGAGGTCGACCAGCATGCCGAGGCGGTTCATCTCGCGCACCACCTCGCGGCCGAAGGCGGTGAGGCCCCCGGCCCCGGGGGCGTCGGTGGCCGAGTCCGCCCAGGCGGTGTTGTCGTTGTGGGTGAGCGTCATGTACCGCACGCCCAGGGCATGGAGGGCGCGCAGGGTGGCCAGCGAGTTGTTGATCGAGTGGCCGCCCTCGGCCCCCATCAGGGAGGCGATCCGGCCCTCGGCCCGCGCGGCCTCCATGTCGTCGGCGGTCAGGGCCCGGGCCAGGTCCGCCGGGTAGCGGGCCAGCAGCTGCCCGACCGCGTCGACCTGCTCCAGCGTGGCGCTGACCGCCTCGTCACCGGAGAGGTCGCTGCGGACGTACACCGACCAGAACTGCGCGCCGACACCGCCCGCGCGCAGCCGGGGGATGTCGGTGTGCAGCCGGCCCCGCTGGTCCGCCGCGACGTCCAGGCGGTCCAGGTCGTAGCGGACCTGCTGGCGCAGCGCCCAGGGCAGGTCGTTGTGCCCGTCCACGACGGGATGGGCGGCGAGCAGCTCGCGCGCCCGGGTCAGGTGGTCCGTGGGGGTCGTCATTCGGGGTTACTTCCCGGACCCCTGCTTCCCGAAGCCGAACGCGTCCGCACCGGCCGCCCGGGCCCGCAGCCGCTTGCCCTTCTCCGTCGCCTGGTCGTTCAGCTCCTGCTGGAAGGCGCGCATCCGGTCCATCAGCTCCCCGTCCTGGGTGGCGAGGATCCGGGCGGCGAGCAGCCCGGCGTTGCGGGCGCCGCCGACGGAGACGGTGGCCACCGGGACCCCGGCCGGCATCTGCACGATCGACAGCAGCGAGTCCATGCCGTCCAGGTACTTCAGCGGGACGGGCACGCCGATGACCGGCAGCGGGGTGACGGAGGCCAGCATCCCCGGCAGGTGGGCCGCTCCCCCGGCGCCCGCGATGACCGCCTTCAGTCCGCGGTCCGCGGCCTGCTCGCCGTAGGCGATCATCTCGCGGGGCATCCGGTGGGCGGAGACGACGTCGACCTCGTAGGCGATCTCGAACTCGTCGAGGGCCTGGGCGGCCAGCTCCATGACGGGCCAGTCGGAGTCCGAGCCCATGACAATGCCGACGACAGCGCTCATTCGGTGATCGTTCCTCGCAGGTAGTCGGCGGCGTGACGGGCGCGCTCCAGCACGTCGTCGAGGTCGTCGCCGAAGGTGTTGACATGGCCGACCTTGCGGCCGGGCTTCACGTCCTTGCCGTACATGTGGATCTTGAGCTGCGGGTCCCGGGCCATGCAGTGCAGGTACCCCTGGTACATGTCCGGGTAGTCGCCGCCCAGGACATTGCACATCACGGTCCAGGGCGCGCGCGGACGCGGGTCCCCCAGCGGGAGGTCGAGCACGGCCCGGACGTGGTTGGCGAACTGCGAGGTCACCGCGCCGTCCTGGGTCCAGTGGCCGGAGTTGTGCGGCCGCATCGCCAGCTCGTTGACCAGGATGCGCCCGTCGGTGGTCTCGAACAGCTCGACCGCCAGGTGGCCGACCACGCCGAGCTCCCGGGCGATGCGCAGGGCCAGCTCCTGCGCCTGGCCGGAGAGCTCCGCGCCGAGGCCGGGGGCCGGGGCGATCACGGTGTCGCAGACGCCGTCGACCTGCCGGGACTCGACCACGGGGTACGCCACGGCCTGGCCGTGCGGGGAGCGGACGATGTTCGCGGCGAGTTCGCGCACGAAGTCGACCTTCTCCTCCGCGAGCACCGGGACGCCGGCCTTGAAGGGCGCCTCGGCCTCGGCCTGCGAGCGCACGAACCACACGCCCTTGCCGTCGTAGCCGCCGCGGACCGTCTTGAGGATCACCGGGAACCCGCCGACCTCCTCGGCGAAGGCCGCGGCGTCCGCCGGGTCGGCGACGATGCGGTGCCGCGGGCAGGGGGCGCCGATGGCGTCGAGCCGCTCGCGCATCACGCCCTTGTCCTGGGCGTGCACCAGGGCGTCCGGGCCCGGGCGGACGGGGATGCCGTCGGCCTCCAGGGCGCGCAGGTGCTCGATGGGCACGTGCTCGTGGTCGAAGGTGATCACATCGCAGCCGCGCGCGAAGGCGCGCAGGGTGTCCAGGTCGCGGTGGTCGCCGACGACGACGTCGCCGACGACCTGGGCCGCCGAGTCCTGGGGAGTGTCACTGAGGAGCTTGAACTTCAGGCCGAGGGGGATACCCGCCTCATGGGTCATTCGGGCGAGCTGACCGCCACCGACCATGCCGACTACCGGGAACGTCACCCCTTCAGGGTATCCGCCGAGGCGACCGCTCCCGTCCCCCGTATGTTCCGACAAGCGGTGTAGCGGCCGTCACATCGCCCCCGTGCGGCCCGGGCGGCCCGGTGGCCGCGTGGTTAGCATGACGGTGTCGACACTGCCGCTCGACACCGCCGACACGGCGAAGCCGACGAGGTTGGACACCCACCATGAGCGAACGAGGCGGAGGACTGCGCGGGCGGCTGCGGCGGCTCGCGCGGGAGGCGGCCAAGTTCGGTGCCGTGGGAGGCGCGGGCCTGCTGGTCAACCTGGGCGTGTTCAACCTGGTGCGCCACGCCACGGATCTGCCGGTGGTGCGGGCGTCCGTGCTGGCCACCGTGGTGGCCATCGCCTTCAACTACCTCGGCTTCCGGTACTTCGCCTACCGCGACCGGGACAAGAGCCGCCGCACCCGCGAGCTCTCGCTCTTCCTGCTGTTCAGCGCGGCGGGGCTGGTGATCGAGAACGGCGTCCTGTACGCGGCGACCTACGGCTTCGGGTGGGACACCCCGCTCCAGAGCAACGTGTTCAAGTTCCTCGGGATCGGGATAGCGACGCTGTTCCGGTTCTGGTCCTACCGCACCTGGGTCTTCCGGACGCTGCCCGCGAGGGAGGCGGTGCAGCGGGCGGAGGCCGTCCTGGAGCAGCGCCGCGTCCGCGAGCCGGCTCCGGACCCGGTGGGCCGTCGCTGACGCGCCCCGGCCACCGGCGGGGGTTCAGCGGACCGTGGGCTTCTCCTCCCGGTGCTCGCGTGCCACACGGCTGAGGAAGAGCGCGAACACGGGCGGGTGCTGCTGGAGCAGCTCCAGCCGGCCGCCGTCCGCCTCCGCGAGGTCCCGGGCGACCGCGAGGCCGATGCCGGTCGAGTTGCGCCCGCTGATGGTGCGCTCGAAGATGCGCGCCCCCAGCTCGGCGGGAACGCCGGGCCCCTCGTCGGTGACCTCCACGACGGCCTGGTTGCCGGTGACGCGGGTGCGCACGGCGACGGTGCCGCCCCCGTGCATCAGCGAGTTCTCGATCAGCGCGGCGAGTACCTGGGCCACCGCTCCGGGGGTGCCCACCGCCCGCATCCCGCGCCGGCCGGAGTGCACGATGGCACGGCCCGAGCTGCGGTAGGCGGGCCGCCACTCCTCCAGCTGCTGCTTGACGACCTCGTCGAGGTCGAAGGCGACCGCGGAGCCGGTGCGCGGGTCGCGCGAGTTGGTCAGCAGCCGCTGCACGACGTCGGTCAGGCGCTCCACCTGGGCCAGGGCGATGCTGGCCTCCTCCTTCACCGTCTCCGGCTCGTCGGTCAGCGTGATCTCCTCCAGGCGCATGGAGAGCGCGGTCAGCGGGGTGCGCAGCTGGTGGGAGGCGTCGGCCGCGAGCCTGCGCTCGGCCGTCAGCATCCGGGCGATGCGCTCGGCGCTGGCGTCCAGCACGTCGGCGACCCGGTCCAGCTCGGGCACCCCGTAGCGGCGGTGGCGGGGGCGGGGGTCGCCGGAGCCCAGGCGCTCGGCGGTCTCGGCGAGATCGGTGAGCGGGGAGGCGAGCCGGTTCGCCTGGCGCACGGCCAGCAGGACGGCGGCGACGACGGCGACCAGGGCGACCGCGCCGATGATCAGCAGGGACCGGCCGACCTCGCGGGTGACCGCCGAGCGGGACTCCTCGACGGTGACCGTGGTGTCCTGCTCGCCCTCGGCGCTGGCGCGGATCACGCTGCCGGTGGGCCGGGTGCCGATTTCGATCGGGTCGCGGCCCGGGATGCGGATCTCCGCGTACCGCCGGGTGTCGGTCTGCTCGGCGATGATGTCCGGGTTGACGGGCTCCCCGCCGACCAGCCGCGAGTCCACGATGCTGGCCAGGCGCAGGGCCTCGGACTCCACGCTCTCCTGGGCGCTGCTGCTGATGGTGCGGGTCTCGACCACGACGAGGGAGACGCCGAAGACGGCGATCACGACGAGCACCACGGCGAGCGTGGAGTTGATCAGACGGCGGCGCATACGGCGGGTCGCTCGTGGGGGCGGGCCGGGCAGCGGCGGCCCGTCGGGCGGGGGAGGACGGTCATGGGGCCTGCGTATCAGGACTTCTCGAACCGGAAGCCCACGCCGCGCACGGTGGCGATGTACCGGGGGTTGGCCGCGTCGTCGCCGAGCTTCTTGCGGAGCCAGGAGATGTGCATGTCCAGCGTCTTGGTGGAGGACCACCAGGTGGTGTCCCAGACCTCGCGCATCAGCTGGTCGCGGGTCACGACCCGGCCCGCGTCCCGGACCAGGACGCGCAGCAGGTCGAACTCCTTGGCGGTGAGCTGGAGCTCCTCCTCGCCCATCCAGGCGCGGTGGGACTCGACGTCGATCCGCACACCGTGGGTGGCCGGGGCGGGCGTGGGCTCGGTGGCGCCGCGGCGCAGCAGGGCCCGGACGCGGGCGAGCAGTTCGGCGAGGCGGAAGGGCTTGGTGACGTAGTCGTCGGCGCCCGCGTCCAGGCCCACCACGGTGTCCACCTCGTCGGCCCGTGCGGTGAGGACGAGGATGGGCACGGTGTGCCCGTCGGCGCGCAGCCGCCGGGCGACCTCCAGACCGTCCATGCCCGGCAGGCCGAGGTCGAGCACGACGAGGTCGATGCCGCCCGCGAGTCCGGCGCCGAGGGCGGCCGGGCCGTCCTCGCGCACCTCCACCTCGTAGCCCTCCCGGCGCAGGGCGCGGGCCAGGGGTTCGGAGATGGATGCGTCGTCCTCGGCGAGCAGTACACGCGTCATGAACCTGATGGTAGTCCGCGTGGCGCGGCGACCGTGGCGTGATCGCGGAGGGAGGCGCCGAGGCGTGGTTCCGTCCGCGATCGAGGGGTGCAATCCTGTCGGAGACCTTTGTTTCTACGAGGCCGGTTCCATGATCACCTGTGATTGATGTCTCAAGTCCTTCCAAATGCCGCACTGTCATGTCGTATCGTGTCGATTCGACTGACGTAACATCCTGGGGCCTTTGGTGATGGCGTACCGAAGGTCCCTCTTGTCGTGCGCGGTCGGCCTTCCCGGCCGGCACGGCGCAGGGCAGTCAACGACCTATGGGCCGGGCTCCGTCCGCCGACGGCGGGCGGGGTGAGGACCCCGGCGCGGTCCCCCCTCCCGCCGCCCCGTGACGGGGCGGCGGGCCCCTCGGCGTGGGGTGGGGCGGACCCGTGCCGGTGCCGGCCACCCCCACCGGGCGTCGGCCCGCCCACAAGGCGGCGCGTCCCGAACTGACGAGGATTGACCACCATGGCGTCCAGCCTGACGAAGGACTCGGCCAGTACTCCTGGCGGCGAGAAGACCTTCTTCGGCCACCCCCGCGGAATGGCCACGCTCTTCATGACGGAGATGTGGGAGCGCTTCTCCTGGTACGGGATGCGCGGCATCCTCGTCCTGTACCTGGTCGCGGGTGTTCTCGACGGCCCCATGGAGGACCGTGAGGCGCTGGCCGCGGCCATCTACGGCGTCTACAACGCGGTCGTCTACATGGCGGCCATGCCGGGCGGCTGGATCGCCGACCGGCTCTGGGGCGCGCGCAAGGCGGTGCTCGTCGGCGGCATCGTCATCGCACTGGGCCACTACACCCTGGCGATCCCCTCCGACATCGCGTTCTTCCTCGGCCTGGTCCTCATCGCGCTCGGCACGGGCCTGCTGAAGCCGAACATCTCGGCCATGGTCGGCGGCCTCTACGAGGGACAGTCCAGCGCCCGGCGGGACGCCGGCTTCTCGCTCTTCTACATGGCGATCAACATCGGCGCCGTGGTGGCGCCGCTGGCGGTCGGCCTGGTCGGCGAGAAGGTCAACTGGCACCTCGGCTTCTCCATCGCCGGTGTCGGCATGACGCTCGCCGTCGTCCAGTACGTCCTGGGCGCCAAGCACCTGGGCGACGTCGGCAAGGAGCCGGGCACGCCGGCCACCCCCGAGGAGAGGCGCGCCGCGCTCCGCAAGGCCCTGCTGTGGTCGGGTGTCGCGGTGGCGGCGCTGCTGGCCGACATCGCGCTCGGCACCTACGACATAGAGCACATCGTCAACGTGCTCGCCGTGCTCGGCGTGGTCGTGCCGGTGCTCTACTTCGTCGCGATGTTCCGCAACCCGCAGCTCCGGGGCGGCGACCGCTCGAAGATCAAGGCGTTCGTGTGGTTCTTCGTCACGGCCGTGCTGTTCTGGATGATCTACGACCAGTCCGGCTCGCTGCTGACGCTCTTCGCCGACAACAAGACCGACCGCGTCATCGGCGGCTGGGAGTTCCCGACCTCCTGGTACCAGTCGGTGAACCCGGCCATGGTCATCATCCTGGCCCCGCTCTTCGCCGCGCTCTGGGTGAAGCTGGCCCGGCGCAACCGCGAGCCCAGCACGGTGGCGAAGTTCGCGCTGGCGATGCTCCTGATCGGCGGCTCCTTCGCCATCATGGGCCTCGCGGGCGCCGCCGCCGCGAACAGCGACACCGGCAAGGTCACGGTCTTCTGGCTGCTGAGCGTCTACCTCGTCCAGACCATCGGCGAGATGTGCCTCTCCCCCGTCGGCCTGTCCCTGTCGACCAAGCTGGCGCCGAAGCAGCTGGTCGGCCAGATCATGGGTCTGTGGTTCCTGGCCACCGCCACGGGCAACGCCCTCAACGGATGGACCACCAAGCTCAACGCCCCGCTGGGCGACGCCCTCTACTACTCGCTGTGGGCCGTCGTCGCGGTGGTCGCGGGGCTGGCGTTCATGACGGCCGGCCGCAGGATCCGGGCCCTGATGGGCGACGTGCGCTGACGGTGCGCCGGGCCCGCGGACGGACGGGCGCCGGCGTTCGAGATCGCCCACCCCGGCGCAGCAGGAACGGCCCGGCACCCCTCGGGGGGTGCCGGGCCGTTCCGCACAGGGTGCGCGGGGGTGGGCGGAGCCGCGCGGCGCGGGCCGCGGAACGGGCGCCGCGGGGGGAGAGGAAGGTCAACCGTCAGGCGGGCGCGGCCAGTTCGGCCCAGACCGTCTTGCCGGCGGAGCCCGGGGTCCGCGTCACGCCCCAGTCCAGGCACAGGCGCTGCACGATGAACATGCCGTGGCCGCCGGGCCGTCCGGCCCGATGGGGCCTGCGGGGGGCGGGCTGTCCGGCCCCCTGGTCGACGACCTCCAGCCGCAGCACCTTGCCGTCGCAGCCGATGCGCAGTTCCTCCGGCCCCTCGGCGTGCAGGCAGGCGTTGGTGACGAGTTCCGAGACCACCAGGAGGACGTCCTCGGCGGCCGCTCTGCGGTCCGCGGAACCGGCGGGCAGCCAGCCCCAGTCGTGGAGGGCCTGGCGGGTGAAGTCACGGGCGAGCGGGACGATTCCGCTGGCATGGCGAAGCGTGAGACGGCGCAACGCGCCGCCGGCCGCCGCCGGTGCGGGAACGGCGGGTGCCGCGCCCGTGCCTCTCGGCTCGGGGCCGAGTTCGCCCGGCTGCTGCTGCCGGGTGGTGCTCATCAGCGCTTCACCTCACCGATTCACCAGTTCGCCAATGTCGTCGTACGGTCCGTACCGGACAGCCGTACGTTCCGCGGAGCATCCGCGGGGTATTCGTGGGGGTTCTCCTGCCCGACCGAATCGGGACGACACCCGCGAGGTTCGCGTTGCCCACGTGACACGTGCAACACCGCGCCCGCGGACTCAGTCGACCAGGGCCGATTCGAGAGTGTCGTGGACGGTGAAGACGGCATCGGCCCCGGTGATCTCGAAGACCCTCGCCACCACGGGCCGCATGCCCGCCAGATGGACTCCTCCGCCGCCCGCCTCCGCCTTCAGACGCGCCCCCAGCAGGACGTTGAGCCCCGTGGAGTCGCAGAAGTCGAGCTGGGAGCAGTCGACCACCAGCCGCACCCGGCCCCGGTCGATCGCCTCGTCCAAGGGCGCGCGCAGCAGTTCGGCGGTGTGGTGATCCAACTCACCCGCCGGTTTCACAATCTCGCTGCGGCCCTCGGTCCGAACCTCGACCTGAAGCCGGCCCCGGTTCACGCTGCCGACCGTCTCGCGGTCCATGCCCGTCCCTCTTCGCCGTGTCGTCGCTGCCTCGTCCACTGTTCCGTCCTGCATGCCGCGCCCCCCGCCGGGCGGTGGGCAGACACCCGCCGAACCCTACGCCCTCACCCCGTCGACGGGTAGTCGAAGTGACCCACCTTACCGGCGAATCGGGCATTTGCCACTTGCGATCGGCCGCTCGGAACCGATAGGGCTAGAGGGACACACCCGACACGGCCGGCCTCGGAGGCGCCGCTCACCGCGATGGACATGCACGGCATCGGCAGCCATATGCCGAGAACGATGGAGGAGACCATGTCACCCCGGCTCGACGAGACGACCGCCGAGGCCGCGACGTCGGCGACCCAGGACACCGCCCCCGCCCCACCCCGCCACCCCGGCGCGACCGCTTCGGAGGAGGGACCCGGCGGGCTGCCGGAGCTGCCCGAGATCCCTCCCGCGGACGAGCTGAGCACGCTGGACTCCCGCGCGCTGTCGCGGACGCTCTTCGACCGCCTCGCGTCCCTCGAAGAGGGCACCCACGAGTTCGCCTACGTGCGCAACACCCTGATCGAACTCAACCTGGCCCTGGTGAAGTTCGCCGCCTCGCGGTTCCGCAGCCGCAGCGAGCCGATGGAGGACATCGTCCAGGTCGGCACGATCGGCCTGATCAAGGCGATCGACCGCTTCGAGCTGAGCCGCGGCGTCGAGTTCCCCACCTTCGCGATGCCGACCATCATCGGCGAGATCAAGCGCTTCTTCCGGGACACCTCCTGGTCGGTGCGGGTGCCGCGCCGTCTCCAGGAGCTGCGTCTGGACCTGGCGAAGGCGGGTGACGAGCTCGCGCAGCGCCTGGACCGCGCACCCACCGTCGACGAGCTCTCCGAGCACCTGGGCATCGGGCGCGACGAGGTCGTCGAGGGCATGGCCGCCAGCAACGCCTACACGGCGAGTTCGCTCGACGCCCAGCCGGAGGACGACGACAGCGAGAACGCGCTGGCGGACCGCCTCGGCTACGAGGACGACGGCATCGAGGGCATCGAGTACGTGGAGTCGCTCAAGCCCATGATCGCCGACCTGGCGCCGCGCGACCGGCGCATCCTGTCGATGCGCTTCGTCTCCGACATGACGCAGTCCGAGATCGGCGAGGAGCTGGGCATCTCCCAGATGCACGTCTCCCGGCTGCTCTCCAGAACGCTGGTCACCCTGCGCAAGGGGCTGACCTCCGAGAGCTGAGCCGCGGGCCTTCGGGCCCGCCGCCCCGACAGGGCCCGTTCCCCCGGAACGGGCCCTGTCGGCGTCCCCCGCTCCCCCGCGGGGCGGAACGGAGCACGCCCGGCGGGCTCAGACCAGGCGGCGGCCCGCCCGCCACACCTCCCGGGCCAGCGGGACGCCCGGCCGGTAGGCCAGGTGGACATGGCTGGGGGCGTCGAGCAGCACCAGATCGGCGCGGGCGCCCGGTGCCAGGCGGCCGACGTCGGTGCGGCGCAGGGCCGCCGCACCGCCCGCGGTGGCCGACCACAGGGCCTCGTCGGGGGTCATGCCCATGTCCCGGACGGCCAGGGCGATGCAGAAGGGCATGGACGAGGTGAAGGACGAGCCCGGGTTGCAGTCGGTGGACAGGGCGACCGTGGCACCCGCGTCCAGCAGGCGACGGGCGTCCGGCCACCGGGCACGGGTGGAGAACTCGGCGCCCGGCAGCAGCGTGGCGACCGTGCTCCCGTTCGCCAGGGCGTCGACGTCCGCGTCGGTCAGGTGGGTGCAGTGGTCGGCCGAGGCGGCTCCCAGCTCCACGGCCAGCTGCACGCCGGGGCCGAAGGAGAGCTGGTTGGCGTGCACCCGCGGCACCAGGCCCCTGCCCATGCCCGCCGTGAGCACCGCCCGCGCCTGGTCCGCGTCGAAGGCGCCCTTCTCGCAGAAGACGTCCACCCAGCGGGCGTGCGGGGCGCAGGCGTCCAGCATCGGGCCGGTGACCAGGTCGACGTAGGCCGCCGGGTCGTCCGTGTGCTCGGGGGAGACCACATGGGCGCCGAGGAAGGTCACCTCGTCGGTGTGGCGGGCGGCGATGCGCAGGGCGCGGGCCTCGTCCTCGACCGTCAGCCCGTACCCGGACTTGGTCTCGAAGGTGGTCGTGCCCTGGCGCAGCGCCTCGCCCAGGTAGCGGGTGAGATTGGCCTCCAGCTCCTCGTCCGAGGCGGCGCGGGTGGCCGCCACCGTGGTGCGGATGCCGCCCGCGGAGTAGGGGCGGCCGGACATCCGGGCGTGGAAGTCGGCGGTCCGGTCGCCCGCGAAGACCAGATGGGAGTGGGAGTCGACGAAGCCGGGCACGCAGGCGCGCCCCCCGGCGTCGTGGGCGGTGTCGGCGGCCGGGGCCCCTGCCGCGGGCCCGGCCCAGGCGACGGTCCCGTCGCCGTCGATGACGAGCGCGGCGTCCGCCACGACGCCGAGGGGGCTGAGGTCGCCCAGGGTGGGGTCGTTGGTGACGAGACTGCCGATGCCGGTGAGGAGCGTGGTGGTCATGGGTCCAATCCGGGGGCCGGGTGCGGGGCCGGGGGTCGGGTTCGGCGGGGGCGCGGGGTCAGCCGCGCAGGGCGGAGACGGCGGCGGCCAGGGCGGCCGCCGGGTCGGGGACGCGGGTGTGCCCGTGGTCCCGGACGATCCGGGCGCCGCCCACCACGACGTCCCGCACGTCCGCGGCGCTCGCCGCGAAGACCGCGGTCTCGGCGGCGAGCCGGGGCTCCGGGCCGGCGGTGCGCACGGAGTCGAGGGCGACGGCGGCGAAGTCGGCCGGCGCGCCCGCCGCCAGGCGGCCCGCGCCCTCCCAGCCCAGGGCCCGGTGGCCGTCCTCGGCGGCCGCGCGCAGCAGGGCGGCGGCCGTCCAGTGGCCCCGGGTGCGGCTGCGCAGGCGCTCGTTGAGCTCCAGGGCGCGGGCCTCCTCGAAGGGGTCGACCACGGCGTGGCTGTCGCTGCCGAGCGAGAGCGGCGAGCCGGCCGCCTGGAGGGCCGGGGCGGGGCCGATGCCGTCTGCGAGGTCCCGCTCGGTGGTGGGGCACATGCAGGTGCCGGTGCCCGAGGCGCCGACGAGCGCGATGTCCTCGTCGGTCAGGTGGGTGTTGTGGACGCCGGTGGTCCGCGGCCCGAGCACGCCGTGGTCGGCGAGCAGCCGGGCCGGGGTGCAGCCGTGCGCGGCGAGGCAGGCCTCGTTCTCGGCCGTCTGCTCGGAGAGGTGGACGTGCAGCGGCGCGGCGCGCTCGGCCGCCCAGGCGGCGACGGTCGCCAGCTGGTCGGCGGGAACGGCCCGCACGGAGTGGACGGCCGCCCCGATACGGGCGTGCGGGGACTCCTTCAGCGCCGCGGCGCGCCCGGCCCAGGCCTCGGCCGTTCCGTCCGAGAAGCGCAGCTGGTGGGGGCCGGGGGGCTCGCCGAAACCCGCCGAGAGGTAGGCGGTGTCCAGCAGGGTGATCCGGATGCCGGCCTCGGCCGCCGCCGCGATCAGGGCCTCCCCCATGGCGTTGGGGTCCGCGTAGGGCGTCCCGCCGGGCGCGTGGTGGACGTAGTGGAACTCGCCGACGGCGGTGACGCCGGCGAGTGCCATCTCCGCGTAGGCGGCGCGGGCGAGCGCGAAGTAGCTGTCCGGGGTGAGCCGGTCGGCGACCCGGTACATCACCTCGCGCCAGGTCCAGAAGGTGCCCGAGCCGGTCTGCACGGTGCCGCGCAGGGCCCGGTGGAAGGCGTGCGAGTGGGCGTTGGCGAGCCCGGGGAGGGTGAGGCCCCTCAGCACCTCGGCGCCGGGCGGCGGCGCCGGGGTGCCGGTGCGCACCGCGGCGATGCGGTCGCCGGAGACCTCCAGCACGACGCCGGGTTCGACCCGGTCGCCGAGCCAGGCGTGCTCCAGCCAGTAGGCGGTCATCCGCACGCGAGTCCCTCCAGTACGTCGGCGAGCGCGCGGACACCGGCGACGCAGTCGTCCTCGGCCGCGTACTCGGCCGGGGAGTGGGAGACGCCGGTGGGGTTGCGCACGAACAGCATGGCGGTCGGCACCGAGGCCGAGAGGATGCCCGCGTCGTGCCCGGCGCCGGTGCCCAGGACCGGGACGGAGCCGCCGAGGATCCGGCCGATCTCGTCGCGCAGGGCGTGCTCGAACTCGACGACGGGCGTGAAGGACTCCCGCACCACCGCCACGTCGGTGCCGTCGCGCTCGGCGCGCTCCCTGGCGGCCTGCTCGACCGCGGCCAGCACGGTGTCGAGCGCGGCCTGGTCGGGGGCGCGGGAGTCCAGCCAGCCCCGCACCAGGGAGGGGATGGCGTTGACCCCGTTGGGTTCGACGGCGACCTTGCCAAAGGTGGCCACCGCGCCCGCCAGTTCGGCCTCCCGGCGGGCCGCGAGCACCGTCTCCGCGTAGGTCAGCATCGGGTCGCGGCGGTCGGCCAGCCGGGTGGTGCCGGCATGGTTGGCCTCCCCGCGGAAGTCGAACCGCCACCGCCCGTGCGGCCAGATCGCGGAGGCGACGCCGACGGCGTCGCCGGTGAGGTCGAGCGCCCGCCCCTGCTCGACGTGGAGTTCGACGAAGGCGCCGATGCCCGCCAGCCGCTCCGGGTCGGGCCCGATGGCCTCGGGGTCGTGGCCGGCCGCCTCCATGGCCTGCGGCAGGCTGACGCCGTCGGCGTCGCGCAGGGCGAAGGCGGTCTGGCGGGTCAGCTGCCCGGCGGCGAGCCGGGAGCCGACGCAGGCCAGCCCGAAGCGGGCGCCCTCCTCGTCGCCGAAGTTGGCGACGGCCAGCGGCCGGGTGAACCGCGCCCCCCTGCGGCGCAGTTCGTCGAGCGCGGCGAAGGAGGACACGACGCCGAGCGGGCCGTCGAAGGCCCCGCCGTCGGGTACCGAGTCCAGGTGGGACCCGGTGACCACCGCGTCACCGACGGTCCGGTCGCCGAGCCAGGCCCACTGGTTGCCGTTGCGGTCGGTCTCGCAGAGGAGGCCGCGGGCCTCGGCCTGGGCCCTGAACCAGGCGCGGCAGTCGGTGTCCGCGCCGGTCCAGGCGTAGCGGCGGTAGCCGCCGGAGCCCGGATGGCGGCCGACGGGGGCCAGGTCGGCCCACATGCGGTGGAACGAGTCGCTCACGCCTGCTCCTGCCCGCCCTCGCGCATCGGCACGCGCACGCCCTTGGCCTCGGCGACCGACTCCGCGAGGTCGTAGCCCGCGTCGACGTGGCGGATGACGCCCATGCCGGGGTCGTTGGTGAGCACCCGGCGGATCTTCTCGCCCGCCAGCGGGGTGCCGTCGGCGACGGTGACCTGGCCCGCGTGGAGGGAGCGGCCCATGCCGACGCCGCCGCCGTGGTGGAGGGAGACCCAGGAGGCGCCCGAGGCCACGTTGACCATGGCGTTGAGCAGAGGCCAGTCCGCGATGGCGTCGGAACCGTCCCGCATGGCCTCGGTCTCGCGGTACGGGGAGGCGACCGAGCCGCAGTCCAGGTGGTCGCGGCCGATGGCCAGGGGGGCGGTCAGCTCGCCGCCGGCGACCATGTCGTTGAAGCGCTCGCCCGCCCGGTCGCGCTCCCCGTAGCCCAGCCAGCAGATCCGGGCGGGCAGGCCCTGGAAGCTGACCCGCTCCCCCGCCATCCGGATCCAGCGGGCCAGCGACTCGTTCTCCGGGAAGAGGTCGAGGACGGCCTTGTCGGTGCGGGCGATGTCGGCCGGGTCTCCGGAGAGCGCGGCCCAGCGGAAGGGGCCCTTGCCCTCGCAGAACAGGGGCCGGATGTAGGCGGGGACGAACCCGGGGAAGTCGAAGGCCCGCGCGTAGCCGGCGAGCTTGGCCTCGCCGCGGATCGAGTTGCCGTAGTCGAAGACCTCGGCGCCCGCGTCCATGAAGCCGACCATCGCCTCGACATGGCGGGCCATGGACGCGCGGGCGCGGTCGGTGAACCCCGCGGGGTCCTTGGCGGCGGCCTCGGCCATGTCCTCGAAGGCGGTGCCGGCCGGAAGGTAGGACAGCGGGTCGTGCGCGCTGGTCTGGTCGGTGACGATGTCGACCGGCGCGCCCTCGGCGAGCATCCGCGGCAGCAGCTCGGCCGCGTTGCCGAGCAGGCCGATGGACAGGGGGCGGCGGGCGTCGCGCGCCTCCACCGCCAGGCGCAGGGCCTCGTCGAGCGAGCCGGCCCTGACGTCGAGGTAGCGGTGCTCGATGCGGCGCTCGATGGCGCGCGGGTCGCAGTCGATGCACAGGGCGACGCCGTCGTTCATGGTGACGGCCAGGGGCTGGGCACCGCCCATGCCGCCGAGGCCGGCGGTGAGCGTGATGGTCCCGGCGAGGGTGCCGCCGAACTTCTTGGCGGCGACGGCGGCGAAGGTCTCGTAGGTGCCCTGGAGGATGCCCTGGGTGCCGATGTAGATCCAGGAGCCGGCCGTCATCTGGCCGTACATGGTCAGGCCCAGCTGCTCCAGGCGGCGGAACTCCTCCCAGGTGGCCCAGTCGCCCACCAGGTTGGAATTGGCGATGAGGACCCGCGGGGCCCACTCGTGGGTCTGCATCACGCCCACGGGGCGGCCGGACTGGACGAGCATCGTCTCGTCCTGCCCGAGGGTCCGCAGGGTGCGCACCATGGCGTCGAAGGAGCGCCAGTCGCGGGCGGCCTTGCCGGTGCCGCCGTAGACCACCAGCTTGTCCGGATGCTCGGCGACCTCGGGGTCGAGGTTGTTCTGGAGCATCCGCAGGGCGGCCTCCTGCTGCCACCCCAGGGTGCTCAGCGACGTACCGCGCGGTGCCCGTACGGGGCGGGGTCCTGACATGGGCAGGTGCCTCCTCGACAAGCCGGCATGGACCGGGTGTGAATCAGGTATTCACATCCTGATGGGATGAATAGTTCTAGTCAACAGCTGCGGCGGGTCCGGACCGGTGATTGGCTGGCGCCCATGACCTCCGACCTCCGGGACCGGGCCGTCCGCGCGGCCGTGGAGCAGGGGCTCCTCGGCGGGGAGCAGCCGGTGACCGCCCTCCTCGACGTGGCCGGACTGCGCGCCTCCGCCGCCGCCCTGCGCGCGGCCTTCGCCGCGGTGACCGGCGCGCCCGTGCTGCACGCCTTCGCGGTGAAGGCCGCGCCGCTGGTGCCGGTGCTCGCCCTGCTGCACGCCGAGGGCCTCGGGGCGGAGGCGGCCAGCCCCGGGGAGCTGGCGATCGCCCGCGCCGCCGGGCTGCCCCCGGAGCGGATCGTCCTCGACTCCCCCGCCAAGACCCGCGCCGAACTGCGCGAGGCACTCGCCCTCGGCGTCGCGGTGAACGCCGACAACCCCCAGGAACTCGCCCGGCTCGACGCCCTGACGGCCGCCGCGCCCACCGCGTCCCCCATCGGACTGCGCGTCAACGCGCAGGTCGGCGGCGGCAGCATCGGCGCGCTCTCCACGGCGACGGCCACCTCCAAGTTCGGCTTCCCCCTCACCGACCCCGGGGCCCGGCGGCACCTGGTCCGCACCGCGGTGGACCGCCCCTGGCTGACCCGGCTGCACACCCACTCCGGCTCCCAGGGGATGGCCCTGGACCGGATGGCCGACGCCGTGGAGGCCGCGTACCTGCTCGCCGAGGAGATCAACGCGGCGGCCGGGGAGCGCCGGATCGACACGGTCGACATCGGCGGCGGGCTCCCCGTGAACTTCGCCTCCGAGGCGCACACCCCCTCCTTCCGGGAGTACGCCGAGCTGCTGGCCGCGCGGGTCCCGGGCCTGTTCGACGGGCGGTACGGGCTGGTCACCGAGTTCGGCCGCTCCCTGGTCGCCAAGCACGGCCTGGTCCTCGCCCGGGTCGAGTACACCAAGAGCGCGGGCGGGCGGCCGATCGCGGTCACCCACGCCGGGGTGCAGGTCGCCACCCGCACGGTCTACGCACCGGAATCCTGGCCGCTGCGGATCGCCGCCTACGACGCGGCCGGCGAGCCGCGCACCGGTCCGCCCGTGGAGCAGGACGTGGCGGGACCGGCGTGCTTCGCGGGCGACCTGCTCGCCGAGCGGCGCCCGTTGCCGCTGCTGCACCCGGGGGACGTGGTGGCCGCGCTGGACACCGGGGCGTACTGCTTCGCCAGCCACTACGGCTACAACAGCCTGCCCAGGGTCGCCGTCCACGGCTGGACCGAGGGCCCCGGGGGGATCTCCTTCGCCGCCGTCCGCGAGGCCCAGGCACCCGGCGAGATCGTCGCCGAGGCGGGGGCCGGCCACCGGGACGCGCTGCTGCCCCGGCCCTCGGCCCGGGGGCGGCTGTCGGACCCGGGTGATTCCATGAAGGCATGACAGCCCGCAGCATCGTCGTCGAGCAACTCGTCCAGGCGCCCCCCGGCCCGGTGTGGGAGGCCATGACCGACATCGACAGCTGGGAGGAGGTGCTCACCGGGGTCGACCGGGTCCAGGTGCTGACGCCCGGCGGGTTCGGCGTGGGCACCCGCTGGCGGGAGACCCGCCGGATGCTCGGCGCGGAGGGCACCGAGGAGATGGCGGTCACCGCGTGCGAGCCGCCCGAGCGCTATGTGGTGGAGGCCGACTCGCACGGGACGCACTACGTCTCGGAGTTCCTCCTGCTGACCGCGGGAGAGGGCGCCACGACCGTGCGCATGACCTTCTCCGCCGCGCTCCCCGACGGCCCCCGGGGCCTGCTCGCCCGCCTCCTCGGCCCGATCGGGGCCCGCGCCGCGCGCCGCGCGATCGCCCGGGACCTCGCGGACATGGCACGGGCGGCGGAGGCGCGGCGCCCCTGAGGGGGACGCCCCGCGGGGCCCGGGCCGCCGGGGGGCCGCGGCGGGGCCTCGGGGCGGCGGCGCCGCGGAGCCGGGCCCGGGGCCCGGCGTGAATCCGGCCGGAAACCACCGCTTCGGCGGACGTCTCGCCGCGTTGTGCGCATAAAGGGCGCGGAGCGTACAGCCTTCGGGGCAAGTCCCGATGGAAAATGCCAGAACTGCCTCCCCGGCACAGCACGTTGCGTAACCTCTCCGTCACCGGCGCGCGCCATATGTGCACGCCGCACCGAGGTGGGGAGGGAGATCCACGTGCCCGGAATCGACGAGTGCCTGCTTCAGGCCATGGTGGTGCCCGGAGCACGGGGCGCGACGATCGTGGACTGGACCAGCGGACTCGCCCTGGGCGCCATCGGGGAGAGCCCCGGCGGCGACGTGGAGGCGACGGCGGCGGAGACCGCCGAGATGGCCCGCATGGCCACCGAGTACCAGTCGTTCTCGCCCCAGGCGGCGCAGCGCCCCGGCGAGGCCCCCGCCGAGCGGGGAGCCGGGGCGAAGGGGTTGCCCGTCGAGGACGTGATCGTCACCACCAGCTCCGGCTACCACGTGATGCGCTTCGTGGAGACGACCTTCGACAGCAGCGTCTTCCTGCACCTGTGGCTCGACCGGGACACCGGCAACCTCGCCCTGGCCAGACTCCGGATGGCCGACATCGCCGAGCGGCTGGTCCTCGCATGAGCACCCCGACGGCCGCCGTCTCCCCGACGCTGACCCGGCTCGCGGAGGAACGGGCGACGGGCGTACTGGTCCGGGACCACGGCGCCCTGTACCTGGCGGACGGCCAGGTGGTGCACGCGGAGAGCCCCGCGGCACCCGGCCTGGACGTGCTGCTCATCGCGGGCGGCCGGCTCGGGCGCACCGGCTGGGACGACGCCGTCGCCCGGGCCGGCGCCCGCCGCGAGGTGGGCCGCTTCCTCGTGGACAGCGGGCAGGTGACCGGCGGGGAGCTGGAACTCTGCCACCTCGCCGCCCTGCACGACGCCGCGTTCTTCACCCTGGCCCCGGCCGGAGGCCCGACCCGCTTCCGCTACGGGGTCGCCCACTGGATGGGCAGCATCCGGCCCGTGCCCGCCGCGGACGTCGCCCGCGAGGCCAGTCGGCGACGGGGGCTGCTGGAGGCCCTGTGGCCCTATCCCGGTGTGGACACCGCACCACTGCGCCCGGCGCCGGCCTCCCCCGGCGCGTCCCGCAGGCAGCGGGCGCTGCTCGCCCTCGCCGACGGCGTGCGCACCCCGCCGGCGATCGCGCGGGTGATCGGACGGCCCGCGTTCAACACGCTGGTGGAGGTGCGGCGGATGGCGGCGGCGGGGCTCGTCGAGACCCCGCCCGACCCGGCCTGCACACCTCGCGCCCGGCTCCCCGACTGGGTCCCGGACTTCTCCGACGACCCGGACATCGCCCTGTTACGCCGGCTCCGCGACGCACTGGAGGCAAGCCTGTGATTCACCGCCCGACCCACCGGGCCCAGCGCGATCCGTCATGAGGCGCGCGCTGCGGCTGCGCGCCGAGAGGAGACTGCTCATGACGGCAGAGGCCGACGTACTGGGCGAGATCAGGAGGCTGCGGGCACGGGTGCCGCAGCTGACCGGCGCCCTCGCCGCCAGCTCCGACGGGCTGGTCCTGGCCGCGGACACCGCCGAGGCGGAGGGCGTGGCCGCCCTCACCGCCGCCGCGCTCGGCGTGGGGCTGCGCCTGACCGAGGCGACCGGGCAGGGCGGCTTCAAGGAGCTGCTCGTCCGCGGCGAGCGGGGCTATGTGGCCACGTACGCGGCCGGGGCCTCCGCGGTGCTCACCGTGCTGGCCGAGCCCCGCATCAACGTCGGCCGACTCCACCTGGAGGCGCGCCGCACCGGCGCCCGCATCGGCGAACTCGTCGACGGCGCCCTGGAGCGGACCCCGGAGGGCTGACCCCCGGTCCGCGGGAGCATCCCGGAGCCACCGCCCCACCCCACCCCGTCCGACCCGTACCACCCGTGCGTCCGGCACGCGCCGCACGCACACCCGGCAGAACCAGAACAGCAAGACCAGACGGAAGGAACGTACGCCTGCCATGGCCAACACCGAGACCGCCCTCAAGGAAGCCCTCACCATCGAAGGGGCGGTCGGTGCCGCCCTCGTCGACTACTCCAGCGGCATGGCCCTGGGAACCATCGGAGGCGGCAAGGAACTCGACCTGAACGTCGCCGCCGCGGGCAACACCGACGTGGTGCGCGCCAAGGTCCGCACGATGGAGCACCTGGGCCTCAAGGAGGACATCGAGGACATCCTCATCACCCTGGGCACCCAGTACCACCTGATCCGGCTGCTGAAGAGCAGGACCTCGGCCGGGCTCTTCCTCTACCTGGCGCTGGACAAGGACCGGGCCAACCTGGCGATGGCCCGCCACCAGCTCCGGAAGATCGAGAACGAACTGGAGGTCTGAGGTACCGGCGCTCGGCCGCTCCCCGCGGTCAGGCCCGGCGCCGCGCCCCACCGGGCGCGGCGTCGCCCGCCGCGATCCCCGTGGCGCGGAAGCCCCTGGCCTTCGGGCCCACGGGCCCGCCGGGGAGCCAGTCCGTGCGCACCCACAGCAGGGTCTCGGCCGCCTGCTCGCGGCGGCCGATCCACACCGCCTTGGCCCACAGCCCGGCCGCCGCTCCGGCCAGCACCGCCCCGCCGGCGGCGGGCACCGCGAACGCGGAGGCCACGGCGGCGAGGAAGGCCGCCGACAGCCACCAGCGCAGGGCCCGGCGGCGCAGCCGGAGCGTCACCCGCCGGTCCTGGAGCAGGTCATGGCGCCCCGCACGGGTGGCGCTCTCCGCGAAGTGGGTGTAGCGCCCGCGGCGGAACAGGGCGACCGCGGCGGCCGCCACCAGGAAGAGGGCGGCCCCGGCCAGTACGCCGATCCGGCGGCCGGTGAGCCCGGGCAGCGCCAGCCCGACGGCCGCGGCGACCACGCCCAGCCACCACAGCGGGGCGGCGGGGGCGCGCACCGCCACGGCGACCCGGGCGAGCGACCGCGTCCCCCGCTCCCGGGCCGCGGGGCGCACCCCGGGCCCGGCCGCCGCGGCGGCCTCCTTCTCCGGCCTGCTCCGAAGCCGTCCGCGTGCCACCTGCCGCTCCCTCCTCGGAATGCGTGTCCGGCCCGGGAGGATAGCGGCCCCGTCTGAGCGGCGCATGAGAGCGGGCGGCGCGGTGCGGTGCGCAGGGACCGCGCCGGTCGACGGACGGTCCGCGCTGTCAGTCCACGAACAGTCCGCGCTCCGCCGCCTGCGCGTCGAAGTCCTCCAGGCGTGCCTGGGCGTCGGGCAGCCCGTCGCAGAGGGCCTCCAGCAGCACCCGGCCCAGCAGCATGGGCGCGCAGGCGGTGTCGAAGGCCAGTCCCGTGCCGACGGGGGCCGGGATCAGCAGGTCGCTGTGGGCGGCGACCGGCGCGAAGGCCGAGTCGGCGACGGTCACCACCGTCAGGCCGGCGGCCCGGGCGTGCTCCAGCGCTTCCACGACCTCCCGCGGATGGCGCGGCAGCGCGAAGCAGAGCAGGACGCTCGCGCCCGCCCGGCGTGCCGAGTCGATGCGGTCGGCGAGCATCGAGCCGCCCTCGTCGAGGAGCCGTACGTCCGGGTGCACCTTGGCGGCGAAGTAGGCGAAGCCCCGCGCCTGCGAGGAGGCGGCCCGCAGTCCGAGCACCGGTAGGGGGCGGGAGGCGGCGAGGAGCCGGCCGGCCCGCTCCACCGGCTCGGGGTCGGCCAGCAGCGCGGCCAGGTGGTGCAGGTTCTCGATCTCCGCGTGTACGGCCTGCTGGTACTCGTTCGGCGCGTCCTGGGGCACCGGGGCCGCCTCGGGGGGCGCCACCTCGCGCAGGTGGCGCCGCAGCGCCGGGTAGCCGTCGAAGCCGAGGGCCACGGCGAAGCGGGTCACGGACGGCTGGCTGACCCCGGCGAGTTCGGCCAGTTCCACGCTGGACAGGAAGGGCACGTCGGCGGCGCGACGGACCATGCTGTGGGCGATGCGCCGCTGGGTCGGGGTCAGCCGGTGCCCCTCGAAGAGCTCCTGGAGCCGTGCGGCAGGGCCCTCGCTCACGCGCTTCGCCCTCCTCCCGGCCCGGTATTCAGTCATCGAGAACTCTGCATGACCTTATACAGGGCGGCAAGCGGTACGCCCGGGTAGGTCCGGGCCCCCGGCCCCGGAGCCACCGCGCCGGGCGGGCCGAGGCCGCGGGCGCGGCGGGGACAGCCCCCGGTCCTCCCGGGGGCTGTCCCCAGTGACGGGGCGCCGCCCGGGACATAACGTCGTCGCATGGATGCCCGCGACAAGGAGCTCGAGAAGGAGCTCGCCGCCACCCTGGACGCCCGCCGCGAACTCGGCGAGGACTACGACGCGGCCCTGGTCGAGTCGTTTCTGGAGAAGGTCGAGCAGCGGCTCGACACCACCGTCGACCGCCGCGTGCGCAGGCAGCTCGCCGAGCAGCAGATGGTCGTCGCGCGCGGCGGCACCCGCCCCGGGGGCCGGGACGCGGAGCACGGCTTCGGCGGCCGCTACGGCGTGGCCGTCGTGACGCTGGTGCTGGCGATCCCGCTCTCCGCGATCGGGGCCTCCCACGCCGGCCTGCCCGGACTGCTCGTCACCTGGCTCGGCATCGTCGGGGTCAGCACCGCCCACGCCTCACGGCGCTGGCCGTGGCAGCGCGACCGCCGGGGCACGGGGGACGAGTCCGACGCCTGAGCCGGGCACCGCGAAGGGGCGCGCCCCCGGGGTGCGCGGTCGCGGCGCCTTGGACGGGGGGGGTCGTGCGCGGGGGGTCGTGCGCGGGGGGTCGTGCGCGGGGGGTCGTGCGCGGGGACCGCCGCACCCCCGGCCGTGCCGGGGGGCGGGACGACGGCGGTCCCCGCGAGGGACACGGACCGGGTCAGGACCGGTCGGCGCGTCCGGGCGTCCTGGAGGTCCGGGAGCCGCTCCGTCTGTCCTGGACGCCGTCTTGTCGGGTGGGTTCACCTGCCCGGTTCCCCTGCCGACGCCGACCACTGTGCCGGGCGCGTGTTAAGCCGGTGCTGCGCGGACGTGACGCGCTCGTACCGGTTCCGCGAAGCCCGTCCGACGGCACGTCACACGGACGCGCGGCCCACGCTCCGCGGCTCCCGGGGCAGCCGCCCGGACTGCCCCGGGTCCGCCGTCACTTGGCCTCGCCCGCCAGGAACGCGAGCAGGTCCTGACGGCTCACCACACCGGTGGGCTTGCCCTCCACCAGCACGATCGCCGCGTCCGCGGACTCCCCGAGCACCGACATCAGGTCGGCGACCGGCTCACCCGAGCCGACCTGCGGCAGCGGCGCGGACATGTGCTTCTCCAGGGGGTCGCCCAGCGAGGCGCGCTTGGTGAACAGCGCGTCCAGCAGCTCCCGTTCGACCACCGAGCCGACGACCTCCGCGGCCATCACGTCCGGGTGGCCCGCGCCGGGCTTGACGATGGGCATCTGGGAGACGCCGTACTCGCGGAGCACCTCGATGGCCTGACCGACCGTCTCGTCCGGGTGCATGTGCACCAGGCTGGGCATCGCGCCGCCCTCCTTGTGGCGCAGCACGTCGGCGACGCTGGCGCCGCCGCTCTCCAGGAAGCCGTAGTCGGCCATCCACTCGTCGTTGAAGATCTTCGACAGGTAGCCGCGGCCGCTGTCCGGCAGCAGGACCACCACCACGTCGTCGGGGCCGAGCCGCTCGGCGACGCGGAGCGCCGCGACGACCGCCATGCCGCAGGAGCCGCCGACGAGCAGCCCCTCCTCCTTGGCGAGGCGCCGGGTCATCTGGAAGGAGTCCTTGTCGGAGACCGGGACGATCTCGTCGGTGACCTCGCGGTCGTAGGCACTGGGCCAGAAGTCCTCACCCACCCCCTCGACCAGGTACGGACGCCCGGAGCCGCCCGAGTAGACCGAGCCCTCGGGGTCGGCTCCGACGATCTTCACCGCGCCGGAGCTGACCTCCTTGAGGTAGCGCCCGGTGCCCGAGATGGTGCCGCCGGTGCCGATGCCCGCGACGAAGTGGGTGATCCGCCCCTCGGTCTGCTCCCAGAGCTCGGGGCCGGTCGTCTCGTAGTGCGAGCGCGGGTTGTTGGGGTTGGAGTACTGGTCGGGCTTCCAGGCCCCCGGCGTCTCGCGGACCAGGCGGTCGGAGACGTTGTAGTACGAGTCGGGGTGCTCGGGGTCGACGGCGGTCGGGCAGACCACGACCTCGGCACCGTAGGCACGCAGCACGTTGATCTTGTCGGTGGACACCTTGTCCGGGCAGACGAAGATGCACTTGTAGCCCTTCTGCTGGGCCACGATCGCCAGGCCGACGCCCGTGTTGCCGCTGGTCGGCTCGACGATCGTGCCGCCGGGCTTCAGCTCGCCGCTCTGCTCGGCGGCCTCGATCATCCGCAGGGCGATCCGGTCCTTCACCGAACCGCCCGGGTTGAAGTACTCGACCTTGGCCAGCACCGTCGCCGTGATGCCGTCGGTCACGTTGTTCAGCTTCACCAGCGGGGTGTCGCCGACGAGGCTGATCATCGAGTCGTGGATACGCACTGTCTTCTCCGGGGTCTCCGTCATGATGCCGCCAGCGTATGCCGGATGCGGGGGTGATTGGGCGACGTGCACAACGGGGCAGTTACGTCTTGTAGGGGCGAGACTGCGGCCTGAGACGGCCGCGAGGAGGTGGCTGTGTCCAGGGCGAGGGTGGCCAGGCGGATCGCGGCTGGCGCGGCGTACGGAGGCGGCGGCATCGGGCTGGTGGGCGTGGCCGCGGTCGGGGTGCTGCTCGCGGAGGTCCAGCTGGCGAAGCGGTCGGTGGGCGGGGGCACCGCACCCGTCCCGCCGCGCGGCGACGGGCTGTACGGCCTGTCCTTCGGCCGCGAGAACCCCCTGCACCTGGCCGTCCTCGGCGACTCGACGGCGGCGGGCCAGGGGGTGCGCCGGGCCGGGCAGACCCCGGGGGCACTGCTGGCCTCGGGGCTGGCGGCGGTGGCGGAGCGGCCGGTGGAGGTCCGCAACATCGCCCTGCCGGGTGCGCAGTCCGACGACCTGGAGCGCCAGGTCACCCGGCTGCTGGCCGACCGCTCGCGCACCCCGGACCTCTGCGTCGTCATGATCGGCGCCAACGACGTCACCCACCGGATGCCCGCCACGCAGTCGGTGCGCTGCCTGGCCGCGGCGGTGCGCAGGCTGCGCACCGCCGGTGCGGAGGTGGTGGTCGGCACCTGCCCCGACCTCGGCACCATCGAGCCGGTCTACCAGCCGCTGCGCTGGCTCGCCCGGCGGGCCAGCCGCCAGCTGGCGGCGGCGCAGACGATCGTGGCGGTGGAGCAGGGCGCCCGTACGGTCTCGCTCGGGGATCTGCTGGGCCCCGAGTTCGCCGCCAATCCCCGGGAGATGTTCGGGGCGGACAACTACCACCCCTCGGCGGAGGGGTACGCGACGGCGGCGATGGCCATGCTCCCGACGCTGTGCGCCGCGCTGGGCCTGTGGCCGGAGGGCGACGCCCTGGAGGCGGACCGCCACGAGGACCTGCTGCCGGTGGCCCGTGCGGCGGCCACGGCGGCCTCGGAGGCGGGCACGGAGGTGACGGGGGCCCGGGCTCCCTGGGCGCTGCTCAAGCACCGCAGGCGCCGCCGTCTGCCCGCGTCGGAGGCCGGCGAGGGCGCGGCGCAGGGGGCGGCCGTCGCCGGGGCGCCCGCCGACCGGGCCCCCGGGGGCGGTCCGGGCCCCGGAGGAGGCCGCGACCGGGGGGCGGACCGGAACCCTCCGGACCGGGCCCACCGCCGCTGAGGGCCGCCCGACCGGGCCGGGGTGGGGCCGGGGTGGGCCCTGGGCGGGGCCGGCGGGGCGGGGCCGGGGCGGCGGGCTTTCGCCGCCGGAACGGCGGCGCGCTCCGGAGCCGGACATGGCACACTGGACTGAGCAAGCGCACGCTTAGAAAAGAGGCCCGCATCACACGGCCCGCGCCGTGACCGCGGGCATACGTACGGGTAACTTCCCAGTGAGCCGACCTCCCTCCCCTCATGGAGCCGTGATGCCCGAAGCCGTGATCGTCTCTGCCGCCCGCTCGCCCATCGGCCGGGCCTTCAAGGGCTCCCTGAAGGAGCTGCGGCCCGACGACCTGACCGCGACGATCGTCCAGGCCGCGCTCGCCAAGGTCCCCGAGCTCGACCCGCGCGACATCGACGACCTGATGCTCGGCTGCGGCCTCCCGGGCGGCGAGCAGGGCAACAACCTGGGCCGGATCGTGGCCGTGCAGATGGGGATGGACCACCTGCCAGGCTGCACCGTCACCCGGTACTGCTCCTCCTCGCTCCAGACCTCGCGCATGGCCATGCACGCCATCAAGGCGGGCGAGGGCGACGTCTTCGTCTCCGCGGGCGTCGAGATGGTCTCGCGGTTCGTCAAGGGCAACTCCGACACCCTGCCGGACACCCACAACCCGCTCTTCGCCGAGGCGGAGGCGCGCACGGCCGCGGTCGCCGAGTCCGAGGGCTCCACCTGGCACGACCCGCGCGAGGACGGCCTGGTCCCGGACGCCTACATCGCCATGGGCCAGACCGCGGAGAACCTGGCCCGCCTCAAGGGCGTCACCCGCGAGGACATGGACGCGTTCGGCGTCCGCTCCCAGAACCTCGCGGAGGAGGCCATCAAGAACGGCTTCTGGGAGCGCGAGATCACCCCGGTCACGACCCCGGACGGCACCGTGGTGTCCAAGGACGACGGCCCCCGCGCCGGCGTCACAATGGAGGGCGTGCAGGGCCTCAAGCCGGTCTTCCGCCCCGACGGCCTGGTCACGGCGGGCAACTGCTGCCCGCTGAACGACGGCGCCGCCGCCCTCGTCATCATGAGCGACACCAAGGCCCGGGAGCTGGGGCTCACCCCGCTCGCCCGGATCGTCTCCACCGGCGTCTCCGGGCTCTCCCCCGAGATCATGGGGCTCGGCCCGGTCGAGGCGTCCCGGCAGGCCCTGACGAGGGCCGGGCTGACCACCTCCGACATCGACCTGGTCGAGATCAACGAGGCCTTCGCCGCGCAGGTGATCCCCTCCTACCGCGATCTCGGCTTCGACCTGGACAAGGTCAACGTCAACGGCGGCGCCATCGCCGTCGGCCACCCCTTCGGCATGACCGGCGCCCGGATCACCGGCACGCTGATCAACAGCCTCCAGTTCCACGACAAGCAGTTCGGCCTGGAGACGATGTGCGTCGGCGGCGGCCAGGGCATGGCGATGGTCGTCGAGCGCCTGAGCTGACCCGGCTCCGGGGCTCCGCGCGACCGCGGTCGCGGCCCGCGGAGCCCCGTTCGTGACTCAATCTCCCCCAGGATGTGACCTATCTCCTGGGGGAGCAGCCTTTTCGCAGGTCACAGCAGTTACCCGGCCAAACCTGAAGCCCAAAGTCCTGTCCGTTTCGTGACGTAATGCACTGACAGACCGGGGTGGCTCATCGCAAGCTGATGCTAGGAAAGTCGGGGGTGTCGATTGAAACCGGGAGTACGTCAGTGAGCGCCATGTCTCTTGCCCTGCTGCTGACCACGGCCGCCGCCACGGCCGTGGGCGCCGCTGCCCTGCACGCCGCCCACGGGCTGCGCAAGCAGGTCACCGCCCTGCGCGAGGAGATCGCGGAGTCCCACGCGAGCGGCCGCAGCGTGCCACTGCCCGGTGCCCGCACCGGCGACGCCGCCGAGATACGCGCGGCCGTCGCCGAGGCGCTGGCCGAGGAGCGGGAGCGGGAGCTCGCCGAGGCCCGCGCCTTCTGGGCCGCGCAGGAGGCCCGGGACGCCGCCGACGCCTCCGCCCGCTTCCCCGGCGACGCCTCCCCGCTCGGCGGCATCGTGGACGCCGCCGAGGACACCACGCCCTTCTACGTCCCGCGTCAGGCCGATTTCGCGGGCCTGGAGGCGATGGACCTGGAGGCCGTGGAGGCGCTGGACGACATGGCGGACCTCCCCGAGTCCACCGAGTTCGCCGAGGACTCCCCGGAGCTGGCCGCCGCCCGCCGCCGCCACCCCTCGCACCCGGACTTCGTCCCGGTGCGCACCCCGGTGGTCACCGACCACGAGCGCACGGTGGCCCGACTGGAGGCGCTGGCCGAGGACGGCACCGAGCTGGCCGACGTGCGCCCCGGGCCGCTCGGCACGCTGGACGTGTACGTCTTCACCGACGGGACCACGCTGTGCATGACGCCCGGGCACCGCGAGACCGCGGAGCGCCTCGCCGACGCCGTCCGCGCGGGCAGCTCGCCGGTCCTCCTCGGCGGCTCCGGGGTGTCGGGTGCCTACGCGCTCACCTTCGCCTGCGGCGGGGAGAGCGTCTACATCCTCGCGGACCGCGTGATCGCCTCCCACTGACGGCCGACCCGCCCGCGGAGCCCGCCTGACCACGGACCCGGCCGCAGAGCCCGGCCGGCCGCGGAGCCGGGGCCGGGGCCGGGGCCGGGACTAGAAGCCGGCCCGCCGACCGGCCGACACCACCAGCGCGACGGCCGCGTCGCGTTCCGCCGCACCCTCGGGGCCGGCGACCCGCAGCACCTCGGCCAGATCCTGGCCCGCGACCAGCAGCTGGTCGGCGACGGCGAACACACCCGCGTCCGGCATGGTCCGCAGCGGGTCCGCGGCACCTTCCAGACGCTGGGCGCGACGGGACAACTCCCTGGCGAGGGCCAGCCCCTCCGCCGCGGCCCCCTGCTGCAGACGGCTCTGCGGGGCGGCCCTCAGACGGTCGGAGAGGCGCTCCACACAGGCGTCGAATTCCGTCGTATCAAGCACCCCGCGACCCTACGCGTCCCCGCGGGAGTGTTGCCAACGCGGGCACTCTCGGGCACCGTGGCGTCAAGAGCACCATGTGCACTGCGTCCGGAGGCGCCGATGTCCCATGTCTTCTCCGAAGAGACCCATCGCAACCTGATCTCCCGCATCCCGGAGTGCACCGGTCGTGACATCTCCGACTGGCTGCGCACCGTCGACGAGGGCCCCTCGCTCTTCCGCTTCGAGGAGAAGGTGAGCTGGCTCCGCGGCGAGCACGACCTCTCCTACGGACACGCGAAGGCGATCATCCACGAGCACGACCTGAGGCGGGCGGCCCGCAAGCTGCTCTGAGGGCCGGACGGGGCCGGGGCGGTGGACCCCCGGCCCCGTCCCGCCCGGCGCACGCCGGAGGAAGGAGCCCGGGCACCCGCGCCGCTCGGCGGAGCGCGGTGCCGTCCACGATTCCCCGCCCCGGGCCCTCGCGCCCGGTGCTCCCACCGGCGGCCGGGTGCCGGTGACAGCGGAAGGGCCCGCCCTGACGGGCGGGCCCTTCCTCGTGCCGGCTGCGCCGCGGGGACGCGGCGCTCTGGCCGTGCGTCAGTCGTCGCCCTGGAGGATGGACAGCAGACGCAGCATCTCCAGGTAGATCCACACCAGGGTCAGCGTGAGGCCGAAGGCCGCCAGCCAGGACTCCTCGCGCGGCGCGCCGTAGGCGATGCCGTCCTCGACCTGCTTGAAGTCCAGGGCGAGGAAGCAGGCGCCCAGGATGATGCCGATGACACCGAACAGGATGCCGAGGGCACCGCTGCGGAAGCCGAGCCCGTCACCGCCGCCGATCACGGCGAAGAGCAGGTTCACGGCCATCAGCAGCACGAAGCCCATGGCCGCGGCCATCACGAAGCCGTAGAAGCGGCGCGTGACGCGGATCCAGCCCATCTTGTAGGCGAACAGCACACCGGCGAAGACCGCCATCGTGCCGAGCACGGCCTGGGCCACCACACCGTCGGCGATGTAGGTGGACACCGCGCTGGAGATCACACCGAGGAACACGCCCTCGAAGGCCGCGTAGGACAGGATCAGCGCGGGCGAGGCCTTGCGCTTGAAGGACTGCACGAGAGCCAGCACCATCGCGACCAGAGCGGCCCCGATGGCGATGCCGTACGACTTGCCGAGGTTGTCCCCGTCCACGGGCAGCAGCACCCAGGACAGGACAGCCGTGAGCACGACCGTGCCCAACGTCATGGCGGTCCGCGTGACGACGTCGTCGATCGTCATCACGTCCGCGCGGGCGGGGGCCTGCGGCGGGGCGCCGAGCGTGGCGTCGGCGGTGGCGTAGGGGTTGGTGGCGTACGGGTTGCCCGCACCCTGGGCGTACGGATCGGCACCTGCGGCGGGGCCCCCGGCCTGCGACTGCTGCGCGTTGAAGCCGGCATAGCCGTTGTCGCGGCTGAACCCCCGTCGCGAGAAGACCGGGTTACTGCTCCTCATCTCACTCCTCCATGGCCGCCGGGCGCGGCCTTGACCCAAGAGTAATAGGCAAGCAAAGGGAACACTCTAGTGCCCGAGGAGGATCTTTAGGAGATCGTGTCCACCCTGGGCGAACGCCCGCCCGTTCCGCGGGGCCCCGGGCGGCCCCGCGGAGCCGGATGTCCTCCGGACGGGTGACGCCGCGTCGCGCCCCCCGGGCGCCCGTCCGGGTGAGCCGGGCCCGGCGGCCGGGCGCCGGACCGGGCCCCCGAGGCTCCCGAGGCCCCCGTAAGCGCACACCACAGGGCGGAGCGCAGCCCACTTCGGTCATGCCTCGATCAACATTGGCCATTAGCGATCACCCTCCGCCGGGCGCCCCGTCGGCGGCCTACGGTGCCAGAACCGAATGTGCCGGGGGCAACTCCGGCCCACCGCACACCAGAAGGGGAGACAGCGTGGCGAGTGTGGAAGTGTCGCTCAAGGAGATGATGACCGGGATCGAGGGCGCTCTCGGAGCGGCCGTGGTCGACTACACCAGCGGAATGGCGCTGGGCACCCTGGGCGGGGGCGGCGATCTCGACCTGACGGTCGCCGCCGCGGGGAACACCGACGTGATCCGGGCCAAGGTCCGCACGATGGAGCAGCTGGGCCTGCGCAGCGAGATCGAGGACATCCTCATCACGCTCGCGGGGCAGTACCACCTGATCCGCCTGGTCGGCGGCCGCTCCGGGCACGGGCTGTTCCTCTACCTCGTATTGGACAAGGGCCGCTCGAACCTCGCGATGGCCCGGCACCAGCTGCGCCGCGTCGAGGAGCAACTGGAGGTTTGACACCTACCCGAGTCCGGCCCTTTTCTACGCCCATGATGTGAAGAATTCTTCAAGTCGCCACATCAGCAAGATCCCAACTCACGGATCACGGAGACCGTGCTCCCTGAGGATGGATCGCCAGGTAAGGGCAGGTTCTGCGGCGGCACACCGGGGTGCCGCCGCACCCAGGACGTCATCCCCCACCCGCCAGGGAGCGAGCGCGCATGCAAGTACCCCTCTACCAGGCCAAGGCGGAGTTCTTCCGCATGCTCGGGCATCCGGTGCGCATCAGGGTCCTGGAGCTGCTCCAGAACGGCCCCGTACCGGTGCGGGACCTGCTCGCCGACATCGAGATCGAACCGTCCAGCCTGTCGCAGCAGCTGGCCGTGCTGCGGCGCTCCGGCATCGTGGTCTCGATCAGGGAGGGCTCCACGGTCAGCTACGCGCTCGCCGGAGGCGATGTCGCGGAACTGCTGCGGGCCGCCCGACGCATCCTCACCGAGCTGCTGGCCGGGCAGAACGAGCTGCTGGCGGAACTCCGCCAGACCGACGCCGCCCCGCCCGTGTCCGGAGTCCGCCGATAGGTAGGTCCCGGCACGGGCGGGCGGTCCGCGCGGCGCCCGGAGCCGTGCGGGTGAGCCGGGGGCGGGCACCCGGACCCGGCCCCGGCGGGCGGCGCCGCCCGCCCGGCCGGTCGCAGCCCGGCAGCGGCGGACGGGCGGGGCGCCGCGGCCCGGACGGGACGGATCGGAGGACCCGTAGGCTGGCGGTATGACGGGTGAGAGCGATCTGCGGGCCCTGCTGAGCGGCATGCGGCCGGAGTTGAATCCGGGCCGCTACGTCTTCACCTCCGTGACCGGAGGCGTGCCCGAGGGCCTGGTGCCCGTGGTCACGGTGACCGAGCCGGAGGGGCTGACCCTGGTCGTCCCCGAGGAGGCGGCCGACGCGGCGGGCCTGGCCTACGACTACGTCGCGGGCTGGATCACCCTGCGCGCCCACTCGGCGCTCGACGCGGTCGGGTTGACCGCCTCGGTCTCGCGGGCCCTCGCGGACGCGGGTCTCAGCTGCAATGTCGTGGCGGGCTTCCACCACGACCACCTCTTCGTGCCGCACGAGCACGCGGCCCGGGCGGTGGACCTGCTGGAGGAGCTGTCGCGCTCCTCCGCATGAAGGACGCCCCGGGGAAGGGGCACGGGCCCGCCGCGGGATGCGGGGCGGCCCCGGGCGGGGGCACCGGCCCGCCGCGCGGACGGCATCCGGCGGCTCGGCCGGCCTGGTGGTGGTGCGGTGCGGATGCGAATACCTCGTGGTCCCGGTGACTCCCGGACGGACCGGGCGACGATCCGCCGGGGGCCGGTGCGCTCTGTGCCCGGAGCCGGACTCGAACCGGCACGCCCCCGAGGGGCAGCGAGGTTTAAGCTCGCCGTGTCTGCATTCCACCATCCGGGCGTGCACGCGGTCAGCGTCAGCACGGAGACTATCGGTGGCGATCGCTCCACGATGGGTGGCGATGGCCCGATACTGTCGTATTTTATTGGTGCTTGATGGGGTGTCAGTGCAGGTCGGAGCGGGTGGCTCCAGAAGGGACAGGGCGGAACCAGGAGGTGTGCGGGGCCGTTGATTGACGGAAAAATGCCGCCTCTGTTCCGCATGTGAACCGCGACTGCCGCGTTCCGCCCCTCTCAGGGACGGCGTCATACCCAGGGATGACTCCCCCCGCGTGCGGTCCGACCGCAGAGGGCCCCGGAAAGGGGCAGCGGGACTGACGCCCGGGCACGGGAGCGGGGACACCATGGAACGGTCCCTGCAGCACAGCCCCACAGGAGTCCTCCCGTGACCACCGCCCCCATCGCTCACCGCGCCACCGCCGTGGCCGCCCGCGCCACGGACCTGTCCAAGGTGTACGGACAGGGCGAGACCCGGGTGGTCGCGCTCGACCGGGTCAGCATCGACTTCCGCCAGGCCGAGTTCACGGCGATCATGGGCCCGTCCGGCTCGGGCAAGTCGACCCTGATGCACTGCGTGGCCGGGCTCGACAGCTTCAGCTCCGGCTCGGTGCGGATCGGCGAGACCGAGCTCGGGTCGCTGAAGGACAAGCAGCTGACCCAGCTGCGCCGGGACAAGATCGGTTTCATCTTCCAGGCGTTCAACCTGCTGCCGACGCTCACCGCGCTGGAGAACATCACCCTTCCCATGGACATCGCCGGGCGCAGGCCCGACAAGGAGTGGGTCGACCGCGTGATCGGGATGATCGGGCTGCGCGACCGGCTGGGCCACCGGCCGAACCAGCTCTCCGGCGGGCAGCAGCAGCGTGTGGCCGTCGCCCGCGCCCTCGCCTCCCGTCCCGAGATCATCTTCGGCGACGAGCCCACCGGCAACCTGGACTCCCGCTCCGGCGCCGAGGTCCTGGGCTTCCTCCGCAACTCGGTGCGCGAGCTCGGCCAGACCGTGGTCATGGTCACCCACGACCCCGTCGCCGCCTCCTACGCGGACCGGGTGGTCTTCCTGGCGGACGGCCGGATCGTCGACGAGATGATCGACCCGAGCGCCGACGGCGTCCTGGACCGCATGAAGGCCTTCGACGGCAAGGGCCGCACCAGCTGACCCGCGTCCGCCGCGGCCGGTGACCGGCACCCGTGCGCGTCAGCGCGCCGAGCCCGTACCGCCGCGGCCTCCCGTGCGCCCCCCGGGGCGCCCACCGAACCCACCTGACGTCGCCGGACCCGCGCCCCGAAGCCGCGGGCCCTCGTCGGCCTCCCTCTCCCAGGACAGACACGATGTTCCGTACCGCCCTGCGCAATGTGCTCGCGCACAAGGCCAGGCTGCTGATGACCGTACTCGCCGTGGTGCTCGGCGTGGCCTTCGTCTCCGGCACCCTGGTCTTCACCGACACCCTCTCCCAGGCCTTCCGCAGCCAGTCGGCGAAGAGCTACGACGACGTGGCCGTCGCCGTCACCTCCTACGCCGACAGGAACGACGCCCGGCAGGAGCCCGGCCTGCCGGAGCGGACGCTCGACCGGATCCGCGCCCTGGACGGGGTGGCCGACGCCCACGGCCGGATCGACGGCTTCGCGGGCGTGGCCGACCCCGACGGCCGGCTGATCGGCGTCGGCTGGTCCAACAAGGGCGCCAACTTCGCCCCCGGCGAGGACGGCGAGGACCCCGCCTACACCTTCACCGACGGCAGCGGACCCCGTGAGGCGGGCGAGATCGCCCTGGACACCGACTCCGCCGCCCAGGGCGAGTACGCGGTCGGCGACCGGGTACGGGTGGCCACCAACGGGCCGGTGAAGGAGTACACCCTCAGCGGCGTCTTCACCACCAGGGACGGCGCGGTGAACGCCGGCGGCAGCCTGGTGCTCTTCGAGAACTCCGTCGCCCAGCAGCAGTACCTGAAGACCGGCTACTACCGGGACATCACCGTGACGGCCGCCGAGGGCGCCGACGCCGCGCGCATCCTCGACGCCGTCGAGCCGCTGCTCCCCGAGGGGGCCGAGGCCAGGACCGGCCGCGAACTCGCCGACGAGCAGGCCGACGACATCGAGTCGGGCCTGGGCGCCCTGAAGCAGGTCCTGCTGGGCTTCGCCGCGATCGCCCTGTTCGTCGGCGTGTTCCTCATCTCCAACACCTTCAGCATGCTGGTCGCCCAGCGCACCAAGGAACTCGCGCTGATGCGCGCCGTGGGCGCCTCGCGCCGGCAGATCACCCGCTCGGTGCTGACCGAGGCCGCGGTGGTCGGCGCCGTCGCCTCCGCGATCGGCTTCGCGCTCGGTGCGGGACTGGCGGTCGGGCTGCGCTCCGGCATGGCCGCGTTCGGGATGAAGGTCCCGGACGGCCCTCTGGTCATCTCCTCCGCCCCGGTTCTGGCCTCGCTGGCGGTCGGCGTCCTGATCACCATGTTCGCCGCCTGGCTGCCCGGCCGCAGGGCCGCGAAGATCCCGCCGGTGGCGGCGATGGGCAGCGTCCACGCCGTGGCCACCACCAGGTCCCTCGTGGTCCGCAACTCCATCGGCGCGGTCGTCGCCGGGGTCGGTGCCGCCGGGATCGTCGCGGGTGCCGGAGCGGGCGGCGACGAGGGGCGGATGCTCATCGCCGCAGGTGCCTTCCTCGCCCTCATCGGGGTGATCGTGCTCATCCCGCTGCTCTCCCGTCCGGTGATCGCCGCCCTGCGCCCCGTGCTCGTGGGCCCGTTCGGGGTCTCCGGGAAGCTGGCCGGCCAGAACGCGGTCCGCAACCCGCGCCGGACCGGCGCCACCGCCTCCGCGCTGGCGATCGGCCTGACCCTGGTCACCGGGCTGTCCGTGCTCGGGGTGACCGTCGGCACCGCGCTCGACAAGATGACCACGGACAACATCAAGGCCGACTACATGGTCACCATGGCGAACGGCGGACCGCTCGACCGGTCCGCGCTCGCCGCACTGGAGAAGGCTCCGGGCGTCACCGCCGTGTCCCCGCAGCAGTCGGTCCACCTCGAGTTGGACGGCAGCACGGCCTCCGCCTCGGCGGTCACGCCCGGTGCCATCGGCGAGGTCCTGAACGTGGAGGTGGTCGACGGCGACCTCGCATCCCTGGCCGCCGGCAAGGTCGCGGTCGCGGAGGACACCGCCCGGAGCCGGGGCTGGAAGGTGGGCGACACGCTTCCCGCGGTCTTCGGCGACGACGCCAGGGGGAACCTGGCGGTGGGCGCCGTCTTCAAGGGCAGCGAGTTCCTCTCCCCCGTGCTGCTGGACACCGCGGTGGCCGACCCGCACGAGCTCAGGCCCTACATCCCGCAGATCTTCGTGGCCACGGACGGCGGGCAGACCGCCGCGAACGAGAAGGCGCTCATCAGCGCCCTCGGCGAGAACCCGGCCATCAGCGTGATGGACCGGCAGGACATCCGCGACCAGTTCGGCGGCATGATCAACACCCTGCTGAACATCATGTACGGCCTGCTGGCGATGGCCCTGGTCATCGCGGTCCTCGGTGTGGTGAACACCCTGGCGATGTCGGTGTTCGAGCGGCAGCAGGAGATCGGCATGCTGCGGGCGATCGGGCTCGACCGGCGCCGCGTCAAGCGCATGGTGCGTCTGGAGGCCGTGGTCATCTCGCTGTTCGGCGCCCTGGTCGGCATCGGGCTGGGCACCTTCCTCGGCTGGGCGATCGGCGAGTCCATCCGCGGGAACATCCCCGGCTACGCGCTGGTCCTGCCCTGGGGCCGCATCGGGATCTTCCTGCTGCTCGCCGGGCTGGTCGGGGTGCTGGCCGCACAGTGGCCCGCCCGCAGCGCCGCCCGGCTGAACATGCTGACGGCCATCAAGGCGGAGTAGCGGCAGGGGCCGGCGCCCGTCCCGGGACGGGCGCCGCCGGTCCCCGCGGGGGCCCGGCCGGGCGCATCGGACGCGCCCGGCCGGGCCCCCGCGTACCCACGCGGTGCCTCAGCCGGGCGGCCGCTCGGACCAGGAGCGCGTCCGCGCCGGCATCCCGGACCCGCCCGAGTCGGCGGTGCGCACCGCGAGGACCTGGTTCACACCGATGCGGTTGCGCTCGAACGAGACCGCGCAGGCCGCCATGTAGAGCCGCCAGACCCGGGCCCGGCCGGGCGAGGTGAGGCCTGCGGCCCGGCGCCAGGAGGACTCCAGGTTGGCCACCCAGGCGCGCAGGGTGCGGGCGTAGTGCTCCCGGAGCGCCTCGACGTCACGGACCTCGAAGCCCGCCTCCTCCAGGGTGGCCACGGTCCGCCCCAGGGGGGAGAGCTCCCCGTCGGGGAAGACGTAGCGGTCGATGAACTCGTCGACCCGGTAGGCCGACTCGTCGGCCTCCGGGCGCCGGGCGATCTGGTGGTTGAGCAGCCTCCCGCCTGGCCGCAGCAGGGACAGCAGCCGGTCGGCGTACTCCCGGTAGCGCACCTCCCCCACATGCTCGGCCATCCCGATCGAGGCGACGGCGTCGTAGGGGCCGTCGCGGACGTCGCGGTAGTCCTGGACGCGGATCTCGATCCGGTCGGCGAGCCCCTCCTCGGCGATCCGCTTGCGGGCGTGGGCGGCCTGCTCCCGGGAGAGCGTGACACCCGTGACACGGGCCCCGTAGCCGCGCGCCGCGTGGACGGCCAGGGCGCCCCAGCCGCAGCCGACGTCGAGCAGCCGGTCGCCCTCCCGGAGGGCCAGCTTGCGGCAGACGAGGTCGAGCTTGTCCCGCTGGGCCTCCTCCAGGGTCCCCTCGGGGCCGCCCCAGTAGGCGCAGGAGTACACCATCGACGGGCCCAGGACGAGGGAGTAGAAGTCGTTGCCCACGTCGTAGTGGTGACTGACGGCCGCCTTGTCGCGCCGTCTGGTGTGCTGCCCACCGATGCGATGGCGGCGCACCTCCTCCGGCGGCGGCGGGGGCGGCGGCAGCACACCGCCCAGCCTCAGCAGGCCCCGGGCCCCGGCTCGCACCGCCGGGTCGCGCAGCGCGGGCAGGGCGACCGCGGGCCCCCGCTCCCACAGGATGCCGGAGAGCCGGTCCAGCGCGGTGTACAGGTCTCCTTCGACGTCGATCTCGCCGGCCACCCAGGCGCGTGCGAGCCCGAGCTCACCGGGCTTCCACAGCAGCCGCCGCAGGGCCCTGCGGTGGCGGACGACGAGGACGGGGCCGTCGGGGGGTCCCGACTCGCTGCCGTCCCAGGCGCGGACGCGCAGCGGGAGCGGGGCTCCCAGCACCTCTTCCGCGAGAGTGGTCAGCCGCAGTGCGGCGTCGGCCATGGCACACACCTCCGTGACGGTGGTTCCCACGAAACGCTCGTGCACGAAACGCTCTCTACCGACAACAGGGTGACCGCGGCCGGGACTTCCCGGATCGGGCACCTGATCGCGCCCGTGCGGCGGCAGACGGCGGAAGGGGGGTGGCCGGTGCGCGCGGCGGGCGGACGCCGGGAACGCCGAAGGGGCCGTCCGCACCACGGATGGCGGACGGCCCCTTCGGAACGGGTCGTGCTAGGAGGCCTTGGCCTTCTCGGCCTCCGGCTTCGCCGCGGCCGGGGCCGGGGCGGGCTTGGCGGCCTCGTAGAACTCCTCGCGCGGCGTCTCCATGGCACCGAGGGAGACGACCTCGCGCTTGAGGAACATGCCGAGCGTCCAGTCCGCGAAGATGCGGATCTTCCGGTTCCAGGTCGGCATGGCCAGACCGTGGTAGCCGCGGTGCATGTACCAGGCGAGACGGCCCTTGAGCTTGATCTTCATCTTGCCCATGACGATCATCGCGACGCCCTTGTGGAGGCCGAGGCCCGCGACGGCACCCTTGTTGGCGTGCTTGTAGGTCTCCTGCGGGAAGCCGCGCATCCCGGAGATCACGTTGTCGCCGAGGAGCTTGGCCTGGCGCAGCGCGTGCTGGGCGTTCGGCGGGCACCAGGCGTTCTCGACGCCGGCCTCGCGGGAGGCCATGTCCGGCACCTGGGCGTTGTCGCCCGCGGCCCAGATGTAGTCGGTCCCGTTGACCTGGAGCTTCTCGTTGCAGTCCACATGGCCGCGGGGGCCGAGCGGGAGGCCGAAGCGGGCGAGCGCCGGGTTCGGCTTCACACCGGCGGTCCACACGATGGTGTTGGAGTCGACCTCCAGGCCGTTCTTCAGCACCACGTGGCCGTCGACGCAGGAGTCCATGGAGGTCGAGAGGTAGATCTCGACCCCGCGGCCCTCCAGGTGCTCCTTGCCGTACGTGCCCAGCTTGGGCCCGACCTCGGGAAGGATCCTGTCGGCGGCGTCGACGAGGATGAAGCGCATGTCCTCGCGCTTGACGTTGTTGTAGTACCGGGCCGCGTCGCGGGCCAGGTCCTCCACCTCGCCGATGGTCTCGGCACCGGCGAAGCCGCCGCCGACGAAGACGAAGGTGAGCGCCCGGCGGCGCACCTCCTCGTCGGTGGTGGAGTCGGCCTTGTCGAGCTGCTCCAGCACGTGGTTGCGCAGCCCGATGGCCTCCTCGATGCCCTTCATGCCGATGCCCTGCTCGGCCAGGCCGGGGATCGGGAAGGTGCGGGAGACGGCGCCGAGGGCGATCACCAGGTAGTCGAAGGGCAGCTCGTAGGCCTCGCCGACCAGGGGGGCCACCGTGGCGACCTTGCGGTCCTGGTCGATGGTGGTCACACGACCGGTGAGGACCTCCGCCTTGGGCAGCACACGCCGCAGCGGGACGACGACGTGCCGAGGCGAGATGCTGCCGGCGGCAGCTTCGGGAAGGAAGGGCTGGTAGGTCATGTACGACCGCGGGTCGACGACCGTGACGGTCGCCTCGCCGTAGCGCATCTTCTTCAGGATGCGACGTGCTGCGTACAGGCCTACGTACCCACCGCCTACAACGAGGATCCGGGGACGCTCCGTGGTGCTCATGGCATCGAGTATCCACCCCCCTCGGAGGGGGGGCTCGTGAGCCCCTTCACAAGGTTTCCGGGGCCTTCTGCTACACTCCGCCGCCCACGTGACCCAGGTCATGGGGGCCGGAGGGAACCACCGCGCGTCGGGGGACGTTGTGCACCCCTCGTGAGCTGCCCGCTCTGCTGCGGGGCGGAGTCTCCCGCGACCGCGGCCGAGCGGGGCGAAGCCTCCACCGAGGGTCGCAGAATCGTTCTTCCGAAGCCCAACCGGCGCCCGGAGCGGGGGTTTCAAGGGCCGAACGGGCCCATCGGGAGCGAAATCCTTGTGAAGAAGTTCACGAACTTTCCCGACCGAGGGGCCCCGGCGGCCCCGGAACGGGCACGGAACCCACCGGTAGGTTACCGTCGCGCCGCCCCGGCGGCGGCCGTCCCGCCCCCGGACCCCGCGCACCGCGCCACCGGAGGACCGGCCCCGCGCACCGCCCGGGGCGGGGAGCCGCCCGCCCGGCTCAGCCGACGAGTCCCAGCTCCGCGGCCCGCACACCGGCCGCGAAACGGCTCTGGGCCCCGAGCTTCGCGACCAGCCCGGTCAGCAGCCGGCGCAGGGTCCGCTCGGAGCAGCCGAGCCGGCGCGCGATGGCCTCGTCCTTGGCGCCCGCCGCCAGCAGGGCCAGCACCTCGCGCTCCCTCGGCGTGTAGTCCTCGGCCGCGGAGCCGCCCGCCGCCCCCTCCCGGAGCGGGACGTCGTAGGGGCGCGCGGTGCTCCAGTGGTGGTCGAAGACCTGGGCGAAGCACTCCGCGAGCCGGGCACCGTGCAGGATCACGTCCTCGCCGTCACCGCCCCGGGGCTGCGGCGGTCCGAGCGCCATCACGGTCACCACACGGTCCACGACGTTGAGGTGGAGGGGGACGGTGGTGGCCGTGCGGATGCGCGCGCCGTGCTCCAGCAGGGTCGCGAGATAGCGGGCCACGCCGGTCTGGCGGGTCGCCCGGGTGGAGACCAGCAGCGTCAGGTCGACGCCCCGCTCCAGCATCCGCATGTCGCCCTCCAGGCTCGCGTCGATCACCTCCGGGCCGGGGAACACCGCGCGCATCGCCAGCAGTTCGTCCCGGCACAGGGCGTCGAGGTCCTCCATCCGCTGCCGCAGCACCGCCCGGTCCGAGAAGAACTCCGCCTCCAGCGTCTGGCGGCCGCTCGTCCTCAGGGCGGGCATGAGCCGGAGGACGTCGTCGAAGGCGTCGAGGGTGCGGTGCAGGGCGTCCACCCGGCCGCGCTGCTCCAGGAGCAGTTCGTGCAGGGCCCGCTCCGGTGCCGCGGGGCGGCCCGTCCCGGTGTCGGCGAGCCGGCGCTCCGCGAGCCAGCGGCGGACCTCCTCGGGCAGCGCGTCGGCAGGGTCGGCACGAGCGGGTTCCGGCAGGACGGGACCGCCCTCGCCGGGGGGCTGCGCGCTACCGGGTCGCTGGGGGTCCGTGGCCGACATGGGCCGACCCTAGTGCCCCCGGGCCGCCCCGGCGCCGTCGGTGCGGGCGCGCGAGCGGTCTGTCCGCATTCGGCCACGCCTGTTTCGGCCGTGGTCAACCCCCCGTCGCCCGCACTATGTTCTCGGCGTGTACCGACGGCACCCGACGGCGGCAGGCGGTGATCCCCTCCGCCGACCGGGTGCACGGTGCTCCGGGCGCCCCCTTCTCGGGTGGGTGGGCGGTGCCCCACACACCGCCCACCGCCGCGGCGCCCGGTCCGTACGGCCCCGCACGCTCCCTCGATCCCCGGCTCCGAGCCGTCCTCCACCCACTCGAACCACTCTCCCGTCCGGCGCCGAGGAGGAGGCACCAGGGGAAGCCGGACACCGCCCCGCCCGGCCGGTCGCGCACCGGCCGGGCGCCGGGCCTCCCGGTGCGGGCGCGCGTTCGGCGTGATCGTGCCGCGCGGGAGCGGGCCGTGGAGCGGCCTCCCGGTGCGGGCGCGCGTTCGGCGCGCGGGCCCCGGCACCCGGTGCAAGGCTGGGAGGGCCGACACCCCCGGGAGCGCGCAGGAGGCGCAGGCCATGATCACCACGGACTTCGTGCCCGGCTCACCGTGCTGGCTGGACCTGGGCGTACCCGATCTCGACGCGGCGGCGGCCTTCTACGGTGCCGTCTTCGGCTGGCGGACCGCCTCGATGGACCCCGGCTCGGGAGCGGACGGCGAGGGCGACTACCGGATGCTGCAGCTCGACGGCCGGACCGTGGGGGCGCTCGGGAAGCTCACCGAGGAAGGCGCCCGCCCGGCCTGGATGGTCTACTTCAGCACCCCGGCGATCGAGGAGACGGTCGCGGCCGCCGAACGCGCGGGCGGAAGCGTGCGCACGCCCGCCTCCGAGGTCGCCGAGGAGGGCCGCTTCGCCCAGCTCACCGACCCCCAGGGCGCCCAGTTCGCCGTCTGGCAACCGGGCAGCTACCCGGGCCTCCAGGCGGTCGACGGCCCCGGCAGCCTCGGCTGGGTCGAGCTCTACACGACCGACTCTGCCGCGGCGCAGCGCTTCTACGGCGAGGTCTTCGGCTGGACGGGCCAGGACATGGAGCTGCCCGGCCAGAGCGGCACGTACACGATGGTGACGCCGAAGGGGCAGCCGCCGGAGCGGATGTTCGGCGGGGTGATGGCGGTGCCCGGCATGTTCGCCTCGGGTGGCGCCCGGCCCTACTGGCACCCCGTCTTCGGCTCGGCGGACTGCGATGCCACCGTGGCCCTGGTCCGGGAGAGCGGCGGCGCGGTGTCCATGGGCCCGGAGGACGCCGAGGGCGTCGGGCGGCTGGCCGTGTGCACGGACCCGGACGGCGCGGAGTTCGTCGTCCTGACGCCCGCCCCCCGGTAGGTCCTCGCCCGGGCCCGGCGCCCTCGTGGTCACGGTGGGCGACCGGCGGGACGTCCACCGCAGGCCGTGACGCCCCGCCCGGCACCCGGGCCGCCGGGCACCGCCCCTCAACGCACCTCGGGCGCAGCGGAGCAGACGATCGGGGCGGGGCTCGCACATGCACACGGACGCGATTCCGGGACCTATGCCCGTGTACACGGATCTGCGTACACTGACCTCATGGCTGAGAACACCGTGACCGTACGGGAAGCGCGCGCACACCTCGCAGACCACATCAACCGGGCCGAGGAAGGCGTCCCGACCGTCATCACCCGCAACGGCGCGCCGGTGGCGGCCGTGGTCCCGATCTCGGACTTCGAAGCGCTGGAGGAAGCGGCCGACGTGATGCTGGCGCGCGAGGCCGAAGCGGTGCTGGCCGAGGGCGGCACCACCGTGACCATGGCGGAACTGCTGGCGGACCTGTTCAGCGAGCAGGACGGCGAGGCCGCGTGAAGTACGCCTTCCGGTTCACTGCGGCGGCGCAGCGTCAGCTCCGGGCCGTCAGCCGACCCGACGCCATGCGCATCCTGACCGCGTTGACCACACTGGGTGACGACCCCTACCGCCAGGACGCCGACGTCAGGAAGCTCGCCGGCCCGTCGGGCCTGTACCGGCTCCGGGTCGGAAGCTACCGGATCGCCTACCAGGTCAACGACGGCGAACTCGTCGTCCTCGTGGTCACGGTGGGCCACCGGAGGGACGTCTACCGCAAGCTGTGACGCCCCACCCGGCACCCGGGCCGCCGGACACCGCCCCTCAACGCACCTGGCCCGCAGCGGAGTAGGCGATCCCGTCGAGGATGTCGTGCTCGCTGACGACCACCTCGCGGGCCCCGGTCCGCTGCATGATCGTGAGGAGCACCAGCGCCCCGGCCTGGATGACGTCGACCCGGCCGGGGTGCATCACCCCGATCGCGGCGCGCTCCTCGTGGGTGGCGCCCAGCAGCATCCGGGAGATCTCCCCGACCCGCTCGACGGGGATGCGGGCGTGGTGGATGGCCTCGGAGTCGTAGGCGTCCAGCCCGAGGGCGATCCCCGCGACGGTGGTCACCGACCCGGCCAGCCCCACCAGGGTGCGGGCCTTCGCCAGGGGGACGCTCTGCTCCACGAGGTCCAGGGCGGCCTCGACGTCGGCGCGGATCGCGGCGATCTGCTCCTGCGTGGCGGGGCTGCCGGGGGCGTGCCGCTCGGTCAGCCGCACGCAGCCGATGTCCACGGACCGTGCGGCGAGGCCCGGGCCGCCGTCCTCGGCACCCCCGCCGCCGACCACGAACTCCGTCGAGCCGCCGCCGATGTCCACCACCAGGTAGGGGGTGTCCAGGTCCTCGCGGCCCGCCAGCGACCGGGTGGCCCCGGTGAAGGAGAGCTCCGCCTCGCGGTCCCCGGTGACCACCTCGGGCTCGACGCCGAGGATGTCGCGCACACCGCGGACGAAGTCGTCCCGGTTCTCCGCGTCGCGGGAGGCGGAGGTGGCGACGAAGCGCACCGCCTCGGCGCCGAGGTCCCCGATCACGGCGGCGTACTCGCGGCAGGCGGCGAAGGTGCGCTCCAGGGCCTCGGGCGCGAGGCGGCCGGTGCGGTCGACGTCCTGCCCGAGGCGCACGATCGTCATCCGGCGGTCGAGTTCGACGAGCCGCCCCGTGGCGGCGTCGACGTCGGCGACCAGGAGCCGGATGGAGTTGGTGCCGCAGTCGACGGCGGCGACGCGGGTCATCGGGCGTCCTCCCCGGACTCGCCGTTCCCGGCGCAGCCGGAGACGCAGGGCCCCTTGCGCCACCACTCGGGGAGCATGGCCAGCGCCTCGTCGCCGAGCGGGTTGACGCCCGGCCCGGCCGCAAGCGCATGGCCGACGAGCACATGGAGGCACTTCACCCGGTCGGGCATGCCCCCGGCACTCGGGAAGCCCTGGAGGACCTCGACGGCGTCGCGGCGGGCGATGTAGTCCTCGTGGGCCGCGCGGTAGGCGGCGGCCAGCTCGGGATCGGTGGCGAGGCGCGCCTGCATCTCCTTCATCACGCCCTCGGCCTCCAGGGTCCCGATCGCGGAGGCGGCACGCGGGCAGGTCAGGTAGTAGAGCGTGGGGAAGGGAGTCCCGTCCGGCAGGCGCGGCGCGGTCTCGACGACGTCCGGGCGCCCGCAGGGGCAGCGGTGGGCGATCGCGCGCAGTCCGCGCGGCGGGCGGCCGAGCTGCTGCTCGAACGCGATCACGTCCGCCTCGGTCGGCTCGGTGTGCTCGGTGGTGGGAGGAGGGGTGTCCATGCCTGCCTTGCTGCTCTGTCCGCTGATGGGTTCGTTCGCTGGTGTCGTGCCGTGCGCCGGTGGCGGCGCGGGGTCCGGGTGCGGCCCGGGGCCGGATGCGCCGGCGGCCCGGCCGGGCGCGCTCGGCGTCCTCTACTCGCGGTCGGCGTCGTCGACCCCGTTCCACACGTTGGAGTACCAGGGCCGGTCGCCGGCGCCCGGGTCCTCCCGGCGCTCCTCGGCCGCCTCCGGGTCGATGACCGTGTAGCCGGTCTCGCCGGGGAGCACGTAGTGCAGGTGCTCCCGGGCCAGCCGCCGTACGTAGGCGTCGTCGCGGAGCCGGGCCTTCTCGTCGCGCAGCCGCTCGACCTGGGCGCGTGCCTCGTCCATCAGCCGCTCCTGCTCGGCGATCTCCGCACGCTGCGAGACGTACTGGCGCATCGGGTAGGCGAGCGCGACGACCAGGGAGCAGACGACGAGGGCGAGGAACGCGGCCCGGCCGGTCAGCCGGGAGCGGCGGTCCTGGCGGCGGTTCTGGGACCGGTAGACGCGCGCGGCGGTCTGCTCCCCGAGCAGCCGCAGCCTGGTCGCGGTGGAGAACCGGTCGGGCTCCGGCCTGCGCGCCATGGTCTCGCCTCCCCTTCACACGCGGACGTCCCCGGACACGGTACGGGACCGGGGACGGGGACGTACGGAGGCGTGGTGCACGGGCGCCCGCCGGGGCCGCCGGTCCGCGAGGCGGACGTCGGCGGTCCCGGGGGCGCTGGCGCCTACTGGTCCGCGGAGCGGAACCGGGGGAAGGCGGAGCGGCCGGCGTACACCGCGGCGTCGTCGAGGATCTCCTCGATGCGCAGCAGCTGGTTGTACTTGGCGACGCGCTCGGAGCGGGCCGGGGCACCGGTCTTGATCTGGCCGCAGTTGGTGGCGACGGCCAGGTCGGCGATGGTGACGTCCTCGGTCTCGCCGGAGCGGTGGGACATCATGCACTTGAAGCCGTTGCGCTGGGCGAGCTCGACGGCGTCCAGGGTCTCGGTGAGCGAACCGATCTGGTTCACCTTGACCAGCAGGGCGTTGGCGATGCCCTCCTCGATGCCGCGGGCGAGGCGCTCGGGGTTGGTGACGAACAGGTCGTCGCCCACGAGCTGGACCTTGGTGCCGAGCTTGTCGGTGATGACCTTCCAGCCGGCCCAGTCGTCCTCGAAGAGCGGGTCCTCGATGGAGACGAGCGGGTAGGCCGCGACGAGCTCCTCGTAGTACTCGGTCATCTCGGCCGCCGAGCGCGACTTGCCCTCGAACTCGTAGACGCCGTCCTTGTAGAACTCGGACGCGGCGACGTCGAGGGCGAGCGCGATGTCCTTGCCCGGGACGTAGCCGGCCTCCTTGATCGCCTCGATGATGAGGTCGAGGGCGGCGCGGTTGGAGTCCAGGTTGGGCGCGAAGCCGCCCTCGTCGCCGAGGCCGGTGGACAGGCCCTTGGTCTTCAGCACCTTCTTGAGGGTGTGGTAGACCTCGGTGCCCCAGCGCAGCGCCTCGGAGAAGGACTCCGCGCCGATCGGGGCGATCATGAACTCCTGGATGTCCACGTTGGAGTCCGCGTGCGAGCCGCCGTTGAGGATGTTCATCATCGGCACGGGCAGCAGGTGCGCGTTCGGGCCGCCGAGGTAGCGGAAGAGCGGCAGGTCGGATGCCTCGGAGGCCGCGTGGGCGACGGCCAGGGAGACGCCGAGGATGGCGTTGGCGCCGAGCGAGGACTTGTCCGGGGTGGCGTCCAGGTCGAACATCGCCTGGTCGATCAGGCGCTGCTCGGTGGCGTCGTAGCCGACGAGCTCCGGGCCGATCTGCTCGATGACGGCGAGGACGGCCTTCTCGACGCCCTTGCCCTGGTAGCGGTTCTGGTCACCGTCGCGGAGTTCGAGGGCCTCGAACGCACCGGTGGAGGCGCCGGAGGGGACGGCAGCACGGCCGGTGCTGCCGTCGTCGAGGCCGACCTCGACCTCGACCGTGGGATTGCCTCGGGAGTCCAGGATTTCCCGGGCTACGACGACGTCGATGGACGGCACGAGCATCTCCTTCTGGGATGTGACGCGAGATAGGTGCAGAGGTCTGCTTGGCCTTGCGCCAAGAGCCTAACCGCCCCGGGGTGAAAGCCCGGCCGATGCCCGCCCCGTGGGACGAAAAAGGACATCACAACCCGTCGAACCGGACATACAGCGGCCATCTACCCGCCGGTAACTCCGTGGGGGCTCCGGCACGGACGGGGGAACGGAGCCCGGAGCGCAAGGACCCCGGCCCGGCGCGTTCGGGGGAAGGTGCGCCGGGCCGGGGCCGGCCCGTGGCCGCCGGGGCGGAGGGAGAGGCCGCCCGCGGCGGAGGCGGAGGGTCAGCGCAGGTGGAGCTGCTGGCCCGGGTAGATCACGTCGGCGCTCTGCAGCACGTCCTTGTTCAGCTCGAAGAGCTTCTTCCAGCCGCCCTCGACCTTCTCGGCCTCGGCGATGGCGCTCAGGGTGTCGCCGGCCTTGACCGTGTACTCGCCGTCGCCCTTCTTGACGGCCTTCGGCGTCGCGGGGGCGGACTGCTTCGGGGCCTCGGCCCGCTCGGAGCGGGTGGTCGGGACCTCGGCGCGCTGCTGCGGCTGCTCGGCCGCGGCGCCGCCGTAGGGGGTGCTGGAGAGGTTGACGCCGCAGCTCGGCCAGGCGCCCTTGCCCTGGCCCGCGAGGACCTTCTCGGCGATGGCGATCTGCTGGGCCTTGGACGCCTTGTCGGCGGTGGCGGCGTAGGCGGTGCCGCCGTAGGCGGCCCAGGTGGAGGCCGAGAACTGGAGGCCGCCGTAGTAGCCGTTGCCGGTATTGATGGACCAGTTGCCGCCGGACTCGCACCGGGCCACGGCGTCCCACTCGGCGGCGGTCGCGGCGGAGGCCGGGCCGGCGGTGAGCAGCGGGGCGGCGACGGCCGCTCCGGCGACGCCGACGAGGGCGGCGACGCGCGAGACACGGGACGGACGGCGGTGCTTGGCGGTGCCGGAACGCAGCATGGATGGACTCCTCACCGACGCCTGCGAGGTGAGCTGTCGGGTTCGGGCCGGAAGGAATGCCCGGCCGCGCTGCACGGATGCGCGCGGCTTCACCCCGAGCCGTCCCCGGGCAGCCCTTCCGGGCCGCCGGGACCGGCAACGTACCTTGGGTCCCCCGCTCCTGCCTTCGGCGCTTTTCGAGCGTCGACTGTTCCCCCCGACCGACGGCAGGATTCGGCGTGACGGTCAGCGGTGCCCACCGGTGGCGAGCGGTTCCGACGGTAAACACACCTCTCCCCGATGTTCGAATACGAACATCGGGGAGAAACCGGACGAACCGCCAGGGCCGAATGAACCGTTTCCGCAGGTAGAGGTAGAGGTGACCGAAATCGACTGGTGAAACCGGCCAGTTGCGGCGAAGAGACCCTTGTCTCACTTGCGCAGAACGGACAACTCCGGACCTATCGCCGGGTGGAAGGGGCTTACGGAGCGGGGGATTCCGCGGGCTCCGCGCCCAGATCGAGAGTCTGACCGGGGAGGATCAGGTCCGGGTCCTCGCCGACGACGGCCTCGTTGGCCTCGTAGAGCGCCGACCAGCCGCCGGGGACCTCGCCCTGCTCGGCGATGCCCCAGAGGCTGTCGCCCTCCTGCACGGTGTAGGAGCCCTCGGGCGCGGCCCCGGCCGCGCCCTCGCGCACCGACCCGTCACCGCGCGAGGGGTGGCCGTCGCCCTCGCGCGCCTCGTCCGGCCGGGCCTGGCCCGCCTCTTCCGCGGGGGCCCCGCGGTGCTTGCCGCGGCCCGCGGAGCCGACGGCCCCCTCGTGCTCCTCCGCGGAACCCTCGGCCCCGGGGGCGCCCGCGGCGGGCTCCGCCGGTGCGGAGGGCTCCGCGGACGGCTCCGAGGAGGGCTCCACGGGAGCGGCGGACGGGGCCGCCACCCCGTCGGAGGTCACGGACGGGGAGGGAGAGGGGGAGGCGGCGGCCTGCTCCGCCGCGCGCTCGCCCGGCATGGGGCCCGGCCCCTCCGCCACCGGCCCGCTCTTCGGGGAACCGGTCCCGGGGGCCTCGGCGGCGGGAACGGCCGCCTCCGGCTCCAGGCCGGGGTCGAGGGCGCTGTCGGGGCCGTCGTCGGTCAGCCCCGCCACGACGGAGCACGCCTGCCAGGTGCCGGCCCCCCGGGCGTCCAGCACCCGCTCCGCGACGGTGATCTGCTGGGAACGGCTCGCCAGGTCCGCGGTCGGTGCGTACGCCGTGCCGCCGAAGGACTCCCACGCCTCCTGGGACAGCTGGAGCCCTCCGTAGAAGCCGTTGCCGGTGTCGATCGACCAGTTGCCGCCCGACTCGCATTCGGCGACGCGATCCCAGGTCGCGGCGTCGGCGGCGGAGGCGGATCCGGCGCCGAGCAGCGGGATGGCGATGGCCGATCCCGTCACCCCCGCCGCGACGACGATGGCCGGTGCCTGGCGGGGGCGGCGGTGGCGTCCGTTCCCGGAGAGCATGCGGTTGCCTTTCGCGTGACTACAGGGGACCGTGCGGCGGTTGTCAGCCGCCGAGGTCGACGTGAACGTAGCCGTATTCGAACGTAAGTCACAAGTCGATGCACTGCAGATTACGTAAAAGTCACAACCCTGACGGAGCGTCAACTACTCTCCGGGGTGAACTCGACCGGCAGAGTGCGCAATCCACGCATGATGAGCCCCCCACGCCACCGCAAATCGCCTGGATCGCCCGCATCTCGCAGATCGGGCAACCGGGTCAGCAGGGTAGCGAGGGCCGTCTGCCCCTCCAGCCGCGCCAGCGGGGCGCCGAGGCAGTAGTGGATGCCGTGCCCGTAGCCCAGATGCTGGTTGTCGCGGCGGGTCAGGTCCAGGGTGTCGGGGGCGTCGAAGCGGGCGGGGTCCCGGTCCGCCGCCGCGAGCACCACCAGTACCGGGTCGCCCACCCCGACGGACTGCCCGCCGAGGCTGAGGGGCTCGGTGGCGAACCGCCAGGTGGCCAGCTCCACCGGCCCGTCGTAGCGCAGGAGTTCCTCCACCCCGGTCTCCAGCAGCCCGCTCTCCCCGGCCGCCAGCGAGGCCTGGAGCAGCGCCCGCTGCTCCGGGTGGCGCAGGAGCGCGTGGACCCCGTTGCCGATGAGGTTCACGGTGGTCTCGAACCCGGCGAACAGCAGGATGAACGCCATCGCCGCGGCCTCGTTCTCGGTCAGGTGCTCGCCGTGGTCCGAGGCGGCGATGAGCCCGGAGAGGAGGTCGTCGCCCCCGCCCTCGCCGAGTTCCGCGCGCTTGCGGTGGATCAGCTCGGCGAGATAGCCCCGCATCTTCTTCACCGAGCGCGCCACGCCCCCGCGGGGACCGCCGCCGTGGCGGATCATCATCCCCGCCCAGTCCCGGAAGTCGTCCTGGTCCTCGCGCGGGACGCCGAGCATGTCGCAGATGGCGTAGATGGGGAGCGGGAACGCGAACTCGTGGATCAGGTCCGCCTCGCCCCTCGCCGCGAAACCGTCGATGAGCCGGTCGGTCAGCTCCTGCACCCGCGGCTCGAAGGCGGCGACCCGGCGCGGCGTGAACGCCTTGGAGACCAGCCTGCGCAGCCGGGTGTGGTCGGGCGGGTCGATGTTGAGCAGATGCGTCATCAGCTCCGCCTTGCGCTCCCCCGGGATGCCGGTCCTGCCCCTGGCGTGCGCCGGTTCGTCGTGGTGCGCCGGGTTCTTCGACAGCCGCTGGTCGGCGAGGGCCTGGCGGGCGTCGGCGTAGCGGGTCACCAGCCAGGCCTCCACGCCCGAGGGCAGGACCGTGCGGTGCACCGGCGCGTGCTCGCGCAGCCACGCGTAGGCCGGATAGGGGTCGGTGGCGAACTGCCGGCTGAAGAGCGGGGGGACGGGCCCGCCGGCACCCGTGCGGGGGCATCCGCCCGGCGCGGCCCCGGGCTGCTCCCGCCCCGCGCCCGGACCGTCGGGTGCGGGGGAACCGGGACCCGGCGCGTCCGCCGCCGGGGACCGCTGCGGGCCGGGCGGCTCCGGCCGTTCGTCCGGGGTGTGCGGGGTGCTCGGCGTGCTCGGGGCGTTCACCCCTCGACGCTACCCGGGCCGCCCTCCGCCGCACGGATCGCGTCCCGGTAGGCGCGGGCCGCCGCCCGCAGCGCCGCCTCGGGGTCGGTGCCGTCCGCCTCCGCGCGGACCGCCAGGCGCAGCAGCTCCCAGCCGACCCCCTCACCGGACGGCGGCTCCACGGCGAGGCCCGCCGTACGCGCCCGGGAGGCCAGCTTGGCGGCGAGCGCCAGACCGGGCTGGCCCAGCGGCACCCCCTCGGTGACCGAGGTGCGCTGCTTCTCCACGGCCTTGGTGCGCAGCCAGTGCGCCTTGACGTCCTCGGGGGTCTCGGCATGCGCGTCGCCGAAGACGTGGGGGTGCCGGTGGACCAGCTTCTCCACGATCCCGGCGGCCACGTCGTCCACGGAGAACGGCTCCTCCTCGTCCTCCTCCGCGATCCGGGCGTGGAAGACCACCTGGAGCAGCACGTCGCCGAGTTCCTCGCGGAGCTCCGTGCGGTCGCCGTCCTCGATCGCCTCGACCAGCTCGTACGCCTCCTCGATGCCGTACTTCGCGAGGCCCCGGTGGGTCTGCCGCGAGGACCAGGGGCAGGAGCGGCGGATGCGGTCCATGACCTCGACCAGATCCAGCAGCCGGGCGCCCGGCAGGTCGTAGGAGCCGGGCAGCAGCTCCAGCTCCGGCATCCGCACCCGGCCCGAGCCGCCGAGGCGGGCCAGGGCGTCGGTCAGCGGCCGGTCGCCGGTGCCGGAGGTGACGACCACCACCGTCCGGCCGCCGGTGCAGGCCGCCACGAGTTCCTCGGCACCGGGCACCCCGGGGCGCACGACGACGCCCGCCTCCCGCAGGTAGGGAAGCTGGGGGTGCGCCTCGTCGGCGCAGAGCACCAGGTCGGCCGCGCGCAGGGCCGTCCAGGCGGGCCACGACAGCAGCCCCGGGGCCACCCGGTGGCTGGCGGTGAGCAGGACGAGACGGCCGGCGTCGGCGGATGCTTCCTCGGTCATCCGTCGAACCTACCTCCCGGTCAGGTGCCGGTGGTCTCGGGCTCCTGCCCCGGGGACACCTGGAAGATCCAGGGGGCCTTGTAGGCGCCCAGCTCCAGCCTGCCGTCGTCCCAGGCACCGAAGCGCGGGTTCACGTCGATGTCCAGGGACCGGGCCGCGGCGGTGAAGGCCTCGTTCATCGCCTCCTGGCCCTCGGGGGTGTTCCCGGCGCCCAGCTTCTCCGCCAGCTTGCCGACCAGGACGTCCCGGCGGACGAGGTCGTCGAGCTGGTCCGGGGCCACACCGCGCTGCTGGAGGTAGAGGGCCGCCATCTGCTCCTGGCCGCCCGACTGGCCGGCGAGTTCGGCCCGGGCGTCCTGCACCTCCTTCCGGCTGACCGTGACCCCGGCGTCCGCGGCGGCCTTCTCGACGATCCGGTCCACGATCAGGTCGTAGAGCTTGGCCCGGCCGAGCTGCCCGGTGTCGCTGATCATCCGGGCGCTCTCCTCGGAGTCCTGCTGCGCCTCGCGTACGTCTCTGACCTGGGCCTGCACGGTGGACACCTCGATCCGCTCGCCGCCCACGACGGCGGCGGCCCCGGGGTGTGCCTGGCTGCCGCAGGCGGCCAGCAGCGGCGCGGAGACGAGGGCGGCGGAGAGGGTGAGCGCGGTGCGACGACGGCGGTGCAAAGGAGCCTCCCGGCGTGATTGTGCTTCGGTGCACAAGACCTTGCGGTGATCGATGGTAGGCAGTCGGAGTGGCCCAGGCCACTGATTCGCCAAACGATTCCGCAGGCGGACGGGATGCGGCGGCCCCGACACGGCGTGCCCGGCGCCCGGCGCCCGGCGGCGGGAGCGTGCACGGGAGCCGGCGCGGGCCCGCGGACCGCGGCCGGACGGGCACCGCGGGCGCGGCCGGCGCGGCACCGACTCCGACGCTCACCGGGCGTTCACCTGGTGCTCATGCTGCGGTCAGCGAGTGCTCCACCGACGGCGCCTAGCCTCGCCCGGTGACCACGCTCTCCGTCATCGTCCCCTGCTACAACGTGTCGGCCTATCTGGCCGACACCGTGGCAGGGCTGGCGAACAACGCCCGGGACGACTTCGAGTTCGTGTTCGTCGAGGACCGCTCCACCGACGACACCTTCGAGGCCCTGACCGCGCTCACCGCCCGCCTGCCGCGCTCCGTCGTCGTGCGCCACGAGGAGAACCGGGGGCTGGCCTCGGCCCGCAACACCGGGATCGACCGGGCCGGCGGGCGGTACCTGACCTTCCTCGACGGCGACGACTGGCTCGGCCCCGGCCATCTGGCCGGTCTGGTCGAGGCGATCGAGCGGCTGGGCGTGGACTTCGTCCGCACCGACCACGTACAGGTGAACGGCGCGCAGCGCACCCTCCAGAGGGCGCCCGAGGGACGGCGGGGCGAGGTGCTGGACCCCCGTACCTCGATCCTCCCCGTCGGGGAGTCGAGCATGGTCGACTACCCCTACGCGTGGGCGGGCGTCTACGACGCGGCCCTGCTCGACCGCGGACTGCTCCGCTTCACGGACGGGCTGCGCACCGCGGAGGACCGGCCCTGGATCTGGCAGCTCCACCGCCGGGCGGACTCCTACGCGGTGGTCCCCCTGCACGGCGTCTTCTACCGCCGCGGCCTCGCCGGCTCCCTCACCCAGATCGGGGACGTACGGCAGCTGGACTTCGTCAGGGCCTTCGACCAGGTGCTGGCCGAACTCGCCGACGACCCCGAGCGGGACGTGCTGATGCCCAAGGCGGTCCGCGGCTACTGCGTCGTCGTCGCGCACCACCTGCGGGAGCGGCAGCGCTTCAGCCGCCCGGTCGCCCGCGAGCTGCGGACCCGGGTCTCCGCCGCCCTGCGGCGCATACCGGCCGGCGTGCTGGAGGCGACACTCGAAGGACTCGACGACGAACGGCGCACCCTCGTGCGGAAGGCGGCGGCATGACCACCCAGATCTTCTGCGCCGCCACCCAGTACGCGGCGGCGACCATCACCGCCGCGATCCGGGCCGGGATGTTCGGCCCCCGGGCGGAGCACCGGCGCATCCTGCTGGTCAGCGACACCTCGGCCGCCCCGGAGGTGGGGGTCCCGCTGGACGCCATGGCGGGCTTCGAGGCGCTGCGCGGGGAGTTCGACGAGGTGCGCTCCTGGAACGAGGCCATCCGCCCGCACCACCCGGCCGGGTGGTCGCCGCGGGCGCAGGACGCCGTCCTGTGGGAGCGCAGCCTGCGCCTGGCCTGGGACCTGGGCGACGGGCCGGTGGAGATCGCCTGCGAGTCCATCCAGGCCAACCCCTCCCGGGCCGTCGCGGCCATCTTCGCGGACAGCCCGATCCATGTGTACGCCGACGGCCTGATGAGCTACGGGCCCACCCGCAACCACATCCCGCTGCCGATGAGCAGCCGCATCCGCCGCCTGATCCACCTCGACCTGGTGCCGGGCCTGCGGCCGCTGCTGCTCTCCGAGCACGGGGTGGAGCCGGTGGCGGTGCCGGACGCGGAGTTCCGGACGGTGCTCGCGGCGATCACCGCGGCCGTCGGGTCCGGTGCAGCCGCGGGCGGGGCGGGCGCCACCGCGCTGCTGCTGGGCCAGTACCTGTCCGCGCTGGGACTGATCAGCCCGGACGAGGAGGCGGGGCTGCACCTGCGGATGCTGCGCGGCGCCGCCGCCCTCGGCCACCGCTCGATCGCCTTCAAGCCGCACCCCAGCGCCCCGGCCGACTCCACCCGGGCACTGGAGGACCTGGCCGGGGAGCTGGGCGTCACCCTGCAGGTGATGCGGGACCCGGTGCTGGCGGAGACGGTGTACGAGCGGGCCCGGCCGGAGCTGGTGGTGGGGTGCTTCTCCACGGCCATGGTCACCGCGGCCGCCCTGTACGGCATTCCCGCGGCGCGGGTGGGCACGGAGCTGCTGCTGGAGCGGATCACGCCCTACCAGAACAGCAACCGGATCCCGCTGACCCTGGTGGACGCCCTGGTCCCGGACCTCTCGGACACGGAGCGGGCCGGGCGCCCCGTGGACCTCCGGGCGGACGTCACCGACCTGGTCCGCGCCGTGGGGTACTGCATGCAGCACAAGGCGCACCCGGAGCTGCGCGGGACCGCCGAGTCGTACCTGTCGGGCCTGCCCGAGGAGCGGCTCACGCGCTACTTCAAGCGCCGGCGGCTCACCGGTCTCGGCCTGCCCGGGGCCACGGCCCCGGTCCGCGGCGAGGCGCTGCGGCGCAACCCGGTGGTGCGCAGGATGGTCCGGCGCCTGCGCTGAGAGCGGGCGGCCGCCGGACGTCGGGGCGGACCGGTGCCGCGGCTCCGGCTCGCCGGGATCACCGCCCGTCCCCGGCAGCGCCTCCGGGGCCCCGGCGCCGCCTGCCGGTGCCTCGGCGGGCACGCGCCCGGACGACCCTGTCCTCGTGCGGACCGTAGGCGAGGTCGAAGACGAGCAGGACGCCGGTGCGGCGGTCCACGCCGTCCTCCGCGTCCCGCGGCCGGGTGCCGATGCGGCGGTCCCGTACGGCTCCGAGGATCGCGGGGATCGCCGCGACGGCCAGCACGGCCAGCACGATGACGGTGTGGACAGCGGTGTCGAAGGTGTCGTTCACAACGGACAGCATGGCCCTCGTCACGCTGAGTCGACAGCGGCAGGGCTGTCACCGTGCGTCGAGTTCCGGCCGCGTGGGCGCCGACCCGGCGGCGCCGGAAGGCGCCGGGCACGGGGACGGCCCGGCATCGGGCGGCGCGGCGCGCCCGGCGGCCGCGGCCGGTCCACGGGCTACGGTGCGGCCCCCGCACCGGCCCGCTCGACGGCGGCGGCTCCCACGACCAGGTCCTGCCAGGACATGCCCACGCTCTTGAAGAGCTTCGGTCCCACGGCACCGGTGTCCACGGCTCCGCGCACCAGTTCGGCCAGGTTGCCCGCTATCCGGTCCGGGCCGATGTCGCCGGAGCGCAGGGGGATCAGGAGGTCGCCCGCCTCGCGCAGCGCCGCGGCGCGGGCTTCCACCACGACCGTCGCCGTGGCGACGAGTTCGGTGTCCACCTCCCGGGCCGTCGGTTCGTGCGACCCGACGGCCACGACGACCGTGTGGGACGCCACGGCCGAGGCCGGGAACAGCGGTGTACGGGAGGTCGTGCAGCAGGCCACGACGTCGGCGGTGGCGACGGCTTCCGGGGAGACCGGCTCCGCGTCCAGACCGGCTTCCCTGCAGTGCTCCACGAGTTCCGCGGCCTGCCGCGGGCTCCGCGCGGCGACGCCCACCCAGGAGAGCGGGCGCACCGCCCGGACCGCCTCCACATGGCCGCGCGCCTGCGGCCCGGCGCCGAAGACCACGAGCCGTTCGGCAGCCGGAACCGCGAGGTGGTCCACGGCCACGGCGGAAACCGCCGGGGTGCGCAGCAGGGTCAGCGCGGAGCCGTCGATCAGGGCCGCCGGGCGGAGCGTCTCCGCGTCCATCAGGAGGTAGGAGGCGATGATGCGCGGCTGCCCCCGGCCGGGATTGCCGGGGGCGACCCCGGCGATCTTCACCCCGGCGTACGAGGAGTTCGCCGAGGGCATCAGCAGCAGCTGCCCGGCGGCGACCTCGTGCACCGTCCTCGGAATATCCGCCTCCGGGTCGAGCCCCGCTCGCAGGGCCGCCTCGACGGCCCGGACGGCCCGCGGCATGGGTAGCAGGCGTGCCAGCTCCTCGGCGTCGATCCGGCGCAGGGCGGCGGGGTTCACGCGCTCAGTTCCTTCAGCACCAGGGAGGTCTTCTCCAGCGCGGCGGCCAGCTTCGCCGGCTCCAGCCCGTAGGTGAACCGCAGGTGCCGCTCGGTGCCGAAGTGGGCCCCGGCGCCGACCAGCACACCGCCCCGGGCGTGCAGCGCCTCGGCGACCTCGGTGCTGGACAGGTCCAGGTCGTAGCGGACGAAGGCCAGGGAGGTCGCCTCGGGCGGGACGACCGACAGCAGTGGGTCGTGGGCGTCGATCCACTGCTGCATCTGGGTCCAGCTCTCGCGGAGGAAGCCGCGGTAGCGGTCCAGCAGCCGGGTGCGGGTGGCGGGGGCGAGCGCCAGCTCGGCGACGGCCATCGCCGGCCCGGCCGCGGAGACGGTCGCGTACTCGTGCCGCCGGCGGAGCTGCGGCACGAGCGCGGCGGGTGCGACCAGCCAGCCGAGGCGCAGCCCCGGCATGCCCAGCGCCTTGGAGAGGCTGCCGACGCACACCACGCGGTCGTAGCGGCCCCAGAAGGAGGGGCTGACCTCCTCGGTGCGGAGTTCGGTTCCGCGGTGCACCTCGTCGGAGAGGATCCACGCGCCGGCCCGGTCGGCGATGGCGACGATCGCCTCCATCTCCTCCTCGGTGAGGACGATGCCGGCCGGGTTGTTGGGGGTCGTCACCGAGATGGCCCGGGTGTCCGGGCGGACCGCCCTCGCCAGCGCGTCGATGTCGGGGCGCCAGCCGCGCCGCGGGTCCAGGGGGAAGTCCTCGACCTCGGCGCCCCGGTTGCGGGCGGCGCCCCACACCTGCCGGTAGCCGGGTGCCATGGTCACCACGTGGTCCCCGGGGCGTACCAGGGTCTCGACGGCGACCGTGTTGGCCTCCGCCGCCCCGACGGTGACGATGACCTCCGAGGCGTGCTCCGCGCTCCCGGCGTGCCACTGCGCGATCTCCGTGCGCAGCAGGTCCGTGCCGCAGGTCGGCGGGTAGCCGAGTTCGCCGGAGAGCAGCCGGTCCAGCGCCTGCTCGCTGTCGACGATGTCACGGAGCCGGACCGGGCGGCAGCCGCTGTCGGCCAGGCTGTGGGTGGCGGTGCCTCCCAGTCTCCCCTGCCAGTCCAGCAGGTCGAACGGGGTGAAGGTCATGGGTGCGTCCCCCCTGGGCGCTCGGCGGTTCGGATGGACGGGAAGCGGGGCGGAGCGCGCCTACCCGGCGCTGTCCACCTTGGCCGGGTCGCGTTCGACGACCGGGTCGAGGAGTGCGTCGACGCGGCGCATCAGCTCGGGGTCGATGCGCACACCCGCCGCCTTCGCGCTTCCCCGGATCTGCTCGGGCCGGGAGGCGCCCACGATCGCCGCGGCGACGTTCGGGTTCTGCAGCGTCCAGGCGACGGCGAGCTGGGCCTGGGTCAGCCCCAGCTCCTGGGCGAGGGGGGCGAGCTGCCGCACGCGCTCCAGCACCTCGTCCCGCAGGAAGGCCCTCACCCAGCCGGAGCCCACCTCGTCCGCGGCCCGGGAACCCTCGGGCGGCGGCTGGCCGGGGCGGTACTTGCCGGTGAGCACGCCCTGGGCGAGCGGCGACCAGACGATCTGGCCGAGCCCCTCCCGCTCGCAGAGCGGCACGACGTCCTTCTCGATGACCCGCCAGAGCATCGAGTACTGGGGCTGGTTGGACACGAAGCGGTCCAGTCCCAGCTCACCGGCCAGCTCCAGGGCCCGCGCGATCTGGTCCGCCGTCCATTCCGAGACACCGATGTAGAGGACCTTGCCCTGCCGGATGAGGTCGTCGAAGGTCCTGAGGGTCTCCTCCAGCGGGGTGCGGCCGTCGAAGCGGTGGGCCTGGTACAGGTCGACGTAGTCGGTGCCCAGCCGGGTGAGCGAGCCGTGGACCGCCTCGGTGATGTGCTTGCGTGACAGTCCGCCGTCGTTCGGCCCCGGGCCGGTCGGGAAGAACACCTTGGTGGAGAGCACCAGGGACTCGCGCCTCAGCCCCTTCAGCGCCTTGCCGAGCACGGCCTCGGCGGCCGTGCCCGCGTACACGTCGGCGGTGTCGAACGTGGTGATGCCCGCGTCCAGCGCCGCGTGTACGCAGGCGACGGCACGGTCGTCGTCGATCTGGGACCCGTGTGTGAGCCAGTTGCCGTAGGCGATCTCACTGACCTGGAGCCCGCTGCGGCCCAGACGCCTGAATTCCATGCTCAGTCCTCACTGCTGTCGTCCCCGCGCGGAGGCAGGGGTGTGATCCGCACGCGGTTGTCGTGGAAGACGGCTCCACCGCCCATGTCCGCGTCCCGTTCCTCCACGGTGGCGTTCGGGCCGTGGCCGCCGGTCAGCTTGGGCCAGTGGCCCTTGGCCGTCATCGCGACGCCCGGCCGTACGACCTCGTCGACCACGGCCGCGGCCTCGAACTCGCCCCGGACGTTGCCGATCAGGACGCGGTCGCCGGCCGTGATCCCGGCCGCCGCGGCGTCCTTGGGATGCAGCACGACGGAGGGCCCGCCGGCCCGGCGGCGCAGTGCCGGCCTGTTCCCGAAGACGGTGTTGAGGAAGAAGTGGTTCGCGACCGAGATGAGAACGAAGGGGTAGGCCCGCGCCAGTTCCCCGTCGCCCGGCTCGGCGGCCGGCACGTATCCGGCCAGGGCGTCGTGCCCGTCCGCCCGGGCGGTCTCCGAGACGAACTCCAGCTTCCCCGAGGGGGTCGGGAACCCGTCCGCGTAGGGAGCGAACTCCTTCGGGTCCGGGTAGGAGAGCCGCGCCCACCCCCGCTCGCGCAGTGCGTCCACGGTGATGCCCGCCAGCGAGGGGTGCCGGGAGTCGAGGAGTTCGCCGGCCAGTTCCTCGTCGCCGGCGTACAGCGCCGGTTCCTTCAGGTCCATGGCCCGGGCCAGGCGCCGGAAGGTCTCGGTGGTGGACAGGCACTCCCCGGGCGGGGCGACCGCCGGTTCGTTCCAGGTGACGTACAGATGGCCGTAGCCGTCGTGGACGTCCAGGTGCTCGGGCTGCATGGTGGCGGGCAGCACGATGTCGGCGTAGTCGGCGGTGTCGGTCGGGAAGTGGTCCATGACCACGGTGAACAGGTCCTCCCGGGCCAGGCCCCGGCGGATCCTGTTCTGGTCGGGCGAGCTGGCCACGGGGTTGGCGCCGTAGACGACCAGCGCCTCGACGGGCGGGTCGTCGACCTCCAGCAGCCCTTCCGCCAGCCGCGTCATGGACAGGGTCCGCACCGGACGGTCCAGCAGGTCGTCCCGGTGGAGGGCCTCGCGGTTGCCGCCGAAGTAGCCGTCGGTGGAGTAGAGCAGGCCGCCGCCGGGCCGCTGCCAGTCGCCGGTCACGGCGGGCAGGCAGGCGAGGGTCCGCAGCGCGGTGCCTCCGCCGGCGTGGCGCTGGATGCCCTGCGACACCCGGACGGCGGTGGGCCGGGTCCGGGCGATGCGCCGCCCGAGCCGGACGATCTCCTCCTCGGCCAGGCCGGTCTCGCGCGCCGTGCGCGCCGGGCCGAACTCCAGCACCCGCTCCCGGAACGCCTCCCACCCCACGGTGTGGTTCTCCAGGTACGCGCGGTCCTCGGCGCCCTCCGCCAGGACCACGTTCAGCAGGCCCAGGGCGAGGGCGGCGTCCGTGCCGGGCAGGGGTGCGAGATGCTCGTCGGCCTGCGCGGCCGTCCGGCTGCGGACCGGGTCGACGACGACGACGTGGGCGCCGTCCCGCCGCGCACGCTGGATCACCTTCCACAGGTGGTGGTGGGTCGTGAGGGGGTTGCTTCCCCACAGGAGGATCAGCCGGGAGCACTCCAGGCTCTCGGGGTCGATCCCGGTGCTCGTGCCGAGGGTGTACCGCAGGCCGGCGAGACCGGCGATCGAGCAGATCGTCATGTCGTGGCGGGAGGCCCCCAGGACGTTCCACAGGCGGCTGCCCGCCCGGCCCTGGAGCCCCTGGAGGAAGCCGAGGGTGCCGGTGCCCTGGTACGGCCAGATCGCCTCGCCGCCATGGCGTTCGATCGTCTCACTCAGCCGCCGCGCGACCTCCTCCAGCGCGCTGTCCCAGCTGATCCGCTCGAACCGCCCCTCCCCCTTGCGGCCGACGCGCCGCAGCGGGTGGAGCAGCCGGTCGGGGGCCCTCGTGTGCTCGAGGAACTGGTTGACCTTCACGCACAGCGTCCCCCGGGTGTACGGGTGGTCCGGGGTGCCGCGCAGCGCGACGGCCTCACCGTCCCGGACGGTGACCTGCCAGCTGCAGCCGTCCGGGCAGTCCAGCGGGCATGCCCCGGGGACCTGGGTGACGCTCATGCGCCGCCTCTCCTTCCGTGAGATTTCCGGTACCGCTTCCCCCTGCGCCGGGCCGTGCTCCGGTGCGGCGGCAGGGAGGGTGGCGGGGGCGGGGAGCCCTGCCGCCTGCTGCGGGGCACGGCCCGGGCGGCCGCGGTCGTCCCGCCGCGTGCCCACCCGGGCTGCCGCCGGGCGTGCGGGCCCTCCCGGCCGCACGCCCGGCGGGGTGTGTGCGCGTGCGCCGCGGGTTCAGCTCCGCGGGCGGTCGGCGAGGGCAGCGGCGTCGTGCTCGTCGCCGTACCACTTGTCCTTCCAGCGCGAGAAGGCGACGATCACGATGTCCCGGTGGCCCGGTCCGCCGTCGGCGGAGACCACGTCGGTGACATCGTGCTGGAGCGCCCTGTCGTCGAGGAGGACGGCCTGGCCGGCCTCCAGGGTGCCCGTCCAGAAGGGCGTGCCGGCGCCGGGCTTCCACAGCCGGGTCTCGCTGCCGCCGACGTTGTTCCGCCGCACGACGGCGATCATGACGTACTCGTGGCCGTCGTGGTGCACGCCCTCCGGGGTCAGCGGCCCGGGGCGCCGGCCGTCGGCCCTGGTGCGGTTCTGGTGGACGTTGATCTGCCAGTCCTCGCCGCGGTCCAGGCCGATCGCGTCCGCACCGAGCGTGATCATCGGGGTGAAGTCGACGAGCACCGGCTCGTAGGAGCGGCGGATGCCGCCGCCCACGTTGTTGAACGTCCGGTACGTCGTGTAGTCGCGCTGCGGGAGCTTCTCGTAGCGCCAGCCCCGGTCGCGTCCGGGTTCCGGTGCGACCCGGTACTGCGCGAACCGCTTGAAGCGTGTGCCGTTGCCCATGTACGGGTCGAGCGGGAGGTCCTCGTAGCTCTCCCGTACCTCCGGCGCGGCCGGGGGTACGTCGATGACCGAGAACCCCTGGGGGCCGAGTGCCATGGCTCGGAGCCTTCCTGTCGGACCGGTCAGTGAACGGCGGGATCGGGCATGCGTTCGTCGAGGTAGCGGGCCGAGGAGTTGAGCCGCCACAGCGTTCCGCGGGCGATCGCCCGCCGCATGCGCTCGGACTCGGCGGCGGGGACGACGACGTTGTGGAACCAGCCCGCCGCGTGGCGGGAGTCGATGGTGATGTGGAGCTTGTGGTAGACGATGCCGACATCGGGGAGTCCGAGCCGCTCCCAGGCGTGCACGACCTGGACGAAGCGGTCGGGCGCCAGCCATTCGGTCATCCCGAGGAATCCGACGGCTTCCGCGTACAGGTGCCGGTAGCGGCACAGCAGCACGGCGAGGTTCCCGGACAGCAGCGCATTGGCGGTGAGCGACCGCTCCATTTCCTCGGCGGAGATGTCGAAGACCCGGAAGATCTGGTTGAAGAGATGGGTGTGGACCTCGGCGGGCTCGCCGTTGCCCATCTCGTCCCAGAAGTTTCCGGCGATCTCCAGTTTCGCGGCGCCGCCGGTGCCGACCTGCATCAGTGCGAGCAGGTCGTCGAAACGCCCGTCGACGACCGATTCCTGGATGACGTAGTTCCGCAGGTCGTCCGCCGTGGCCCGGTCGCGGATGAATTCCCGGTAGTACGGGTGCTTGTAGACCCGGTGGGCGCGGGCGGACTTCTTGAGCCAGGAGAGGAAGGCGGCGGGCTCGGCCGGCGCCGCGTCGAGGATGCCGGGCTCCAGCATGGCGTCCTCGGCGGCCACGGTGGCCTGCTCCAGCAGGCGAAGCACTTCCTGGAGGGCCAGGGAGCCCTCGGCGCTGGGCCCCTCGGGGAGCTGCATCGAGAGCCCGTAGAGCCGGGACAGCAGCAGCTGCTGCCCGTAGAAGGCGGCCGGGTCACCCGTCGCCGCCTTTGCGTTGAGTTCACCGACGGCCGTGCGGAGGGCTGCACGCTTTTCGGCGCCCAGTGACGCGTCGAGTTCGTCCGCGGGAGTCCCCAGGAAAGAGGAGACCTCCGCAACCACGGGATAGGCGTCCAATGCCGGCTTCCGGTCGGCTAACGGAGACGCTACGTCCATATTTCCCCCTGACATATACCCGTTTCCCATGCCAATGACATGGCCACACGAATAATCTAACTTCCTTACCGCATGAAGATCTACATCGCCCCAAGATCGTGACGCGATGGAGGGTCTTGACAGGTCTGGTATTTGCGGGAGGCCGTGGGCCGTGGGGGGGGGGTTAAACCCACCCCCCCGCCCCCGCGAAAACACCCCGTTGGCGGAGGACTACATTTACCCCACGGTGGGGGCCCCCCCCCCCCCCCCCGGGGCCCGCTACCGGGGGGGCGGG
>NZ_JBIDBN010000021.1:0-69831 GCF_043203115.1 Streptomyces sp. NPDC048001
AAAAACCCCGGCCCCCCCCCCACCGGATGGTACCAAACCCACCCGCCCCCCCCGTCCCCGGGGGGCCCGCGGGGCGGGGGGGCGGCCCGCCCCCCCCGCCGCCCGGCGCGCGCGTTCCCCGGCCCGGGCCGGGGGCATTCGGGCTGGGGCGTGCCGGCCTCCAGCATGATCGCAGCGTGCCCGGGGGCGCCCGGCCCGGCGTCCCCGCCGGGCGGGTCCTGCGGCTCCCGCGGCAGGTGCCGCGCCGCGCCGTTCGGGCCGTCCCCGGCCGGCGGACCGGCCGGGCTGACGGACCGTATGCTGCCGCCATGAGCGATCACACACCCGAGCAGCTCGCGGAGATGCCCGCGGACTGGAAGCGCGCGCTGGCCGTCGTCGCCCACCCCGACGACCTGGAGTACGGCTGCGCGGCCGCGGTGGCGGCCTGGACGGACCAGGGCAAGGAGGTCACCTATCTGCTGGCCACACGGGGCGAGGCGGGCATCGACTCCATGGACCCCGAGGAGGCGGCGCCGCTGCGCGAGCGCGAGCAGCGGGCGAGTGCCGCGGTGGTCGGCGTCACCGCGGTGGAGTTCCTCGACCACCGGGACGGCGTCATCGAGTACGGGACCGCCCTGCGGCGCGACATCGCCGCCGCGATCCGCCGCCACCGCCCCGAGCTGGTGGTCACCCTCAACCACCGCGACACCTGGGGCGGAACGGCCTGGAACACCCCCGACCACCGCGCGGTGGGCCGGGCGGTACTGGACGCGGCGGCCGACGCCGGCAACCGGTGGATCTTCCCCGAGCTGGTGGGCCAGGGGCTGCTGCCCTGGAACGGTGTCCGCTGGGTGGCCGTGGCCGGCTCCTCCTCGCCGACGCACGCCGTCGAGGCGGGACCCGGTCTGGAGCGCTCGGTGCGCTCGCTGCTGGAGCACCGGACGTACATCGAGGTGCTGACCGACCAGGAGCCGGAGGCCTACTGCCGCACCCTCCTGACCTCCTTCGCGGAAGCGGCCGCGCCGCGCTTCGCGGGCCGCCCGGCCGTCGCCTTCGAGCTCTTCCCGCGCTGAGGCGCCTCTCGCGGCGCCGTGCGGCCCCGCACCTTCCCGCGCGACCCCGCCCTTTCCCTTGCGGCCCCTCCCGGTGCGGCCCCGCCCTTTCCCTCAGGGACCCTCCCGGTGCGACCGGGCCATGTGCTGACTTGACACGCGGGTTTGCCGTTTCTGCAATGGAGGCATGGTTCGAGAAGACGAGGACGAGCGCCTGGGCGCCGTGCTGAACGAGGTCGGCCCCCGGCTGCGCAGGATCCGCAAGGAGCGGGGGGCCACGCTGGGTGCCCTCTCGGAGGCCACCGGGATCTCGGTGAGCACGCTCTCGCGGCTGGAGTCCGGAGGCCGCCGCCCGAGCCTGGAGCTGCTGCTGCCCATCGCCCGGGCGCACCAGGTGCCACTGGACGAACTGGTGGGGGCTCCTCCGGTGGGGGATCCGCGGGTACGCGCCAAGCCGGTGGTGCGCGGCCACCGCACGATGTACGCGCTCACCAGCCGCCCGGGCGGGCTCCAGGCGTACAAGGCCGTCTACCAGCCGTCGTCCGAGCCGCCCGAGCGGCGCACCCACGAGGGCTACGAGTGGCTCTACGTGCTCTCCGGGCGGCTGAGGCTGCTGCTCGGGGACCACGACGTGGTGCTGACGCAGGGGGAGGCCGCGGAGTTCGACACCCGGGTGCCGCACTGGTTCGGGGCCGCGGGCGACGAGCCGGTCGAGTTCCTGAGCCTGTTCGGGCCGCAGGGGGAGCGGATGCACGTGCGGGCCCGGCCGCGGCGCGGCTGAGCGCCCCGCGGGCACCCGTGGCCGGAGGCGACGGGCCGGCGCCTCTTCCACTGGCGGCAAGCGACCGCTTAGTATGCGGGCTGGCACAGTTCTGCCCGTACTGCCCTACGGCCGGTGGGAGGCCCCGAGATGCAGGCATGGCGAGTACACCGCAACGGCGAACCGGGCGAGGTGATGCGGCTCGACGAGGTCGAGCGGCCCGAACCGGGGCCCGGTCAGGAACTGCTGCGGGTGAGGGCCGCCAACGTCAACTTCCCCGACGCCCTGCTGTGCCGCGGCCACTACCAGGTGCGCCCGCCCCTGCCCTTCACCCCGGGCGTCGAGGTGTGCGCCGAGACCGCCGACGGCCGCCGCGTCATCGCCGCCCCGGCCCTGCCCCACGGCGGTCTCGCGCAGTACACCGTCGCCGACTCCGCCGCCCTGCTGCCCGCCCCGGAGGCGCTGGACGACGCCGAGGCCGCGGCCCTGCACATCGGCTACCAGACGGGCTGGTTCGGCCTCCACCGCAGGGCCGGCCTGCGCCGGGGCGAGACCCTGCTGGTCCATGCCGCGGCCGGGGGCGTCGGCAGTGCGGCCGTCCAGCTCGGCAAGGCGGCGGGCGCCACCGTCATCGGCGTCGTCGGCGGAGCCGGGAAGGCCGAGGCGGCCCGCGAACTCGGCTGCGACGTGGTGGTCGACCGGCGCATCGAGGACTTCGCCGCCGCCGTCAGGGAGGCGACCGGCGGCCGTGGCGCCGACGTGGTCTACGACCCGGTCGGCGGCGCCGCCTACACCGGGTCGACCAAGTGCATCGCCTTCGAGGGGCGCATCGTCGTCGTCGGCTTCGCGGGAGGCGAGATCCCCGCCCCCGCCCTCAATCACGCCCTCGTCAAGAACTACTCGATCCTCGGCCTCCACTGGGGCCTCTACGCGCGCAAGGACCCCGGTTCCGTGGCGGAATGCCACCGGCAGCTCACCGAGTACGCGGCCAAGGGCCTGATCAAGCCGCTGATCAGCGAGCGGGTCCCGCTGTCCGGCGCCGCCTCGGCCGTGCAGCGCGTCGCGGACGGCGCGACCACGGGCCGTCTCGTCGTCCTCCCCGGCGCCGACGAGGGGGAGCGGCGGTGACCGGCCCCGAGGAACTCCGCCGGCGGGTCGCCGACCTCCTCGCCGCCCACCCCCCGGCCGAGACGGGGCGCACCGACTTCCTCCGGGCCCGGTTCGACGCCGGTCTGGCCTGGGTGCACTACCCCGAGGGCCTCGGCGGGCTCGGCGCACCGCGCACCCTCCAGGCGGCCGTCGACGCCGCCCTCGCCGAGGCCGGGGCCCCGGACAACGACCCGCGCCGGATCGGCATCGGCCTCGGAATGGCCGCCCCCACCCTCCTCGCCTACGCCTCCGACGCGCTCAGGAAGCGCTTCCTGCGCCCGCTGTGGACCGGCGAGGAGGTGTGGTGCCAGCTCTTCTCGGAGCCGGGTGCCGGGTCCGACCTCGCGGCCCTCGCCACCCGGGCCGTCCGCGACGGCGACACCTGGGTCGTCGACGGGCAGAAGGTGTGGACCTCCAGCGCCCACGCCGCCCGCTGGGCCATCCTCCTCGCCCGTACCGACCCGGACGCGCCCAAGCACCGCGGCATCACCTACTTCGTGTGCGACATGGCCGGCCCCGGGGTCGACGTGCGCCCGCTGCGGCAGATCACCGGCGAGGCGGAGTTCAACGAGGTCTTCCTCACCGGAGTCCGCATCCCCGACGCCCACCGCCTCGGAGCGGTCGGCGACGGCTGGCGCGTCGCGCAGACCACCCTGATGAACGAGCGCGTCTCCATCGGCGGCCACCGCGTACCGCGCGAGGGCGGCATGATCGGCCGCCTCGCCGCCACCTGGCGCGAGCGCCCGGAGCTGCGCACCCACGACCTGCACCAGCGGCTCCTCGCGCTCTGGGTCGAGGCCGAGGCCGCCCGGCTGGCGGGGGAGCGCCTGCGCCAGATGCTCGCGGCCGGGCAGCCGGGACCCGAGGGCAGCGCGGCGAAGCTGGCCTTCGCCCGCCTCAACCAGGAGATCAGCGGCCTGGAGGTCGAACTGCTCGGCGAGGAGGGGCTGCTGTACGACGACTGGACCCTGCGCCGCCCGGAGCTCGTGGACTTCACCGGCCGGCAGGCGGGCTACCGCTACCTGCGCGCCAAGGGCAACTCGATCGAGGGCGGCACCAGCGAGGTGCTGCTCAACATCGTCGCCGAGCGCGTCCTCGGCCTGCCCGCCGAACCGCGCAGCGACAAGGACACCCCGTGGAAGGACCTGGCCCGATGACGGACCTGCTGTACGGCGAGGCCGAGGAGGACCTGCGCGCCTCCGTCCGCTCGCTGCTCGCCGCCCGCTCGGACCCGGCCGCGGCGAGGGCGGGACGGGAGGAGGCCGGCGACCCCTACGACCCCGCCCTGTGGCGGTCGCTCGCCGGCGGTGCCGGCGCCGCGGGGCTGCTCGTCCCCGAGGAGTACGGCGGGCAGGGAGCCGGTCCCCGGGAGGCCGCCGTGGTGCTGGAGGAGCTGGGCCGGACCGTCACCCCGGCCCCCTTCCTCACCAGCTCCGTGGTCGCCACCACCGTGCTGCTCGCCCTGGACCCGGACCGCCGGCCCGTGGGCGGGCTGCTGGAGGACCTCGCGGCCGGTGAGCGCACGGCCGTGCTGGCCCTGCCGCTGTCCACCCCGCCCGGCGTCACGGCCGCCCCGCCGCAGGGGCGCGCCACCGCCGTCGCGGACGCCGTCGCCGCGGACGTCCTCCTCGTGCCGAGGGCCGACGGGCTGTACGCCGTCGACGCGGCGGAGGCGCGCGTCGAACCCTGCACCCCGCTCGACCTCACCCGTCCGCTCGCCGCGGTGAGCGCCCCGGACGGCACCGGCACCCGGATCGCCGCCCCCGGGCCCGCCGCGGACGCCGTCGGCCAGGGCCTGCTCGCCGGGGCCGCCCTGCTCGCCTCCGAGCAGCTCGGCCTCGCCGAGTGGTGCCTGGAGGCGGCCGTGGCGCACACCCGAGAGCGGCACCAGTTCAACCGCCCCGTGGGCTCCTTCCAGGCGCTCAAGCACCGCATGGCCCGGCTGTGGCTGGAACTCGTCTCCGCGCGGGCGGCCGCCCGCGCGGCCGCCGACGCCCTGGCCACCGGTGCCGGGGACGCGCCGCTCGCCGCCGCGGTGGCCCAGGCGTACTGCTCCCCGGCCGCCGTGCGCGCCGCCGAGGAGTGCCTGCAGCTGCACGGAGGCACCGGCATGACCTGGGAGCACCCGGTCCACCGGTACCTGAAGCGGGCCAAGGCCGACGAGATCGCCTTCGGCACCCCGGGCCGCCACCGGCAGGAGGTGGCCCGGCTCACGGGCCTGGACGCCCCCTGAGACCCGGCGGGCCGCGCCCGTGCCCGTACGCCCCACCGGTAACACCCCCTGTTCCGAACCGGTCTTTACATACTGTTTAATTGCGAGAACTTTGCAACAACAGTCGATCTTCAACAGGGGGTCATCATGACGGGCCGATCCCTACGGGCCGCCTCCGCCGCGGCCCTGGCCGCCGCTCTGCTCCTCGGAGCGGCGGCCTGCACCGCGCCGTCCGACGGCGGAACCCGGGCGGCGGACGGCAGCACCGCGGTCGTCGGCATCGCCTACGAGCCCGACACCCTCAGCCCCCTCCTCGGGTACGGCAAGGACGGCAACTCCAAGATCTTCGACGGGCTGCTCGCCCACGACGCGGACCTGCGGCTGCGCCCGGCCCTCGCGGCCGAACTCCCGGAGGTCAGCCCCGACGGGCTCACCTACACCTACACCCTCCGCCGGGGCGTGACCTTCCACGACGGAGAGCCCTTCGACGCCGAGGACGTCGTCTTCACCTACCGCACCATCCTCGACGAGAAGACCAACAACCCCTCCCGCACGGAACTCGACGCCCTCAGCGGCGTCCGCGCCGAGGGCAGCCACACCGTCGTCTTCACCCTCGCCTACCCCTACGCCCCCTTCGCCCAGCGGACCGTGCTCCCCATCGCCCCCGAGCACATCGCCGGCCGTCAGGACGTCAACACGGGGAGGTTCACCACCGAACCGATCGGCACCGGGCCCTACATCCTCACCGGCTGGTCCAAGGGGGAGAAGCTCAGCTTCAAGGCCAACCCCCGCTACTGGGGCGGCGAACCGGAGGTCGAGCGGCTCACCATGGCCGTCATCCGGGACGACGACGTCCGCGCCACCCGGCTGCGCGCCGGAGACCTCGACGGCGCCGTCCTGCCGCCCGCCCTCGCCGAGGGCTTCGCCCGCGACAGGAACCTGCGGACCCACCGGGCCACCAGCTACGACTACCGCACCGTCACCCTGCCCACGGGCAACCCCGTCGCGGGGGACACCGCGGTACGCCGCGCCCTGGACATCGCCGTCGACCGGCAGGCCATGGTCGACGGCATCCTGAACGGCGCGGGCAAGCCCGCGTACGGCCCCGTCCCCACCGGCAGCCCGTGGTTCACCGCAGGCACCGAGCGCCGCCACGACCCCGGGGCCGCCCGGCGGATCCTCGACGAGGCGGGATGGAAGCCCGGCAAGGACGGGATCCGCACCAAGGACGGCGTCCGCGCCGCCTTCCCGCTCTGGTACGTCACCGGCGACAAGCTCCGCCAGGACCACGCCCTCGCCTACGCCTCCGACGCCCGCAGGATCGGCATCGACATCACCACCCAGGCCGGGACCTGGGAGGTCATCGAACCGCGGATGGAGGACGACGCGGTCCTCGCCGGCGGAGGGGCGCCCGGCGACCCCGACTTCGACCAGTACCTGCTGCTCCACTCCGACCACGCGGGCGACGGCTTCAACAACATGGCCCGCTACGACAACCCGGCCGTGGACAAGGCCCTGGAGCAGGGCCGCCGGGCAGGCGACGAGGCCGCCCGCAGGCGCGCCTACGACACCGTCCAGCGGGAACTGGTGCAGAACCCGGGCTACACCTTCCTCACCCACATCGACCACGTCTACGTGCTCGCCGACGCCTGGGACGGCCTCAGCACCCAGGTCGAGCCGCACGACCACGGCCTGGCCGCCGGACCCTGGTGGAACATCGAGACCTGGACCCCCAAGGGCACCCCGCGGTGAAGCGGCGCGCTCCCTGGGGCGCCATGGCCCGTATGGCGGGACGGCGGGTCCTGCTCGCCGTCCCCGTCCTGCTCCTGGTGACCTTCGGCGTCTTCGCCGTCGCCGCGGCCTCCCCCTTCGACCCCGTCAAGGCGTACACCGGCACCGCGGGACTCACCGCCTCGCAGGAGAACCTCGACCAGATCAGGGCCAACCTCGGCGTCGACCGGCCGTTCACCGCCCGCTGGGCGGACTGGATCGCCGACGCCCTGCGGGGAGACCTGGGCGACTCGGCCGTGCTGCGGATGCCGGTCGCGGACGCCGTCGCCGAGCGGCTCGGATGGTCGGTCCTCCTGGCCGCCGCGGCCTTCGCCCTCGCCGTACTCCTCGGCACCGCGCTCGGCGTCCTCGCCGCGCGCCGCCCCGGCGGCCCGCTCGACCGCTGCGCCACCGCGGCGGCGTACACCCTGGAGGCCGCTCCCGCCTTCTGGCTGGGACTCCTCGCCATCTGGCTGTTCTCCCTCCAATGGGGCGTGCTGCCCGCCGGCGGGCTCACCGACACCGCCAGCGACACCGTCACCGCCGGGCAGGTCGCCCGCCACCTGGTGCTGCCCGCGGCCGTCCTCGGCATCAGCCAGCTGCCGTGGTTCTTCCTCTACGTACGCCAGGGAGTCGGCGACGCCCTGGCCGAGGACCCGGTGCGCGGCGCCCGCGCCCGCGGACTGGCCGAGCGCACCGTCCTGCTCGGACACGCCCTGCGCTCCGGCATGCTGCCGATGCTCACCCTCATCGGCTCCCGCGTCCCCGAACTCATCACCGGAGCACTGCTCGTGGAGACCGTCTTCAGCTGGCCGGGCATCGCCGCCGCGACCGTCCAGGCCGCCACCGCCGTCGACTTCCCGCTGCTCGCGGCCCTCACGGTGCTCGCCACCGCGGCCGTGCTGCTCGGGAACCTCCTCTCGGACCTGCTGTACGGCCTCGCCGACCCCCGGGTGGGCTTCGATGGCTGACCGGCACCCCGCCCCCTGTGCCGCCCCGGCCGTGTGGCGCAGCCGCGGCGGCACCCGCCGCTCGACCCGCACCCTGCGGATCGCCGCCTCGGCCGCCGTCCTCGTCTGCGTGGCCCTCGCGGTGCTCGTCGTGCCGCCCGCCGTGGACCTCGACCAGCAGGCCGTCGACCTGTCGAGCAAGCTCCTGCCACCCTCCGTCGAGCACCCCTTCGGCACCGACGACGTCGGCCGCGACCTGCTGCTGCGCTGCGTCTACGGACTGCGCGTCTCGCTCCTGGTCGGCCTGGTGGCCGCGCTCGCCGCGACCGTGATCGGCACCGCCGTGGGCGCCGCGGCGGCGGCCCTCGGCGGCTGGACCGACCGCCTGCTGATGCGCCTCGTCGACACCTTCTCCTCCGTGCCCCACCTGCTGCTCGGCATCTTCGTCGTCGCCATGTTCCGGCCCGGGGTGTGGCCGGTCGTGGTGTCCGTCGCGGTCACCCACTGGCTGTCCACGGCCCGCATCGTGCGGGCCGAGGTACTCTCGCTGCGCTCGCGCCCGTACATCGACGCCGCCGTCAGCGGCGGAGCGGGCCGCCTGCGCATCGCCGTCCGCCACCTGCTGCCCGGCGTCCTGCCGCAGGCCGGACTCGCCGCCGTGCTGATGGTCCCGCACGCCATGTGGCACGAGTCGGCCCTGTCCTTCCTCGGCCTCGGACTGCCCACCCACCAGGCCAGCCTCGGCAACCTCGTCCAGAGCGCCCGCGGCTCCCTGCTGGCGGGCCACTGGTGGCCCACCCTCTTCCCCGGCCTGTTCCTGATCGTCCCGACCCTCGCCGTCGCCGGCCTCGCCGGCGCCTGGCGGGAGCGCCTCAACCCGCGCAGGCGAGCGGAGCTGACGCTGTGACCGAGTCCTCCGCCACCCGCCCGAGCACCCGCGCCCGCCCGTCCGCCGACCGGCCTCCCCTGCTGGAGGTCAAAGGCCTGTCCGTGCGCTTCCGGATGCCCGGCGGGCGGCACATCGCCGCCGTCAGCGACGCCGGCTTCACCCTGGAGGCCGGACAGTGCCTCGCCCTCGTGGGCGAGAGCGGCTGCGGAAAGTCCGTCCTCGCCTCCGCCCTGCTCGGGCTGCTGCCCGCCAACGCCCAGACCGCCGGCACCGCCCGCACCGCGGGCACCGAACTCCTCACCGCCGACGAGGCGGTCCTGGCCCGCACCGTCCGCGGACGCCTCGTCGGCCTGGTGCCCCAGAGCCCCGCCGCCCACCTCACCCCCGTACGGACCGTCGGCGCCCAACTGGCCGAGACCGCGAGGGCGCTCACCGGCCTCCGGGGGGAGGCCGCCGCCCGGCACGCCGCCGGGGCCGCCGAGCGCGCCGCCTTCCCCGCCGGCCACCTCGACCGCTACCCCCACGAGCTCTCCGGCGGCCTCGCCCAGCGTGCCGCCACCGCGCTGGCCCTGGTGGGCGACGCGCCCCTGCTGCTGGCCGACGAGCCCACCACCGGCCTCGACCGCGACCTGGTCGAGCACACCGCGGACGAACTGCGGCGCCAGGTGGACCGGGGACGCGGCCTGCTGCTGATCACCCACGACCTCGCCGCCGCCCAGCGCACCGCCGACCGGGTCGCCGTGATGTACGCCGGCCGCATCGTCGAGATCGCCGAAGCCGACCGCTTCTTCGGCGAGCCGGGGCCCCGGCACCCCTACGCCCGCGGCCTGCTGAACGCCCTCCCCGAGCGGGCCTTCACCCCGATCCCCGGACTGCCGCCCGAACTGGGCGACCTCCCCGCGGGCTGCGCCTTCGCCCCGCGCTGCTCCAAGTCCGACGGCCGCTGCGCCTCGCAGCGGCCGGCCTTCGCCGCGGGAACCGCCTGCCACCACCCCGAGGAGGCCGACCGTGATTGAGCTGGACCAGATCACCGCCGGATACGACCGCCACACCCCGGTGGTGCGCGGCGCCTCCCTGCGCCTGGCGCCGGGCGAAGCGGTCGGCCTGCTCGGCCCGAGCGGCTGCGGCAAGTCCACGCTGGCCCGCGTGGCGGCCCTGCTGCACCGCCCCGAGGCAGGCCGCCTCACCATCGACGGGGAGCCGGTCCGCGCCTGGCGCCACCGGGCACCGCGCCGTCTGCGGACCGCGATCGGGGTCGTGTTCCAGCAGCCCCGCCTCGCCGCCGACCCCCGGCTGCGGCTCGTCGACCTCATCGCCGAACCCCTGCGCGCAACGGGCCGCCGCGAGGGCGCCGCGCGGCAGGCGGCGGAACTCGCCGAGACCGTGGGGCTGACCGGCGAACTGCTGCGCCGGCGCCCCCACGAGGTCAGCGACGGCCAACTCCAGCGCGCCTGCCTGGCCCGGGCCCTGGTGCTGCGCCCCCGGCTGCTGGTCTGCGACGAGATGACCGCCATGCTGGACGCCTCCACCACGGCCGCGCTCGTCGCCGCGGTGGAGTCCTACCGGGCCGCCCGCGGGGCGGGCCTGCTGGCCGTCGGCCACGACCGGGTGCTGCTGGGGCGCTGGTGCGACCGCACGGCCGAGTGGGAGGACGTGGCGACCGGCTGAGCTCCGGCGGCGGCGGGCGCACGGCCGCGCCGCCGACTCGGCGATCCGGAGGAGCGCGCCGGTGCGGCTGCCGGGGCTCAGGCCGGTGCGCGGGACTCGGGGGTGCGCAGCATCGCGGCCAGGGTGTCGGCGGCGAGGCGCTCCGGGGTGTCGTCGAGACCGAGCTTCGCGAAACCACCGTTGAGGTGCAGCACGGCCAGGCCGTGGACCGCTGCCCAGATCGAGCGGGCCAGGACCAGCGGCGAGGCGCCGGAGTCCAGCACACCGCGGTGCTGCGCCTCGGTGACCGCGTCGATCAGGGGCTGGAAGGACGCGGGGCCGGTCGGGGACTGCCGGTGTGCGCCGCGGCTGCGGAAGAGGATGCCGAACAGCGCCGGGTTGTCCTGCGCGAAGCGCAGATAGGCGGCGCACATGCCCACCAGGGTGTCGGCGGGGCCGTCCGCGGCCGCGTCCGCACGGAGCAGGCGTCGGCGCAGTTCCTCGTAGCCGAGATCGCCGACGGCGTGCAGCAGGGCGTCGCGGTCGGCGAAGTGGCGGTAGGGGGCGGCGGTGCTGACACCGAGGCGCCGGGCCAGGGCGCTGAGGCTGAAGCCTTCCTCGCCGCGCTCGTCGAGCAGTTCGCGAGCCCCCGTCAGCAGCGCCTCGCGCAGCGCCCCGTGATGGTAGGAATCGGGGTTCTTCGCCCCGGACCCTGTGTCCGGTCTCGCTTTCGACGCCATGTTGACCACATTAACATTCATGGCTATGTTAAAGGTCCTCACAATGTAAGAGTGAGTCACATGAGGGTGGGGGTGTCTCCGTCCCGCCCTCCCCGCCTGCCCTCCCCGCCCCGGCGCCGGGTGCGGCCCGGGCCGGCGGCCGGCAAGCAGCCGAACCCGTATCCGCCGCGCCACCTGCTGGAGGGGCCGTGTCCGATCGCCCGAACGAAGAGGGAACCGCCACCCCGGCGCCCCGGCCCGCCGAGTCAGGGAGGATCGCGACCCTCGCGGGCTCCCGGAGCGCGCCGCCCCCGCCGCGCCGTCCTCCGGCCCGCTCCCGGACGGGCTGGACGCTGGTCCTGCTGAGCTCGCTGGCCGTGGCCGCCCTCTCCGTCGGCACCTATGCCGCAGGGTCCCTGGAATCCCTCGCCGAAGACGGGGCCGGCCTGTCCGAGGCGTATGCCGCCGCACCGGCCTTCGCCCAGGTCCTCCTCTACGTCCACATCGCCACCGCCGCCCTGGCGCTGCTGCTGGGCCCGTTCCAGTTCTCCCGCGCACTGCGTCGGCGCTCGCCGCGGGCGCACCGCGCGGTGGGCCGCGTCTACCTGGTCTCGGTCCTGCTCGGGGCGGTGAGCGGGGTGCTGGTCACCCCCTGGAACTCGGCCGGCATGGCAGGCTTCTTCGGCTTCGGAGGCCTGTCGGTGCTGTGGGCGGTCACCGCGGTGCGGGGCTACAGAGCCGCCCGCCGCGGCGACATCGCACACCATCAGGCCTGGATGATCCGCAACTTCGCCTTCACCTACGCCGCACCCGCGCTGCGCCTCTGGCTCGGCCTGCTGATCCTCGTCCAAGCACCCTTCCATGACATGGACACCGAGTTCGCCGTGGTGTTCGACAACGCGTACCACGCCGTGCCGTTCCTGGCCTGGGTGCCGAACATGTTCGTCGCGGAGTGGCTGATCCGCCGCCGCAACCTGCCCTCCTACCGCCTGCCGCCGCCCGCCTCCGCCCGGCGCGGCCGCTGACCGCGGAGCAGGGCGGCGGGTCGGCCGCGAACGGCGCAGCGGCAAGGGCGGCCCTCCACCGGTTCCGGCAGGAGGACCGGCCCACGCCGCATCGGAGCCGAGCGGACGACCAGCCGGATCCGGCCCCCCGCGCGGCCGCCCCACGGCGGCACGGGGCCCGCACCGTCCGCAGGCCCCGCGGGTCCGGACGCCGGTCCGCGGCCGGTCGGGACCCGGCCGCCCCCGTCCGGAGCCCGCGACGCCCCGGTGCGGCCCCGGCGCACGCAGTGCTCGGCACGCGGCCCCTCGCGCCGACGCGTGCACGGCCGTGTCCCCGTCGCGGTCTCGACGGCCGCTGCCCGACGGGGTTCCGGCGCGCCGGGGGCCCGTTGTCAGTGGGCCGAGTGACCTGCGCCCCCCGCCACGGCCACGTCGGCGCCGCTGATGTACGAAGCCATCGGCGAAGCCAGCAGGGCGATGACGGGTGCGACCTCCTCGGGGCGGCCCATCCGCCCGAGCGGCACCCCGCGACGGGCGACGGATCCGGCGGCCCACTGCCGGTAGGACTCGGCACTGCCGGACGCCGCGTGGACCGCCTGCTGCCGCTCCGTGTCGATCATGCCCAGACTCACGGTGTTGACCAGGATCTCGTCGGCCGCCAGTTCGGTGGCCATGGAGCGGGCGAGGTTGGCGAGCGCGGCGCGGGCGGCGCTGGCCGTGACCAGGCTCGGCTCCGGTTCGCGTGCGATCAGGGCTCCGATCAGCACCACGCGGCCCGCGTCGGAGCGCCGGAGCCAGGGCAGCGCCGCCCGTACCGGGAGCACCGCGCCCAGCACCTTGCCCTCCAGTTCGGCCAGCCAGTCCTTGGGCGTGGCGTCCGCGAAGGTGCTCGGGAGCCCTTCCCCGGCATTGGCCACCACGGCGTCGATCCGGCCGAACCGTCCGGCCGTCGCGCGGACGAAGCCCTCCATCGCCGCCTCGTCGCGCACATCGCCCGCATGGAGGTACAGCCGGTCCTGCTGGTGCGCCCACACCTGCGCCAGCCGCCCGGCATCCCGGGCGCAGGTCGCCACCCGGGCGCCCTCGTCCAGCAGCAGTTCGACGGCAGCCCGACCCACGCCGGAACTGCCACCGGTCACCATGACCACCCGCCCCGTCAGCTTCAGATCCACAAGATCGCAGGCTAGCCACGCGGCACATCCGGCACCACAGGTCCGCGCGCCATTCGCAGGCGCCCGGGCGGGCTGCCGCCCCGACCGGCACCGCCACCGGGGTCCCCGCGCGGAAACCGTCCAGAGGCCGACGTGACACCGCTGGTGACGGCCCTGCACGCGGAAAGGATCAGACCGGTCGGGCCGGCCACCCACCCGCGGGAAGGCGGCCGGCTCCCCGAGCCGCACCCCGCGTACGAGGCCGAATCCGGACCTGCCCGCGCCACGCCGCCCACCGCGGGCCCGAGGATCCGGCCGTCCGCGCCGGGGCCCGCACCTCGGGTGCACCGTGGGCGGGTCCGGTGGCGGCCCTCGTCCACCGGCACGGGGAGGCAGCAGCCGGCCCTTCCGGTGCGACCCCGCGGAGGCCGTCGGTTCGTGGGCTCCGATGGTGCGCTCCCGCCGGAGTCCCGTCGGTCGTGGCCCGGCCGCTCCCGACGGGACTCCGGCGGGAGCAGTTCGGCGCCCGTCCGGTCGAGTTCCCCCGGCAGCCGAGCGCGTCCGCCCGGAGCGGGTCGACGCGGGCGTGGCGGTCGCGGTCTCCTTCGGCTGCTCCCGGGGGAGCCGGCGGCTCCGGCCTCGCGGTTGACCAGCGAGGCGGTCCGTGCCACGCGGCGGCCCTGCTGATGCTCCGTATACTCCCCGGCGACGGTGGCGGAACGCCGATGGGGGACGCGGTGAGGGTGGCTGGAGCGGGGACCGGAAGGACCGGCGCGGCCGGGCTCGTAGCGGTGCTGGCCGTCGTGGCGGTGAGCGGCTGGTTCCTCTACGACCGGTTCGGCGGCCGCTCGCAGAGCCGGGCGACGATCACCGAGGCATGCGAGGGGCTGGTCGACCCGGGCGCGTTGATGCGCTTCGCCGGCGGCAGGAAGGTGGGGGCCGAGCCTCCGGGGGACCGGGTGTGCCTGCTCAGCCGGGAGGTGACCTTCGAGGGCGAGGAGCGGATGGACGCCTTCTTCTCCCTGTGGGTCGTCCCGTCCGGGGACGCCGAACCGGGCGGGAGGACGTTCGAGTTCACCGCCCGGTCTGTCACGGTGACCGCCACCTGCGCAGCTCCGGCCCGGTCGACCGGGGCGACCGCGCTGAGGGTGACCGCCGGCACCGAGTTCGAAGCCGCGACCCGCGGCGAGCCGGGAGCGCTGCCGGGCCTGGCCCGTGAAGCGGCCCTGCGCGCCGCGGCGAAGGCCGGGTGCGAGACCGTCCTGCCTCCCGCCCCGAAGCTCTGACGACGCAGGCCCGGCAGGTGTGCCGTCCAGGGAGGTCACGACGGGGCACGCGAGTCCGGCCGAGCGACCCCGCAGGGGGCGACAGCCCCTACCGGGCGTGTTCCACGGGCCGCCCCACCGCTCATCGGGTGGCACAGGTGTGGGCAGCGGAACCCACCGCGCCCGCCTGGTGGAGCTGACCCGGGAGGGCAACGGCATCGTCGGCTGGGACCTGGCCGGCTCGGAGGTCGTCCACGGCGTCAACTGCGCCGCCGACGCCAGCGAGACCGTCCGAGCCCCGTGGTGGCGCGACGCCTGACGGCGACTCATCGGACCCCCGCCGGGTTGTCGGCGCACAGACCGGTCCGCCGTGGCACCCCTGCCTGTCACGTGAGGCCGAGGCACCGGGGGCAGACCATCGCCCACTCCCAGGCCGCCGAGCGCCTCGCGCCGGCACGGGAGGCGTTCGGGTCGGCTGCGGACGAGCGCCTGAGGCCGGTCGCTTGAGGTGCGCCCGCAGCAACGCGGGGGCTTCGCCACGCCTCAGGAAACCCCCGAGCCGGTTCCCGCCTTCGCGGGCTCTCGATCAGGTCCCCGGCCCTGGACGGGCGCTGCGGCTGCGCGACCGCCGACGGCGGCTCCGGTGCCTGCTGGCCCTCAGCCGGTCCCGGCCGAGGAGGTCCCGCGAGGCCAGTTCGGCGAGTGCGGGGTGCAGGGCCGGCCCTTCGGCAGGGGAGGTGCTTCCGGCGGCTGGAGGGCCCTTGCGGCCGTAGCGGTCGAGCCAGGTGAGCTGCAGCAGCAGGGCGAGGCCGGTGGCGGCGGCCGCCGCCCACGGGAGCGGGCCGCGCGGTGCCGTGTCGAGCAGCGCGGCGGCGGCGAACGCCGTCTCCCCGCTGAACAGCAGCGCGCAGGCGGCGGTGAAGCAGCCGGGGCCCGGGCCCGATCGGGGCAGGCCGGCCCTCCACGCCGTGTGGAAGTCCTGCCTGGCGGCGCGGAAGGCGGAGTCGCCGAGTTCGATTCCGCCGAGGGTGGCCGGTGCGGTACGGCGGCGCAGCGCGGCCAGCAGGGCGTCGGGCAGCGGGTGCCCCGCGGTGCGCGCGGGGTCAGCGCCGGACGGGGTGAGGCTCAGGCTGCCCCGGTGGTCGACGGTGGCGAGCCCGTCGAGCAGCAGACGGGCGGCGGCGGCCTGCGCGTCGTCCTCGGCCCGGCGGCGGCCGGCCGCCGCGCGGTACGGGTCCGCGCCGAGCACCGCGGCCCGGCACTCGTCCTCGGCCCGGCCACGCCGGTGGCTCAGGGCGCGCAGGACGTAGAGCAGGGCAGTCAGGGGCACGACGATGCAGGCGAGGGTGACGGGGTCCACAGGCAGAGGGTAGGGGTTGGCCCCGTCGTCCCATCGCCCGCGGAAGCCTCAGGTTCAGCCCAGGGCGTGCGAGCCCCGGTGGGAGCCGGCGAGGAGCCGCGGCTGTCGACTCCCGCCCGGGGGAGGGGCACCCGCTGATCGACGCCAGGTCTTCATCACGGCGTGACGAAGACTGCGGACGAGGCGTGGGGGAGAGGACGGAGTCGGGGTGCCCCGTTCCTGGGCTGCCTGCCTGGATCGCAATCGCTCACGCTACCTTGGGCCTGATGCACCCACAGCAGCCTTCCACCTCCCTCACACCCGCCCCCGCATCCTCCGGGCAGCAAGGCACCCGCAGGAAGACGGTGGCGCTCTCCCTCCTGGCCGGGCTTGTGCTCGGCGTCGCGGGGACGGGCGCCGTCTGGGCCATGGGCGCGGACTCCGACTCCCCTGCTGCTGCCGGGACTCCAGCAGCGGATGCGCATGCAGCATGCGAGGCGCTCGCCGGGTTCGACGCGGGACAGTACCTCGATCAGGGCCCGGCCGGAGAGATCGCCCTCAACCGCTATGCGGCAGCCAGGGCACTCTCCGCGTCAGCGGCAGCGGGCGACACGACCTACAAGGAGCTCGCACAGACCATTCGCCGCTCACAGGACCGCCACGCTCAAGTCTTCGACTTCGACGCGACGGTGAAGAAGGATCTGGACCGGGCTCGCGAGATCTGCCGCGGGCTGTAGCTGGCGGACGCGTCAGCGGGCGCGTGTCCGGGCGGCATCATGACGGCCAGGGCAGCGCCACCGATCGCGGAATTCAGTGGTCCGCTTCTGTTGGCACCATGCGCGACCGTCAGCAGGCCGAGACCCTCGCCCGACAGGAACCTGCTGTTCCTGAGCACGTTCCGAGCTTCCAGGAAGTGGCGGGCGGCGTCGGCCTCGTCCCCCGCACTGTTCGGAGCCGCCCGGTCTGATTCGGTTCGTAGGTGCCGAAGGATCCGGCTGACCGCGTACGGGCGGAGTTACTCGCGCTTCCGGAGGCGCGAGAAAGAGTTTCGAGGAGCGGTTCCGTCGAGCGGTGTGGGCTTGTTCGTTCCGGTGGACGTTCCGGTCACGGCATCGGTGGCTTGGCTGGTCTGGCTCGCTGTGGGTAGATCGTCTCGTGCCGGACGAGCATCGCCACGCACTCGGCGATCTTCCGGGTGCGTGTCTCGGCCCGCTTGGCGGCGTTGACCCGGTTGATGAGGGCGAAGCGGTTGGCCTTGGTGAGCACCTCGAACATCGCCTGTGCCGCCGGGTCCCCGGCGATCGCGGCCTGGAGGTCGGGCGGTACCTCTGCCTCCGATGACGGTGCATAGGCGGCCGCCCACCGCCCGTCGGCCTTCGCGGCGTCCACCGCGGCGCGGCCGGCGGGCAGCATCAGGCCGGCTGCCTCCAACCGGGCCACGTTGGCGACGTTGCGCTGGGACCAGACACTGCGGGGCCGGCGCGGGGTGAACCGCCTCCAGGAACTCTCCTCGTCGCGCTTGCGGGCCTGGCCGTCGATCCAGCCGAAGCAGAGTGCCTCGTCGACCGCCTGCTGCCAGGTCAGGGTGGTAACGGTGCCGCCCTTCCTGGTCAGGGCGAGCCACACGCCAGGAGAGGTGGTGTGGTTGTCCAGCAGCCACGCGCGCAGCGCCGCAGCGTCAGCAACGATCAGCTCGTCCAGCTCGGTTCCGGTCACCACCGCAGGCTAGCGCCACGATCCGGTGGTGCGTCCTGCCGGGGTGGCTCGTTGAGCCCTCGGCGTCGGTGTCGGCCTGGCGCGTCCTCGTCCTTGCCGACGCCGCCGTGAGGAACGGCTGCCGGTGCATTGCCCTCGGTCCCACGGATTCGGCTGCCTGCCGTAGGAACAGGGGGCCGGGCACAGGCAGGGGCGCGGCCGGGTGACCAAGTCGTCCGGCCGGGGCCGGGTTCGGCCGCGGCGAGACGCCGAGACGGCACCCACCCCCTGATGTCGGCCCGGCCCATCCCCACCGGGCACCGCGAGGGCTCGGAGGCGCCGACCCGGTAGGTCCTCGGGCCCTGGTTCGGCTCGCCCCCCGGTCCCGCTGGCCCGTCCGCCTCAGCGCGCGCTCAGGAGGGACCGTGCCGCCTGACGGGCCTCGGCCGCCGGTCGTGTACCGCCCGTGATCCCCGCCGTGACCATGGCTCCCTCGGCCAGTAGATGGAGCGGCCCGGTCAGTGCGTCGGGCAGCTCGGCCCCGGCCACCAGTGAGCCGAGGTAGTCCCGGAACGCCTGCTTGTGAGCCCGAACCCGGCCTGCCACCCGCTCGGACCGGGCGCCCAGCTCGCCGTAGGCGTTGATCCAGGCGCACCCGCGGAACTCCTCTTCGCCGAACCACTCCTGAAGCCAGTCGAAGACGGCGATGATCCGCTGCTCGGGATCCTGCTCCCGCGCCACATACGCGGCGAGTTCACCGCGCCAGCGCACGTCGCGGCGCTCCAGGTACGCCTCGACCAACAGCTCCTTCGCCGGGAAGAGCTGATAGAGCCGCTTGAGCGATACCCCGGACGCCCCCCTGATGTCGTCCATGCCGACGGACTGGATTCCGCGTCCGTAGAACAGCTTCTCGGCGGCGTCCAGTGCCTGTTCCCGGGCGGTTGCGGTGTCCATGCGCGGCCTCTCCTTGACGCGAGAACGAACGTTCTCCTACGGTATCAGCCACCGGGAGAACGCTCGTTCTCTGGTGTTCTCTTCATCGATCCACCCCTGGAGGAAGACATGACCGACCGGCCGCCGCTGCCCCCGTTCACCCGTGAGAGCGCGGCACGGAAGGTGCAGGCCGCCGAGGACGCGTGGAACACCCGCGACCCGCACACGGTGGCACTCGCCTACTCGGAGGACTCGGTATGGCGCAACCGCGGCACCTTCATCACCGGCCGCGCGGAGATCGTCGGGTTCCTCGCCGAGAAGTGGGCGCGCGAGCGGGCGTACGCGCTGCGCAAGGACCTGTGGGCCTTCGACGGCAACCGCATCGCTGTCCGCTTCCAGTACGAGTGCCAGGACGGCGAGGGCCGGTGGTGGCGGTCGTACGGGAACGAGCTGTGGGAGTTCGACGGGCGCGGGCTGATGACCCGGCGCGAGGCGAGCATCAACGATGTGCCGATCGAGGAGAAGGACCGCCGTATCCTCGGCCCGCGATCGGAGGGCGAGCGCGGACCGGCCTTCCGCCTGCACGCGACCTGATGGAGCGCCGGACCGGGGGCCTGCTGTCCTCCGGCGCCGGCTTCTGTTTCGCTGCCGGGTGGGCGGGCGGTAGCGCCGGGCGCGCACGGGAGCCGGGGGTCCCCGGAGCCGTCCAGGTCAAGGGCCGGGGCGGCCGGCCTCACCTCGCTCGGGTGCGGCCGGGGTCAGGGGGAGGTGAGGGTGTCGAGTCGTGCGGTGAGGTCGGGGTGGGCGGTGGCCAGGTGGGGGCGGGTGGCGGTCAGGGGTCCGACCAGGGCGGCGGGGTCGTCGTCGGCGAGGGCGGCGTGGAGCGCTGCGACCGGGCGGCGGGCCGCGGGGGACAGGTCGGTGAGGGCGGTGATCTGGCCGGCGAGGCGGCGCAGGTCGGCGGCGTTGTCGCGGGCCCGGGCGGCGGTGGTGCGCTGTGCGGCGCGGGCTTGGCGGGTGGCCGTCACGCGTTGCTCGCCGGTGGTTCCCGCGGGGCCGGGGCGGCCGCGCAGGTAGCGGCGTTCGGCGGCCTGGCGGCTGGCGACGCCGAGGGGGTGGGCGAGGTCGGCCCAACTGGCGCCGGCGTCGCGGGCGGTCTCGATCAGGCCGGTCTCCCATCCGGCGAGCTGCTCGCGGACCTGCCGCAGCAGCAGGAGCGAGGCCAGTGCCTGTTCCGGGGCCGGCGCTGGGGCGGGTCCGTCGGGGTCGTCGTGCCGGGCGGTGCGCAGGGCGCCGTCGATGGCGTCGAGGGCCGCCGCGGCGGCGAGGAACGACGCCGGGCTGTGGGCGTCAGTGCTGGTCGGGGGCGGCTGGTCGGCCGGGGTCACGGGCACCTCCTCGGAGTGTCATCCGTCTGACGACATCATCTTTGTCATCCACTGGATGACATGCTACAACGGTGTCAGTGAGGCGCATTGGCAGCGACTGCCCGAACCTCTGGAGGTGTTTTCCATGTTGATGCGCACCGACCCCTTCCGCGAACTGGACCGGCTGGCCCAGCAGCTCATGGGCCCGGGAACCTGGTCGAAGCCGTCGGCGATGCCGATGGACGCCTACCGCGAGGGCGACGAGTACGTGGTGGCCTTCGACCTTCCCGGCGTCAGCGCCGAGGCGATCGACATCGACGTCGAGCGGAACATGCTGACCGTCAAGGCCGAGCGCCGGCCCGTGACGAGGGCCGACGACGTGCAGATGGAGCTGACCGAGCGGCCGCTGGGCGTCTTCTCCCGCCAGATCGTGCTCGCCGACACCCTCGACACCGAGCACATCCAGGCCGACTACGACGCGGGCGTGCTCACCCTGCGCATCCCGATCGCCGAGCGAGCCAAGCCCCGCAAGATCTCCATCGGCGTCGGCTCCGGCCGCAAGGAGATCTCCGGCTGACACGGCCGGAGACGGTGCGGAGGACGGGCACCCGGTCTCCCGCTCTCACCCCGTCCTCCGCACCCCGTGGGCAGCCCGAAGCAGACGAGAGAAGACGGGGTGGCGGACGAGATGACTCTGCGACGCGAAGCGTTCCTCGACCACGTCAAGGAGCGCGGCGAGTACGGCACGGCAGAAGAGGCGGAGCGCGCGGCCCGCGTGGTGCTCGCCCTGCTGGGCGCGCACCTGGTCGGCGAAGTCCGCGCCCGACTCGCGGCACGCCTGCCGGAGGAGTTCGCGCTGATCCTGCTCAACCCGCTCCAGAGCGCCGAGCCGCTGGCGCCGGAGCGGTTCGTGCGGGCGACCGCCGCGTGGATCGAGGGCGCCACCGAGCAGACCGCGACCTGGGACGTCGGCGCCGTCCTGTCCACGGCCGCCGACGCCGCCGGCGACGACCTGCTGGAGCAGATCCTGTTCCAACTGCCCGCCGGCTACGACCTCCTCTTCGGCCGCCCGCAGCCCATCTGACCCCCGCGGTGCCGCTGCAGGCACCGTCCCGCCCCGCCCACGAGAAAGGCATGCACCGCAGTGATCACCGACGTCCGCGCCCCGCTCGAGCACCCGCAGCCCTACGGGGCGGCGTACGAGCAGATGCTGGAGAAGGTCCGCTACGAAGGCGCGTACCCCACACGCGAGAGGGCCGACGAAGCCGTCCGCCTGGTCCTCGCCGGACTCGGGCGCCAGCTCACCGGCGGCGAACGCGAAGCCCTGGCCGCCCGCCTGCCCCGGGAGGCCGCACGCATCCTGACCGCCCCGAATCCCGACGCCCGGCCGCTGACCGGCTGGGCCCTGGTGAAGGACCTCGCCGCCCGCTCCGGCGCCTCCCCGGCCACCACCCGCTGGGACACCGGATCCGTCTTCGCGGCCGTCGCCGCCTGCGCCGGCCCCGACCTGATCACCCGCATCCTGCACCGGCTTCCCACCGGGTACGCGCTGCTGTTCGGCCGTGCCGACCTCACCCCCGCCGCGTAGACCGGTGGTGTCCGTGCCGGAACGCAGCACGAGACGAGCCCCGCCGCGGCCGCCACGGCACATCCCAGCCACGGCACATCCCCTGGGGCCCGCACCCGAGGGGGCGCACCGACCCGCCGGCGGTCCGGCACGCCGAGGGTGCCGGTGGCCGATGTCCCGGCGTCGCGAGGAGCACCTGGCCCCCTCGCCCCGTGGCGTGTACCGCGATGCGGATCGGGCCCTCAGCCGGGCCGGTGCCGAGTGGGGGTACACCCGTCCGCCGCGCATCGCTGGAAGTCCGGACCGGGTCGGCGTTGGATCGCCTGCGGAACGCCTTTCGCATTCGTACCCCAGAGAACGAGAGCAGCCGATGAAGACCTCATGTGTACTGCCGCTGTGTGCGCTGGCACTGCTTCCCGCCGTGCTCGGTGCGCCCCTCGCCCACGCGGACGCCGGCGGGGACGGGGACCGGGTGAAGCGGATCACTCTCGCCACCGTCAACTCGCAGGGGGAGTTCCCCAACGTCACCGCTGACCTGGTGGACAAGAGGAACAGGACCGTCGGCTTCGTCACGACCAACTGCGAGACGGTCGCCTCCGTCCCCGAGAGGACCATCACCTGCCACGGGTCCTACGTCCTCGAAGACGGCCAGATCACCTGGCAGAACGCCACACGCGATCCGCAGACCCCCTACCTCCTCGCCATCACCGGCGGCACCGGCGCGTACTGCGAGGCCCGCGGCCAGATCCGGGTGGTCAGCACCGAGTCGGAATCCGGCGGTGGTCTCTACGAACTCGAAGTGATCACCGGCCGCAGGTGTGCCTCCTCCTGAGGGCCGTACGGTCCGAGGCCCCACCGGCGGGTGAAGCGCGCCGGGCGCCGCGGTGGTGTGAGCGGCGCCCGCGGCCTCGACCGGAGGCGTTGCGTCCGGGGGCGGGGGCGGGGGCGGGGGCGGGGGCTGGGGCGTGGGCGCGCGGCCGTGGGTGTCCTGGCGCACGCGCTCACATGCCGGCAGGTGGTCGCTTCCCGGTGCTTTCCCGTGGGGGTGCTTCACCCCGGTGCGTCGTCCGTGCCGTCGCCGAGCGCGCGCAGTGCGGTGAGGCCGGCGGCGACCGCGGGCTCGCGCGCCGTACCGTGCCGGACGGCGGTCTCGATCGTGCGCGTGAGGGTACTGTCCGTCACCGGTCGTGCCGCCAGCCTCGGTGGAAGGTGGGCTGCGGCCAGGTGCGGGATGAGAGCGGTGTGGCCGCCGCCTGCGGCGAGAGCGATCATGGCGGAGAAGTCGGTGCAGGTGTGGCGGATCCGCGGAGTGAACCCGGCCGACCGGCAGGCTTGCAGGACCGCGTCCCCGCAGGCCGTGTGCCGCGGGGCCATGATCCACTCGGTCTCCGCGAGCTCCCGCAGGTCGACCGCGCCCTGCCCGGGGCGGGCTGCCGGATGGTCGTTGCGCAGGACCGCGACCAGCGGATCGGTCCGCAGGGCGCGGGTCTCGACGCCGGCGTACGGGGGTGTGGCGAGGTTGGTGTAGCGGTAGAGCAGGGCGAGGTCGACGCGGCGCTCGAGGAGCAGCCGCACGGCGGCTTCCGGTTCGGCTTCGGTGAGGTGCAGGCGCAGACTCCCGTGGGCGCCTTCCAGGGCTGCGCCGAGGGGGGCGCCCACCGGTGCGAACGCACTGGGGAAGCAGGCGACACGGAAGGGGCCGGTCGGCTCCCCCCTGCCGGCCCGCAGCCGGTTCTGGGCCTGTTCGAGCGCGGTGAGCACGTGCTCGGTGTCGTCGGCGAGCTGCCGCCCGGCGGCGGTGAGGTGGACGGAGCGGCCGGTGCGTTCCAGCAGACGGGTCCCGGTCTCGTCCTCCAGCGACCGCAGCTGCTGCGAGACGGCAGAGGGCGTGACGCCGTGGAGCTCCGCAACCGCGGTCACCGTGCCGTGGGCGGCCAGGTCGCGCAGGAGGACGAGTCGCCGGAGATCGAGCATCAGTTCACCTTAAAGAGAGGCTGTAGAGAATGTAGCTGGACACGAGAACATGTGTACGGCGACCCTGGCTGCTCCGCCCAAGGCCCCCGAGCAGTCCCAGGAGACTTCCGTGCGCGCTACCGTGATCCACGGCCCCCACGACATCCGGATCGAGGACGTACCCGACCCGGTCGTCCGGCGGCCGACCGACGCCGTGGTGCGGGTGGTCAACGCCTGCATCTGCGGCAGCGACCTGTGGGCATACCGCGGTGTGGCCTCCCGGGCGGCCGGGCAGCGGATCGGCCATGAGTTCCTGGGCATCGTCGAGGACACCGGCCCCGAGGTGACCGGCTTCACCCGCGGCGACTTCGTGGTGGCCCCGTTCGTCTGGTCCGACGGCACCTGCGACCACTGCCGCGAGGGCCTGCACACCTCCTGCCCCGAGGGCGGCTTCTGGGGCGAGGTCGGCTCCGACGGCGGCCAGGGCGAAGCCGTCCGCGTGCCGTTCGCCGACGGCACCCTGGTCAAGCTCCCGAAGGAGGCGGCCGGCGAGGAGAAGCTGCTCCCCGCCCTGCTCGCCCTCTCCGACGTGATGAGCACCGGCCACCACGCCGCCGTCGCCGCCCGGATCCGCCCCGGCTCCACCGTCGCCGTGGTCGGCGACGGCGCGGTCGGACTGTGCGGTGTGCTCGCCGCCCGGCGCCTCGGCGCCGACCGGATCATCGCGCTGGGCCGGCACGAGCAGCGCACCGCCATCGCCCGCGGCTTCGGCGCCACCGACGTCGTCGCCGAGCGTGGCGGAGCCGCGGTCGAGGCCGTCAGGGAACTGACCGGAGGCCGGGGCGCGCATGCCGTCCTGGAGGCCGTCGGCACCGAGGAGTCCCTGCGCACCGCGATCTCCATCGCCCGGGACGGCGGCGCGGTCGGCTACGTCGGTGTGCCCCACGGAGGCTCCGCCGGCGTGGACATCGCCCAGCTGTTCGGCCGCAACGTGACGCTGGCCGGCGGCGTCGCCCCCGCCCGCGCGTACATCCCCGAACTGCTGCCGGACGTGCTCTCCGGCGCCATCGACCCCGGCCTGGTCTTCGACCGCACCGTCGGCCTCGACGGAGTCCCGGACGGCTACCGCGCCATGCACGACCGCGAGGCGCTGAAGGTCCGCATCACCTTCTGACGCACCGTCCGGCCGTCCGCCGCCACGAGGCGCCCCGGCCTGGCTGCGGCAGACCCCGGAGAGGGGGGGCGGGACCCGCCGGCGGCCGGGGCGCCGAACCAGGCATCCATGGCGTCCGCGGGGATGGGGGTGCCTGCCGGGTCCGTGGCCGGGCGCCGGGGCGGAGGATGACACGGCCCGTGGACGTCGGGTACGGCTTGCGCCCCCCGCCCGACCGCCCGACCGAGCCCAGGGCCGCCGGCCGGCGTCACCCCCGTCTGTTGCGCTGCTCCCCGGACGCCAGCAACTGCTCCCGCAGCGCGTTCAGCTGGTGGGAGTGTTCGACCGCCGAGGTCTCGTCCAGGGTGGTCAGGGCCAGCAGGAGGGTGTCCGCCATCAGCAGGCCGGTCAGGGCATCGTTGGTGTTGCCCGTGGGGGTGCCGGGGGCGAGGAGCACCGCGTCGGCGCGGTCGCCGAAGGCCTCGCTGAGTTCGTCGGTGACGAAGACGACCCGGGCGCCGACCGCCCGCGCCCGCTCCACCAGCAGGCTCAGCTCGTACAGCTGCCGTCCGGGCTGGAAGATCACCACCGTGTCGCCCTGGCCGAGTGCGAGCATCGGGTCGGCCAGGGCGAAGCCCGTGGCGCCGACGAAGCGGGCGCGGCGGCCGATGCGGCCCAGCGAGCGGGCGAGGTGGCGGGCGGCCAGCTCGCAGGCGGCCACCCCGTAGCAGAAGACCTCACGCGCCTCGGCCAGCGCGTGGACCGCCCGTTCCAGGGGCTCGGTGTCGGCGAGGCGCCTGCACTGGTCGATGCGTTCCCGGGCCTCGTCGAACACCTCGTCGCGGATCTTGGCCAGGTCCTTGCCGACATGGGCGATGCGCTTGGCCAGCCGGACGTCGGGGGCCTGCCCGGCGGTGAAGTCGGCCGCCAGTTCCCGTTTGAGGTCGGGCAGGCCCGCGTAGCCGAGGCGCTGCAGGGCCCGGACGACCGTGGCGTTGCTGGTGCCGGTGGACGAGCCGAGGGCCTGTGCGCTGGCGAACATGATCTGCTCGGCCGGCGCGCTCACCAGGTACTGGGCGACGTCGCGCTCCGAGGCCGACAGGCCGTCCCACAGGTCACGGACCCGTGCGCGCAGGCGGGTGATGCCTCCGGGGGCCGCGCTGCCCGACACGCCACCATCCGCTTCTGAAATCTCCATTACGGCTCTTGACTCCCACGGTTCCGGCGTTACTCTCTGAACATCGCATTCCAGGAATCGAGATTCCTGAAACAGAGGTTACAGCACGTCTTCGCGAGGAGCCCCTCCATGAACACCACCCTTCCGGTCGTCGAGATCTCCGGGACCCCGTCCCAGAGGGGCCGGCAGTACGGAGAGGCCGTCGCCGTCCAGCTGGAGGCCGCCCTCGGCTACTACGCGGAGGCGTTCGGCCTCTCCTCCGGACTCACCTGGCAGCAGGTCACGGCCCGGGCCGCCCGCTGGCTGGAGCCCGTCCGGGACCACGCGCCCGACCTTCTCGAGGAGATGCAGGGCATCGCCGACGGAGCCGGGCTCGACCTGCTCGACATCCTCGCCCTGAACGCCCGCGGCGAGGTCATCTACGACGACTCCTTCATGCGGATGCGCGCCGAGGAGGAGGCCCCCGAGGGCTGCACCTCCTTCGCCGCACTGGGCGAGGCCAGCGGCAACGGCCATGTCTGGGCCGGCCAGAACTGGGACTGGCGCGCCGGAGTCGCCGACACGGTCGTCATGCTCCGGATCGTCCAGCCGCCGAAGCCCACCCTGCTCATGCAGGTCGAGGCCGGCCAGATCGGCCGCCAGGGCGCCAACTCCGCGGGTCTCGCCCTCAATGCCAACGGACTCGGCGGACGCTTCGACGACACCGTAGGACTCCCGCAGACCGTGATCCGGCGCAGGGTCCTGGACCAGTCCACCGTCACCGACGCGCTGGACGTCCTGTTCCGAACCCGCGCCCACATCGCCAGCAACGCCCTGCTCACCTGCCGGGAGGGCTTCTCCATCGACGTGGAGACCACCCCGGCCGGGCACGGCTGGATGTACCCCACCGACGGGCTCCTGGTGCACGGCAACCACTACCAGGCCGGCGTCCCCACCGCGCTGGCCGCCGGCTACCGGCCCATCGCCCCCGACTCCCTCGTGCGCGTACCGCGCGCCGAGGAGGGCCTGCGCGCACTGCGCGAGGCCACCGGACCCGACGAGTCCCGCAAGCTGATCAAGCAGGCGCTCTCGGACCACCTCGGTTTCCCGGGGTCGCTGTGCACCCACAGCGACCCCCGACAGCCTCCCGTCAAGCACTGGGCGACGCTCGTGTCCTCCTGCGTGGACCTCACCGCGGGCGACTACCACGTCACCGCCGGCACTCCCTGTGACCGCGAGTACCAGCACCTGCCCTGGAACCTCTACGACGGCCCCCACGCCCCGAAGTGATCGAGCCACGTCCCTGTACTTTTTGCTCAGGAGTACTGCCATGAACCTCAAGTCCTGTATCGCAGCCGCCGGCGTGGTCGCGGCCATGACGCTCACCGCCGCGTGCAGCGGCGCCGACACCGGCACGTCCGCCGGGGGCGACGCCAAGGTCGACGTCACCAGGCTCAAGCTGACCCCGACCACCCCCGCGGCCCACGGCGATGTGGACACCGTCGACTGGATGCTCGAGGACGAGCCCGAGTCGCTCGACCTCGACACCCGGGGAGGCAGCGCCGGCCGAGCCGTCCTCACCAACGTCTGCGAACGCCTGTACCGGCTCCAGCCGGACATGTCGGTGCGCACCTTCCTCGCCGAGAAGGAGAGCAGACCCGACGACCGGACCCTGGTCCTGACCCTGCGCGACGGCGTCACCTTCCACGACGGCTCCCCCATGACCGCCGACGACGTCCTCTACAGCCTCCGGCGCCACGCCGAGCCGGGGATGGAGCAGTCGGACGAGTTCCAGCACGTCTCGAAGATGTCCAAGACGGGCCCCCGTGAGATCACCATCCAGTTCAAGCAGCCCGACGCACTCTTCACCAAGGCCCTCGCCGGCGACGCGGGACTGGTCTACAACCGCCGGCTCGTCGAGAAGGCGGGCAAGGACTTCGGCACCCCCGGACAGGGCGACGCCTGCTCCGGACCGTACGAGCTGACGAGCTGGAAGTCCGGCGACTCCGTCACCATCACCCGCGCCGACGACTACTGGGGCGAGAAGCCGCTCACGAGGAAGGTCGTCTTCCGCTGGGCCGCCGACAGCGCCCTGGTCAACGCGCTCACCACCGGAGCGGCCGACGGCACCTACGCCGACTCCGTCAACACCGCGGCCGCCCTCCACGGCAAGGACGGAATCGACGAGCACTTCGGCCCGAGCACCGCCACCCTCGCCCTCATCCCCACCGAGCGCGGCGGTCTCGCCGACCCCGACATCCGCCGGGCCCTCTCCCTGGCCCTCGACCGCCAGGGCATCGCCGAGTCCGGCTACGGCGGACTCGTCGAACCCTGGGGCACCCCCGTCGGCTCCGGATCATGGGGCTACGAGAGAGACACCTTCGCCGCCGCCCAGAAGAAGATCACCGAGGCCCCCGCGAGTCCGGACGCCGAGGACATCGCCAAGGCGAAGGGCCTCGTCGAGAAGGCTGAGGACGCCCCCGACGGCCCCATCGTGATCGGCACCGACAGCACCCAGGGCCGCCTCGTCATCGCCAACGCCGTCCGCGCAGCCCTCGCCCGGATCGGGCTGAAGGGGGAGATCAGGACCGTGCCCTCGGCCGAGTACGGCGAGTTCTACGGCGACAAGGCCGCCCGCGCCGACATCGACGTCCTCGTCGCCGACTGGTACATCTCCAAGAGCGACCCCATCGGCCTCTACGACAACGCCCTGTCCGGCAGCTCCGACAACTGGGTGGGCTTCCGCAGCGCCTCCTACGACCGCAAGGTCGCCGAAGCGCAGGCCGCCCTGGACGACAAGCAGCGGGCCGCCCTCGTCGTGGACATCCAGCAGGAGTTCAGCGACGCCAAGGTGTGGATCCCCATCGCCCAGCAGCCCACGGCCCTGGTGATCAATGACGAGCTGACCGGCCCGCCCGCCTCCATGGCGTACCTGTACTACCCCTGGGCCGCCGACCTGGGCGCGAAGAGAGGCTGACCCACCATGATCGTCGCCATCGGCCGACGGCTCGCGGGGATCGTCGCGACACTGCTCGCCTCGTCCTTCGTGATCTTCGCCGCCGTGTACGCGGCCCCGGGTGACCCCGCCGTCTTCCTGGCGGGGGGCCGGGACAAGCTCACCCCCGAAAGGCTGGCCGAGGTCCGGGCCCGGTACCACCTGGACGAGCCCATGGTCGTCCAGTACGGCCGGTGGCTCTGGGATTGCCTCCACCTCGACCTCGGGCGCTCCCTGAAGTACAGCGACCAGGTCTCCGACCTGCTGGCCTCCCGGCTGCCCACGACCCTCGCACTGGTCGGCTACGCCACCGTGCTGTTCGTCCTGCTGGGCGTGGGCGCCGGGGTGCTGGCCGCGGTCCGCCGCGGCACCTGGATCGACTCCGCGGTCGTGGGCGGCACCACCCTCGCCGCCTCCGTCCCGTCCTTCGTCGGGGGGATCGCGCTGGTCGCGGTCTTCGGCGTCCGGCTCGGCTGGTTCCCGGTCAGCGGCAGCGGCAGCGGGTTCGCCGGAACGGTCCACCACCTGACCCTGCCCGCCACGGCGATGGCACTCGGCGCACTGGCCGTCGTCAGCCGAGTGACCCGCCAGGCCATGGTCGACGCCGGCACCGCCGACCACGTGGCCGTCGCGCGCGCCGCCGGACTGCCCGAACGCCACATCGTCCGCCGCCACGTCCTGCGCAACGCCCTCGGCCCCATCGTCACCATGTGCGGCCTGGTCACCGCGGGCATGCTCGCCGGAACCGTCGCCATCGAGACCGTCTTCGGCCTCAGTGGCATCGGCTCCCTGCTCGTCGGCGCCATCAACAGCCACGACTTCCCCGTCGCCCAGGCGGTCCTGCTGCTGATGGTCACCTCCTACATCGTGGTCACCAGCGTCGTCGACCTCGTCCACCCCGTGCTCGACCCCCGGCTCAAGGCCGTGAGGAGCCCCGTATGACCGCCGTCCCCGTCGGCGCCCTCCCGACCCCCGCGCCACCCCGCGCCCGCCGCCCCTGGGCCGTGATCTCGGCCGCCGGCTTCCTCGGCCTGGTGGTCCTCGCCGCCGCCCTGGCCCCCCTGCTCGCCCCCTACGCACCCGACGCCGTCGACCTGTCGGCCTCCCTGGCCGGAACCGGCGGCGACCACCTCCTCGGCACCGACGCCTCCGGCCAGGACCTGCTCTCCCGCGTCCTGTACGGGGCCCGCACCAGCCTGGTCGCACCCCTGCTGCTGCTCCTGCTCGCCGGCGTCCTCGGTGTCGCCCTCGGCACCCTCGCCGCCTGGCGCGGCGGCTGGGTCGACGCCCTGGTGTCCCGGATCACCGACGTCATGTACGCCTTCCCCGGGCTGCTCTTCGTCGTCCTGATCATCGCCGTGTTCGGCGCCGGCATCACCACCTCGGTGATCGCCCTGGGGCTCGCCTTCGCCCCGACCATCGCCAAGTACACCCGCAGCGTGGCCCTCGGCGAACGCTCCAAGCCCTACATCGACGCCTACCGCGTCCAGGGCATGAGCGGACTGCGCATCTGCGTCGCCCACCTCGTGCCCAACCTCGCCCGCTCCGTCGTCGGCTACCTCGTGGTGCTGTTCGGCGAGGCCCTGATGAGCCTCGCCACCCTCAGCTACCTCGGCTTCGGCGCCCAGCCGCCCAGCTCCGACTGGGGGCTGATGGTGCAGGAGGGACAGGCCGCGATCGTCCAGGGCGCCCTGCTGCCCGCCCTCGTCCCGGGCACCGCCATCGCCGCCGTCGTGGTGGCCTTCAACATGGTCGGCGTCCGGGCCGCCGACCGGCTCGGCGCCAGGAGGTAGCGCACCATGCTGCTCGACATCGAGAACCTGACCCTGCATCTGCCCGGCGCCGCCCGCCCCGTGCTCGAGGACGTCTCCCTGCGCGTCGGCGCCGGTGAGATCGTCGGCCTCGTCGGCGAGTCCGGCTCCGGCAAGTCCACCACCGCCAAGGCCGCCCTGCGCATCCTGCCCGACGGGGCACGGGCCCACGGCAAGGTGCTGCTCGACGGCGCCGACGTGCTGTCCATGTCCGACGCCGAACTGCGCGGGCACCGCGCCCGCACGGTCGCCATGGTCCACCAGGATCCCCGCTCCGCCCTCAACCCGGTCCGCCGCGTCGGGGACTTCCTCACCGAACGGCTCCTGCACACCGGCACCACCGACAGGCGCGCCGCCCGCCGCCGGGCCGTCGGACTCCTCGACACCGTCGGCCTGGCCGACCCGGAACGCCGCGTCCGCCAGTACCCGCACGAGTTGTCCGGCGGCATGCTCCAGCGCGTCGTCATCGCCGGCGCGCTGGCCGCCGAGCCCCGGCTGCTGCTCGCCGACGAGTCCACCAGCGCCCTCGACGTCACCACCCAGGCGGGCATCCTCGCCCTGCTGCGGCGGCTGCGCGACGAACGCGGACTGGGCCTGGTCTTCATCACCCACGACCTGCACCTCGCCGCCGCCTACTGCGACCGCGTCCACGTCATGTACGCGGGCCGTGTCGTGGAGGAACAGCGGGCGGAACGTCTCTTCGAGCACGCCCGGCACCCCTACACCCGGGGACTGCTCGCCTGCTCGCCGGAACTGGGCGAGACCCCGCGCGCCCTGCTGCCGATCCCCGGGCGCCCGCCCTCCCTGGCGGAGAGCTTCACCGGCTGCCCGTTCTCCGCCCGGTGCCCGCACAGCGAACCCGACTGCGACTCCTGGCGCCCGGAGTCCGTGGCCGTCGAGGGCGGGGGCACGGCCGCCTGCCGGCGCCTCACCGACCTGCCCGACCCGGCGGCGGCCGCCGCCCCCGCCCTACCACCGGCCGCACCGGCCGTGAGGAGCACCCGGTGAAGGCCGACGACCGGATCCCGTCGCCACAGGCCCCGCTGCTGGCGGTCGACGCGGTGACCAAGACGTACCGGCTCCCCGGTGGCGGCCGGCTGACCGCCGCCGACCAGGTCTCCTTCACCCTCGACCGGGGCGGATCCATCGGCATCGTGGGGGAGTCGGGCTCCGGGAAGAGCACCGTCGCCCGCATGCTCGTCGGCCTCGCCCGCCCCGACCGGGGCACCGTCGCGGTCGACGGCAGGGATCGCGCGGCCGGCCGGCGCCTCGCCTCCCGGCGCGATCGTCTCGCCCGCGCCCGCGAGATGCAGATGGTCTTCCAGGACCCGTACCTCTCCCTCGACCCCCGGCTCACCGCCCGTCAGTGCCTGCGCACGGCCCTGCGCCTGCACGGCCACCCCGAGGCCGACGCCCGGGTCGGCACGCTCCTCGACCGGGTCGGCCTGGGCAGCCGGGAGGCGCAGGCCCGCCCGCACGAACTGTCGGGCGGCCAGCGCCAGCGCCTGGCCATCGCCCGGGCCCTCGCCGTGGACCCCGCGATCCTCGTCCTGGACGAGGCGGTCGCGGCCCTCGACGTGTCGATCCAGGCCCAGATCCTGCACCTTCTCGCCGAGATCCGGCAGGACACCGGGGTCGCGCTCGTCTTCGTCAGCCACGACCTGGCGGTGGTGGAGCACATCACGGACGAGGTCCTGGTGATGCGGCGCGGCACCGTCGTCGAGCACGGGCCGACACGCGAGGTGCTGAGCGCTCCGGCCGACGCCTACACACGGCTGCTGCTGGCGTCGGTGCCGCGGCGGGGCTGGGATCCGGCGACGGTCTCGATCGGTGAAGTCCCCTGAGTCCCGACTCGCGGCACAGGTCGTGCTGTCGGTGATGCGAACGTCAGACCCGACGAGTTCGTGCATGGTGGGGGGCGAGGTGCCGAGCCCCTGATCGTCGATCATGGTCGTGTGGTGGGGCACGCGTCTCGTGCAGCGATCAGCAGCGATCGGTGGATCGCGGGCCTGTCGGCTGATGTGACGGCTGAACTCGTGTGCGAGCCGGCCCGTTGTGGCATGAGCGGCACCGGGCCAGGCTTGCGTCCGGGCCGCGGAAGCGGGCCGTGGGCGCCGGCGCGAGGCACCGGCTGGTCTCGGTCGACCGGCTCCCGGCCGCCACCCTCGTGCACCTCCGACACGGGGCCACGCACGACGTGCTCGCGTATCCCGCGCCTTCCAGGGGCAGCTCGGGAAGTCCTCGTCCTGGGGCGGCCCAGTACGGGGTGGACGGCGAGGTCTGCGACGGCAGACTCCCTGAGCCGCTGTTCCGGTGCGTGTCCCGTCGTCTCGACCTGGGCCGGGGAAGCGGGACGCACCTCTTCGCGTACATCCGCGTCCCCCGGGCCCGGTCGGGTGGACGGCATCGATCTGCATGACCAGCACCGTTCGACCGGAGCAAGGGCCAGTCGCGTGGCCGGTCGGCGGTCGGAGCGCCGGCCCACCGGTTCGGTCGGCGCGTCGGGCGGGTCCGGTACGAGGCGGGACGCGTACGGCGGCTGTCCTGTCGGCTCCGGTGCCCGGGTACCCGGTCGACGGCTCCGGGGCGGGCTACACGGGGTGGTGGCCGTACGGGCCGCCGGGCGCCAGGCTGATGAGCAGCAGCCGGGCGCCGGGGGTGAGGTCGGCCCGCCAGCCGCGCCCGGGGGGCACGTACAGCACCTCGCCGGAGCGCAGGCGGCAGGAGAAGGAGGGCTCGCCCGACGGACCGGCGGGCAGCAGGAAGGAGCCGGCGCCTTCGGTCTGCTGGACCAGGAGGCAGTCGGCGGAGCCGGCGGAGCTGCACCGGGGGCCTTCGACGTCGGCGAGATGGCAGGCGAGGGAGGGGTGCAGGCCGGTCAGCCGGGCGAGTTCGCGGGTCTCGCTCGCGCGGGCGGCGGCGTCGCGGCCGTCGCGCGCGTGGTCCTGCTCGGGCCACAGGATGGCGGGCTCCCGGCCGTCGCACACGGCGAGGAACTGCGCCAGTTCGCGCACGTGGGGCGGGGCGCCCCCGGCTGCCGATGACGCGCTGAACATGGGGCTCCTGGGGTGGGTCCGGACGGGTGGGCGCGCGGGTCCGCAGCCCGCGCGGCTGCGTGTGCCCAGCATTCCGCACGTCGGGCCGTCCGGACAGTCACGAAGAATTGTTCCCGCGGCCGCTCGGGCGCTCCGGAAGGGGACCGGGCGGGAACGGGCTCCGGGACCGGGGCGGGGTCAGGAGGGGACGAGGGGTCCGTCCGGCCCGCCGGCGTCCAGGAGGCCCTGGACCGCGGCGCGGACGCCGGCCTGGAAGCGGCTCTCGGCGCCCAGGTTGCCCATGATGTCGGCGATGTGGCGGCGGGCGGTGCGCAGGGACATGCCCAGGCGGCGGGCGATCGCCTCGTCCTTGAGGCCGGCGGCGAGCAGCCGGACGATCGTCTCGTGGATCTCGCGGGAGACCGTCTCGAGCTGCTGGCCGACCGCGGCGGTGAAGGGGGTGGCCCGGTCCCAGGTCTGCTCGAAGATCTCGCAGAGGTAGGCGACGGTGGAGGGTTCGCGGATGAGGACGGCCCCCCAGCTGTCGTCCTGGACGGGGATGAAGGCGGTCTCGCGGTCGAAGACGATGAGGCGGCCGAAGAGTTCGTGGGCCGTCCGGTATTCGCCGCCGAGGGCGGAGGCGGCGGCGACGTAGGCCTGGCTGGGGCCGTTGAAGCGTGCCGTGTGGTGGTAGAGGGTGCGCAGCCGGACGCCGCGCTCCAGGACGGCCCGGTCGCGGACGAGGGCTTCCTCCATCGCCTCGGGGACGCGGGCACCGCCGCCGGGCTGGCTGGCGATGATCTCCTCGCAGCAGCGTTCGGAGGCCCGGGCGAGGGCCTCGCGCACCAGGTGGAGGTTCTCCAGGACCTCGACCGCCCCGGCGGCCGAGCGTCGGCTGTCGTAGGTCGGGGCGGCGCGCAGCAGTTCCCTGCGGATGCCGGAGAGCTTCTGCCGCTGTTGGAGGATCTCGGCCTCGATGGGGGCGGCGAGCTGGGCGGCCGCGGTCTCGGGTGCCACGGCGAAGACGGTGGCGGGCTCGCCGGGGTGCTGCTGGAGGAGCCGCAGCCTCAGCAGGCGCCCGACGGCGGCGGCACCCTCCCCGGCGTCCGCTCCGGTCCGCGCGGCGACGGCGTCGACCGACGCGGCGCCGTGTTCGAGCACCCAGGCGTACACGGCGATGTCCGAGTCCTGTAGTTCGCCGGCCGCCGCCAGCGTGTCGTCCAGTCCCATGGCCGGCGTCCCCCACCCGTTCTGCCAGGGCCGTCCGGAGGGACGGCCCTGTGGTCAAGGCGAACAGAATAGGAGGTGGGGGGACGGGACGCCGCACGGGTCTGTCCGCGGCGGGTCGGCCTCCCGGTTCCGTGCATCCGGATGCCGGAGCGGCGGGCGGGCGGTTCGAGGGCCCCTCGAGCGGGCGGATCGGCCCTTCCATGGCTGGATTCTTATTGCTGCTGCCGGCAGCGCCGGGCCTGGAGGACCGGCTTCCGGACCGCCGGCGGATGTCCGACGGGCCACACGAGCCTGCGATATGACGAAAGATCCGTTATGCCGCCCGTCGTCTTCGTGCCAGGCGCTTTGATGAGGGGGTGAACGGTCGTTCGCGGAGCGCGGACACGACAGTCTGGTCCCTGTCAGGAACCGACCCCCGGCCCGGAAGCCGGGAGAGAAGGAACACCCCCCCCATGAAGATGAAGCGCCCCTCCCTGCCCGTCCGGCTCGTGCTGGCCGTGGTGCTGACCGCCGTCTGCTCCGCCACCGCGGGGGTGGCGGAGCCGGTCCGGACAGCCGGGCACCCGGCCGACGTGACGCGCACGGTCGCGGCGAACTGCTCGTACAACCCGGAGTGCGAGGACACCTCCTGGGGCGGCTGAGACGCGCCTGCCCCCCATCGGCCCGTACGTCCGCGATCCGACACAGGAGTCCGTCATGACCGACAGCACCGCTGCCACTCCCAGCTTCACGCCCCGCGAGCAGCAGGTGCTCGCCCTCCTCTCCGGCGGCGACACCTACTGCTCCATAGCGAAACGGCTGGGCATCAGCCGGCACACCGTCGACACCTACCTGCGCCACCTGCGGAAGAAGACCGGTACCCGCAACCGGACGCAGCTGGCTGTGCTCGCCTCCCAGCTGGGTTTCCGGGCCTGATCCGGGCCGCCCTCAGCGCAGGCTGAGGGCGCCGGACCGGACGGTGTGCCGCAGGCCGCGGGTGAGCAGCAGGAAGCCGCCCGCGGCCCATCCCGCGAGGACGAGCGCCTCCTGGAGCACCAGGGTCACCGGCAGCGTGCCGTCCAGGGCCAACTGGCGTACGGCGGCCAGTCCGTGGCTCACCGGCAGCACGGCGGCGACCAGGGCAGGCGGCCCGCTGCTCGGTACGGGGGTGTTCACGCCGGCCACCAGCAGGAGCGTGATGGTCGTGGCGACGGTCAGGTACATCCGCCATTCGGGCTTGCGCAGCGCGATCCCGGACAGGCACAGGGCCAGGCAGTAGACGCCCAAGGTCATCAGGACGTTGACGCCCAGGATCGCGGGCAGGGCCGCCCAGTGGAGCGGGACGGGTAGCAGCAGGTGCACGGTCAGCAGGGCGACGGTCGAGGTCAGCAGGCCGTCGGTGACCCAGTGCAGGCCGCGCGAGGCCAGGGCGAGGAACGGCGGGGTGCGGCTGATCAGCAGGAACTGCAGCGTGCCCGAGCGGAGTTCGCCGACGGTGGAGGTGACCACGCCCAGGGCGCCCAGCGGGCCGAGGACGACGGCGTTGCCCAGGGCGAGGTGGCCCTGCTGCTCCGGGGAGCCCAGGAGCTGGCCGAGGTTGGCGAAGAAGAGCACCTGGCACAGCAGCCGGACCACCCAGCCGCCGAGCCAGGAGCGCCAGGTGAACATGGCCCGGTAGTCCTGGTACGCGGCGAGGGCCCCGTAGCCGACGAGGTGGAGCACGGCCCCCGCCGAGCGCCTGGTCAGCGGTGCCGGGGCGGGGCGGCTAGTCATGGAGGACCACCTTTCCGCTGCGTACGGAGGCCAGGACGCGGCGCAGCAGGTACGCGCCCAGCAGGGTCTGGGCCAGGATCAGGGCGCACAGCACCGCCAGGCGCAGTGCCAGGTGCGGGACCGGGCCGGCGGCAGCGTCGCGCAGCAGGTCGGTCCCCCAGGAGAGGAAGAACCCCTTGGCCAGGGAGTCGGCCGGGCCCGGCAGCCGGTCGACGGGCAGGATCAGGCCGCCCAGCAGGTAGAAGGGGTACGTCAGGGAGTTCTGCAGGGTGCGGGCCCCGCGGGCGGTGATCATCAGCGCGCTGACCAGCAGGGCGGCGCTGGCGCAGCCGGCGATCAGCAGGACGGTGACGGCCAGCGCGGTGACGGGGCTGCGCAGGGCCACGTCGAGGCCGAACACCCACCGGCCGATGAGGACGACCTCGAGCAGCACCGGCAGCGCGAGCAGGGTGGTGGTGAAGGTGCGCACGGCCAGGGCCAGGAGGTAGCGCTCCGGGGTGAGCAGCGACAGCTCCAGGGTGCCGTCGGACCGGTCGTCGCCGACGGTTTCGGCCGCGACGAACACCGCGTGGGACCACAGGCTCATGACGAACGCGGTGAGCGCGACGGTGGTGGCCAGGTCGGCGCGGTCGTGGCTGCGCAGGAAGTGGAAGAAGACCAGCGAGTACAGCGGGATCACGGCCAGGGTGGCGAGCATCCCCGGCGAGCGGACCAGGATCACGCCCTGGGCCCGCGCGGCGGCGGCGATCACAGGGTGAACTCCCGGTCCTCGATGACGGTCCGGTAGACCTCCGCGAGTCCCGGGGCGGCGACCGCGATGGACTCGGCGCGGGCCTGGGCGAGCAGCAGCAGGGCCTGGGCCAGGCTCTCGTCGTCGGCCGGGCGGGCCGTGAGGTTGCCCTCGGCATCGGTGGTGGCACTGCCGGGGAGTGCGGCGATGCGTGCGGCGGTGTCGGCCTTCACGCCCTCGGCGGTCAGGGTGCGGGGGGCGCGCAGGCCGGCGAGGAGTTCGGTGGCGGAGCCGATCCGCAGGATGCGGCCGTGGTCGATCAGGGCGACGCGGGAGCACAGGGCCTGTGCCTCCTGCATGTCGTGGGTGGTCAGGACGATGGTCGTGCCGTTGCTTCGCAGGGTGCGGACCAGGGCGCGGAAGCCGGCGCCGGCGTGCGGGTCCATGCCGTTGGTCGGCTCGTCCATGACCAGGACGTCCGGCTCGCCGAGCAGTGCGCGGGCCAGGTGGACGCGCTGGACCATGCCGCGGGAGAAGGTCTCGACCCGGTCGTCGGCGCGCGCGGCCAGGCCCAGGAGTTCGAGGACCTCTTCGGTGCGCCGGCGCACGGCCCGGGGGTCCAGGCCCTGGAGGGCGGCCCAGTAGCGCAGGTTCTGGCGGGCGGTCAGGCGGCCGTACAGGCCCCGGTCGCCGCCGAGCACCAGGCCGATGCGGCGGCGCACCTCGCGCGGGCGCTCCACGACGTCGAAGCCGGCCACCCGGGCGGTGCCCGAGGTGGGGACGAGCAGGGTGGTGAGGATCCGGGAGAGGGTTGTCTTGCCCGCGCCGTTGGGCCCGAGCAGGCCGAGCACCTCGCCCTGGCCGACCTCGAGGCCGACGTGGTCGAGGGCCGTGACCTGGTGGCCCCGACGGGCCCGGAAGGTGCGGGTCAGCCCTTCGACTTCGATGACGGCCACGGCTCAGGCCTCCTGTCGGGGGGCGGGCCGCAGCGGCCAGGGGGCCAGCGCGGCCAGCCGTTCCAGGGCGTCGGCGTGCAGGGCGGGGTCGACCAGCTCGCCGGGGACGAGCAGGAAGTCGCCGACCGGTGTGCGGCTGATGGCTCCCTCGCTCCAGCGGTGTTCGGTGCTGCGGTGGCCTTCGCCGCGGCGCAGCGGTGAGGTCAGCTGCATGCCGTAGAGGCGGCGGGCGGGGGCGGGCTGCGTCCCGGTGCGGCGGCGCAGCTCTGCCTCGGCCGGGCCGCGCAGTCCCGCCACCAGTTCGTCGGGGACGGCGGTGGCCAGCGGGGGCGTGGCGCGCACGCGCTCGCACAGGGCGAGCAGTTCGGGGGCGAGGGCGAACCGCTCGGCGGCGGCGGCCAGTTCCCGGGGGTCCGGGGCGGCGGGTGAGGTCATGACGCAGACCAGGTCGAGGACGTCCTTGACGGTGTAGGGGCGCTGGAAGCGCTCCTCGGCCAGGGAGAGGACATCGGCGAGGACCTGGTCGCCGGGCAGCGCAGCGCGCAGCGGGACGCCTTCGCCGTCGCCGGCGAAGGCGAAGGTGGTCACCTCGAGGCCGTGGTCGGGGTCGAGCAGCGGGTCCTCGCCGGGCCACCACAGGCCGGCGTAGAGGTGGGGCCGTCCCCGGTCGTCGAGGTGGGTGAGTTCGGCCTCGTCGCTGTCGTGGTGGTCCAGGGCGAGGGCCAGGACCTGCCACAGGGCGGTTTCGGAGGGTACGACGACGTCGAGGTCGCCCAGGGCGCGCAGGGTGCCTTCGGGGTAGTGGCGGGCCAGCGACGGTCCCTTGACGACGCGGGCGCCGGGCACGCGGGCGGTCTCCTCGGCCAGCCGGCGGTAGGTCGCCGCGCGCCGGTGCATGCGGGCGAGTTCGTCGCGGGCGCCGGTGCCCATGGGGGTGCCCTCGCGCTCGGCCAGGGACAGGATCAGCGGGGCCAGGACGCCCCGCACCTGGCGGGCGGCCTGGAGCAGGCGCCGGACGGGGAGTGCGGTGTCGACCTCCAGCAGCTCGTGGAGGAGGCCGAGAGTGAGCGGGAAGTCGGAGCGGTGGTCCGCTGTCATACGAGGACTCCTCGGAGCCGGGTGGTCAGGGGCGGCGGCCGTGGCGGGCCGCGGGGCGCCGGAGGTCGGCCCCCGGCGCGGTGGTCAGGGGCGGGGGGCGTGCGCGTAGCCGTGGGTCGGGGTCCAGCCCTGGCGGCGCAGGGCGGCCACGACCCGGGCGGCGCGTTCGCGGCCCGCGGCGTCGACGGGATGGGTGACGTTGCCGATCAGCGGCCTGCCCAGGGCGGCGGCGGTCGCGGCGCAGGCCGCCACCAGGTGTGCGGTCGCGGCCCGGCGCAGTGCGTCGTCCTCGACGAGGATGTCCACCAGGTCCACGAACTCGGTGCCGCTGACGTCGTCGTGGGCGTCGGTCAGGACGGTGGCGTGCCCGATCGCCGCGGGCGCGCCGGGGTGCCGTACCAGGTAGGAGCGCCGGTCGGGGGCGTCGAGCAGGCCCCGGACGGCTTCGTCGGTGCCCGCGTCCGTGACGGTGCGGCCGCGGTCGGCACCGGCGTGGCGGATCGCCCGTTCGAGCCACGCTCCGACGGCGGCGTCGTCCGATGCGCCGGCCTCGGTCAGGCGCAGGGCTACGGGGGCCGCCCCGGGCGGCGGCCCCGGGGTGTGGCGCAGATAGCTGAGCAGGGGGTGGAGTCCGGGCGGCGCGGGCAGGTGCGCAGGGACGCGCACGACGGCGGAGGTGCAGCCTGGGTGGCGCCGGAAGAGGGCTTCGAGCAGCTTCGGCGCCCGGGCCAGGAGCGCCGGGTCGGCGTGCTCCACCAGGAGTTGCCGTTCCCCGCTGACCGGTTCGACGTACTCTCCCGCCACCACCGGCAGGCCGTCGACGCGGTCGAGCAGGCCGGCCTCGTCCGCGGCCCGCAGGTAGCGGTCGTCGACGCCGAAGGCCGGCGGCGGGCCGCCGGGTGGCGGAGTGCCTTCGGCTCCGGGCGCATGACCGCTGCCGGAGGGCGGCGGGCCGCCGGGGGCCGGGCTCACTTCGGCTCCGGGCGGACGACCGCGATCAGGGAGGCGCCGAGGTCGGCGGCGGCCCGGGCGACATCGGCGGCCGTCACGGCGGCGAGCGCCTCGATCTCCTCCTCCGCGTCCCAGACCCGGTCGTGCAGGATGCGCCGGGTGGCGGTGGCGATGGCCCGGTCCAGCGGCGCCTCGGCCTCCCGGACCGCCTCGACCGTCGCCCGGCGGACGGCCGCCGCGAGGTCCTGCTCGCGGGGCCCGTCCTCGGCGACGGTGCGCAGCACGTCGCGGAAGGCGGCGAGCAGCCGGGGGGCGTTGTCCGGCTCGCAGCCGGCGAGCATCCGCCAGGCCCCGGAGTCGCTGTAGTTGCGCGACCAGGAGCGGAACGCGTAGGCCAGGGCCTCCTGGTTGCGGATCCTGGCGTAGAGCGGGGAGGCGGGGCTGCCGCCCAGGAGGTGCGCGAGGACGGTGTGGGCGTGCCGGCGGGGGTCGCCGGCGTGCGGTGCGCGACCGCCGGCCAGCAGCCAGCAGAAGGAGTCGGGCCACTGCTCGACGTCCTGCGGGACGGGCGGGGCGGGGATGCCGCCGAGCGAGCCGCAGTGGGGGTCGGGGAGCGGGTGGCCGGCCTGGCGGCCGAGGCCGCCGCGCTCGAGCGCCTCGCGCAGGGTGCCCTCGGGCAGGCCGCCGGCGGCGGCCACGGCGATCGGGGCGGTGCGCAACGCGAGGGCGTGCGCCGAGCGCAGCGAGTCGAGTGTGAGCCCGGAGACGGACGCGGGGCGCCCGCCGACCGGCGAGCCCAGCGGGTGTCCTTCGAAGAGCCGGGCGAAGAAGGCGTCCTGGACGGCGTCCGCGTCGTCGGAGTCGGCGGCGGCGAGTTCCTGGAGGACCACGTCGCGTTCGCCCTCGAAGTCGGCCCGGTCCCACTGGGGATCGAGCACGGCGCGGCAGATCCACTCGGCGACGTCGGCCGCGTCCTCGGTGAGCACCTGGGCGTGGATGACCAGGGATTCGGGGCCGGTGGTGGCGTTGCAGTCGCCGCCGCGGTCCTCGATGCGCTCGCTGAGCGAGGGCCCGTTCCCCAGGGGCGTGGACATCAGGAGGTGTTCGAGCAGGTGGGCGGCGCCGCCCAGGCCGGGCGGGTCGTGGCGGGCGCCGAATCCGAGCGCGACGCACAGGCTGGTGGTGCGCAGGGACGGGTCGTGGTGCACGACCACGGGGACGTCGGGCGTCGGTGAGGGGGTCATGTTTTTCCCGTCGTGCGAAAAGGGCGGGGAGACAGGCAGGGGTGCCGCCGGACGGTAATTCCGACGGCACCCCTCACAGGTAAGGCCGATTACTTGCCCGTGCGGACGTTGACCTTGTCGAGACGCGGACGCATGGAGACGACGTGGTTGCGGTTCATGATGAACTCCTCTGAGAGAAATGGTGATTCGAAATGTTCCGGCCGGGGCGTTCTCCCCGGCGGCACATCAACAATCTGACCGGCCGGACCTCACTCTGTCAATAATTCCGGGCATCACGAAAATGCGGATCACGTGATTGCGCCACCGAATTCGAGTTCCCTTTTCAGCGCCCCGCGCCGGCACGTGCCGCGCCCATTCGTTGATGTACGGAAAGAGAATTCGGCGGCATCATCGGAATCCGTTGTCCGCCGTTCCCGCGTTCGGCCGGGTCAGGACGTCCCGCGTACGTGTACTCCCCCAAAGGAGAGCCAAGTGTCGAGCACCCACTCCCTGTTGCTGATCAAACCGGACGGGGTGGAGCGGCAGCTCCAGCAGGCGGTCGTCGAGGCGGCCGAGGAGGCCGGCCTCACCGTCGTGTGCCGGCACCGGCTGCTGCTCGGCGAGGAGGAGATCGTCCGGGCCTGGGCGGACACCCGGCGCAGCGAGCACCCGCTGGAGCACCTGTCGCTGGACTTCTGGTACGGCGGGCGGCCGATGGAGGTGCTGCTGGTGCGCGGCCCGGACGCCTTCACCCGCGCGAACCGGGCCAAGTCCGCGGTGCGGGCCGCCTACCGGCTGGGGCCCTTCGGGAACGTCGTGCACGCCCCCGACCACACCGGGGAGTTCGAGCTCCAGCTGTCCGTGTTCGCCGGCGACTGCCCGACCTGCGCCGGAACGCTCTCCACCGACTTCGGCGACTACGGCGACGTGCCCCAGGCCTACCCGCCCGGCGCGCTGCTGCCCGCCGCCTGGCGCGACATCGGGCGGCTGCGGGAGCTGGCGCAGCCGATGTGGGAGGACCCGGCGTCCTGCTTCTGGCGTCCGACCTACCCGCAGCCCTACCGGTCGGGGGAGTCGGCGGGGGCGCAGGACCACGCGGTGTACATCGCCGCCTCCCCGAACCAGCTCTCCTTCGACAACCTGGTGGGGGCGATGCTGACGGCACTGCCGGGCATCGGCTTCCCGCACGCGCTGGAGCTGATCGTCTCGGCCCTGCACCACCAGGACTTCACGCTGGCCGTGGGCACGCTGGCCGAGTGCGAGCGCTACCGGGACGCGCTGATGGCGCAGGGCCTGAACACCCCCGTCCGTACGCTCGCCCAGGACGCGGTGCGCCGCCGCGAGCAGATCCGTACGGGCGCCACGGTGGGGACCTCCGGGGCGGCGGCATGAGCGGCCAGCTGGCCGACCGGCGGGCCAAGCGCGCGGCGCTGCTGGCGGCGGGGGTCGACCCGTACCCGCCGGCCCGGACCGTCGACGCCCGCGTCGCGGACCTGCGGCAGCGCTACGGCGTGCTGCCGCCAAGCACCCGGACCGGCGTGGTGGTGAGCGTGGCCGGCCGGATCGTGCGCCGCCGCGAGCACCGGGCCGTCGCCTTCGCCACCCTGCGCGACGGGGCCGAGGAGATCCAGGTGCTGCTGGCCGGGGACCGGGCCGGTGCCGACGGCCCGCGGGCCGCCTGGCGCGAACGCACCGACCTGGGGGACCTGGTGGTGGTCGACGGGGAGCTGGTGACCACCGGCAGCGGCGCCCTGGCCGTGTCCGTGCGGCACTTCACGCTGGCGGCGAAGGCGCTGCGGCCGCTGCCGGGCCGGCCCGGCAGCGCGGCGGGGGCGCCGGACGGCCGGAGCGCCGCGCACCGCGACCGCTACCGGCAGATGCTGCTGGACCCCGCCGAGACGGCGCGCGCGCAGGCCCGGGGCGCGGCGCTGCGGGCGCTGCGGGAGGGCCTGTACGGGCGGGGGTTCACCGAGGCCGACACGCCGCTGCTGCACCCCCTGCCCAGCGGCACGGCCCGCCCGTTCACCGCCCGCATGAACGCCTGGGGCCTGCCGCTGCACCTGCGGGGCACCGCCGAGATGTACCTCAAGCGGCTGGTGGTCGGCGGGCTGGACCGGGTCTTCGAGATCGGCCGGGCCTTCCGGAACGAGGGCGCCGACGCGCTGCACTTCCCGGAGTTCACCGTCTGCGAGGCCTACGCGGTGCACAGCGACTACCGGGACGCCGCCGCGCTGGCCGAGGCCCTGGTGACCGCCGTCGCGCGCGCCCTGGCCGGGCCGGGGACCCCTCCTGCGGACATCGCCCGGAAGCGGTTCCACGACCTGCTCGGCGCGGCCCTCGGCACGCCGGTCGACACCTCGACCCCCTGTCGGGAGCTGGCGGCCCACGCCGCGCGGCACGGCATCGCGGTGCCGGCCGGGACCGGCCCCGGCGCCCTGGCGCACCTGCTCTACCGCAAGCTGGCCGAACCCCTCATCGAGCGGCCGACGTTCGTCTTCGACTTCCCGGCCGAGGGGGCGATCCTGGCCCGCCCGCACCGCGCGGACGCGGCCCTCGTCGAGACGTGGACGCTGGTGATCGGCGGGCTGGACGTCGGCCAGGGCTGCACCGAGCTGACCGATCCGGTGGAGCAGCGGCGCCGGTTCGCCGACCAGGCCGCAGCCCGGGCGGCGCAGGGCCTGGACGCCACCGTCCTCGACGAGGGCTTCCTGGCCGCCTTGGAGCACGGCCTGCCGCCCCTGGGCGGCCTGGTGCTGGGGGTGGACCGGCTGATCACGGCGCTGCGCGGCACCGGACGGCTGCGCGACCACCAGTGCCACCCCGTCGCCCGCCCCGGACCCGCGCCCGGCGGGGCACCCGACCCGGACCGGTCCGGATCCGCACCGGGAACACCCGGCCGACCCGGGACCGTACGCGGCACACCCGCCGCGCCGGCCCGATCCGCACCCCCGCCCGACGCGCCCGCCCCGACCCTCCCCCGACTCCAGGAAGGAGCAGCACCGTGATCACCGACCACGAGCGGCTCGACGCGCTGCTGGCCGGCGCCTGCGACCGGTTCGCGGACCGGCCCGCCCTGACCGGGGGCGGCCGCACCCTCACCTACGCCGCCCTGGCGGACGAGGCCGCCCGGTCGCGCGCCGCACTGGCGGCGGCCGGGCACCGCGCCGCCGGGCCCGTCGTCGTCCGGGTCGGCAACGACCCCGCCGACCTAGCCGCCCAACTGGCGGTCTGGCAGGCCCGGGGCGTGGTCGTCCCGGTGCACCGGAGCTCGCCGGACGCGGTGCTGCGCGAGACCGCCGAACGCACCGGCGCCCGGCTGGTCCTGGACGGCACGCGGCCCGCCGGCGACCTCGTCCGGACGACCGGGGCCGCGTCGGCGCCCGCCCCGCGCGAACTCGACGCGCGGCAGGCGCTGGTGGCGTTCACCTCCGGGACCACCGGCCGGCCCAAGGGCGTCGTCCTCTCGCACCGGGCGCTGGCCGGCAAGCTGCGCGCCATCCAGCAGGTGCTGCCGTTCCGCCCCGACGACCAGGCCCTCCAAGTCCTCCAGCTCAACTTCACCTTCGGGCAGTGGACCTCGCTGCTCACCCTGGCCACCGGCGGCACCCTGCACCTGCTGCCCCGCTTCCACGCGCCGGCCGTGCTGGCGCGGCTCGCCACCGGGCGGACCGACCGGATCGCGGTGGTGCCCAGCATGCTGCGGCTGGTCGACCGGGAACTGAGCACGCCTGACTCCGGTCCGCGGCTGCGGGACGCGCTGCGGGCGTCCGGCGGGCCCGGCACCTGGATCACCGGCGGGGAGCCGCTGCCGGCCGGGCTGGGCCGGCGGCTGCGGGCCGCGCTGCCCGGCTCGGGCATCGCCGACGTCTACGGCCTGAGCGAGACCTCGACCTCCGACTTCGTCCTCCCCCCCGACCGCTACGACACGGCGGCGGGCACCATCGGCCGGCCCGGCCCGGGCGTGGAGTTCCGCATCGCCGCCGGGGACGGCCCGCCGCTCCCCGCCGTCCCCGGCACGACCGGCGAACTGTGCCTGCGCACCCCGTACCTGATGACCGGGTACCTGGACGACCCGGCGGCCACCGGGGCCGCGGTGGACGGCGGCTGGCTGCGCACCGGCGACCTGGCCGTGGTCCGGCCCGCCGACGGCATGGTGGAGCTGGTCGGCCGCCGCAGGCAGCTGATCTCCCGCGGCGGCGTCAAGATCGCCCCGCTGGAGGTGGAGCGGCCCTACGCCGACCACCCGGGCACCGCGGGCTGCCTGGCCGTCGGGGTGCCGGACCCGATGCTCGGCGAGCGCGTCCACCTGGTGTGCGTGCCCGCGCCCGGCGCCGACCCCACCGAGGAGGAGCTGCGGGCCCACGGCCGACTGCACCTGGAGCCGTACCACGTGCCCGAACGCGTCCACTTCGTCTCGGAGCTGCCCCTGGGCCGGACCGGCAAGACCGACCGGGCGGCCGCCGCGCGGCTGGCCGCGGACGCCACGGACCGGACGGAGGCGGCCGGGTGACCCTGCTCGGCGTCTCCACCGCCGCGCTCGCCGACCGGGACGACTTCGCGGCGCTGCTCGCCTACCGGCCCGACCTGGTCGAGTTCTACGGCTACCCCGGCTCGGCGCTGCCCCGGATCGCACGGTTCTGCGCCCGGCACGGCATCCGGCCGGCCCTGCACACCCCCGTCCCGTACGAAGGCGCCGCCGCACCCCGGCGGTTCGCGCCCACCGGCCCGGATCCGCGGGAGGCGGCGGCGGCCCTGCGGATGACGGCGGCCACCGTGCGCTGCGCGGCGGACCTGGGCGCCCTCCACGTCGTCGTGCACTTCCCGAGCCCCTACCCGCCGTACCCGCAGGACGGGTTCGAGCAGGCCGGACAGGACTTCCTGGCCGCCACCGCCGCCCTGGCACGGGAGCACGGGGTGAGCGTGCTGGTCGAGAACCTCTCCGCCCACCCGCTGCTGCGCACCCCGCGGCAGTACCACCGGGCGCTGGCCGGCCACCCGGAGCTGGGCCTGTGCCTCGACCTCGGGCACGCCCACCTGCTGGGCCCGCAGCACGCGGCGCCCGCCGGCTTCGCCGACCTCTTCGGGACCCGGGTCCGCAGCATGCACGTCTACGAGACCACCGCCGCCCGCTACCCGCGCCACGGGCACGAGCCCGCCAACCGCGGCGGCACCCCGGCCGGGGGCTTCCTGGGCCTGCCCGCGCTCCTGCCCGGCCTGCTGCGCCGCACCCGGCCGGCGGCGCTGGTCATGGAGCACGAGCCGGTCCCGCCCGGCACCGAGCCGGCCGTCGCCGACTGGCTCCGCGAACTGATCCACCACCACGACGACGCAGGAGCGATCGCATGAGCAACAGCACGCACACGGGTCTGCTGACCCGCCTCGCCGGGACCACCGGCACCGACCGCACCACGCTGCTCAAGGAGCTGTCGGAGACCACCCAGCACCTGATCGACACCACCGGCCGCGGCCTGGACCTCACCGAGGCCGACCTCACCGGCCTCGACCTGAGCGGGGCCGACCTGCGCCGCGCGACCCTGAACCGGGCCGTGCTGCACAGCACCCGGCTGGTCTCGGCCGACCTGTCCGAAGTCACCATGGTCTGCCCCGGCATGGAGCGCACCGACCTCCGGGGCGCCAGCCTGCGCTCGGCGTACGTGCACGCGCTGGCGGCGCAGACCTGCGCCTTCGACGGCGCGGACCTCACCGGCCTGCGGGACGCCACCGGCACGCTCTTCCACGGGTGCAGCATGCGCGGCGCCCACCTCGACGGCGCCCACCTGGCGGGCTCCTTCTTCTACCAGTGCGACCTGTCGGACGGCTCCGCGCGGGCCGCCAACCTCCAGGGCGCCCTGGTCAACGAGTGCCTGCTGGACCACGCCGCCCTCGACGGCGCCCTGGTCGACCAGCTCACCGTCACCAAGTCCTCCCTGCACGAGACCTCGCTGCGCGGCGCGAGCGGCGAGGGGCTGGTCCTCCAGCGCCCGACCGCCGCGGACGGGCTGGTGCTGGCCGGGGCGTCGCTGCCGAGGCTGCGGCTGTCCGAGGTCCGGGCCGACGGGCTCGAGGCCGCCGGACTGGCCGCCCGCGACGCCGACTTCACCGAGACCGTGCTGACCGGCTCCGACCTGACCCGGGCCGACCTCAGCGGCGCCCGGATCAGCCGCTGCGACCTGCCCGGCGCGCTGCTGGCCGAGGCCCACCTGACAGGCGGGTCGGTGGCCTCCAGCAGCCTGCGGGGCGCGGTGCTGCGCGGCGGGCACGGCGAGAACCTGCACCTCGTCGAGAGCGACCTGAGCGGCGCCGACCTGGCCGGCTTCACCGGCCGCTGCCTGAGCGCCCGCGACGTCCGGCTCACCGGGGCCGACCTGCGCGGCGCCAACCTCTACCGGGCCATGCTCACCGGCGACCCGCCGCGCGCCATGAGCCTGCGCGGCGCCGTGCTGGAGAACGCCACCCTGGTCCAGGCGTACCTCGCCGCCGACCTGCGGGACGCGGACCTGCGGGGCGCGAACTGCGCGTACAGCCGCTTCAGCCAGTCGGACCTGAGCGGGGCCAAGCTGACCGGCGCCGGGATGTACCAGTCGACCTGGGTCAAGGTCCCGGTCCGCGGCGCCGACCTGACCGGGGTGCGCGCCCCGGTGTTCGCCGACCGCTGCCCGGGCCTGCACGAGGCCCTGGAGCGGGCGGGCGGCCCTGCCGCGGCAGAGTTCAGCTCCTTCCTGGGGCGCTTCGAGGCCGCGCTCGCCGCCGGCCGCAAGGGCTCGACGTGACCCGCGTCCTGATCGTCGCGGCCCACCCCGACGACGCCGAACTCGCCCTGGGCGGCACCATCGCCCGCCTCACCGACGGCGGGGCGCAGGTGACGGTGGCCCTGTTCACCGTCTCCGAGACGGCCGACGGTGCCGACCGCGGGCGCCGCCGGCGGCGCGTCGCCGCCGCCGAGGCCGCCGCCGAGGTCCTGGGGCACCGGCTGCACTGGCTCGGCGACGGCCGCTACGACCAGGTCGAGGACCTGCCGGAGTACCGGGCGGTCGCTCTGGTCGACGACTTGGTGGCGCGGACCGACCCCGACACCGTCATCAGCCACTGGGACGGCGACTCGCACGGCGACCATGTCCGAGTGGCCCGGGCGGTCGTCGCCTCCTCCCGCCGCTGGCCGCACGCCGCGCTGGCGCAGTTCGGCCCCAACGAGCACCGCACCGTGCGGCACGCGCAGTTCGTGCCCCAGCTCTACGTTCCCACCGCCGACCAGCTCGCCCGCAAGGCGAGGGCGCTGGCCTGCTACCGCTACCCCGGGCAGGGGTTCCGCCCTCTGGACCCCGGCACGGTCGAGCTGTTCGACCGGGCGCGGGGGGCCGCCGTGGGGCTGGACGCGGCCGAAGGGCTGCGCCTCGTACGCCATCGCCTCACCCCCGGCCGTCCGCTCCTCTGAGCGCCCGGTCCTTCCCACCGAAGGAGTCACGCCGTGACATCACTGACCACCGAGCCGACCCGGGCCGCGACCGAACCGGCCGCCGGACCCGCCGGACCCGCCGGACCCGCCTTCCCGGCCACCCGCCACGACCACCGGGCCGAGCTGGTCGCCGGGCGCGCCGCGGCCTGCGTCTGGGGCCTGGGCCACATCGGGTGGTCCACCGTCGAGGCGCTGCGCGCCGAGGGCGTGGCCGTCGTCGGCTACGACGTCGACCCCGCCCGGGCCGAGCAGCGCGGCGCCGACGCGGCCGGACCGGCCGGGCCTGCCGCGCGGGTGACCTCGGACCGGGCCCGCGCCCTGGCCGAGGACGTCGCCGTGCACTTCGTCGCGGTGCCCACCGAACGCGAGGCGGAGCCCTGCTCCGGGGCGCTGGTCGAGGTGTTCGCCGCGATCGTCGCGGACACCGCCGCCCGGCGGCCGGAGCGCCCCCCGCTGGTGATCGTCGAGTCGACGCTGACCCCGGGGACGGTCGAGGAGCTGCTGCTCCCGATCGCCACCTCGGCCGGCCTGGAGCCGGACACCGACCTGCTGCTCGCGCTGGCCCCGCGCCGCGACTGGTTCCTCGCCGAGGGCTACGGGCTGCGCGACCTGGACCGGATCTACTGCGGCGTGGGGGCGCGCTCCGCCGACGCGGCCCGGGACGTGCTGGGGCTCATGTGCGACACCCTGCACCGGGCGCCCAGCCACGTCGAGGGCGAGCTGGTCAAGTGCGTCGAGAACGCCTACCGGCACGTGGAGATCACCCTCGCCAACCAGCTGAGCCTGGCGTACACGCACGTGGACATGGTGGAGGTGCTGCGACTGGCGGGCACCAAGTGGAACATCGGGACCTTCCACCCGAGCTTCGGCACCGGCGGCTACTGCATCCCGCTCTCCAGCCGCTACCTGCTGCGGGGCGCCGCCGACGCCACCCGGCTGTCGCTGCTCAGCGAGGCGGTGGACACCGACACGCGGATGCGCGGCCTGGTCGCGGAGGCGGTCGCACCGCACGGCCGGGTGCTGGTCCTGGGACTCGCCTACAAGGGCGGCATCAAGGTCGCCACGCTCAGCCCCGCCGTCGCCATCGCAGAGGAACTGCGGCGGCTGGGAACGGAGTTCAGCGTGTACGACCCGATGTACAGCGCCGCCGAGATCGACGCGCTGCTCGGGCCCGGCACGGCCGCCACCGACCTGGCCGCGGCCGTCCGGGAGGCGTCCACCGTCCTGGTCGTCCCCGACCACCCGGAGTTCCGCGGCGAGCCGTACCTCTCGCTGCTCGACGAGCCGCGCGAGCGGCCGCTGCTGATCCTGGACAACCACGGGGTCTGGGAGGACCGCGACTGGCCCGGCCACGTCGCCTACCGCCGGGCCGGCGGGACCTCCTGGCTGGACGTGCCCGCGCCCGCCGCGGCGGACGCCCGATGACCGCCCCCGCCGCGTACCTCCGGCCGGACGCAGCCCGTCACGCGGACGCGGCCCGCGACCCGGTGGTGGTGCGTGTCCGCGCGGTGGCCCGCGAGCTGCTCGCCCCGGCCGCCGCCGCGACCGCCGCGGGCCGCGTCCCGCGCTCCCACCTCGACGCCCTGGGTGCGGCCGGCGCCCTGGGCACCGCCGTCCACCGGCCTGCCGCCCCGGTCACCCCCGCGCAGGTCCAGCGCGAGGTGTCCGAGACGATCGCCGCCGCGGACGGCTCGACCTGGTGCGTCTGGGCCCAGCACCACCACCCGATGCGCGAGGTGGCGGGCAGCGCCGACCCCGCGGTTCGCGAGCGCTGGGCCGGACCGATGGCGGCGGGCCGGGTGCTGGCCGCGGGCGCGAGTTCCCATCTGCGCCGGTCGGGCCCGCCAGCCGTCACCGCCGTCCGCGACGGCCGGGGCTGGCGGCTGCACGGCCGGCTGGCCTGGCTGTCCGGCTGGGGGATCGCGGACGTGGTCCTGGTGGGCGCGGTCACCTGCGACGACCGGGTCCTGTTCGCCCTGCTGGACTGCGACGAGCGGGCCGGGATCGGCGAGGTCCGCCCGCAGCGGCTGTGGGGCATGGCGGCGACCAGCACGGTGTCGGCGCGACTGGACGGCACCGCCGTCGCGCCCGACCGGGTGGTCGCCCTGCACCCGGGCACCGCGTGGCGCCGCGCCGACGCCGAGCGCCGCCCGAACGTCAACCCCGGTGTGTTCGGCACCATCGCCGCCGCCACCGCCTGCCTGACCGACGCCGCGCAGAGCGCCGAGTACCGCGAACTGGGCCTGCGCACCGCCGCCGAGGCGGACGCGCTGCGGGCTGCCGCGTACCGGCTGATGGACGAGGTGCCGCCGCACGAGGCCGCCGAGGAGCGCCTCGCCGTCCGGGCGGCCGCCCTGGAGCTGGCCTGCCGGGCCGCCGCCGCCTGCGTCGCGGCCGGCGGCGGGGCCAGCGCCGCCGCCGGTTCGCCGCCGGCCCGGCTGTTGGCGGAGGCCTCCTTCCACCTCGTGCAGGCGCAGACCCGGGAGAGCCGTACCGCCACCGGCGCCCGGATGCTCGCCGTCGCCGACGCGGTCCGGAGCGCACGGTGAGCGGCCCGGGGCGCCCGCACCGGGTCCGGCTCGCCGACACCGGCCCCAACGTCTTCACGGAGATGTCCGAACGCGCCGCCCGGCACGGCGCGGTCAACCTCGGGCAGGGCTTCCCGGACACCCCGGGGCCCGAGCCGGTCGTCGCCTCCGCGATCGCCGCCCTGCGCGCCGGCCACCACCAGTACCCGCCGGTGCCCGGCCTGCCGGAGCTGCGCCGCGCCGTCGCCGACCACCAGCGCACCTGGTACGGGATCGACCTGGACCCGGCCCGGGAGGTCGTGGTGACCACCGGGGCGTCCGAGGCGCTGGCGGCCGCCCTGCTGGCGCTGACCGGCCCCGGGGACGAGGTCGTCGTCCTCGAGCCGTACTACGACGCGTACGCGGCCTGCGTCGCGCTGGCCGGGGCCGCGCTGGTGCCCGTCCGGCTCGACCCGCCCGGCTTCACCCTGGACCCGGCCGCGCTGCGGCGCGCCGTGACGCCGCGGACGAAGGTCCTGCTGGTCAACTCCCCGCACAACCCGACCGGGACGGTGCTGCCGCCCGCGGTGCTGCGGGAGGTCGCCGAGCTCGCCCGGGCCCACGACCTGCTCGTCGTCTCCGACGAGGTCTACGAGCACCTGGTGTACGAGGGGCCGCCGCACCAGCCGCTGGCCGCCCTGCCCGGCATGGCGGAGCGGACGCTGACGATCGGTTCGGCCGGCAAGACCTTCTCCTTCACCGGCTGGAAGGTCGGCTGGGCCACGGGCCCCCGCGACCTGGTCGAGCCCGTCACGGCGGTCAAGCAGTACCTGTCGTTCGCCTCCGGGACGCCCTTCCAGCACGCGGTCGCGGACGCCCTGCGGCTGCCCGCCGGCCACTTCACCGGGCTGCGCGACTCGCTGCGGCGCCGCCGGGACCTGCTGGCCGCCGGCCTGGAGGCGGCCGGCCTGCGCGCGCACACCCCGCGCGGCACGTACTTCGTGACCGCCGACATCCGCCCGCTGGGCGAGCGGGACGGCCTGGAGTTCTGCCGCGCCCTGCCCGCCCGTTGCGGTGTCGCGGCCATCCCCCACCAGGTCTTCCACACCGATCCGGAGCCGGGCCGCCCGTTCGTCCGGTTCACGTTCTGCAAGCAGGAGGCCGTGCTCGAGGAAGCGGTGCGCAGGCTCGCCACCCTCTCCCAGCGCCGCCCGACAGCCACCCCCCGAACGGAAGGGACGCACCCGTGACCACGACGGCCGCCCACCCCACCGCCCTCCCGGCCGCCGCGCGCCGGGCCGAACTCGAAGCCGCGCTCGGCGCCGTGACCGCCCGCGTCGCGGCGGCGGCCGCCGCCTGCGGGCGCGACCCGCGCGGGATCACACTGGTCGCCGTCACCAAGACCCGGCCCGCCGCGGACGCCCGGCTGCTGCACGCGCTCGGCGTCCGGCACCTGGGCGAGAACCACGACCGTGAAGCGGCCGCCAAGGCCGCCGACCTGGCCGACCTGGCCGGCCACCCCGAGCCGCCGCAGTGGCACTTCGTCGGTTCGCTCCAGCGCAACAAGGCCGCCTCGGTGGCGCGTTACGCCTCGCTCGTGCACTCGGTGGACCGTCCCGCGCTGGTGGCGGCGCTGTCCCGGGGCGCCCTGAACGCCGGCCGTACCCTGCCCTGCCTGCTCCAGGTGAGCCTGGACGGCGACCCGCGCCGCGGCGGTGTGCCGGCCGACGGGCTCGCCGCCCTGGCCGACGCGGTCGCGGACGCCCCGGGCCTGCGGCTGGCCGGGGTCATGGCGGTCGCCCCGCTCGGCGGACCGGCCGACGCGGCCTTCGACCGGCTGGCCGCACTCGCCGCCCGGCTGCGCGCCGACCACCCGCGGGCCACCGCCGTGTCGGCCGGTATGAGCGGGGACCTGGAGACGGCCGTCGCGGCGGGTGCGACCCACGTGCGGATCGGCTCCGCCCTGCTGGGTGGCCGGGCGTACCCGGCCCGGGGCGGGACACCGCCGGGCGCAACGGACCCGGAGGCGTACGGTCCGGCGGGCGCACGGACGACGGGAACGCACGCGACGCCGCTCGGCGGTGCCGCATGAGCGCCTCGCCGCAGCCGCCGCCGCAGCCGCCGCTGGCCCGCATCGGCCTGCCGGCCGCCGGCACCGGGACCCGGCCCCTGGACCTGCGCTACCTGGAACGCCCGCCCGCCGAGCACGAGCGCCCCTACTTCCCCTTCGTCGCGGACCGCCTGCGCGGGGTCCTGGACCGGCCGGGCGCCTCCGTCCTCGACATCGGCTGCGCCAACGGCGCCTTCCTGCACCACCTCGCGGACCGCTGCCCGCACGCCGCTCTGTCCGGGGTCGACGCGCTGCCCGCGCTGGTCGAGCACGCCGCCCGGCACGTACCCGGGGCCGACTTCTCCGTCGGCGACGTGTGCCGTGCCCGGACCCTGCCCGGGCGGCAGTACAGCGCGGTCACGATGCTCACCCTGCACAGCCACTTCGACTCCCTCGATCCATGGCTGGACCACGTCCTGCACCTGGTCGAACCGGGCGGGCGGGCCCTGTTGTTCGGCACCTTCAACCCCTTCCCCGTCGACGTGCTGGTCCGGCTGCGCCAGGCCGGCGGCGCCGAGGACAGCGGCTGGATCCCCGGCTGGAACATCCACTCCCGCGCCGCGTTCGCGGACCGGCTCGCCGCCCGCGGACTGCGCCACCGCTTCCACGACTACGAGCCGCCGGCGGACGTCCCGCGCTCGCCCGACGACCCGCTGAGCACCCGCCGCGCGACCCTGGACGGCGCGACCGTGCTGACCAACGGCGCCGGGGTGCTGCTGCCGTTCGCCCTGTTGGAGGTGTTCGTATGAGCGCGCGCCGCCCCGCCCGGCCGCTGGCCGAGCCGCTGCGCGCCCTGCTCCGCAGCCCGGTGACCGGGGATCCGCTCACCTGGGCCGGGCCGCACCTGCTGACCGACGGCACAACGCTGTGGCCCTGCCCGGACGGCATCCCGTACCTGCGCACCGGGCGCGACGGGCTGCGGGCGCGGGCCGTCGACGCCCTCCGGGCGGGCGAGGTGGACCGGGCCCTGGCCCTGCTGCTGTGCGACCGCAAGGACGACACGGTCCCGCCTGCCGACCCCGCCGCGGCCCTCGCGGCGGCCACCGGCGCCACGACCGCCGCGGCGGCCATGGCCGGCCTCGGATACGGCGGCCTGGCCCCGTACTTCCTGCACCGCTGGTGCCAGCCGACGTACCTCAGCGGCCTGGCCCTGCTGGACGCGCACGCCCCGACCGGCAGCACCCTCTTCGAGATCGCCTGCGGAGCCGGGCACTTCCTGCGCACCTGGACGGAGCGGTCCGGCCCGGCCATCGGCTCCGACCTGGTCTTCTCCCACCTGTGGATCGCCAGGACCTTCTGCGCCCCCGACTCGGACCTGGTCTGCTTCGACGCGGACGGCCCCTTCCCGCTCGCCGACGGCGCCGCCGGGGCGGCCCTGAGCCACGACAGCTTCCACTACTTCCGCGACAAGCGGCACGTGCTGGCGGAGCTGCTGCGTGTCAGCGGCACCGGCCCGGTCCTGCTGGGCCACGTCCACGACGCCGGGCACGCCAACTTCTCGCCGGGGCTGCCGCTGACCGCCGACGGCTACCGGGAACTGCTCGCGCCGGACCACTGCTACGACGACGAGGCGCTGACGGAGGCGGCGCTGCGGGGGCGGACGGTCGTACCGGCGGACCGCGGGCGCCCGCAGGGCGCTGCGGCACTGGCCTTCGTCCGCCGGGCGACCGGGGCGCCGGGCACCCCCGGACGGCTCACCGCTCCCCTGCCCGGACGCCCCCTGCGCGTCAACCCGCTGCTGACCGACGACGGACCCCGCTGGCCCGACGAGCAGTTCGCCCGCGAGTTCGCGGACGGCTGGCCCTACCTGCGGGAACTCTCCCGTCCGCCCCGCGCCACCGTGGCCGCCGCCCGCGCCGGGCGGGCCGGTTCCGATCCCGACGTCGACCGCGCCGCCCGGCGGCGGGCCCTGGTCGACCTTCCCGAAAGCTGGCTCTGACATGACCACCCTCGACGACCTCCCCGCCCTGCCGCCCGTGGACCCCTGGCAGTTGCCGCGCTCCTGCCGCACCGGGCCGGGCGTACGGATCCGCGCCGGCCGCCTGACCGTCGGCGAGAACGTCACCATCGGCGCCGGTGCCACCCTCGTGGGCGACGACGTCGCACTCGGCGACGGCACCGTCATCGGCCCGGACTGCGACCTGCGGGCCGGCACGCTGACCCTGGGCCCGGGCAGCGAACTGGGCCCGCGGGTGCGCGTCCTGGCCGCGGAGCGGTTCGCGGTCGGCGGCGCCGCCCGGATCGGCCCCGACGCCCAGGTCCTGTGCCGGGAGTTCACCGCCGGCCGGCTGCTGTACTTCGGCGACGGCGCGCGGGTCGGCTACGGCGGCACCACCACCTCGACGTCCCGGGTCCGGATCGGCGACCGGGTCACGGTCGGCCAGCACACCATCCTCAACGCGAACCACGAGATCAGCCTGGGCGACGGCGTCGGCACCGGCTCCTACCTGGCGGTGTGGACGCACGGCTACCACTTCGGCCACGGCCCCCTCGACGGCACCGAGCCCGCGTACGCCCCGGTGCACGTCGCGCGGGACGTCTGGCTCGGCTACCACGTGACCCTGCTGCCGGGCGCCCACGTCGGGGAGGGGACGATTGTGGCGGCCGGATCCGTCGTCACCGCCCCGCTCCCGGCGGGCATCCTGGCCGGCGGCGTCCCCGCCCGGGTCAAGCGGGAGCTCCACCTCGGGCCGGTGGCCGACGACCGGGCCCGTGACGCCGTCCTCGGCGTGCTGGCCGGCTGGCGCACCGAACTCCAATGGAAGGGCTGCACGGTCGACGCCTGCGAAGGCTCCCCGGGGACCGGAGCCTCATCGGGGACGCTCGAAGGCTCCGCGGGGACCCTGACCGTCGCCCTCGCGGACGGCGCGCACCGCACCCGGGTCGTCCTCCTCGCCCCGGACGCCCCCTGGCCCGCCGACCCGCCGCCCGGCGAGGCGCTCGCGGTGCTCTCGCTGGGCGATCGCCCCGACCGGCGGCCGCGTCCCGGCGACCCCGTCGCCCTCTTCGAACTGCGCTCCGGACGGCTCTCCGGCCACGCCTCGCCCGTCGTCGAGGACCTGCGCGACCGACTGCGGCGGCACGCCATGCCCTGCGGGGACGACCGCTGCTTCAGCTCGATCGAGCCGGCGGCCTTCGCCCGCCTGAAGGAGGCCGCGGAATGACCGCCACCGACGGACCCGCAGTGATCGGCCTGCTCGGCGGGATGAGCTGGCCGTCCACCCTCACGTACTACCGCGCCCTCAACGAAGGCGTCGGGAGGGCCCTGGGCGGCTCGCACTCCGCCCGGGTGGTCATCTGGTCGCAGGACTACGCCGAGGTGGAGCGCCGCCAGCTCGCCGGGGACTGGGACGGGGCCGGGGCACTGCTCGCCGCGGGCGCCCGCCGGCTCGAGGCGGCCGGCGCGGACCTGGTCGCCATCGCCTGCAACACCATGCACCGGGTCTCCGGGGCCGTGCGTGCCGCCTGCGACCTGCCCCTGGTCGACATCGTCGAGGTGACGGCCGAGGCCGCCCGGCGACGCGGCGTCTCCCGGGCGGCGGTCCTGGGCACCCGGTTCACCGCGCGGGGCGCCCTGTTCGACGGCGCACTGGCCGCCCGGGGCGTCGAGCCGGTCCTGCCCGGGCCGGCCGACCAGGCACTGATCGACCACATCATCTACGACGAGCTGTGCCGGGGCACCGTCAGGGACGCCGCGGCGGCCGCCTTCACGGACCTGCGGGAGCGGCTGCGGAACGAGGGCGTGGACGGCGTCATCCTCGCGTGCACCGAACTCGGCCTGCTCGTCCCAGCCGCCGAGCGCGGCTCGCCCGCGGTGCTCGACACCGCGGAGGTCCACGTCGAGGCGCTGGTCGCGGCGTCGCTGGGGGACCGGGCGGGGGGCCCGGCGCACGTGTCCGGCGCGCGGCCGGCGGTGGCGGCGATCGCCGCCACCGCACCGACGGGGTACGGCACATGAGCGCCTGGAGCCCGGCCGGGCCGCCGACGGCCCCCGTCGGCCGGACCACCCCCGCCGCCCGTGTCGCCGCGCCCTCCGACGCCGTACCCGGACGGCCTGACGGGACCGAGCCGCCAGAGTACGGGGACCCGGTCGCGGCCCGCACGGCACTGCGCCGGCTCACCTCCGCGGTGACCGTCCTGACCGTCGACGGCGGCGAAGGCGACCGGCACGGCACCACCGCCAGCTCGGTGGTCGCGATCTCCAGGGAGCCGCTGGTCCTCGGAGTGGCACTGCGCCCGGGGTCCGCCTTCGTCCGCCTGGTGCTGCGCACCGGCACCTTCTCCGTGAACGTGCTGGCCGCCGGGCAGGGCGAGGACGCCCGGCGGTTCGCGGACCCCGGACGGTCGCCGGGCGACGCCCAGTTCGCGCGCGTGGCCTGGAGAGCGGACCCGCTCAGCGGCGCCCCCCTGCTCGACGGCGCGCTCGCGCACCTGTCCTGCCGGGTGGTCGACCGCCGCCCGGTCGGCGACCACGACCTGCTGCTGGCCGAGGTCACCGGCGGCGCCCCGGCCCCCGGCGCCCCGCTCCTCGGCTTCTCGGGCCGGCTGCACACCGCCGGGGGCTTGCGGCCGGTGCTCTGATCGGGCTGGCGGAGCCGGCGGCGTGCGGCGATCTGGAGCCCCCAGGACGCCGGACCCGAGGAAGTGGACGAGATCGCCGCCCGCTACGCGGCCCGGGCCCAGGAACCGGACGGCGAGTGGCCGCCGTCGCCTCCACGACGTCCCCGCCCCGGGGCCGGCTCGGGCCCGTCCTCGGGGCGCCACGGCCGCGCCTCGACCGGCTTCTGCGGAGTGTTCACCCTTCCGAACGTACGCCGCCCTGCCTTGCCACGGCGGAGTGGGCCTACCGCCGCATCCGGCTGCTCCAGCAGGCCGGACACGGCGACGACACGTGGCCGGACAGCGTCGTCGCCGACGCACCACGCCTCCGCGGCGCCGGCATCGAGCACGCCGACCGGCAGCCGGTGATCTACCACCACATCGCCGCGCTCGCTGATGTGCTGGCTCACGCCAACCCCGCCTTGCGCCCGGACATGAGGGAACCTCCCAAGAGACAGTCGGTCGGCCGCGGTTCGCGGCGACCACTTCATGGCCGTCCGGCGGCCGTCGCCCGGGCCTGAGCACTCCTGCTCATCCGGCGTACTCAGCCGGCCGAGGCGGTCCCGGCCTCCGTCGTGGCCACCACCTGCCCGCCGTGGCCACCACCCGGCCGGCACGCACCGCCCAAAGGCCGGACGGCGTACCGGTTCACCGCCGCCTCCTCAGGCGACCCGCCGGATCCTCCGCGCTTGTACCAATCGTCAGAATTCGTCTCCGATAAACGAACTCCTCCTCGGCAAGAGGTACTTCCGCAACCAGCCGCGTGCATGACATCTTGCGTCCATCACTTGTTTCGTACGACCCGGCCTGACCACCGGGTCTTCGGAGGACGCATTGATACCCCACAGATCCAACCGCTCTCGACGTGCCCTCGTGCCGGCCGCCGCGCTCGGCGCGGCGCTCGCCTTCGGGGCGCCCGCAGCGCTTGCCGACACCGCCCCCGTCTCGCCTTCCGGTACTGGCGCCCCTGCCTCCGCGGCGGCGCCTCAGGCCGCGGCCGCCGCTTCCCCGAGTGCGACCTGGGTAGCCGGCACCCGCGCGTACCTCGTGATCACCACCCCGGGCGACACCACAGCGGTCCGCAACGCGGTGACCGCCAACGGCGGAACGGTCTTCCAGTACTACGACGCCATCGGTGTCATCACCGCCCACTCCGCGTCCGCCTCCTTCGCCGCCACGATGCGTGGTGTGAGCGGGGTTCAGCAGGTCGGCGCCACTCGTACCTCCGACGTCCCGGCCGACGCCTACAACCCGGCACTGCCCGCCAACCCGGCGCAGTCCACGACCCCTTCGGGCGAGCCGGTCCGCGCCGACATGACCCAGATCAAGGCCGACCAGGCATGGGCCGTCACCACCGGCTCCGCCTCCGTCAAGGTCGGCATCCTGGACACCGGTGTGGACGACCAGCACCAGGACCTGGCGCCGAACTTCAACGCCGCGGACTCCGCGTCCTGCGCGTACGGCAAGCCGGACACGCGAACGGGCGCCTGGCGTGACATCGGCACCCACGGCACACACGTGGCCGGTACGGTCGCGGCTGCCAGGAACGGGAAGGGAGTCATCGGTGTGGCCCCGGGCGTGAAGATCTCCTCGGTGCGCATCGCCGAGCCCGGCAGTTCGCTCTTCTTCGCCGAGAACACCGTCTGCGGCTTCATGTGGGCGGGTGACCACGGCTTCAAGGTCACCAACAACAGCTACTACACCGACCCGTGGCAGTTCAACTGCCCGGACGACGCCGACCAGGCCGCGATCATCGAGGGCGTCAGGCGCGCCCAGGAGTACGCGGAGGGTAAGGGCTCGCTCCAGGTCGCGGCGGCCGGCAACTCCAACATCGACCTGGCCAACAAGACGATCGACACCGAGAGCCCGAACGACTCGACGCCGGTCACCCGCACCATCACCAACGCGTGCCTGGACATCCCGACCGAGCTGCCGGGCGTCGTCACGGTCTCGGCGATGGGCACCACCGCGAAAGCCTCCTACTCCAACTACGGCCTGAACGTCATCGACATCACGGCCCCGGGCGGAGACGGCACCGGCATCTACAGCACCCTGCCGGGCGGCAGGTACGGCTCCAAGAGCGGCACCTCGATGGCCGCGCCGCACGTCGCCGGTGTGGCGGCGCTGCTGGCCAGCACCAACCCCGCCATCACCCCGGCGCAGCTGCGCGACAAGCTGGCCACCCAGGCCAACGACATCGCCTGCCCGTCGGACAGCCGCTGCAAGGGGACCACGGCCAGGAACGGCTTCTTCGGCGAGGGGCAGGTCGACGCCCTCAAGGCCGTCGGCAGCACCCCACCGCCCGGGACGTACTTCGAGAACACCGCGGACTTCGCCATCGGCGACTACACGACCGTGGAGAGCCCGATCACCGTCAGCGGCGTGACCGGCAACGCCCCGGCGACCCTCAAGGTGGGTGTGAACATCGTGCACACCTACATCGGGGACCTGAAGGTCGACCTGATCGCCCCGGACGGCACCGTCTACACGGTCCACAACCGCTCGGGCGGCAGCACTGACAACCTCGGCCGGGTCTACACCGTCAACGCCTCCGCCGAGGTCGCCAACGGCACCTGGAAGCTCCGGGTCAACGACAACGCCCGTGGCGACACCGGCAGGATCGACTCCTGGAACCTCACCTTCTGAGAGATCGCCCTCTGCCGACGACTCGTCCTGGGACGCCGCCTCGTCTCCGTGGTGTCGGGCCACGCCGGGCGACGGCGTGCTCGCCGGCCGGGCAAAGACGCAGAAGGAGCCGGCCGCAGCCCCGCCCGACGCGGTGGTGGCGGTAGCCGCCGAACATCCCCGCATCTTCGGATGCGGGGATGTTCGGCAACGGGCCGACAGCCGTCAGGGACCGCGGTGGACCAGCGGACGACGCCCCTCTCTCCGGCAGGTCCCCGAAGCCACAGCCGTGCCCGTCTGCGGCGCGACGGGCATACTGCGGACGAGGGGGTGCTCGAGACGCCAGGACTCCGACACGTCCGTGATCCGCCGGCGCTGGGTGGACCCGGAGTCGGCCGGATATGTGGTGACCGCCGCGCCCTCGTGGGTGGCCTGCCCACGCTCTGCCCGCTCCTGCGCATGCCGCCGGTTCCCTCCACCTGCACAAGGTGTACGACCACTCGCCCGGCAGCGACCGCGGGGGGAACACGAGCATCAACGGCGAGTACGTCCAGATCCGCAACACCACCGGCGCGGCGGTGAACCTCCGGGGCTGGACCCTTACGGACGCGGCCAACCACAGGTACACGTTCGGCTCGTTCACCCTGGACAAGGGCAGGACCGTCACCGTCCGCACCGGCAAGGGCAGGAACACCAGCACCACCCTGTACCAGGGCCGGGCCTGGTACGTGTGGAACAACGACAAGGACACCGCGACCCTCAAGCGCGCGAACGGATCCAGGGCCAACACCTGCTCCTACAACTCGACCAGGGTCGACTACAAGATGTGCTGACCGCAGTGGTGGCCGACCGCGCCCGCCAGTTCTTCCTGGCGGGCGAGGGGCCCCGTCGGCGAACCCCCGAAAGAGGTCGGTCGGCCCGTGCCCGCTGGTCCTCGAACTCGCGCCGACTGATCTTCTGGTCTGCCGGCGCGGGATCGATACCGCGGAGTGCTGCCACCGTGACTGATCTCCCCGCGCAGGCGGGGAACTACCGCGGCACGCCTTGGAGCGGCCTGCGGACCGGTCGTGGGTGCGCACCTTAAGGGTTGCTCAATAAGGACTGCGGAACGCCTACCTGCCGGCCTGGCGCAAGTACCGTCCCAGCCACCGTTCGCTCGTGAGTCGAGTCACGGGGACCCCACCACGCTGAGGAGCGCTTCATGGGACGACAGCGCCGCAGATACGGCTTCGGCCTCGCCTTGGGCCTGAGCACCACGCTGCTGACCGCCGCCTGCAGCCAGCCCGCCGAGTCCGGCCGGGGCGACGGCGGCGACGCGGCGAGAATATCCATCGCCACCGGCACGACCGCCGGCATCTACTACCCGATGGGCGGGGCGATGGCGGAGGTGATCAACCGCAATGCCGAGGGAGTCGAAGCCAGCGCCGAGACCACGGGAGGGTCGGTGCAGAATCTCCGACTGATCGCCGACGGCCAGAGCGACATGGCCATCGCCCAGAGCGATGTGGTCCATCAGGCCCACCACGGCCAGGGCGAGTTCTCCGGCAACCCGGTCAAGACGCAGACCCTGATGGTGCTCTATCCGAACGTGTACCACGCAGTGTCCCTCCAGTCGCGCCACGACGCTCTCGGCCTCGACTGCTTCCGCGACATCAAGGGCAAGCGCTTCTCCGTGGGCGCCCCCGGCAGCGGCAACGAACTGGCCACCAACCTGGTCTTCGACGCCCTGGACATGTCACCCGACAAGGACATCGAACGCCAGCGCTACGCCTACGCCGAAACCGCCCGTGCCCTGCGGGAAGAGCAGATCGACGCAGGGTCCTGGGTCGTCGGGGAGGGCCACGGATCGCTCCGCGAGCTCGAAGCCACCGATGCACTGCACCTGATCCCGATGTGCGAGGACGAGGCGGCCGCGGTCACCGAGAAGTATCCCTTCTACAACAAGCACACGATCAAGGGCAGCACCTACAGCACGGTCAAGGAGGACGTGTCGACTCTCGCGCTGTGGAACGTCGTCGCGGTCCCCACCGACATGTCCGAGGAGCGCGGCTACCAACTGGCCCGCACGCTCTACGAGAATGCGGCCGGCCTCAACAAGGTCTACGAGGCCGGCGCCGAGTACCTCGTTCTGAAGAACCTGGCCAAGAGTCCGGTCCCGCTGCACCCCGGTGTCATCCGCTACGCGGAGGAGAAGGGGGTACAGATCCCCGACAGGCTCCGCCCCTGACGGCCACGATCCCTGCGGGGGGCTCCCCGCCCCCCGCACAGGCACCCGCTTCGACCCGGCGTGCCTGTGCCGTCCACCCCTGATGCCCAGGGCCGACCGGACCACCCCCCCTGCCCGGTACCGGCCTCGGACATCCCTCGCATCCCAGAGATCCAGAAAGGGGCAGGGCGCCCCCTGACCTGCTCACCCCGGGCGCCCCGAAGCGCTATGAGACAGACCACCGCCCCGGGCACCCCCGACAGTGAACCTGCCCTCGAAGCGGCCGACAGCCGACCGCTGTGGCACCGGCTCGCCGCAGCCCGATGGGGCAACGGCCCGGCCGCGACCGTCGTGGGCTACGGCGTACTCGCCCTCACGCTCGCACTCGGCTGCTTCCAGATCTACACCGCCGTCAGCCTGAGCCTCAACTCCTACCTGCAGCGCGTACTGCACCTGATGTTCGTGCTGGTGCTGGTCTTCGTCACCCGGCCGGCGGGCAAGGGCCAATGGGCGCGACGACTGCCGATGACCCTCGCTGACGGGCTCCTGGTGCTCGCCGCGGTGACCGTGAGCCTGTATCCCGTGGTGGACTATGACGGGATCGTCGCCCGCACCGGACTCCCCTCCACCACCGACCTGGTCATGGGCGCCGTGGCCGTCGTCCTACTGCTGGAGGCGTGCCGACGGGTGATCGGCACCTTCATGGCCGCACTGGTGTCCTGCTTCCTGGTGTACGCCTGGATCGGGCCGCTGCTGCCCGGCCTGCTGTCCCATCGCGGTTACACCGTCCAGCGCATCGTCTCCCACAGCTATCTCTTCCAGGAGGGCATATACGGCCTTGCCCTCGGCGTCGCCGCATCCTTCGTGTTCATGTTCATCTTCTTCGGGGCGGTGCTGGAGAAGACCGGCGGTGGCAACTTCTTCATCAACATGGCCTACGTACTCACCGGAAAGTACCGCGGCGGCCCCGCCAAGGGAGCGGTCGTGGCGAGCGCCTTCATGGGATCGGTGTCCGGCAGCGCGATCGCCAACACGGTCACCACGGGCGCCTTCACCATCCCGATGATGAAGAAGGTCGGCTACCGGCCGCACGAAGCCGGCGGAGTGGAGGCGGCCGCCTCCACGGGAGGACAACTTCTCCCCCCGATCATGGGAGCCGGTGCCTTCGTCATGGCCGAACTGATCGGCGTGCCCTACATCGAGATCGTCAAGGTGGCGATCATCCCCGCACTGATGTACTTCGCGGTCATCTTCCTGTTCGTCGACATCCTGGCCCGGCGGCACGGGATCAGGGGACTGCCCGCCGAAGAGCTCCCGCGCCTGCGCGAGGTGATGGCAGGCGGCTTCCACTTCCTGCCTCCCTTCTTCCTCCTGGTCACCCTGCTCATGGCGCACGTCACGCCGCTGCTCGCCGGTCTGTACGCCACCACCGCGCTGGCCGCGGTGGCGATGCTCCGAGCCGGCAGCCGACTGAGTCCGAAGGACTTCGGGGAGGCCTTCACCCTGGCCGCCCGGAACACGCTCTCCGTCTCGGTGGCCACTGCGGCTGCGGGCATCGTGGTCGGGGTGGTGGGGCTGACCGGTCTGGGTCTGAAGTTCTCCAGCATGATGCTGAGCTGGGGCGGCGGCTACCTGCTGCCGACCCTGCTGCTGATCGCGGTCGCCTCACTGGTCCTCGGGATGGGACTGCCCGTCACCGCCGCATACATCGTGCTGATCGTGCTCGCTGGCCCCGCGCTGCTCGACCTGGGCGTGCCGCTGATCGTTGCGCACATGATCGTCTACTGGTACAGCCAGGACTCCAACGTGACACCACCGGTGGCGCTCTCCGGGTTCGCGGCGGCGGGAATCGCCGGCTCCTCCCCGATGCGGACCAGTGTGGCGGCGTGGAAGTTCTCCAAGGGGCTCTACATGATTCCGCTGCTGATGGCCTACTCGCCGCTCCTGCTCAACGGACCGGTCACCGAGGTCGTACTCGCGGTGGTGACCGGCCTTCTCGGCCTGCTGGCCTTCGCCGTGGCCATCGAGGGCTTCTGGCTGCGCAGGACCACCCTCCTCGAACGGCTGGCGGCTGTGGCGGCCACCTGCCTGCTGCTCAGTCCCTACCTGGTGGCCGACGTGACCGGGGCGGCACTGGTGCTGGCAGTGGTGGCGACCCAGTTGAAGGGCCCCCGACCGCCCGAATCATCCGACCCCACGCCTCAGGCCGCCTCGGTGGCCTGACCGCAAGGCGAGGCACGCCCCGCAACGGCCCCTGCCCGCTGTCTGCACGTTCCTGGCGCCCGCACACGGCCATGAGGCCCATCGGATCCGGGACACGGGTGCAGTGTTCGTGCACCGGTGTCCCGGGACGCGGGTCCCACGGAGGGCACCTTCGCCGGAATCCGAGCCCCCGGCGACCGCCACACCGGCGCTACCCACCCGCAACCGGCGGCAGGTCTCGGTCACCCGGGGACTAGGCTGAGTCGCGTGGGCCGGGAGCGGCCCCGTGGTCGGCTGGGAACGTCGTGTCCAGGGAGGCCTCCATGCCGGTGGCTCGTCCGCTCGCCGCCGCCGTCGCTCTGACGGCGGTGCTGCTCGCCGGATGTTCCGGAAGCGACGCACCGCCTCGCCCGACCGGGGAGATCAGCGTGGCGACAGGCAATCGCGGTGGCGTCTACGCGGTGTACGGAGGCGGATACGCCGACCTCATCGACCAGAGCCTGCCCGAGGCGACCGCCCCGGTCCAGTACACGGGGGGCAGCGTCGACAATCTCCGCAGGGTGGGCGCAGGGCAGGCGCGAGTGGCCTTCACGCTCGCCGACTCCGCCGCGGACGCCATCGCCGGGCGCGCACCGTTCAGCGGGCCGGTACCGGTGGTGGCGCTGGCCGCTCTCTACGACAACTACGTGCAGCTCGTGGTCCCTGCCGACAGCCCGGTGCGCAGCGTGGCGGATCTGCGCGGGCGGCGGGTCTCCCTGGGGTCCGAGGGGTCGGGTACCGCGGTCATCGCCGAGCGGATCCTGGACGTGGCAACGCTCTCTGCGGACGGCGACGTCGTGGGGGAGCGGCTCGACGTGCGTGCTTCGGCATCCGCGCTGGCCGAGGGACGGATCGACGCGTTCTTCTGGAGCGGAGGCCTGCCCACGGCGGCGATCACGGAGCTGCGCCGGACCACACCGATCCGCCTGGTGGATCTCGGCGACGTGGTCGGCCCCCTGACCCAGTCCTACGGGGACCTGTACACGGAAACCACCGTGCCCGCCGTCGTCTACGGCGAGCAGAGCGCCGTGAGCACGGTGAGCGTGCCGAACTTCCTGGTGGTGCGGCCGGACGTGCCGGATGCGGAAGCGTACTGGTTGACCCGGGTGCTGTTCGAAGGACAGCAGGAACTCATCCGCGACCACCCAGAGGCCCGCCGTCTCGATCGTCGTACCGCGATCGCCACCTACCCGCTGGAACTGCACCCGGGCGCGGAGCGCTGGTACCGGGAGTCCCAGCCCTGACACATGCCGTGATCAGGCCGTCGTGTCCGGCGGGGGAGCAGCGGGCAGCCGTATGGTCGCCGCGAGGCCGTGCGGCTCGGCTGCCGCGAGATGCAGTTCGCCACCGCCCGCCTCGATCATCAGACGTGTGAGGGCGAGTCCGAGGCCCGTACCCCGGACGTTCTGGTGACGGGCGCTGCGCCAGAACCGTCCGCCTGCCAGGGCCAGTTCCTCGGCAGTCAGTCCGGTGCCGCCGTCGCGCACCGTCACCTCCACCACGGCGCCGTCCTGCCCCGCGCCGGCGCCGTTGTCGCTGTCACCGCCCGAGGTCTGCGCGACCGAGACACTGACGGGGGTCCCGTCGCCGAACTTGAGGGCGTTGTCGAGCAGAGTGTCCAGGGCGTGGTCGAGACTGTCGGGCAGCGACAGCGCGCTCACCCCCGGCGGAACCCGTGTGGCGAGGGGGACGTCCTCCGCCTCGTAGGCCGCGCGCCAGGCGTCGACCCGGTGGGCGACCACGGCCGTGACATCCACCGGCACGCGCTTCGCCTCGGACGCCTCCGCCCTGGCCATCCGCAGCAGCCCGTCGAGGATCTCACCGAACCGGTCGGCCTCCTCGGCCGCCGCGTGCAGCTCGTGCAGACCTTGCGGGTCGTTCACGTAGTCCTCCAGGTTCTCCACGCGCAGCCGGAGCGCGGTCAGCGGATTGCGCAGCTCGTGGGAGGCCTGTGCCACGAACGCGCGCTGCTGCTGCTGCGAGGCGTGCATGCTGTCCGCCATCACGTTGAAGCTGTTGGCGAGCCGCCGCAGCTCCGGCGCGCCGGTCCGCTCCGAGACCTGGGTCCTCAGCCGCCCGAGGGCCACCTCGTGCGTGGCCCGGTCCAGTTCGTGAACCGGGCGGAGCACCCACCGCACAACCGGCGCAGCCACCGCGATCACCACCGCGGCCAGCGCCGCGAGGCTGCCCAGCGCAACGAGGGCCAGATGGTCGGCCACCTCGGAGCGGGCCTGGTCCGTGGGCGAGACGATGAGCACGGCGCCCAGCACATGGCCGTCGCGCTTGACCGGTTCAGCCAGGACGAAGGGGCGTTCGTCCCACGGCCACATCAGGCCGGGCTGCCGAGCGGGCCGGTCGGCCAGAGCGCGCAGCAGCGCGGCCTGGACCGGAGGCTCCTCCAGGTCGAGAGGGCGTGGTGCGACGACGATCTCCCTGCTCGCGTCGACGACGGCGACCCGGGAGTCGTACAGGGCCGCGTATCGGTCGGCGGCGGCCTCCAGCCGGTCGGTCCGTCCCGATTCAAGGGCGGTGGCGGCCAGGTCGGCGAACCAGGCGCCGTCCTGGACGCGGCCGATGAACGACGTCTGGACTGTGTGCTCCGCGGTGGCCCGGACGAGAGGGACACTCAGCGCCAGGATGAGGCCCGTGACCAGGGCGAAAACGATGACGAGAAGGCGGCGGCGCATCGGCTGTCTCAGCTGTCGGCCGCCGTGGGCGACGAGGCGGAGGCAGGGCGGCCCAGGTGCGAGGACGGCGAAGCTTCAGCGGTGCCCGACGCAGCCTCCGGGGATGCTTTGTCGGCGGTGGTGAGGCGGTAGCCGACGCCTCGCACCGTCCGAACCACGCTTCCCGCCCGCCCCAGCTTTGCCCGCAGGTTGGCCATATGCACGTCAAGGGTGCGCGACATGCCGTCGTACGTCGTGTGCCACACCTCGACGATGATCCGGTCCCGCGGCACGGCGGCGCCGTCAGCGCGCACCAGTACGGCCAGCAGGTCGAACTCCTTGCGGGTGAGCGGCACCGGCTGCCCGTCCAGGGTGACCGTGCGCCGCGGAAGGTCGATCTCGAGGCCGTCGATGGTGACGAGCCGGTCCTCTGCGGCCCGCCGGGGCATACTGCGCCGGAGCACCGCCTCGATGCGGGCGAGTAGCTCGGCGGCGCTGAAGGGTTTGACCACGTAGTCGTCGGCCCCGCTGCGCAGCCCGCGCACCCGGTCGGGCTCGCCGCCTCTGGCGGTCACCGCGATGACGGGGACAGATCCGCGGCCACGCAGTTCCCGGCACACCTCGATGCCGTCCCGGTCCGGCAGGCCCAGATCCAGCAGGATCAAGTCGACTGCGGGCGCGGACAGCGCGTCGGCGGCGCTGGCCGCGCGCCACACCTCGTACCCGTTGCGCCGCAGCGAGCCGGTCAGAGCCTCGGCGACCCGGTTGTCGTCTTCGACAAGCAGTATGCGCACAGAGCCTCCCGGTGCCTCGCAGTCCGGAGCCTCAAAGTCCCGCCGAAGCGTGATGCCGGGGGCAGGGGTCCGGACCGTGGAGTCGAGGATAGAAGTGATCTCCACCACTCAACCCTAAGCCTATGTTAAGAGCACGGGTGTTCCCTTCTGCCGGCGTAGGGCAACTGCAACGGTCGGGGTAGAGCAAAGCCCCCAGCCCCGGGAGATGGCAAGAGATGAGCATGACAACGGTGCCGTCCGAGCCGCGACGGCGAACAGCCCGCGCACCCGAGGCCGACACCCCGGACTCCTCGCGGTCGTGTACGAACGGCAACCACGTACAGCCGTTCTTCTGCACCCTCAGCGTTCCTGCGAAAGACCCGGCCGCCGTATCCGTAGCCCGCCGGCTGCTCCTGTCGACCGTCCGCACCTGGGAACTCGTACTCACGGACGAGACACTGCACGATCTTGAGTTGCTGACAGGCGAAGCCATCGCCAACGCGGTGCTCCACACCACCGGACCGTGTTCGGTATCGGTGCGCTGGACAGGGACCCGACTGCGGGTGGAAGTCACCGACACCGCCGCCCCCGTTCCCGTCCAGCGCGGGCTCGTCGAGCCGCACGCCGAATGCGGCAGGGGGCTGACCCTCATCGCGGCCCTGGCGGCGACCTGGGGCAGCGCAGGAACCGCCACCGGCAAAGTCACGTGGTTCGAGGTGGGGCCCGCGGTGCCCGGGGACCTCGACGGGGCAGCCCGATGATCTCGACCGCGTAGCGACCGGCATCCAGCGCCGCAAAGCCGGCGTTCTGGTCGTCACACCGGATGAACGGTGGCTTGGTGGCTTGCGGCAAGGCCACCGATGACCGGTTCACTGACGTGCTGGGCCTCCTTGTGCAGGTAGGTCATGGACATGCTGTGCAGACTGTCGATGTCTGCCTGCTGCTGCCCGGTGTTGCCGTTGCTCGACGCGCCATCTGATCCGCAGACGCCGGCCCTGTGAGTGGTCGGCGCGTATGCGGGACGGTTCTGGTCGACGTAGCGCTTCGGCTACCCGGCGGGCCATCGCGGTCGCTTGGGGTGGTGGGTGGTTGATGAGCGAGTCGATGTCGTCGTGCGGCCGTGTGTTCAGCTCGTGCGGGCGTGTTTTGGTGAAGTGTTT
>NZ_JBIDBN010000022.1:0-62445 GCF_043203115.1 Streptomyces sp. NPDC048001
CCCGCCTCATCGCCTACACCATCCCCACCCCCGGACACACCCTCAACCCCACCACCCTCCGCCACCACACCGCCCAACACCTCCCCGACTACATGATCCCCACCACCCTCATCGAACTCGACACCCTCCCCACCACCCCCAACGGCAAACTCGACCACACCGCACTCCCCACACCACCCACCCCTGTCCCCACCCCTGTCCCCGCCCCGGTGACCGGCGCCGGCGCGGCGGTGCCGGCCGGTCCGCCGGACGGGCCGGCGGCGGTGCTCGCCGGGCTGATGGCCGAGGTGCTCGGTGTGCCCGCGGTGGGTCCCGAGGACAACTTCTTCGAGCTCGGCGGGGACAGCATCGTCTCCATCCGGTTCGTCGGCCTGGCCCGCAAGCAGGGGCTGTCCCTCACCGCGCGGCAGGTGTTCGAGCACCCGACGCCGGCAGGGCTGGCCGCCGTCTGCGCCCCGGCCCCGGAGAAGGCACCCCGCCCGCAGGCGGCGGACGTGGGGACCGGTGCCCTGGTCCTGCCCCCCGTGGCGCACTGGTTCGCCTCCCGCGGCGGCCCGTTCGCCCGCTTCTGCCAGGCACGCCTGGTCCGGCTGCCCGCCGGGGTGCGGCGCGCGGACCTCGTCTCGGCGCTGCGCGCCGTGATCGAGCGCCACGACGGGCTGCGGCAGGTGCTCACCGTCGTCCGCCCCGGGGTGTGGAGCGCCGAGGTCGCCCCGGTGGGAGGGCTGGACGCGGAGGCGCTGCTGCGCACCGTGGAGGTCGACGCGTCGGCCTCCGGCGCCCTGCGCGAGGCCGTGGCCCGCGAGTCCGACCGTGCGGCCGGCGCGCTGGACCCCGCCGCGGGCGAGACGCTGCGGGCGGTGCACCTCGACGCCGGCCCCGGCGCCCCGGGCAGGCTGCTGCTGGTGGCGCACCACCTGGTGGTCGACGAGGTGTCCTGGCAGATCCTGCTGCCGGACCTGCGCTCGGCCTGGGAGTCGGCCGCGGCGGGCCGGGGAGCGGCGCTCGACGCGGTGCCGACCTCCCTGCGCCGGTGGACGGCCGGACTGCTCCAGGAGGCGCACAGCGCACGGCGGCTCGCCGAACTCGGCCGGTGGCTGGAGGCGGCTCCCCGGGAGCGGGTCCTGGCCGACCGCGCCCTGGATGCGGAGCGCGACACGGTGGCCACCGCGCGGCATCTGACGCTGCGGCTGCCGGCCGAGCGCACCGGACCGCTGCTCGGCGAGGTGCCGTCCGCCTTCCACGGCACCGTGAACGACACCCTGCTGACCGCGCTCGCGCTCGCCGTGGGCGCGTGGGCCGCACGCAACGGGCGTGCTGCGGCGGCGGCCGGTCTCACCGTGGACCTGGAGGGGCACGGCCGGGAGTCCGAACTGCTGCCGGACGCGGACCTGTCGCGCACGGTGGGCTGGCTCACCAGCCTGTACCCGCTGCGCCTGGCGGCCGGCGGCTACGACCCGGCGGCCGTGGTCGACGGGCGCGAGGACGCAGGCGCGGCGCTCAAGGAGGTCAAGGAGCTGCTCAGGGGCGTGCCGGACGGCGGCCTCGGCGCGGGGCTGCTGCGGTATCTGAACGCGGGCACCGCAAGGTTGTTCGATCCGGATGCCCGCCCCGAGATCCTGTGGAACTACCTGGGGCGGCAGACCGCGCGACCGGACGCCGGCGACTGGGGGCCCGCCCCCGAGGCGGACGCCCTCGCGGTGCGGCCGGACCCCGCCACTCCGCTCTCCCACGTCCTGGAGATCAACGCGGAGATCGTCGGCGGGGAGGACGGCCCCGAGCTGTCCGCGACCTTCATCTGGGCGGGCGAGGCCCTGCCCCAGGACGCCGTCGGTGAACTCGTGGACGGCTGGACGGCCGCCCTCGACGCGCTGACCGCGTGGGCGGCGGGCGGTTCCACCGCCGGGCACACGCCCTCGGACCTCGACCTGCTCGACCTCGACCAGGACCAGATCACCATGCTCGAAGAAATGTGGAGGGCCCAGCAGTGACGCAGGCTCGTATCGAGGACATGCTGCCGCTGTCCCCCCTGCAGCAGGGCATGCTGTTCCACGCGGTGTACGACCAGGAGTCCACCGACGTGTACACCGTGCAGGTGTCGGTGACCCTTCGGGGGCCGCTGGAGACCGCCCGCCTGGAGCGGGCCGCGGCCGCGCTGCTGCGCCGCCACCCCAACCTGCGCGCCGGGTTCTGGCACGAGGGGGTGCCGCAGCCGGTCCAGTTCGTGCCCGCCGGGGTACGCACTCCGCTGCGGTTCGTGGACCTCGCGGCCGGGGCGGTCCCCCCTGCGGAGGCGCTGCGCGAGCTGGAGCGTGCGGAGCAGGCCGAGCGGTTCGCCCTGCACAGGCCCCCGCTGCTGCGGCTGGTGCTCGCCCGCTGCGGCGAGGGGGACCACCGGCTGGTGGTCACCGTCCACCACATCCTGGTCGACGGCTGGTCGATGCCGCTGCTGGTGAAGGACCTCCTCGCCCTGTACGAGCACGACGGGGACACCGGGGCGCTGCCCGCGGTGCGTCCCTACCGCGACTACCTGCGCTGGCTGGGGCGGCAGGACGCGCCGGCCGCCGAGGCGGCCTGGCGCACCGCGCTGGAGGGGCTGGAGGACGCCTCGCTCGTGGCCCCGCCCGACCCCGCGCGGCGCGCCTCGCGGCCCGGCGCGCACCGGGTGGAGCTGTCGGCCGAGGCCGGGGCACGGCTGGCGGCCACCGCACGGCGGCTCGGCACCACGCCGAGCACGCTGATCCAGTGCGCCTGGGGTCTGGTCCTCGGAGGGCTGACGGGGCGCCGGGACGTGGTCTTCGGCCTGACCGTCTCCGGTCGGCCGGACGAGCTGCCGGACGTGGAGTCCATGCTCGGCCTGTTCATCACCACGGTGCCGGTGCGGATGACGGCACGCCCGCAGGAGAGCGTGGAGCAGCTCCTGCGCCGGTTCCGCGACGAGCAGAACGCGCTGCTCGCCCACCACCACCTCGGGCTCGGGCGGATCCAGAAGCAGGCGGGCGGCGGAGAGCTGTTCGACACCCTGGTGGTGATCGAGAACTATCCGGTCGACCCCGCCGCCCGCCACGAGTCCGCGGACGGGCTGCGGGTGGCCGGCGTCGAGGCGCGGGACGCCACCCACTACCCGCTGACCCTCGCGGTGTCCCTGGACGAGCGGGTGGAACTGCGCCTGGAGCACCGGCCGGACCTGTTCGACGCCCGCCGCACCGCCGCGGTGGCGGAGCGGCTGGTGCAGACGCTGGAGCGGATCACCTCAGCGCCGACGACGCCGGTCGGGGCGCTGGAGCTGCTCACCCCGGCCGAGCTGGAGCGGGTCCGCTCGACCTGGGGCGGTCCCGTCCGCGACGTGCCGGGCGGCACGGTCGCGGACCGGTTCGCGGAGCAGGCGGCCCGCACCCCCGGCCGCACGGCGGTGGTGGCGGGCGAGGTGTCGCTGACCTTCGCCGAACTGGACGAGCGGGCGGGCCGGTTGGCGGGACTGCTGGCCCGGCGCGGGGTCGGGCCGGAGTCGGTGGTCGCCCTGGCGGTGCCGCGCTCGGCCGACACGGTCGTGGCGGTCCTCGCGGTGCTGAAGGCGGGCGGCGCGTATCTGCCCCTGGACCTCGACCACCCGGTGGACCGCCTCGACCACATGCTGCGGGATGCCGCTCCGGTGTGCGTGGTGACCACCGAGAAGGCCTCGGGGCTGCTGCCCGCGGACGGGCCGGAGCGCCTGGTCCTGGACGCCGAGCCGACCGCCGCGGCGCTCTCCTCGGCCCCGCCCGCGGTGTGCGAGGTGGGCGCCGAGCACCCCGCGTACGTCATCTACACCTCCGGGTCCACCGGCCGCCCCAAGGGTGTGGTGCTGACCCACGGGGGTCTGTCGAACCTGTACACCAACCATCTGACCGAGGTGTTCGGCCCGGTGGTGGCCGCCTCCGGCGGCCGCGCCCTGCGGGCCCTGCACACGGCCTCGTTCAGCTTCGACACCTCCTGGGAGCAGTTGTTCTGGCTGGTCGCCGGGCATGAGCTGCACGTACTGGACGAGGTGGGCCGCCGGGACGCGGAGTTCGTGGTCGGCTATGTGCGCGAGCGGCGGATCGACGCCATGGACGTCACCCCGACCTATGCCCGGCAGCTCGTGGACTGGGGCCTGCTGGACGCGGACCGGCACCGTCCGGGGCTGCTGCTGCTCGGCGGCGAGGCGGTTCCGCCGGCGCTGTGGTCCGAGGTGCGCGCCGCCGACGGCGTGATGTCGGTCAACCTCTACGGCCCGACCGAGTACACCGTGGACGCGCTCGCGGCCGATCTGTCCGCCGGCGCCGAACCCGTGGTGGGCCGCCCGATCGGCAACACCCGCGCCTATGTCCTGGACGCGGCGCTGCGCCCGGTGCCGGCCGGGACGGCCGGCGAGCTGTACCTCTCCGGGCACGGTCTGGCCCGCGGCTACCTGGGCCGGTACGCGCTGACCGCGGAGCGGTTCACGGCCGATCCGTTCGGGGGCCCGGGGGCCCGGATGTACCGCACGGGCGACCTGGTGCGGCTGCGTCCGGACGGCGAGCTGGAGTACCTGGGGCGCACCGACGACCAGGTCAAGCTGCGCGGCTTCCGGATCGAGCCCGCCGAGGTGGAGGCCGCGCTGACCGCGTGCGCCGGGGTGGGCTCGGCCGCGGTGGTGGTGCGCGAGGACACCCCGGGGGTGAAGCGGCTGGTCGGCTACGTCACCGGGACGGCCGAGCCCGGGCGGCTGCGCGAGGAGCTGGCCGCCGGGCTGCCGGACCACATGGTCCCGGCCGCGGTGGTGGTGCTCCCCGCCCTGCCGACGACGGTGAACGGCAAGCTGGACCGGGCCGCGCTGCCCGCTCCGGTGCTGGGCGGCTCCGCCGGCTCGCGGGCTCCGCGGGACGCACGGGAGGAGACGCTGTGCCGGGTCTTCCGCGAGGTGCTGGGCCTCGAATCGACCGGTGTGGACGACGACTTCTTCACGCTCGGCGGGGACAGCATCGTCTCCATCCGGTTGGTCACCCGTGCGCGCAAGGAGGGGTTGGTGCTCACCCCGCGCGATGTCTTCGAGCAGCGCACGGTGGCCGGTCTGGCGGCCGCCGCCCGCTCCCTGGGCGAGGAGGCCGCCGGGGCGGGCCCGGCCGGGCTGCCGCCGGTCCTCGACGAGGCCGGGCGCGCGGTGGTCGACGGGGTGTTCGGCGACGTCGCGGAGGTCCTTCCGACGGCGCCGCTCCAGGAGGGGCTGTACTTCCACGCCGTCTACGACGACCGGGCGCTGGACGTCTACCTCATGCAGAACTTCGTGGAGCTTCGGCACGCCGTGGACGTCCCGGCGCTGCGGGCGGCCTTCGACGGGATGCTGGGCCGCCACCCCAACCTGCGGGCGGGCTTCTGGCACGAGGGGCTGGAGGGCCCGGTGCAGGTGGTGCCGGGCTCCTGGGAGCTGCCGTTCGAAGTGCGGGACCTGACCGGCCTGGACGAGGCGGCGCAGCGGGAGGTCCAGCGGGAGTTCTCACTGGCCGACGCGGCGACCCGCTTCGACCTGGCGGCGCCCCCGCTGATGCGGGTGACCCTGCTGAAGTTCGCGGAGGAGCGCTGGATGCTGTGTGTGACGCAGCACCACATCCTCACCGACGGATGGTCGGAGTCGCTGTTCTTCGAGGAGCTGTTCACCCTGTACGGCCGCGGCGGGGACGCGGAGGGCATGCCGCCGGTCACCCCGTACCGCGACTTCCTCGCCTGGCTGGCGGGTACGGACGCGGAGGCGGCGGTCGGCGCCTGGCGCGCGCACCTGGCGGGCCTGGACCAGGCGACGCTGGTGGCGCCGGCGGATCCGGCGCGCCGGCCGGTGACGGCCGAGGTCGTGGACGTCACTCTCGACGAGGCGGCGAGCGACCGGCTGCGGGGCTTCGCCCGGGGCTGCGGCGTCACCCTGAACACGGTGCTGTCGACGGCCTGGGCGCTGTCGCTCGCGCAGCTCACCGGCCGGGACGACGTGGTCTTCGGTGCCACGGTGTCGGGGCGCCCGGGGGACATCCCGGGGGTCGACCGGATGATCGGCATGTTCATGAACACGCTGCCGTTCCGTGTGGCGCTGCGGCCGGCCGAGACGCTGCGGGAGCTGCTGGTGCGGGTGCAGCGGGAGCACGCGGCCCTGCTGCCGCACCACCATGTGGGCCTCGGCCGGATCCAGCGGACCACCGGGCTCGGGCAGCTCTTCGACACGCTGTACGTGTTCCGCAACACGCCGCTGGACGACGCGACGCGCGAGGAGGTCAAGGAGGCCCACCACATCGGCTGGACGCACAGTGTGGACGGCACCCACTACCCGCTGACGCTGGCGGTCACCCCGGAGCGGTCGCTGGAGCTGAGCGTCGCCTACCGTCCGGACCTCTACGACCGTGAGGCGGCCGAGGAGGTGGCCGGCCGGCTGCGGCTGCTGGTGGAGCAGTTCGCGGACGGCGGAGCCCTCCCGGTGGGACGGCTGCACACCCTCCCCGCGGCCCGGCGGGAGGCCCTGCACGCGCTCGGCGACGACATGGGGCACGAGGTGCCCGAGGTGTCGGTGGCGGACCTGTTCGCCCGTCAGGCGGCCGCCTCACCGGAGGCCACGGCCCTGGTGTTCGAGGACGAGCGCCTGAGCTACGCCGAGCTGGACGAGCGGGCCTGCCGGCTGGCGCGGGCCCTGATCGCACGGGGGGCCGGGCCCGAGCGGTGCGTCGCCCTGGGGCTGCCGCGGTCGGCGGACTTCGTGGTCTCGCTGTTCGCCGTGCTCAAGACGGGGTCCGCCTATCTGCCGCTGGACCTGGACCATCCGGTGGACCGGCTGGCGGCGATGGTCTCCGATGCGGAGCCGCTGTGCCTGGTCACCACCTCGGGCGTGGCGGACCGGGTCCCGCAGGTGCCCGGTGTGCCGGCGCTCCGGCTCGACGAGGAGGCGACGGCAGGGGAGCTGGCCTCGCTCCCCGGCCGTCCGGTGGCGGACGACGAGCTCGGCGGCGTGCGGGACGGACGCCACCCGGCGTACCTGATCTACACCTCGGGCTCCACCGGGCGCCCGAAGGGCGTCGTGGTGCCGTACTCCGGCTTGACGAACATGCTCGCCAACCACCGCGAGCGGATCTTCGACGGGGCGGTGAAGCTCGCGGGCGGACGCCGGATGAAGGTGGCGCACACCGTGTCCTTCGCCTTCGACATGTCCTGGGAGGAGTTCTTCTGGCTGGTGGACGGTCATGAGGTGCACGTCATCGGCGAGGAGCTGAGGCTGGACCCGGTGGCGCTCACCGCGCACTACGACCGGGTGGGCATCGACGTCGTCAACGTCACCCCGTCGTACGGCCAGCAGCTGATCGACGCGGGCCTCCTCGACGCCGGCCGGCACCGTCCGACGCTGGTGCTGCTCGGTGGCGAGGCGGTCCCCGACGCGCTGTGGACGCTGCTGCGGGACACCGAGGGCGTGAAGGGCTACAACCTCTACGGCCCGACGGAGTACACGATCAACGCGCTCGGCGCGGACGTGGCGGAGAGCACCACGTCCTGTGTGGGCAGACCCATCTTCAACACCCGGGCCCATGTGCTCGACGGGGCGCTCCGCCCGGTCCCCGTCGGCGTCCCGGGCGAGCTGTACCTGGCGGGCGCGGGCCTGGCCCGCGGCTACTTCCGGCGTCCCGGGCTGACGGCCGAGCGGTTCGTGGCCGACCCGTTCGGGGAGCCGGGCACCCTGATGTACCGCACGGGCGACCTGGTCCGCCGGCGCGCGGACGGCCGGATCGACTACCTGGGCCGCACCGACCACCAGGTCAAGATCCGCGGCTTCCGCATCGAGCCGGGCGAGATCGAGTCCGCGGTGGCCGACGTGCCCGGCGTCGCGGCGGCGGCGGTCGTGGTGCACACGGCCCCGAACGGGGTCCGGCGCCTGGTGGCCTACACCGTCCCGGCCGCCCCCGCGGGGGCCGGCGGGGAGGCGTCCGCGGGGCCGGACGCGGCGGAGCTGCGGACGCGGCTGTCGGCGGTGCTGCCGGAGTTCATGGTGCCGAGCGCGTTCGTCACGCTGCCCGCGCTGCCGCTGACCGTGAACGGCAAGGTGGACCGGGCCGCGCTGCCTGCACCCGACCTCGGCGAGGCCGGGGGCGGCCGGGCCCCGCGGGACGCCCGCGAGGAGCTGCTGTGCCGGGTCTTCGCCGAGGTGCTGGGGCTCGAACGCGTGGGGGTGGAGGACAACTTCTTCGAGCTGGGCGGGCACTCCCTGCTGGCGATGAGGCTGGTCGGCCGCATCCGGGCCGAGTTGGGCGTGCCGGTGCAGGTCGGCACGGTGATGTCGGCCCCCACGGTCGCCGACGTGGCCGCCCGTATCGGCTCGGACGCCCGGCGGGACGCGCTGCGGGTGCTGATGCCGCTGCGGGAGGGCGGGTCCGAACTGCCGCTGTTCTGCTTCCACCCGGCGTCCGGCTTCGGCTGGCAGTACACCGGGCTGCTGCGCCACCTCGACCGGGGCCGCCCCGTGTACGCGGTGCAGTCCCCGGGCCTGTCCGGCCCGCTGCCCGAGGCGGCGGACGCGGCCGAGCTGGCCGAGCTGTATCTGGAGGGGATCCGCGCGGTGCAGCCGGAGGGCCCCTACCACTTCGCCGGCTACTCCTTCGGCGGCACGGTGGCCCACACGCTGGCCGCGCTGCTCCAGGAGCGCGGCGAGGAGGTGGCGTTCCTCGCCCTGCTGGACGCCTACCCGCCGGAGCGGGAGGACTGGACCGCCCTGGACTCGCCGGACCGGCGGGAGCGGCTGGAGCGGGAGGAGAGCGGGTTCCTGCTCTCCGTCGCCGGTCTGGGCTCCGAGGACGGGGCGGGCCACGGGGTGTCCCGCGAGGAGGCCGTGGCCGCCATCCGGGACAGCCGGGGCCTGCTCGCCGGGTTCGACGAGGAGCTCCTGCACCGCATCGTGGACACCAATGTGCACTGCGTCCGCCTGCTGTCGCGCAGCACCACCCGGCACTACCGGGGGGACGTGCTGTTCTTCACGGCCACGCGGTCCACGGCCGCCGGGGACGCCCCGGCGGCGGTGTGGCCGCCGTATGTGGACGGGACCCTGGAGGAGCATGCGCTGGACTGCTCGCACGACGAGCTGATGTCGCCGCGGATGCTGGACCGGATCGGGCCCGTGCTGGACGAGGCGCTGCGGTCCGCCGGGCGCTGATCCGTCAACTCCCCCGTCCCCGGCCGCGGGTCCGCCGATCCGACGCAGGCGGGCCCCGGCCGGGGGCTTCGCACACGACATAGCAACTTAGGTTAGCCTTGCCTAAGAAAGGGAGGGATCGTGTCCGAGAACGGCATCGCGAACGGCACGCTGAGCGGCCGCGTGGCCCTGGTCACCGGCGCCGCACGGGGCATCGGCGAGGCGGTGGCCGCCGCACTGCTGCGCGAGGGGGCCGCGGTGGCCGCCACCGACCGCGCCCCGGCGGAACTGGCGGAAACCGTGCGCACCCTGGCCGACGGCCACGGGCAGGGCAACGCGGCCGGCAGGATCACCGGATACCCGCTGGACGTGACCGACCGGCACGGGGTCGACCGGGCCGTCGCACGGATCGAGCGGGAACTCGGCCCCGTCGACATCCTCGTCAACGTCGCCGGGGTGCTCCGCACCGGCCCCGTGCTGGAACTCGCCGACGAGGACTGGGCGGCCGTGTTCGCCGTCAACACCACCGGCGTCCTCCACCTCAGCCGTGCGGTGGTCGCCGGGATGGCGGAGCGCGGCCGGGGCGCGGTCGTCACGGTCGCCTCCAACGCGGCCGGAATCCCCCGGGCGGGCATGAGCGCCTACGCCGCCTCCAAGGCCGCCGCCGTCATGTTCACCAAGTGCCTCGGGCTGGAGGTCGCCGCAGCCGGCGTGCGCTGCAACGCGGTGTGCCCCGGCTCGACGGACACCCCCATGCAGCGCGCCCTGTGGGACGGTCCGGCGGCCGAGCGGCGCGTCCTCGACGGCGATCTCGCCACCCACCGGACCGGCATCCCCCTCGGCCGCATCGCCACACCGCAGGACGTCGCGGAGACGGTCGTCTTCCTGTGCTCCGACCGCGCCCGCCACATCACCATGCAGGACGTCTACGTCGACGGGGGCGCGACACTGCGCTGACGGCGACACACCGAACGCGCCCGCCCCACCAGGGCACCAGCCCCCGCACCCCACCCGCAGCCCCGACCAAGGAGCCTCCCGTGTCGACGGTCCATCAGGCCACCGCGCACAGACCCGCACCCCCCGCCCCCTCGCACCCGGCCGTGGGAGCCGCCACCGGCCTCCTCGACGCCTTCCGGTCCGGCGACCGGCTTCTCGCCACCCCCACCCGCACCCTGCTGGCCCACGGGACCCGCACGGAGATACCGCACGGCGCCGAACCGGTCGCGGAACGCGTCGCCGGCGCCCTGCGCGCGGCCCGCGCCGGCGGCGCGACGGCCCCGGTCGTGATCGGCGCCGTCCCCTTCGACGCCGGCGCCCCGTCCGCGCTCGTCGTCCCGGAGACGCTGCGCACCGGGCCGCCGCTCGCCGCCGACCCGCTCGTCGCCCTTCCCCCGCAGGCCGGGCCCGCCGACGCCGCCTGGACGATCACCCCCGACCCCGAGCCGGACGTGTACGCCAAGGGCGTCGCCGCGGCCGTGGACCGGATGTGGCGGGGCGAGCTCAGCAAGGTGGTCCTGGCCCGCACCCTGCGGATCTCCGGGCCCGACGTCCTGGACCTGCCCGCCATGGTGCAGCGCCTCGCCCGCAGGGACCCCTCCGGGTACACCTTCGCCCTGCCCGTCGGCCAGGGCCGCACCCTCCTCGGCGCCAGCCCCGAACTGCTCGTCTCGCGCCGGGGCGACCGCCTGGTCTCCAACCCCCTGGCCGGCTCCGCGCCGCGCAGCGAGGACCTCGCCGAGGACGTGACGAGGGCGGCGGCCCTGCTCTCCTCGGCCAAGGACCTCCACGAGCACGCCGTCGTGGTCGACGCCGTCCACCAGGCCATGGCGCCCTACTGCTCGGCCATCGAGGTCCCCGCGCGGCCGTCCCTGATCCGCACGGCCACCATGTGGCACCTGTCCACCACCGTGACCGGCACCCTCGCGTCCCCCGAGGTGTCCGCACTGGACATCGCCTCCGCGCTCCACCCCACCCCCGCGGTGTGCGGCACACCCACCGACCTCGCGCGCCGGGTCATCCGGGAGACCGAGCCCTTCGACCGCGGCTTCTTCACCGGCATGGTCGGCTGGGGCGACGCGGACGGCAACGGCGAATGGGTGGTGACCATCCGCTGCGCCGAGGCGGAGGAGCGCGCCCTGCGCCTGTACGCGGGCGCCGGCGTCATCGCCGCCTCCGACCCCGAAGCGGAGACGGCCGAGACCGCCGCCAAGTTCCGCACCTTCCTGAACGCCGTGGGAGCAGTACTGTGACCGACACCGCAGAGGCCCTCACCGCCCCGGCCGGGCCCGCACCGACCTGGCCCGCGGAGTTCGCCGAACGCTACCGCGCCGCCGGCTGGTGGCGGGGGCAGACCTTCGGCGGGATGCTCCGCGAACGGGCCGGGGCCCACCCCGGGCGCGTCGCCGTCGTCGACTTCGGCGGCCCGGACGGCTCCCGCCGCACCTGGACCTACGCCGAACTCGACCGGCGTGCGGACGCCCTGGCCACCGGGCTCGCGGCGCGGGGCATCGGACACGGCGACAAGGTCGTCGTCCAACTGCCCAACGTGGGCGAGTTCCTGGAGGTCGTCTTCGCCCTCTTCCGGCTCGGGGCGCTGCCCGTGTTCGCCCTGCCCGCCCACCGCCTCAGCGAGATCTCCTACTTCTGCCGCTTCACCGGGGCGGCCGCCTACATCGTCCCCGGCGAGCACGGCGGGTACGACTACCGCGCCCTGGCCACCCAGGTCCTCGCCTCGTGCCCCTCGCTGCGGCACGTGCTCGTCGCCTCCGACGACGCGGGCCCCTTCGAGGCCCTTTCCGAGGTCTACGCCCGACCGGCACCCCGGCACACCGGGCCCTCCGCCTCCGACCTGGCGTTCCTCCAGCTGTCGGGCGGCAGCACGGGCGTACCCAAGCTGATCCCGCGCACCCACGACGACTACCTGTACTCGCTGCGCGGCTCCAACGAGATCTGCGCGGTCACCGAGGACAGCGTCTACCTGTGCGTGCTGCCCGCCGCACACAACTTCCCGCTCTCCTCGCCCGGTTCGCTCGGCACCCTGCACGCGGGGGGCCGGGTGGTGATGTGCCCGCAGCCCTCCCCGGACACGGCGTTCCGCATCATCCAGGACGAGGGCGTCACCCTGACCGGCCTGGTGCCGCCGCTGGCCCTGGTGTGGACGGAGGCGGCGCCGCGCACCGCCTACGACCTGTCCTCGCTCCAGGTGCTGCTGGTCGGCGGGGCCACGTTCTCCGAGGAAGCCGCGCGGCGGGTGGCCCCCGCTCTCGGATGCACGCTCCAGCAGGTGTTCGGCATGGCCGAGGGACTGGTCAACTACACGCGCCTGGACGACGACCCGGAACTCCGGGTCACCACGCAGGGCCGGCCCATCTCCCCCGATGACGAGATCCTCGTCGTCGACGACGAGGACCGCCCGGTGCCGGTGGGCACGACGGGCCACCTGCTCACCCGGGGCCCGTACACCATCCGCGGCTACTGGAACGCGCCCGAGCACAACGAGCGGGCCTTCACCGAGGACGGCTTCTACCGCACCGGCGACCTCGTCCGGCTGACGCCGAGCGGCCACCTCGTGGTGGAGGGCAGGGCCAAGGACCAGATCAACCGCGGCGGCGAGAAGATCGCGGCCGAGGAGGTCGAGAACCACCTCCTCGCCCATGCCTCGGTGCACGACGCCAACGTGGTCGCCGAGCCCGACCCCTACCTGGGCGAGCGGAGCTGCGCCCATGTGATCCTGCGGGACGGCGCCGAGCCGGTCGGGGCCATGGCCCTGAAGTCCTTCCTCCGGGGGCGGGGCCTCGCCGCGTACAAGATCCCCGACCGGATCGTCTTCGTGGACGCCTTCCCCACGACGGGCGTGGGCAAGGTGTCCAAGAAGGACCTGCGGACGGCCGCCGCGCCCTCCGCCTGACCTCCGCCCCCCGCCCCTCCCGCAGTCCCGTCTCCGTACGCGGCGCCCCGCGCGCCGCGCAACGCCCCGAAAGCGAACCACCATGGCTCTGCCCGCCGTCTCGCCCTACCCCATGCCCCGTGCCCGGGAACTGCCCGCCAACCGGGTCTCCTGGACAGTCGACCCCGACCGCGCCGTCCTGCTGGTCCACGACCTGCAGAACCACTTCCTCTCCGCCTTCGACACCGATGCGGAACCGGCGACGATCCTGACGGACAACGTCAACCGGCTGCGCCGCGAGGCGGGCCCGCTCGGCGTCCCGGTCGTCTACACCGCCCAGCCCGGGGGCCAGACCCCCGAGGAACGCGGTCTCCAGCAGGACTTCTGGGGGCCGGGCGTGCCGCCCGACGCGCATGCCTCGGCGATCGCCGAGGCGGTCGCCCCGGCCGACGGGGACACCGTGCTGACCAAGTGGAAGTACAGCGCCTTCGTCCGCACCGACCTGCTGGAGCGGATGCGCGAACAGGGACGCGACCAACTGGTGATCACCGGTGTCTACGCCCACATCGGTGTGCTGATGACGGCCTGCGACGCCTGGATGCAGGACATCCGGGCGTTCGTGGTCGCCGACGCGGTGGCGGACTTCTCCGAGCGGGAGCACCGCATGGCGCTCGAATGGGCCGCGGGGCGCTGCGCCGCCGTCACCACCACCGACCGCGTCTTCTGAGGCGGACCGCCATGCGCTACGAGGAACTGGCCGGTCACCCGGGGGTGTTCCACGCCCCGGTGGCCGGCAACGCGGCGGCCGCCCGGGCCATGGCCGGGATGCTGGACGCGCAGGAGACCCGGCGGGCCGAGGGGTTCCGCCGGGCCCGGGACGCCGAGCGCCACCGGGTCGCCCATGTGCTGCTGCGGCTGGTCCTCGGCGCGCACCTGGGCGAGGCCCCGGAGCGCCTGGTGTTCCGCCGCCGGGCGTGCCCGGGGTGCGGCGGCCCCCACGGCAAGCCGTACCTCGACGGCCACCCGGTCCACTTCTCGCTCTCGCACACCGCCGACCACGTCCTGCTCGCCCTGGCCTGCGCGCCGGTCGGTGTGGACGTGGAGGCGGTGCCGGGCGCGGCCACCGCCCGCGAGGTGCTGCCCGCGCTGCACCTGCGCGAGCGCGAGGAGCTGACGGGCCTCGCGGACGCGGAGCTGGCCGCGCGGCTGGCCCGCTGCTGGGCCCGCAAGGAGGCCGCGCTGAAGGCCACCGGACTGGCCCTGACCGAAGGGGCCGAGGAGCCCTACGTCGGCTCGGCCGGGCGGCCGGCACAGGTCCCGGGGCTGGTCCTGACCGATCTCCCGGCTCCCGGGGGCCACCGCGCGGCGCTGGCCGTGGCGGAGCCCGTCGGGCGCCGTGGACCGTAGCGCACCCGGCGCAGGAGGAGACCGGAGGACCGACGCACCACGCCATGTCCCGGAACCGGGCGAGGTCGCGCGGCTTCGCCCGGTCGGCGGCGAGGCCCGGGCCCCGTCCCGCCACGCCCCGAGCCGGTGGGTGCTCCCGCCCGGCCGGGGGCGTGGCGGCCTCAGGTCCCCGCGCCGTGGACCGGGCGGCCGTCCACCCAGGTCTGCACCACCTCGATGCCGCCGATCCGCGAGGGTTCGACGCGGGAGGGGTCGTCGCCGAGGACCACCAGGTCGGCGAGGCGGCCCGGAGCGAGGCTGCCCAGCTCGTCCTCCCGGTGGCAGGCGAACGCCCCGGCGGCCGTGTAGGCGTGCAGCGCCTGCTGCACGGTGATCCCCTCGTCCGGGCCGATCAGACGGCCGGAGTGGCTCGCCCGCTCGACCATGAACTGGACGGCGCGCAGGGGGGATCCGTCCGCCACGGGGCGGTCGGAGCTGCCGACGAGCGTGATGCCCCGGTCCAGGAACGCCCGCCCGCGGTAGAGCCAGTCGGCGCGCTCCCCGCCCATGATGTCCGCGTAGTCGTCTCCGAAGCTGCGCAGGAACGAGGGCTGGACCACGGCGGCGACGCCGAGCCGGGCGAAGCGTTCGAGCTGGTCGGGGCGGATCAGACCGGCGTGCTCGATACGGTGGCGGGCCTTCGGCCGGGGCCGCAGGTCCTGGGCGCGTGCGAGGGCGTCCAGGGCGACGTCGGCCGCGCGGTCGCCGATGGCGTGGACGGCGAGCTGCCAGCCCGCGAGGTGGCCGCGGACGATGGTGTCGACGAGCCGTTCGGGGTCGTCCTGCAACTGGCCCGCGTGGACCAGCCCTTCGTAGGGGCGGCTGAGGGCGGCCGTGCGGGCCATCATCCCGCCGTCGGTGAAGACCTTGAGCGCGCCCACGGACAGCCAGGAGTCACCGAGGCCGGTGCGGAGCCCCAGGTCGACGGCGCTCGGCATGCCGTCCAGGCGGTGGGCGGCGACCGGCCGCAGCCGCTCCGCGGACACCATCAGCTGCACGCGCAGGGGCAGCAGCCCCTGTTCCCGGGCGAGTTGGTAGGCACCGAGCTCGACGGGGCTGTGGCCCAGGAGGCTGCCCGCGATACCGGCCTCCGCACAGGAGGTCACCCCCTCGGCCAGACAGGTGCGGGCCGCCCGTCCGATCGCCTCGGCCAGGTCCTGCTGGGAGTGCGGCAGCCGCAGGGCGCGGGCGGCTCCCATCGCCCCTTCGGCGAGGAAGCCGTCCTCGTGGGGTGTGCCGGGCGGGAGCAGGGCGAGGACGGCCGAGTTGACCAGGCATCCGTGCCCGGACTCGTGCATCAGGAACACCTTCCGCCCGCCGCTCACGCGGTCCAGTTCGGCGGCGGTCAGATGGCGGCCCAGGGGCCGCTGGTCGTATCCGGCGAGGTCCACCCAGGCTCCGGCCGGGCGCTCCGCGGCCGCCCGCGCCACGGCGGCCAGCACCTCCTCGGTCCGGCCGCGTCCGGCGATGCTCGGGGTGGTCTGCTTGAAGCCGGTCCAGGCCAGGTGCACATGGGCGTCGACGAAGCCGGGGAGCACCGTGGCGCCCTGGAGGTCGACGACCCGGCGGGCGGGGAGAGAGGTCACCGCCGCGTCCAGGCCGACGATCCTGCCCCGCCAGATGCCGAGGTCGCGGGCGACGGGGTGCGCGGGGTCCATGGTGAGGAACCTCGCGTTGGTGAGTCTGGTGTCCAGCATGGGCGGTGTCCCCCCGGGACGGAACGGGCGGCGGGTACGCCGCTGTCGGGCGTCCGCTCCTCGCGAGCGGGGCGCGGGTGGCCGGGCCGGCGTGCCCGCGGGAGGGCCGGCCGCTCCGCACCGCCGTGGACCGTCACGAACGGAGGGAACGGCCGACCCCCCTTAGGTTAGCCTGTCCTAACAGCAGATGAGGTCAGCTTCTCCCCCGCTTTCCCGGACCACACCACGGTTTCCCGAAGAAGGAGACGTCCATGCCTCAGGACGCAGCACGGCCGCCGGCCGCCGCCGGCCTTCCGGCGCCCGCCGTCCCCCCGCCCGGACCTCCCGGCGGTCCCGCCCCCGCCGGCGCGGCCGGCTTCGCCGCCTTCGGGCTGCCGGAGGCCCCGGGGACCGCGGCCTTCTGGGCGCAGGCGAGGTCCCCGGTGTCCGTCCCGGTGGGCGACGGCGGCTGGGACACCCTGTTCCTGTGGCGCGGCGGGCCGGGCAGCGTGGTCTTCGAGAGCTGGTCCGAGCCGGTCCCGCTGCGCCGCTGGGGCGGCACGGACTGCTGGTACGCACGGGTGCGGATGCCCGGCCGGCTGCGCGTGACCTACCGGTTCGACACGGAGGAGGGCGCGTACGGGGACCCGTTGAACCCGGTCGGGGTCGGCGGGGAGCAGTCCGTCGCGGCGACCCCGGACACCCCGCCGCAGCCGGACTGGCCCCTCTTCGGCCCGGGGGACGTGCTTCCCCTGCCCGCCGCCCGCATCCGGTGGGCGCCCGGCGGGCCGCTGGGGCGCCGCACGGTGCGGCTCCACCCGGTGGGCGGGGGCGGTCCCCTGGTCCTGCTGCTGGACGGGGACGACTGGCTCCATCTGCATCCGGCGGCGGCCGCCTTCGACCACGCGGTGGCGCGGGGCGCCGTGCCGCCGGTGACGCTCGTCTTCCTGCCCGCCCGCGACCGGGAGGCGGAGTTCGGCTGCCGGCCCGAGCTGTGGGAGGCGGTCCGGGACGACCTGCTGCCCCGGGTGGCGGACCTGGAGGTCCCCGCCGACACCGGCCGGCTGGTGGTCGCGGGACAGAGCCTGGGCGGTCTGAGCGCCCTGTACGCGGCGTTGCGGTTCCCGGGGCTGGTGACACGCCTGGCCTGCCAGTCGGGTTCCTTCTGGTGGGGCGGGGAGGTGGACCCGGCGGACCCGCTGGGCGGCCCTGTGGGCGGGGACGCCGCCGCCCTGCTGCGCCGCGGCCCCGATCTGTCCGGTCTGCGCGCGGCGTTCGACGTGGGGCGCCACGAGACGGGCATGCTGCCGCACTGCGAGGCGGTCGAGGAACTGGCCCGCCGGGCCGGGGCGACGGTGCGGGTCGGGCGGGCGGACTCGGGGCACGACCGGGCGGGCTGGCGGGGCGCCCTGCTGCGGGACGTGGCCTGGGCGCTCGGCGGCTGAGCGGCCGCCCCGCCTCTCGGGCCCGGGCGCCCGGGCCCGGGCGGCGGGGCGGGCCCGGGCGGGAGGACGACGCGGCGAGCCGGGCCCGGAGCGCGTCCCCGGGCCGGAGCGCGGGCCCTGAGGTCCCGTCAGCGGGCCACGGCCCGCCGGTAGTCCTCGTCCGCGGCCAGCAGCACACGGTGGTCGCCCTCGGCCGTGACCGCGCCGTCCTCCAGCACCAGCACGCGGTCGGCGGCGTCCAGCAGGGCCGGGCTGCTGGTGATCACCACCGTGGTCCGCCCCCGGCGCAGCTTGGCGAGATTGCGTGCGATGAGCTGCTCGGTCACCGCGTCCACGGCGGTGGTGGGGTCGTGCAGCACCAGGATGCCGGCGTCGGCGGCGAGGGCGCGGGCGAGGGAGAGCCGCTGCCGCTGCCCCCCGGACAGGTTGGCGCCCCGGTCCCGGACGCCGTGGTCGAGCCCTTCCCGGTGCAGCGCCACGACATCGGTCAGCAGGGACGCCTCGACGGCCTCGGCCACCAGACCGCTGGTCCCGGCCGGGTCGATGTTGGTGCGCAGCGTGCCCGCGAAGATCTCCCCGTCGTAGGGGTTGACGAGCATGCGGGCGCGGAGCGCCTCGACCGCCAGCCCGGCGAGCTCCTCGCCGCCCACGTGCACCGCGCCCCGGTAGGAGCCGGGCGGGGCCTCGGCAGCGAGCACCGATGCGAGGTCGGCACCCTCCCGGGGGCGGCGGGCGGCGATCGCCGCGAACTCGCCCGCCCGCACCCGGAACGTCAGCCCCCGCAGGGAGCCGTGGTGCAGGTCCGTCACCCGCAGGTCCAGGCGGTCGGCGGCCGGGCTCCCGGTGCCCGGCACCGCCACCGGTGGCGCGGCGAGCACCAGGGCCATCCGGTCGGCCGAGGCCCGCGCCATCATCACGTACTTGGGCATCTCCGAGAACAGCTTCAGGGGCTCCATGATGAACTGCGCCAGTCCCACGGCCATGACCAGGTCGCCGATGCCGATGGCGCCCTCGAAGGCGAGCACGCCCGCGGTGAGGGTGACGGCCGCGGCGAGGGCGGCGTTCAGGGCGAGGGCGGTGCCCGCGTAGACGCCGTTCACCCGGGCGACGGTGACGGCCTGCCGCTTCGCCTCCTCGCTGACCTTGCGGTAGGAGCGGAAGGCCGCGTGGTTGCCGCCGAAGCCGTGGAGGGCCCGCAGCCCGGTGATCAGGTCGGCGACCTTGGCCCCCGCACGCGCCACCCGGGCCTGCTGCTCGCGGGTGCCGGTGCCGATCCGCCGGGACATCACGCCCAGCACCGACAGGATGGCCGCGGTGCCGAGCACCACCAGCAGGCCCAGGTGGACGCTGGCCCTTCCCAGTGCCACGGCGGCGACCGCCACCGCGACCAGGGAGCTGATCAGCAGCGGCACCACCTCGATGATGTCGGCGGTCTGGTCGGCGTCCTCGGTGGCGACGGTGAGCACCTCCCCGGACTTCAGCCCGACGTCCCTGGCCACCGGCTGGAGCCCGCAGGCCGCCACCCGGGTGCGCCAGCGGTGCGCCTCGGTCGTGTTGGCCTTCTGCAGGACGCGCATCCCGAAGCGCCACGAGAGCGAGACGACCGTGATGATCACGGCCAGCCCGGCCACCGAACGGGCCAGCGAGCCGGGGCTGCGGTCCTGCATCGTGTGCTCGACGATCAGGCCCAGGGCGATGGGGAAGGCCGTCTCCCCCGCCTGGTACAGGCCCATCAGGGCCGTGCCCGAGGCCATGGCGCCGATGTTCCGCCGCAGTGCGGTCCGCAGGATGCCCGCCCCCGTCCGGGGCCCCGGGATGTCAGGATCGGTCATCGAGGTGCCGGGCAATCGCTTCGGGGGTGCGCAGGGTCAGCAGGTCGCGGATGGTGACCACCGGGCCGTACGCACGGCGCAGCAGTCCGGCCAACCGTACCGCCAGCATGGAATGCCCGCCGAGGGACACGAAGTCGCTCACCGCGCTCACCTCCTCGTCGTCGAGATCCAGTGCCTCGGCGAAGGAGGCGCACACCTCGGTCTCGGTCCCCGGCCGCGGGGCCCGCCCCTTCGCGCCGGGCAGGAGGCCCAGGGGCCTGGGGTCGGGCAGGGCCGTGGTGTCGACCTTCCCGTTCACGGTCAGGGGGATGCCGCCGACCTCCGCGTAGTGGGTCGGACGCAGGAAGTCCGGCAGTCCGGCGCCCACCTCGGCGGCGACCGAGGCGAGGTCGGAGCCGTCGAGCACCAGGTAGGCGGCCAGCCGGTGGGCGCCGTCGGCGGCGGGGTCGGGCTGTGCGACGGCGGCCGCGAAGCGCACCGCCGGGTGGGCCGCGAACGCGGCCTCGACCTCGGCCGGCTCGACGCGGTGACCGCGGATCTTGATCTGCCGGTCGGTGCGCCCCAGGTACGCGAGCCGTCCGTCGGGGCGCCGCAGGACCAGGTCGCCGGTGCGGTACATCCGCTCGCCCGGCGCGCCGAAGGGGCAGGCCGTGAACGATCCGGCGGTGAGGTCCGGCCGGTCCAGGTATCCGCGGGCCAGTCCGACGCCGGAGACGTACAGCTCGCCGGGGACGCCGTCCGGAACCGGCCTGAGCCAGGGGTCGAGCACATGGGCCTCGGTGTTGTCGACGGGCACCCCCACCACCGGGTCGGCGCAGTCGAAGGTGCCTGCCCCGAGCGTGTTGATGGTGTACTCGGTGGGCCCGTACAGGTTGTAGCCGACGGTCCCCCCGGTGTCGGCGAGCCGCCGCCACAGCGCGGGGGTGACGGCCTCCCCGCCGAGCAGCACCAGCGCCGGGGGGTGCCCGGCCGGGTCGAGCAGGCCCTCGGCCACCAGGTGACCGGCGTAGGTGGGCGTGACGTTGACGACGTCGACGGCGTGGTCGCGGCAGTAGGCGACCAGCCGGGGGGCGTCGCGGCGCAGTTCCTCGTCGCAGACGTGCACCTCGTGCCCGTCGGCGAGCCACAGCAGCTCCTCCCAGGACATGTCGAAGGCGAAGGACACGGTGTGGGCGATCCTGAGGACCCGCCCCCCGTGCCGTGCGAGCACCGGGGCGAAGATCCGGCGCCGGTGGTTGAGCAGCATGTTGGTGAGGCCGGCGTGCTCGGTCACCACGCCCTTGGGCCGCCCGGTCGAGCCGGAGGTGTAGATGACGTACGCGGGGTTCCGCAGGCGCTCGGGGTCCCCCGGGGCGAAGGCGGTGAGGGGCGGGGCCTCGGGAAGGGGCCGGTCCAGCTCCACGAGTTCCCCGCCGAGCCGCGGGCTTACCGGGGAGACGGTGAGGATCACCCGGGGGCGGGCGTCTTCCACGACGGCGGCCAGGCGCTCGTCCGGGTGGTCCAGTTCCAGGGGCACGTAGGCGGCGCCGGTGCGCAGCACGGCGAAGATCGCCGCGATCGAGTCGAGGGAGCGGGGGAGGGCGAGCCCCACGGTCGCCCCGGGGCCGATGCCCCGCCGGGCCAGCACCCCGGCCACGGCCCGGCTGCGGTCGCGCAGTTCGGCGAAGGTCATGGCCCGGCCGTCGGCGACGAGGGCCACCCGCCCGGGGTGGCGGTCGGCGGCGCGGTCGAAGTGGTCGACCACCGTGTCCGTGCCGATGGCGACGCGTTCGGCCGGGCGCGGTTCCGCGGGCCTGCGCCCCAGTGCGGCCACCGGTCCTGCGGAGCGGACCAGGTCGCCGAGGGTGCGCAGGTAGTCGTCGAACAGGCGCTGCGCGCGGGCGGTGTCCCCGTCGCGGTACTCCAGTTTGACGGTGAGCCGGTCGCCGGGGGTGACGACCCAGGTGAACGGGTAGTGGGTGGAGTCGTCGGCGCTCACGCCCGTGATGCCGTTCGCCGCGTTCATCCGGGCGAACGCGTCCGTGTCCAGGAAGTTCTGGAGCACGAAGAGGGTGTCGAAGAGGGTGTCGTGGCCGGCGGCCCGCTGGATCTCGCCGAGCCCGAGCCACTCGTGGTCCATGGCCGCGACGCGGTCGCGCTGCACGGCGGTCAGGTACGCGGCGACCGTGTCGCCGGGGCGGGGGCGGGTCCACTGGGGCACGGTGTTGAGGAGCACGCCCACCACGCCGGCGAGCCCCTCTCCCTCGCGACCGGAGACGGTCGTGCCGAAGACCGCGTCGGCGCGTCCGGTGCGGGCGCCCAGCACCAGGCCGAGAGCCCCGGTGAGCACCGAGTTGAGGGTGACGCCGTGCTCGGTCGCGGCCCGGCGCAGCCGCTGCGACTCCTCCTCGGACAGCGCCCGGACCAGGGTGCGCGGTGCGCCGTCGCCCTGCGGCGGGGTGGCGCCGGACACGAGCGTCGGCCCGCTCAGCCCGGCGAGATGCCCGGCCCAGAAGCGCTCGGCCGCCTCGGGGTCCCGGGCGTCGAGCGCGCGGGCGCAGTCCTCGAACGAGGGCGCGGCGGGGACGGGCCGGAGTACCTCGCCCGCGAGGACGGCCCGGTAGGCGTCGAACAGCTCGCGCAGCACGGTCTCCCGCGACCAGCCGTCCCACAGCAGCAGGTGGTAGCTCAGCAGCAGGCCGTCGCGACCGCCGGGCAGGCGGACCACGGTCAGCCGGACCAGCGGCGGTTCGGCCGGGTCGAAGCCCGCCTCGCGGTCCCGGGCGCGCAGCGCCTCCGCCTCCGCCTCGTCGGCGGCCTCGGCCTCCCTCACGGGGAAGCGCCGGCCCGCGGCCAGCACCTGGACGGGTGCGCCGTCCCCGTCGGAGGTGAAGCCCGCGCCCACCACGGGGTGGCGGGCGGCGACGTGCTCCATCGCCCGGGACAGGGCGGCGGGTTCGAGGCGCCGGTCGAAGGTGAACCAGCTCTGCGCGACGTAGGGTGCGCCCGTCCCGGCCAGCTGGGCCTGGTAGTACAGGCCGCGCTGGAGGGGGGTGACGGGCGCCGTGCGCTCGGCGGACAGGGCGGCGTCGGCGATGCGGTGCAGCGCCTCGGACCAGTGCCCGGCGAGGGCGTCGGGGATGCCCTCGGCGAGGGTGAAGGCCGCGTGGAGGCGGCCGGTGGCGGCGTCCGTCCAGGTGTCGGCCTCGACGGCGTAGGGGCGGCCGTCGTCCTCGGCGGCGATGTGGGGCGCGAGGGACTCCTCGCCCCGCCCGAGGTAGTTGAAGAGCACCTGGGGGCGGGTGGCGCCCAGCAGCGGGGCGGTCTGCGGGTTGAGGTACCGGAGCAGGCCGTAGGACAGGTGCGCGGTGCCGTCGGTCTGCCGGCCGGCCACCTCGCGGGCGGCGGCGACGGGATCGGTGTGCGGGCCCAGGCGCACGGGCGCGATGGCGGTGAACCAGCCCACGGTGCGGGTGTAGTCGTGGTCCGCGCGGACGGGGTCCCGGCCGTGCCGCTCCAGGTCGACGGCGAGGTCGCCCGGAACGGGCTGGACGGCCGTCAGCGCGGTCCGCAGCGCGCCGCACAGCAGCTCGGTGAGGCCGATGCCGAGGGCCGCGGGAGCGGTGAGGGTCACCCGGTCGCTCACCTCGGCGGGGAGGGCGACGGCGATCCGGCGCACCCGCGCGGGCCCGGGCAGCAGCGCGGGGGCGGCGAGGGTGTCGAGCCAGTGGCCGAGGTGCTCGACGGCCGGTGCGGCGTCGGCGGCCAGCGCCTCGGCGTACTCGGCGTAGGAGGTGGTCGGCGGTGGGAGGGGCTCGCCGCGCATCGCGGCCGCGAGGTCCTGGAGCAGGATCAGCCAGGACACCGCGTCGACGGCGAAGTGGTGGGCGGTGACGAGGAGGGCGCGGCGGTCTTCCAGCCAGGTGAAGGCGACGACCTCCCCGGTGGCGGGGTCGAGCGCCCCGGCCGCCGCGTGAGCGGCGGTCGCGGCGGCCGTGTCCTTGGCGCGGGTCACCCGCGCCGCGCGGGCGGGCTCGGTGCGCAGGGACCACACCCCGTGCTCGTCGCGCAGTCGCAGCCGGAGCGCCGGGTGGGCGGCCAGGACCGCGTCCGCGGCGCGCACGGCGTCCGCCGGGCCGGTGCCCTCGGGGGCGTCGAGGACCCTGGCCTGCGCGAACCGGGCGGTCGTCGCGCCCATCGCGCGCCGGCGCAGGATCATCGGCGTCGGTACGAGCGGGCCGTCGGCGGGGCGCGCGGAGACCGGTGCGGGGGCGGGGGCCGCCGGGGTGCGCCCGGCGAGGTGCCCGGCGAGGGCCCGGGGGGTCCGCAGCAGGAAGACGTCGCGCGGGGCCATGGGCAGGCCCAGCGCGCGGGCACGGTTGATGACGGTGATGGCGACGATGCTGTCGCCGCCCGCGGCGAAGAAGTCGGTGTCGGCGTCGACGGAGGAGCCGGGCAGTGCCTCGGCGAAGACCTCCATCAGCACGGCGAGCGCGTCGGCCGCCGCGCCCCGGCCGGCGGGCGCCGGCTCGGGTGCCTCGGCCGCGCGGCGGGCCAGGGCCGCACGGTCCAGCTTGCCGTTGACCGTCAGGGGCAGGGCGTCCAGGGGCAGGATCCGGGCGGGCACCATGTGCGCCGGGAGCGTGGCGGCGAGCCGGGCGGCGGCGTCCGCGGGCGGCGTCCCGACGAGGTGCGCCACCAGGTGGTCGCCCTCCTCGGCGACGGTGACGGCCGCGTCGACGACCCCGTCGAGTGCCCGGAGCGCCGCTTCCACCTCGCCCGGCTCGATGCGGTAGCCCTTGAGCTGCACCTGGTCGTCGGCCCGGCCGACGAAGCGCAGCTCGCCGTCGATGGTGCGCCGGGCGAGATCGCCGGTGTGGTACATCCTGGAGCCGTCGGCCCGGAAGGGGTCGGCCACGAAGCGTCCCGCGGTGAGCCCGGGCCGCCCGAGGTAGCCGAGCGACAGCTGGTCGCCGGAGACGTAGAGGGCGCCCACGCGGCCCGGGGGCACCGGGCGCAGGCGCTCGTCGAGCAGATGGACGGCCAGGCCGGGGATGGGGCCCCCGAGGGGGCCGGCGTCCTCGTCGGCCTCGAAGTCCTCGGCGGTGAGCACGCGGTGGGTGACATGGACGGTGGTCTCGGTGATGCCGTACATGTTGACGAGTTCGGGGGCGGTGGTGCCGTACGTCCCGACCCAGTCCCGCAGCCGGGAGAGGTCGAGCGCCTCCCCTCCGAAGACGACGCGCCGGAGCGAGGTGACGGGTGCCCCGGAGCGCCGGTCGGCCTCGATGAAGCGGTGGAAGGCCGAGGGGGTCTGGTTGAGCACGGTCACGGAGCGTTCGCGGACCAGCCGGTGGAAGTCCACCGGGGAGCGGGTCAGCGCGTACTCGGGAACGAGCAGTTCGGCGCCGTGGGCGAGGGCGCCCCACAGTTCCCAGACGGCGAAGTCGAAGGCGTAGGAGTGGAACTGGACCCATACGTCCGCGGGGCCGACGTCCATCTCCGCCCGGGTGCGGGCGAGCAGGGCGACCACGCTCCGGTGCGGGACGACGACGCCCTTGGGGCGTCCGGTGGAGCCGGAGGTGTAGATCACGTACGCGGGGTCCTGCGGTCCGGCGTCCCGTGCGGCGGCGGATCCCGCGGCCGGGGGCTCCGGCGGGTCGTCGGAGGGCGCGGGCTCCTCGCCCTGGACGAGGAGCCGGGCCGGGACGCCTGCGCGGGCGAGCAGGCGGGTGAAGCGCTCGCGCAGGCCGGCGGCCACCAGGACGGCCTGGGGGGCTGCGTCGGCGAGCAGGTGGGCCAGGCGTTCGTCCGGGTGCGCGAGGTCCAGGGGCACGTAGGCGCCGCCCGCGGAGGCGACGGCGAGCAGGGCGACGGTCTGGTCCGCGCAGGGCGGCACGGCCACGGCGACGCGGGAGCCCGGCCCGGTGCCCGCGGCGCGCAGGGTGCGGGCGAGGCCGTCCTTGGCCGCGGCCAGTTCGCCGTAGGTCAGTGTGCGGGTGCTCCCGTCGAGGCGGCATTCGGTGACGGCGGAGGCGGCCGGGTCGCGGCGCGCCGCCGCGTCGAACAGGCCGTGCAGGGTCACCGGGGCGAGGGGGGCCGGGAGCTTCTCCGGCCGGGTCGCGAGCGGGGCGACGGGGGTGTCCGGCCGGGTGAGCAGCGCGGTGAGGATCTCGTCGACGGTGTCGAGGAGCGCGCGGGCGCCGGTCTGCGGCAGCAGGGCGCCGTCGTGGACGAGGTGGAGCAGGGGGCGGCCCGCGGGGGTGCGCTCCACGACGAGGGTCAGGGGGTAGTGGGGGGCGCCCTCGCTGTCCACCCGGGTCACGGCGAGGGTGTGTCCGGGGCGGCGCAGGGCGGCGGGGTCGGTGGCGACGTCGAAGACGACCAGGGTGTCGAAGAGCGGCCCGGTGCCGTCACCGGCCCGGCGTCCGAGGTCCGTGAGCGCGACGTGCAGGTGCGGCAGCACCGCCAGTTGGTGCGCGCGCACGGAGTCGAGCAGTTCCCGGGCGGTGGTGGCGGCCGTCCACCTGGCGCGTACGGGCACGGTGTTGATGAGCAGGCCCACCATGTCCTCGATCCCCGGCACGTCCGCGTCCCGTCCGGAGACCGTGGAGCCGAACACCACGTCCGTGCGGTCGAGGATGCGGCCCAGCGCGAGGGCCCACGCGCTGTGCACGGCGGCGCTCAGCGGCACCCCGGCCGCCCGCGCCGCCGCGTCGAGGTCGAGCCCGGCGGCCCGGCGGACCTCGGCGAACCGTGCGGAGGGGGTGTGCCCCTCGGCCACCAGCGAGGAGGAGGTCAGGCCCGCGAGTTCCGCGTCCCAGACGCGGGCGCTCTCCTGCCGGTCCAGCGCGGCGAGCCGGCGTACGTGGTCGGCGAACCGGCCGACCGGGTGGACGGAGCCGGGTGCGTGGTACTCGTCGAGGAGCGCGCGGAGCATCGGCGCGACCGACCAGCCGTCGGCGACGATGTGGTGCACGGTCTGCACCAGGACGTTCCGCCCGGACCCGGCGCGGACGAGGAGGTAGCGCATCAGCGGGCCCTCGGCGAGGTCGAAGCCGGCGCGCCGGTCCCGCTCGGCCAGGGCGCGGAGTTCGGTGTCGGTGATGCCGGGGCGTTCGAGGGTGCTGAAGGGGGCCGTGCGGCCGTCCTCGATCACCGACACGACCCGGCCGTCGGCGAGGGCGGTGAACCGGGCCGCCAGGTTGGGGAAGACGGCGAGCAGCCGGGTGGCCGCCGCCGAGAGGCGCTCGGCGTCCACTTCCCCTTCCAGTTCCAGCAGTTGCTGTTCCACGTAGGCGCCCGCGGTGTCCTCGTCGAAGACCGAGTGGAAGTACAGGCCCTCCTGGAGCGGGGTCAGCGGCAGCACGTCGCGCAGGGCCGGTCCGTCCAGGGCGTCGACATCGGCCTGGGTCAGGCGCAGGGGCCGGAAGTCGCACGGGGTGTGGCCGCCTCCTTCGAGGGAGGCGAGGCCCCGCAGGGCCTCCTGGAGGTGGCTTCCCAGGGCGGCGGCGTCCTCGTCGGTGAAGACGCCCTCCGGCCAGGTGACGGTGAAGGCCAGTTCGTGGCCGCCGGACGGTCCGGGCTCGGCGATCGCGTTGAACTCCAGCGGGCGCGGCAGGCGCATCCCCGGGTCGCGCCGCTCCCCGAGCCGGCCGGTGGTGGTGCCGGCGGGGCGCCAGTCCTGCGAGGAGCCGGCCTCGAAGCGGCCGAGGTAGTTGAAGAGGACCTGCGGGGCCGGGGTGCCGGTGTCGATGCCGTCCAGATGGCGCAGCACGCCGTGGGGCAGGCCGTTGCCCGGCACCTGCGAGAGGTCTTCCTTGACGGCCTTCAGGGCGGTCGCCAGGTAGTCGGGACGGGTGAAGTCGCCGGTGCCGCCGGGGTCGACGGTGACGGGGAAGAGCGTGGTGAACCAGCCGACGGTGCGCGAGAGGTCCGCCTCGTGGCCGGTGGCCTCCGCGACCACCCGCACCTCCCGTCCGTGGCCCTCCCGTTCGATGTGGGCGAAGGTCTGGTCCTGCCCCCGGTCGCGGCGCAGGCGGGCGAGGGCGACGGCGAGGGCGGTCAGCAGGACGTCGTCGACGCCGGCGTGGAACCGCGCCGGGATCTCGCCCAGCAACGCGGCCGTGGTGGCCTCGTCCACGGTCACCGTCCGCGCCCGCTCCCGTGCCACGGTGTCGTCCGCGCACAGCGCCCGGCGGCCGAGCGGCAGGTCGGGGCCGGGGAGGGGCCGGGCGGCCCGGGCCCGGTGGGCGCCGAAGTCCGCGCGCTGCAGCAGTCCGGTCCAGTAGCGGAAGGAGGTCCCCACCGGGGGGAGTTCCACGGGCCGGCCCGCGGCGTACTGCCGCCACGCGGTGGCGAGGTCGTCCATGAGGATCCGCCAGGACACCCCGTCGATCACCACGTGGTGTGCCGCGAGGACCAGTTGGCGCTCGTCGCGGCGCCAGACGGCGTGGAGCATCGCCCCGCGGTCGGGGTCGAGTGCGGCGGCGGCGAGGGCGAGGCAGTCGTCCAGGGGCAGGGAGCTCTCCTGCCAGGCGGCGACGGCGCCGTCGGCCTCCGGCACGTCCAGGCTCCAGTGCTCGCCGCGCACCAGGGTGGCGCGGAGCATGTCGTGCCGGCGCAGTACGGCGGTGAGGACGGTGCCGAGGGCGTCGGTGGTGAGCCCGGCGGGGGTGTTGAGGACGACGGACTGCAGGAAGCCGTCGACGGCGTCGGTGGTGGCGCCGAGCCACCGGACGATGGGCGACCCGGTGACGGGGCCGGTGGGGACGTCGTCCGCGGCGGCGGTGAAGGGGTCCTCGCGGCTCGCCACCGCCGCCAGTGCGCCGAGGGTGGAGCGGGTGAAGACCTGCTGGGCGGTGACGTACAGTCCGGCGTCGCGGAGCGCGGCCATCAGGGAGATGGCCAGGATGCTGTCGCCGCCGAGGTGGAAGAAGTCCTGGTCGGTGCCGGCCTCCGGGAGCCCGAGCACCGCGGCCGCGGCCGCGGTGACGGCGCGCTCGGCGTCCGTGGCGGGCGGCTGGAAGGAGACGGCCGGCGGGCGGGGTTCGGGCAGCGCCCGCCGGTCGACCTTGCCGCCCTCGGTGAGCGGGAACCCGGGGAGCACGACGATGTGGGCGGGCACCATGTACTCGACGAGGTGCTCGGACGCCCAGGCGGCGACCTCGTCCGCGTGGAGTTCCCCGGTGCCGGAGGCGGGGATGACGTAGCCGACCAGGTAGGTGCCGCCCGCGCTGTTCTTCCTCGCGACCACGCAGGTGTGCCTGACGCCCGGGTGCTCGCCGAGTGCCGCCTCGACGTCCTCGATCTCCAGGCGCATCCCGCGGATCTTGACCTGGTTGTCGGCGCGGCCGAGGAAGTCGAGGGTCCCGTCGGGGGCGTAGCGCGCCAGGTCGCCGGTCCGGTACAGCCGGGAGCCGTCGGCGGCGAAGGGGTCGGCGACGAACCGGGAGGCGGTCAGCCCGGGGGCGCCCGCGTAGCCGCGTCCGAGGAGGAAGCCCCCCACGTAGAGTTCGCCGCCCACGCCGACGGGGACCGGGCGCAGCCGCTCGTCGAGCACGTAGAGCCGGGTGTTGGGGTTGGCCCTGCCGATCGAGGTCGACAGCCGCTCCGCGGCACCGCGGTAGACGACGTGGGAGACGCCGATCGTCGTCTCCGCGGGCCCGTAGCCGTGGTACAGGGGGATGCCGAGCCGGGCGCGGAAGCGTTCGTACAGCTCGGGCGTGAGCACCTCGCCCCCGCACCAGACGTGGCGCAGGCTGTCCAGCCGTCCGGTGTCGCCCGTGATCTCCAGGAGGACGTCGAGCATGGAGGACACCAGGTAGGCGAAGGTGACCCGCCTGCCGGAGATCACGCTCAGCAGGTGGTGCGGGTCGCGTTCGCCTCCGGGGCGCAGGACGACCAGGCGCCCGCCGCGCACGAGCGGCAGGAAGATCTCGTTGATCGAGATGTCGAACGACAGGGGCGCCTTGAACAGCGAGGCGTCCTCGGGGCCGAAGCCCAGGATCTCCTCCGCCTGCCACAGCAGGCGTTCGCTGATCGCCTCGTGCCGGATCATGGCGCCCTTGGGACGTCCGGTGGAGCCGGAGGTGAAGATGACGTAGGCCAGGGCCTGGCCGGGCACGGTGAGCCCGGGAGCCCGCTCGGGGCGGGTGGCGTACCGCCAGTCGCCGAGGTCCACGGCCAGCGCCTCGACCTCCCGGGGAGGGTGCTCGCCCGAGTGGTTGAGCTGGAGCACCGCACCGGCGTCCTCGATGACGACGGCGCGGCGCGCGGCCGGCCAGTGCGGGTCGAGCGGTACGAAGGCGCACCCCGCCTGGAGCACCCCGAGGAGGGCGACCACCATGTCGGCGGAGCGCTCCAGGGAGATGCCGACCACCGCCTCCTCACCGAGCCCGAGGGAGAGGAGGTGGTGGGCGAGCTGGGCCGAGCGCTCGGCGGTCTCCCGGTAGGTCAGGGTCCGGGTGTCGTCGACGACGGCGACGGCGTCGGGCCGGGTACGTGCCTGTTCGCGGAACAGCTCCATCAGGGTGGGGCGCTCCCGGTGGGCGGCGGTGTCGTTCCACCGCGCCAGCTGGGCGAGGCGGGAGGCCGCGTCCGCCGGGCCTATGGTGCCCACGGGCCGGTCGGGGAAGTCCGCGAGGTCGTCGAGGGCCCGCTGGGCCTCGACCGGGTCCACCCCGTGCGGCAGGGCGATGCTCCCGGCGCCGGGGGCCACCTCCCAGCCGGCGGTCACCGGGCCCCCGTTGTCGATCCACCCCAGGAGGTCGGCGAAGTGCGTCCCGGGGCCCAGGTCGAGGCCCCGGGGGGCTGCCCCGGTGGCCCAGTACGCCAGACCGACGGCGCAGGCGCCGGCGATCGTGGCGTCGGTGTAGTCGCCGGTCCGGCGCCTGACGCCGTCCAGGCACGCGGGTGACAGCAGTACGCGACGAGCGGTCGGATCCATCATCGAAGCCCAACACCCCTTCCGGATACGGAAGTTAGCCTAGCCTAACTAAGGCTTGCCTAACTACTTTCCCGCCATGCCCTCCACAGGCGTGCGTACCGGCCCCCGAGAGCCACCAGTTCCTCGTGCGTCCCTTCCTCCACCACCCGTCCGCAGCCCAGGACGGCGATGCGGTCGGCGGCCATCGCCTGGGTCAGCCGGTGCGCCACGAACAGCACGGTGCGGCCGGCGCAGGCCGCGGAGACGGCCCGCTCCAGTTCGGCGGCGCCCTCGCTGCCGGCCTCCGCGGTCGACTCGTCGAGGACCACCACGGGCGCCCGGCCGAGTACCAGCCGGGCCAGCGCGATCCGCGCGACCAGGGTGCCGTCGAGCCGTTCGCCCCCCTCGCCGACCGGGGTGTCGAGCCCCTGCGGCAGGCCCCGCACCCAGGCCTCCGCCCCGACGGTGCGCAGCGCGTCCTCCAGTTCGGCCTCCGTCGCCCCGGGGGCGGCCAGCCGCAGGTCCTCGGCGAGGGTGCCGGAGAACACATGGGTCTCCTGGGTCAGGATGCCCACCAGCCTGCGGGTCCCGGCCCCGTCGACGCCGGCCAGGTCGGTGGTGCCGATGCGCACCACCCCCTCCTGGGGCGTGCCGATGCCCGCGACCAGCGCGGCGAGCGTCGACTTGCCCGCCCCGGTCGCCCCGACCAGGGCGAGGGACCGGCCGGCCGGGATGGCCAGGGACACCTCCCTCAGCACGGGCTCCTCGGCTCCCGGGTACCGGAAGGTGACCGCGTCCACCGCGACCGCCGGGGGCGGTGCCCCGTCCCCGACCGGTTCCGCGTCGCCGACCAGGCGGGCCTCGGCGCGCTCCCCCAGCACGCCGACCAGCCGCGTGAGGCTCGCGCCCGACTTCTGCGCCTCGTCGAAGGTGAACATGATGGCGCCGAGCGGTGTGAACAGGCGGTGGAACATCAGCGGCGCGGCCGACACCTCGCCCAGGCTGGCGGCACCGGCCTCCAGCAGGACGTAGCCGACGCCGATGATCAGCACGAGGCCGATGAACTCGGCGCGGTTCTCCCGGCCGACGAAGCGGCCGAAGAGCCGGAACACCTCGATGCCGAGGGTGCGCACCCGCCAGGACTCCTCGGTGACCTTCTCCTGGAACGCGCCCTCCAGCCGGTAGGCGCGCACCGTACCGATCCCGTCCAGCCCGCTGATCAGCGCCTGGGCCCGATCGGCCTGGGCGACGCGCTGGCGCCGGTACAGGGGAGCGGAGCGGGGCAGGTACCAGCGCAGCGCGAGCGCGTACGCGGGCAGGGCGCCGGCACCCGCCAGGCCGAGCCGCCAGTCGAGCCCGAACATGCCGATGGTGGCGATGGCGACCAGGACGCCCGCGGAGAACACCGTGGGCACGGCGGTGCGGATGCCCCGGGAGAGCACGGCCACGTCGTCGCCCACCCGGGAGAGCACGTCCCCGCGCCCCACCTGCTCGACGCGCGCACTGGGCATGCCCAGCACCGTCCGCACCGCCGCCTCGCGCAGCGTCGCCAGCAGTTCCGCGCCCAGCCGCCCGATCAGCCAGGTGGAGGCCGCGGTGGCCGCCGCGCCGAGCAGGGCGGCGGCCACCAGCAGCACGCCGACCGCGAGAAGGGACGAGCGGTCCCCGCCCCCGACCACGCCGTCGACGACCCGGCCGAGCAGCAGCACCGGCAGCACCTGGAAGGCCGCACCGGCCACGGTGGTGGTCACCGTGGCGGCGGTCCACCAGGGCAGCTCCCGGCACCGCGCCGCGACCCAGCGGGCAGCCTCCCGGCCGCTCGTGGTGCGCAGCGCGGTGGCCGGCGGCCGGGTGCCGACGGCGCTCACGCCGTGTCCCCGGGGACCCGGGCGGGCGCCGCCACCGCAGCGACCGCCGGGACCCGCGCGGAGCCGGGCCGCGGCGCCGCATCGGCGGGCCTCGCCGCGGACCGGCGTCCGGCGCCCCGGCTCGCCGACGGCTCCGCCGTCACGGCCGGACCGACGCGACGAGTTCGTCGATCGCGTACGGCAGGGACAGCAGGGTGCCCTGGCTCATGGCCGCGCCGACCGCCGGACCCTCGCTGTCCAGGAGATAGGAGACGTTCCCCTGCTTCACCGCCGGCAGATTGGCGAACAGCTCGAACTTCTTCAGCGCCTCCTGGTCGGCCCGGTCGTTGACCACGAAGAGGTGGTCGACGTCGACGAGGTCGATGCGCTCGGGGGACAGCACGGTGTAGAAGCTGCCGTCGGCGATCTCGTCGATCTCGGTGACCCCCTGGAAGCCGATGCCCGTCACGAGGCGGCCGCGTACGTCGGTGGTGGTGAACGGTGCCACGGAGTCCTTGTACCACGAGAGCGCGACGGCGGTGCGGTCCGCGAACTCCGGGTGGTCCGCGCGTGCCGCGTCGAGCTTGTCCTGGATGCCCTCGACCAGGGCCGCGCCCTCCTCGGCCTTGCCGAGCGCGGCGGCGATATGGCGCGCGTTGTCCTGCCAGGGGGCGCTGAAGGGCTCCTTCTCCGCCCTGGTGCGCCCGACGGTGGGCGCGATCCTGGACAGCTTCCCGTAGCCGGCCTTGTCGATCTCGGAGTAGACGGCGATGATCAGATCGGGCCTCAGGGCGGCGATCTTCTCGTAGTCGGGCCCGGAGTCGCCGTTGCTCATCACGACCTCGGGACGGGCGTCGCCCCACGCGTCCTTCACCCAGGGCCACTGGGTGTTGATGTCGGGCGACCGCCCGGGCGGGTTCGGGTACTGGTCGACCATGCCCACCGGCCGGGTGCCGAGCGCCAGGACGGCCTGGTCGTCGGTGTAGCCGACGGTGACGACCCGTTCGGGCGCCTTGGTGACCTCCGTGGTCCCGAAGGCGTGCTCCACGGTGACCGGGAACGCGCCGGCGGCGGCCGGGGAGGCCCCGTCGCCGTCGGCCGCCTTCCCGGAGTCGGAGCCGGAGCCGCATCCCGAGAGGAGGCCCGCGCCGAGCAGGGCGGCGGCCAGGGCGGTCGTCCACCGCCTCCGAGGGGCCGTGGGGGTCGTTCTCCGAAGAAGCATCAGCGATCCCTTGCTTTCGTGCCGTTGCCGCGTCCGGCACCTCGCCGGAACGCCTTGTGCGGTCGACCAGGGCGAGCCCCGCCTCGGTCGACGTCGTTGCTCAGGGGAACCGGTCGGTCACCACATGGGTCCGGCCCACCGGGACGACGAGGGGCCGGTCCCCCACCGGGTCGTCGATGACCCGGGCGCGCAGCCCGAAGGCCTCCCGCAGCAGCTCCTCGGTGACCACCTCGCGGGGATGCCCCTGGGCGAGGACCGACCCCTCCCGCATGACGACGAGGTTGTCGCTGTACCGGGCGGCCAGGTTGAGGTCGTGCAGCACCATCACCACGGTGCGGCCGGCCTCGTGGAGGTCGTCGACGAGGTCGAGCACGTCGACCGCGTGCGCCAGGTCCAGGTAGGTGGTCGGCTCGTCGAGCAGGAGGAGGTCCGTCCCCTGGGCCAGGGTCATGGAGATCCACACCCGCTGGCGCTGCCCGCCGGACAGGGCGTCCACGGGCCGGTCGGCGAGGTCCAGCACGCCGGTCATCGCCAGGGCGCGTTCCACCACGGCGGCGTCGTCGGAGGACCACTGCCGCAGCCAGCTCTGGTGCGGGTGGCGCCCACGGGCGACCAGGTCCGCCACCGTCAGCCCCTCGGGCGCCACGGGCGACTGGGGCAGCAGGCCCATCCTTCTCGCCACGTCCCTGGTGCGCAGGCCCGCGATGTCCTGGCCGTCCAGGACCACCGTCCCCCTGCTCGGCCTGAGCAGGCGTGAGAGCGTGCGCAGCAGTGTGGACTTCCCGCAGCCGTTGGGACCGATGATCGTGGTGACGGCACCGGGCGGGATCACGGCGTCGAGGTCCCGGATCACGGTCCGGTCCCCGTAGCCGACCGTGACGCCCCTGGCTGCGAGCCGGGCCCTCTCCCCGGTGTCCGACTCGCTGGTGGTGGTGGTGAACCGGACGGCCACCCGGCCCTCCTTTCGTCGGCGCGGTCGCGCGTTGCCCCGCTCGTTCGGTGGTGCTCCCGCTCGGTGGTGCGGTCGCCGGTCGGTGCCCGGCACGGGCCGTCGTGCCTCCGCCCGGGCGTCCTGGCTGCTCGTACGCCGCGGCGGTTCGGGCGCCCGGGCGGCTCCCGCGTCCTGGCGGGTCGTGCCTCGTGCCCCGTCGGGGAGGCCGTCCGCGCTCACCTCAGGTTCGCCCGGACCAGCAGGTACACCAGGAAGGGGCCGCCCACCGCCGCGGTGACCACGCCGACCGGGAGCGCCGTCGGCAGCACCGTGCGCGCCAGGAGGTCCGCACCGATGAGCAGCAGCGCCCCCACGAGCCCGGAGGCCGCGAGCGGTGGCGTCGGGCAGCGTGCCAGGCGCATCGCCACCTGCGGCGCGACCAGGGCGACGAAGGGAACCGGACCGGCCGCGCTCACCGACACCGCGGCCAGGAGCACCGCGCAGAGCAGCAGGACCGCCCGCACCGGGGTGATGCGCACCCCCAGACCGGCGGCCACGTCGTCGCCCAGGTGCAGGGGCCTGAACTGGAAGGCGACACCCGCGACGACCGCCAGGAGCACGAGCGTGCACCACAGCGCGGGCCGGACCTCCCGCCAGGACCGGTTGTCCAGCGAGCCGACCAGCCACGCCTGGGCCCGCCCCACGTCCCGGATGTCCGCCGTGACGAGCAGCCAGGTCGTGATCGCCTGGGTCACGGCGCTGACCGAGATGCCGATGAGGACGAGGCGGAAGCCGTCGATTCCGCGCCGCCAGGCCAGGAGGTACACGAGCAGCCCGGCGGCGAGTCCGCCCGCGAGCGCCGCCGCCGAGACCCCCACGGAGTTCGCGACGGCCGCGGCGGTGCCGCCCGAGACCGTCACCAGGAGCACCGCGACCATGCCGGCGCCCCCCGTGATGCCCAGGATGTCGGGGCTGGCCAGCGGGTTGCGTGCGACGGACTGGGTGACGGCGCCCGACACGCCCAGGGCGACGCCGACGCAGAGTCCGGCCAGCGCCCGCGGCATCCGCAGGTCCATCACGACGAACCGGTCCACCGGCTCGCCCCCACCGGCGATGGTGGCGATCACCCGGGGCACCCCGATGGGGAACTCCCCCACGCCGACGGAGAGGCAGAAGACGAGGAAGGCCGCCGCCGCCAGCAGCACCGCCGTGCACAGGGGCCAGGGCCGCCACACGAAGGACACCGTGCCCAGCCGCACGCCCCCGGGCACCGCTCCCCCGTCCGCCCCGGGCACCGCACCGCCCTCTCCCTTCGGCCCCGCCGTCCCCGCGCCTCGCACGCCCGCCGTGTCCACGGCTCCCGGCTCCCGGCCCCTCATGTGTTCCTGAACTTCCCGCGCCACACCAGCAGCGCGAAGAACGGGGCCCCGAGGAGGGACACCACGACTCCGGCGTCCAGCTCGCCCGGCCGTACCACCAGGCGCCCGGTGATGTCGCAGACGAGCAGGACGAGGGCGCCGAGCAGGCCCGCGTACGGCACCAGCAGGCGGTAGTCGGGGCCGGTCAGACGGCGGGCCAGGTGCGCCACCATCAGGCCGAGGAAGGCGATGGGACCGCAGGCGGCCGTCGCGGCGCCCGCGAGGAGGGTGACGGCCGCGATGCCGGCGATCCGGGTGCGCGCGACGCCCACCCCCAGCCCGCGGGCCACGTCGTCGCCCAGGGTGAGCAGGTTGAGCGAGGGGAGCACGCTCGCCGCCAGGACCAGCCCCAGGGCGATGAACACGGTGACCGGACCGATGACGTCGAAGCCGGTCCCGGCCACCGAGCCCGCGTTGAAGAACCGCAGGGCGTTCAGCGCGGCCTGGTCCGACAGTGCGACGGCGGTGGTCATGGCCGCGAGGAACACCGTGACCCCCTGGCCGGCGAGGGCGAGGGTCAGCGGGTTGCCCGCCCCCCGGCCGATGCTCGCCAGGGAGAAGACCACCGCACCGGCGGCCGCTGCGCCCAGGAAGGCGAACCAGACGTAGTGGAAGGGGTTGGCGAGCCCGAGGAGCGAGATGGCCGACACGACGGCGAAGGAGGCCCCGGAGTTCACTCCGAGCAGCCCGGTGTCCGCGACGGGGTTGCGGGTGAAGCCCTGGATCAGCGCCCCGCCGACGCCCAGGGCCGTCCCGGCCGCGACGGCCAGGGCCGTGCGCGGCAGCCGCACGGTGTGCACGATGAGGCGGATCTCGGTGAGTCGCTGGTCGGCCTCCGGCGCGGCGAACAGCCCGTGCCAGACCTCCGCCGGGCTCAGCGCGCGCGCCCCGACGGCCAGGGACAGGACCGTCGCGAGCAGGAGTGCCCCCGACACCGTGCCCAGCCCGCGGGCTCGGCCCCGGCGGGGAGCGCCGGGGGCCTTCTCGGGCGCGGGGCGCTCCCGCGCGATCGTGCTCATGGAGATGGTCGTCTTCCTTCCGGTGCGGGGGCCTGGCCGGGGCGGCCCGGTGCCGCGGGCGGACGCGGCACGGCGGTTCTCGGTGCGGGGTGTACGGGGTGACGGCTTCTCGGTGCGGGGTGCACGGGGGTGTCGGGATCCGGAGGTGCGGGTCGGCGTTGCGTCCGTGCTCCGGCGGTTCCGGGCGGAGGCGGTGGGGGCGGGGCGGGTGGGTCAGGCCGCGCTGCCCCCCGGTCGGCCCGCGGTGCGCAGCCGCCGGGGCGCTTCTTCGAGGATGGACCGGAGGATCTCGCCGACCCGGACGGCCGTGTTGGACAGCAGCGAGGAGGTGATCCCGTGGGTGTGCTCGGTGCCGCCCTGGAGGTAGATGCCGCAGCGCATGGAGTCCTCGGTCGCGATGCGGTAGTCGCGCTCCACCCGCACGCGGCCCTCCGCGTCCCTCAGGCAGTGCCCGGCGACCGCGCCGAGCAGTCCGAGGGGGTCCGCGGGACGGTAGCCGGTGGCGAAGACCACCGCGTCCGCGTCCAGCACCGTCTCCTCTCCCGTCACGAGGGAGGCGACGGTGGCCCGTACCAGGTCGGGCTTGGCCACGACCTCGGTGATGCGCGAGACGTTGAGGAAGCGCAGTCGCTCGGTGCCGAGCACCTTCTCCCGGTACACCTGCCGGTACAGCTCGTCGATGAGGTCGATGTCCACCACGGAGTAGTTGGTGTTGCGGTGGTAGTCCATCAGCCGGCGCTTGACGTCCTCCGGGGCGGTGAAGAAGTCGTCCACCGCCTCCGGGTCGAAGATGCGGTTGGCGAAGCCGCTGTCGTCTGCCGGGCTGTAGCCGTAGCGGGAGAAGACGGCGCAGACCTCGGCCTCGGGAAAGCGGCGGTGGAGGTAGGCGACGTTCTCCGCGGCGCTCTGGCCCGCCCCCACCACGATCATCCGGGAGGGCGGCGCCCGGTGGAACGCCTCCACCCTGGACAGCAGTTCGGAGGTGTGCCAGATCCGCTCGCCGCGCTCCACGCCCTCGGGCATCCGCGGGCTCAGCCCCGTACCGAGGACCAGGTTGCGCGTCCGGTGCACCGAGAGGCCGGAGGCCGAGCGGACCGTCACGTCCAGGTGCCGTAAGGACCCTCCCTCGACGACCGGGGCCACGCCGACGACCTCGTGGCCGTAGGAGACCAGGTCCTCCACGTGCGAGGCCGCCCACTCGAAGTAGTCGTGGAACTCCACGCGCAGCGGGAAGAGGCTCTTGTGGTTGACGAAGTCGACCAGGCGCGACCGGCTCTTGAGGTAGCACAGGAAGCTGTACTCGCTGGCGGGGTTCCGGAGGGTCACCAGGTCCTTGAGGAAGGAGACCTGCATCGTCGCGTCGTCGATGAGCATCCCGCGGTGCCAGCCGAAGCGGGGCTGCCGCTCGAAGAAGCGCGCGCTCGGCGTCTCGGCGTCCGGCCCGGCCCGGTGCTCGCTGAGCGCGAGCGCCATGGCCACGTTGGAGGGACCGAAGCCGACACCGATGAGGTCGTGGATCGGCGGCTCGCCGCCGGGACCGGCCTGTGCCATGTCACTCCCGCCGTTCGGGGCCCGCCCGCGCGGAGACGGCGGGCCTGTGGTCGAGGGATGTACGCGAGGTCGGGCGTGCCGGGACGGCATGCCGAAAACTTAGGCAAGGCTAAGCTCACCGACCTGCCCTGTCGATGGACATTTCGGACCGGCAGGAGCGCGGGGGGCTCAACACGCCCCCGAATGCGCCCCGTTGAAAACTTAGGTAAGCCTTGCTTTACTGACGCCGCCCATCCCCTGCCCCGAGGAGGAACCCATGCGGGTCGTCATGTTCGGCTACCAGACCTGGGGCCATCGGACCCTCCGCGCCCTCCTGGACTCCGAACACGAGGTGGTGCTGGCCGTCACGCACCCCCGGAGCGACCACGCCTACGAGAGGATCTGGAACGACTCGGTCGCCGAGCTCGCCGAGGAGCACGGCATCCCCGTCCTGATCCGCAACCGGCCCGACGACGACGAGCTGCTGACCCGGCTCAAGGAGGCCGACGCGGACGTCTTCGTCGCCAACAACTGGCGGACCCACATCCCGGAGCGCGTGTTCGCCCTCCCGCGCCACGGGACCCTCAACGTGCACGACTCCCTGCTCCCCCGGTACGCCGGCTTCTCCCCGCTGATCTGGGCACTGATCAACGGCGAGAGCGAGGTGGGGGTCACCGCGCACCTGATGAACGAGGAACTCGACGCGGGCGACATCGTCCGGCAGGAGGCCGTCCCGGTCGGCCCCGCCGACACGGCCACCGACCTCTTCCACAAGACGGTCGGGCTCATCGCGCCGGTGACCGTCGGGGCCCTCGACCTCATCGCCTCGGGGCAGACGGAGTTCACCCCGCAGGACCGCTCCCTGGCGAGCTTCTTCCACAAGCGCTCGGTCGAGGACGGGCGCATCGACTGGAGCCGCCCCGCGCAGGAGATCGAGCGACTGGTCCGCGCGCAGTCCGCCCCCTATCCGAGCGCCTTCACCCACCATCGGGGCCGGCGCCTGGAGGTACTGTCCGCCGTCCTCTCCGAGGGCCGCTACGGCGGCACGCCGGGGCGCATCTTCCACCGCGAGGGCGACGGCGTGGTGATCGTGGCCGGCCCGGACGCGCACACCGGCGCCAACCGCGGACTCGCCCTGACCCGGGTGCGGACCGAGGACGGGCGCGAGCTGCCCGCACCGGAGTACTTCACCTCCCTGGGCGGCTACCTCACCGCACGGCCCTGAGCCCCGCGGACGCCCGGGAGCACCCGGGCCGCCACCCCGCCCCTCCGTGCAGGCCCGGGCGCTCCGGACCCGGACCTCATAGATAGGTTAGGCTAACCTTATGTGATGCCTCGTCAAGGGGATACCCGGCATGCCCCCGGCCACGGCCGCGACCACGGCGCAGCCCGGGGGAGGCCGGCGGGGCGCCGTCTCAACGGGGAGAGGGGAAGGGCCATGGAGCCATCGGTCGTCTCGGGGACCGCTCAGGATCCCTCCGGAGCCAGGTTCGCGTTCATCGGGCTGTCGAACACGCCGACCGACTGGGCCGGGGTGCTGCGCGCCCTCGGCGGGGACCTGGCCGACGGGCCCGCGCCCCGGGCCGCGGGCGCGCCCACCACCGGCGACCCCACGGAAGGGGCCTGGGGGAGCCGCCCCGAGGCACCGCACGCCCGCCGCGGGACCGCGGGCCCGCCCCGGATGCGGACCACGCCCCCCAGCGTGCTGGGCCTCAACGCGTACCTCATGTACGCGGCGGGCAAGGCCGCGCGGCGCAGGCTCTCGGAGCGACTGGGGGCCAGAGGCCTGCGGCTGTGGCACCTGACCGTCCTGGCCATGGTCGCCGACCTCGGCCCCCAGCCGAAGGGGGTCCTGGCCTCGCGGCTGGACATGAACGCGAGCGACCTGGCCAAGATCGTGGGAGATCTGGCCAAGGCCGGGCACGTGGAGTGCGTGCGCCGGACCGGGGACCGCCGCAGGGTCGACGTACGGCTCACCCCCGAGGGCCGAAGCGCCCTGGACGACCTCAACGCCGACATCGCGCGGGCGGACGACGAGCTGATGGCCCCGCTGGGCCCCGCGGAACGGGACCAGCTGTCCTCGCTGCTGCGCCGCGTCCACGCCCACCTCGAACTCACCCGGGCCAACGTCGTCCACGAGGGCACCGGGCACGTCCCTGCCGCCCCGGTAGCGGACGTGGTCCGCCCCCGCTCCCCCGAGGACGGACGCATCGACTGGACCCGTCCGGCCCCGGAGATCGAGGCGCTCGTCAGAAGGCGGCGCGGCGAACACCCCACGGCGTACACCCACCACAGGGGCAGGCGCCTGGAGCTCCTCTCCGCCGAGGTCTCCGCGGACCGCTACCCGGGCCGGCCCGGACTGGTGCTCCCCCACGAGCCCGAGGGGGTGGTGATCGTGACGGGTCCGGAGAGCCCGCGACAGGACGACCACGGGCTCGTGGTGCACCTGCTGCGCACCGAGGACGGGCAGGAGGTGGCGGCCGGGGACTACTTCGGCACCCCGGGAACGGTGCTGCGCACGGGCGGCTGAGCCCCGGGCACCCGGACCCCGCGGACCGGTCCGCGGAAGGTGCGGGTACGGCGCGGGTACGGCGCGGGGACCTCAGGCCGGGCCGGGTCGCCCGGGGGGCACGGCGCGGCCCCGCCCCGCGGGCCCCTCTCCGGTGACCGGGTAGGGCACGAAGGTGCTGCTGTTGTGGTCGATGAGCAGTGTCCGGCCGAGCGGCGGTGCGGCGCGCTGGGAGCAGTCGAGGCGTTCGCAGACGCGGCAGCCCATGCCGATCGGGGTGGCCGCGGAGGTGTTGTCCAGGTCGAGGCCGTCGGAGTACACGAGACGGTGGGCGTGGCGGATCTCGCAGCCGAGGCCGACGGCGTAGGTCCTGCCGGCTTCGCCCCAGCCGCCGCGGTGGCGGGTGACGGCGCGGGCGGTCCACAGGTAGCGGCGGCCGTCGGGCATCTCGGCGATCTGCACATGGATGCGGCCCGGGGCGGCGAACGCCTCGTAGACGTTCCACAGGGGGCAGGTGCCGCCGGCCCGGGAGAAGTGGAAGCCGGTGGCGGACTGGCGCTTGGACATGTTGCCCGCCCGGTCCACGCGGACGAAGGAGAAGGGCACGCCCCGCAGCCGGGGGCGCTGGAGGGTGCTCAGCCGGTGGCAGACCGTCTCGTACCCGAGGCCGTAGCGGTCGGTGAGCCGTTCGATGTCGTACCGCGCCTCCTCGGCCGCGGAGTGGAAGGCGGTGTACGGCAGGATCAGTGCGGCGGCGAAGTAGTGGGCGATGCCGATGCGGACCAGGCTGTGCGTCTCGGAGCCGCGCGGGAAGTCCTCGGCGGCCAGGAGGCCGATGGCGTCGCCGTGTTCGAGCAGGGCGAGCTGGGTGGCCATGCGGAAGGCCCGCCGGCCGGGCCGCAGCCTGGTGGAGAGGTGGAGGACCCGGGTGGCCTCGTCGTAGTGGTGCAGCCGGTCCCCGCTCTCGGCCGCCAGGTGGACGCCGTGGGCGCCGGCGAGTCTGGCGGTGAGGGCGCCGATCACCTCGCCGGGCCGGATGCCGATGTCCGCGGCCAGGTCCTCGGCCGCGAGGTCGGTGTCGTGCAGGTAGTTCTGGCGGCGGTAGAAGAAGTCCCGGACCTCCTCGTGGGGCGAGGTCACCGCGGCGGGCTCGCCGTCCCGCCCGTCGGCCGCGCCGGCCAGGCGCTCGGAGAGCTGCTGGTTGCGGCGGCCCAGGTCGAGCAGGACCCCGGCCGCCGCGGGCATCCGGGCGGCGAGTTCGGCGAGATCGGCGGGGGTGACGCGCCCCTTGGCGATCTCACCGGCGAGGGCCTCCCTCAGATCGGCGACCAGGCGTGTGGTGTCCCGTTCGGAGAAGAACCCGGGGTCGACCCCGAAGGTCTCGGTCAACCTGAGCAGGACGGGCACGGTGAGCGGCCGGGCGTCGTGCTCCATCTGGTTGAGGTAGCTCGGGGAGATGCCCAGGGCACGGGCGAGCTCCGCCTGGCTCATCCGCCGGTCCTCGCGCAGCCGGCGCAGGCGCGCTCCCGCGTAGGTCTTGCCCACCGTCCGCTCCCTCCTGCCCCTCCTGCCGCACCGCGTGCCGGTCAGCCTACGTGACCGAACCGCCGCTTCGACCTTCGCAATCTTGGCAAAGGCCGGGAGAAAGATTGGCAGAACGTGGCAGGCATCCACGGTTGATGGCACTGGGTGCCAGTGTCACAGTCGTAGTGCGGCCCGCCGGAACCGGTGGCACCACCGGGAACCGGGGCACGATTCACGGCCCTGACGTCGGAGATCCCGGCGATGGTGGGGTTTTGCACCGGCAGCATTGCTCACACCCACCCTTTACGGGGGGGGCGGCGGGCCGCACCCTCTCAGGAGACACCCAGTGCCATCGAAGGCCGAACGGCTTCGCATTGGCAGACACAACAGACCGAGGAGACGGTGACAGTCATGGCAGAGGCGAGGACGCAGGCGGCCGGGGAACTCGCGCGGCGCTGGGCCACCGACCCCAGGTGGCAGGGGATCGAGCGCACGCACACGGCCGAGGACGTGGTCCGGCTCTCCGGCAGCGTCCGCGAGGAGCACACCCTGGCCCGGCGCGGTGCCGAGCGGCTGTGGCGCCGGCTGCACGAGCGCGACTACGTCCACGCGCTCGGCGCACTCACCGGCGGACAGGCCGTTCAGCAGGTCAAGGCCGGGCTGCAGGCGATCTACCTGTCCGGCTGGCAGGTGGCGGCCGACGCCAACCTGGCGGGCCACACCTACCCCGACCAGAGCCTGTACCCGGCCAACTCCGTTCCCCAGGTGGTCCGCAGGATCAACAACGCGCTGCTGCGCGCGGACCAGATCGCCACCGCCGAGGGCGCCGGCGACACCACCGACTGGCTCGCGCCGATCGTCGCCGACGCCGAGGCGGGCTTCGGCGGGCCGCTGAACGCCTTCGAGCTGACCAAGGCGATGATCGCCGCCGGAGCGGCCGGTATCCACTACGAGGACCAGCTGGCCTCGGAGAAGAAGTGCGGCCACCTCGGCGGCAAGGTCCTCGTCCCCACCGCGCAGCACATCCGCACGCTGAACGCGGCCCGGCTGGCGGCCGACATCGCCGACACGCCGACCGTGGTCATCGCCCGCACCGACGCCCTCGCCGCGAACCTGCTCACCAGTGACGTGGACGAGCGCGACGCCCGCTTCTGCACCGGCGAGCGCACCGCCGAGGGCTTCTACCGGGTCCGGAACGGCATGGAGCCGGTGATCGCCCGCGGCCTCGCCTACGCCCCGTACGCCGACCTGATCTGGGTGGAGACGGGCACTCCGGACCTGGCGCAGGCCCGCGAGTTCGCCGAGGCCGTCCACGCGCGGTACCCGGACCAGATGCTCGCGTACAACTGCTCGCCGTCGTTCAACTGGAAGGCCGCCCTCGACGACGACCAGATCGCCAAGTTCCAGCGCGAGCTGGGGGCGATGGGCTACCGGTTCCAGTTCATCACCCTGGCCGGCTTCCACTCCCTCAACCACGGCATGTTCGACCTCGCCCGCGGCTACGCCGAGCAGGGCATGACCGCCTACGTCGACCTCCAGGAGCGCGAGTTCGCCGCCCAGGAGCAGGGCTTCACCGCCGTCAGGCACCAGCGCGAGGTCGGCACCGGCTACTTCGACCTTGTCTCCACCGCCGTCAACCCCGCCTCCTCCACCACAGCCCTGGCCGGGTCCACGGAGGAGGAGCAGTTCCACTAGGCCGCCCGAGCCGGGCGCCCCTCGCGCATCCGGCCCGCCCCTGGCAGGGGCGGAGGGCGGACGACCGTCTCCGCCGCCCTCCGCTCCCCTCTTCGAGGAGAACTCCGATGACCACCCTCGCACCGCCCCGCCGCATCCGCGTGCTCGCCGCTCCGCGCCACCGGCACGACGAGATCCTCACCCCCGCCGCCCTGGACTTCGTCGGCCGGCTGGTCGCCGCGTTCGGCGAGCGCCGCCGGGACCTGATGAAGGAGCGCCGCAGGCAGGCGCTGCGCCTGGCCTCGGGCTCACCGCTCGGCTTCCCCCTGGCCACCGCCGCGGTCCGCGCCGACGACTCCTGGCAGGTGGCGCCGCCCGCGCCCGGACTGAGCGACCGGCGGGTGGAGATCACCGGGCCGCCCGACCGCCGGACGGCCGTCGACGCGCTCACCTCGGGTGCGCAGGTGTGGATGGCGGACTTCGAGGACGCCACCGCCCCCACCTGGAACAACATCGTCGGTGGTCAGCTCGCCCTGCTCGACGCGATCGAAGGCCGCATCGACTTCGGCACGGCGGACGGCACGGAGCACCACCTGGGCGACCGGGTCGCCACCCTCATGGTCCGCCCGCGCGGCTGGCACCTCGACGAGGCGCACCTGGAGTACGACGGCGCCCCCGTGCCCGCCGCCCTCGTCGACTTCGGCCTGTACTTCTTCCACTGCGCCCGGCGCCAGATCGACGCGGGCCGGGGTCCGTACTTCTACCTGCCGAAGCTGGAGAACCGCTACGAGGCGCGGCTGTGGAACGACGTCTTCGTCCTCGCGCAGGAGCTGCTCGGCATCCCGCGCGGCACGGTCCGGGCGACCGTCCTCATCGAGACGATCACCGCCGCCTTCGAGATGGAGGAGATCCTCTACGAGCTGCGCGAGCACAGCGCCGGTCTCAACGCCGGTCGCTGGGACTACCTGTTCAGCCTGATCAAGACGTTCGGTCACCGCACGGACTTCCTCCTGCCGGACCGGGCGAAGGTGACGATGGCCGCCCCGTTCATGCGGGCCTACACCGAACTCCTCGTCCGCACCTGCCACAAGCGCGGCGCCCACGCCATCGGCGGGATGGCCGCCCAGGTGCCGCAGAAGGACCCGGCCGCCGACGCAGCGGCGCTCGCCACGGTCCGTCTGGACAAGGAGCGCGAGGCCGAGGACGGCTTCGACGGCTCCTGGGTCGCCCACCCGGCGCTGGTGCGGGTGTGCCGGGAGGTCTTCGACGGCGTCCTCGGCGACCGGCCCCACCAGCTCGACCGCACCCGCGGGGACGTGGAGGCAGCGCCCGCCGACCTGCTGTCGGTGCGCAGGATCAGCGGCCCGCCGACGCCCGAGGGCGTGCGCACCAACGTCGCGGTCGCACTGCGGTACTTCTCCGCCTGGCTCCGCGGCCGGGGCGCGGTCGCCGTGGACGGGCTGATGGAGGACGCGGCGACCGCCGAGATCGCGCGTGTGCAGATCTGGCAGTGGCTGCGGCACCGGGTGATCGGCAGGGAGGAGGTGCTCGGCATCCTCGACGACGAACTCGCCGCCCTCGGTGCCGCGTACCCGTGGGCTCCGCTCGACGAGGTCCGCGGGCTGTTCGAGCGGACGGCGCTGGGCGGCGAACTGCCGCTGTTCTTCACCCCCGAGGCCTACACGGAGCACCTGGTGCGGCGGACGGGGGCGGGGGCGTGAGCGGGGACATCCGGCGCGTCGGCGTGGTCGGCGGCGGACAGATGGGGGCAGGCATCGCGGAGGTCTGCGCGCGGGCGGGGCTGGACACGGTGGTGTGCGAGGTGGACGCCACCGCCGCCCGCGCCGCGCGGGACCGGGTGGTGGCCTCGCTCGACCGGGCGGTCCGGCGGGGCAAGGCCGAGGAGGCGGACGCCCGGGACGCGCTCGCCCGGATGGTCTTCACCGGCACCCTCGACGACCTCGCGGACCGGCAGCTCGTCGTCGAGGCGGTGGTGGAGAACCCGGCGGCCAAGACCGAGGTGTTCGCGGCGCTGGACAAGATCGTCGAGGATCCGGGCGCGGTGCTGGCGACCAACACCTCCTCCCTGCCGGTCATGCGGCTCGGGATGGCGACCGGGCGCGCCGACCGGGTGGTGGGGCTGCACTTCTTCAACCCGGTCCCGGTGCTGCCGCTGGTCGAGGTCGTCGGCTCCCTGCACACCTCCCCCGGGACGATCGCCGCCGTGCGGGACTTCGCCACCGGCACACTCGGCAGGACGGTGATCCGCTCCCAGGACCGGTCGGGCTTCGTCGTCAACGCGCTGCTCGTCCCGTACCTGCTGTCCGCCGTCCGGATGGCGGAGTCGGGCTTCGCGACCGCGGCCGACATCGACGCGGGCATGGAGCTGGGCTGCGCCCATCCCATGGGGCCACTGAAGCTCGCCGACCTGATCGGCCTGGACACCGTCGCCTCGATCGCACGGTCCCTGTACGAGGAGTTCCGCGAGCCGCTCTACGCGCCGCCGCCGCTGCTGCAGCGCATGGTCGAGGCGGGGCTCCTCGGCCGGAAGAGCGGGCGGGGGTTCCACACCTACGACCGGGGCCGACCGCCCGGTCCGGACGCGGGCTGAGGGGCCCGCACCGCCCGCCGGGGTGAGGGTCCCGGGGGCGGCAGAGGGCGGGAGGCGCGGATGCCGCGCTTCCCGCCCCGCGGCGGGTGCGGGCGGCGCCCGGCTCCCGTCCCCGGCAGGGGCCGGGGCGGTGCCCGCGTGAGACGGATCCCATCCGGATGACGGACACCTGCGTACGTTCCAATGCGACTACCCGTAGGCTTCCCGGTGCAGCTGGTTCGCCCCGTCCGCCAGGCGGGATGCGTCGTAAGAGGGAACCCGGTGGGAATCCGGGACTGCCCCGCAGCGGTGAGCGGGAACGACCGCCGTCATACGCACTGGGCCCGAAGGGCCTGGGAAGCGACGGCCAGTAGGTGTCCTCCCCCGGGAGGGCGAGCCCGCGAGTCCGAAGACCTGCCGACTGCCCGCGTGCGACCCGCTCGCGCGCGGAATCCCGGTGACCTCGAGGGCGGGTCGGCGATCACACCAGGCGGTCGACCGCGTCTTGCCGCGCGGGATCGTTCCCGTCCGGTCCGCCGTTCCTTCGCGCTCTCGTCCCGTCTCCGGGATCTCAGGGATTCATCTCGCGAAGGAGATCTCCGTGACAGCGAAGTCCGCAGCCGCGGCAGCACGGCCCACCGTGTACGGCTACCCCCGCCAGGGGCGGAACCGGGAACTGAAGAAGGCGATCGAGGGCTACTGGAAGGGCCGCGTCACCGCCGACGCCCTCCGTGGCACGGCCGCCGAGCTGCGCCGGGAGAACTGGCGGCAGCTCGCCGACGCCGGCGTCCACGAGGTGCCGACCGGCGACTTCTCGTACTACGACCACGTCCTGGACACCACCGTCATGGTCGGCGCGATCCCCGAGCGCCACCGCACCGCCGTCGCGGCCGACGCCCTGGACGGCTACTTCGCCATGGCCCGCGGCACGCAGGAGGTGGCGCCGCTGGAGATGACCAAGTGGTTCGACACCAACTACCACTACCTGGTGCCCGAGCTGGGACCGGACACCGCGTTCGCGGCGGACCCGGCCAAGCAGGTCGGCGAGGTGAAGGAGGCGCTGGCCCTCGGTCTCGCGGCCCGACCGGTCCTCGTCGGACCCGTGACCTACCTCCTGCTGTCCAAGCCCGCCCCCGGCGTCCCCGCCGGCTTCGACCCGCTGACCCTGCTGGACCGGCTGCTGCCCGTCTACGCCGAGGTGCTGGCCGACCTGCGCGCGGCGGGCGCCGAGTGGGTGCAGCTCGACGAGCCCGCGCTCGTGCAGGACCGCACCCCGGCCGAGCTGAACGCGGCCGAACGCGCCTACCGCGAGCTGGGCTCTCTCATTGACCGGCCCCGGCTGCTGGTCGCCTCGTACTTCGACCGGCTCGGCGAGACGCTGCCCCTGCTCGCCAAGGCCCCGGTCGAGGGTCTCGCCCTGGACTTCACCGGGGCCGCCGCCGCCAACCTGGACGCGCTCGCCGCCGCGGGCGGGCTGCCGGGCAAGCGCCTGGTCGCCGGCGTCGTCAACGGCCGGAACGTCTGGGTCAACGACCTCACCGCGTCCCTGTCCACGCTCGGCACCCTGCTGGGTCTGGCCGACCGGGTCGACGTGGCCGCCTCCTGCTCACTGCTCCACGTGCCCCTGGACGCGGCGGCCGAGCGGGACATCGACCCGCAGCTCCTGCGCTGGCTGGCCTTCGCCCGGCAGAAGACCGCCGAGATCGCCACCCTCGCCAAGGGCCTGTCCCAGGGGACCGGCGCCATCGCCGCCGAGCTGGCCGCCAACCGCGCCGACCTCGCCGCCCGCGCCGACTCCCCCGTCACCCGCGACCCCGCCGTGCGGGCCCGTGCCGCTGCGGTGACCGAGGCCGACGCACGCCGCTCCCAGCCGTACGCCGAGCGCACCGCCGCCCAGCGTGCCCACCTCGGCCTGCCGCTGCTGCCGACCACCACCATCGGCTCCTTCCCGCAGACCGCGGAACTGCGCACCGCCCGCGCCGAGCTGCGTGCCGGCCGCATCGGCCCGGCCGGGTACGAGGAGCGCATCAGGGCGGAGATCCAGGAGGTGATCGCCTTCCAGGAGAAGAGCGGTCTGGACGTCCTGGTGCACGGCGAGCCCGAGCGCAACGACATGGTCCAGTACTTCGCCGAGCAGCTCACGGGCTATCTCGCCACGCAGCACGGCTGGGTCCAGTCCTACGGCACCCGCTACGTCCGCCCGCCGATCCTCGCGGGCGACATCTCGCGGCCCGAGCCGATGACGGTCCGTTGGACGACGTACGCCCAGTCCCTCACGGACCGGCCCGTGAAGGGCATGCTCACCGGTCCGGTCACCATGCTGGCCTGGTCCTTCGTCCGGGACGACCAGCCGCTCGGCGACACCGCGCGCCAGGTCGCGCTCGCCCTGCGCGACGAGGTGGACGACCTGGAGGCGGCGGGGAGCTCGGTGATCCAGGTCGACGAGCCGGCGCTGCGCGAGACCCTCCCGCTGCGGGCCGCCGACCGGGCCGCCTATCTGGCGTGGGCTACCGAGGCGTTCCGGCTGAGCACCAGCGGGGTCCGCCCGGACACGCAGATCCACACCCACATGTGCTACGCCGAGTTCGGGGACGTCGTCCAGGCCATCGACGACCTCGACGCGGACGTCATCAGCCTGGAGGCCGCCCGCTCCCGTATGCAGGTGGCCCGCGAGCTGGCCTCGCACGGCTACCCGCGCGAGGCGGGCCCCGGCGTGTACGACATCCACTCCCCGCGCGTCCCGAGCGCCGAGGAGGCCGCCGGGCTGCTGCGCACGGGGCTGGAGGCCATCCCCGCCGAGCGGCTGTGGGTCAACCCGGACTGCGGCCTGAAGACCCGCGGGTGGCCGGAGACGCGGTCCTCGCTGGAGAACCTGGTCGCCGCCGCCCGCACCGTCCGCGGTGAGCTCGCGACGTCCTGACCCTCTCCTCGGTCTGCCGGGGCCGGGGCGCGGCTGCGCCCCGGCCCCGCGGTAGGCCGCGGATGACCCGGGAGCAGGTGCCGGCCGCCCCGGACCCGGTGCCCGGCACCGCCCGCCGGCCCGGCCCGTCGTACGGGGCCGGCGGGCGGACCTGGGCGCTGCGGGCGGGCTGTTCGGCGAGGTGCCGTGCGGAAGAGGTTCTCGGCGTACCCGAGGCCGCGGTCCGCGGGGTCCGGCCCCCGACGGGGGCGGTGGTCCACCACCGTGGGCAGTCTGGCCGGCGGGGCCGGCACCCGCTTCCCCCGGTCACGCGCCCCTGCGGCCGGCCTGCCGTGCGCGGTGGCGGCCTTCGGCGCCCCGGTCGGCAGTTGCCCCGTCAGATGCGCTGCGTCCAGGGGGCCTCGGGGTGCGGTGCCGCGGTCCGGCCGCCACCGTGCGCGGACGCCGGCCGGGTGGGCTGCGGGCTGCGGGCTGCGTCAGCCGCCGGAGGGTGCGGATCCGGTCGTGCCGAGAGGGACCGGCACGGGGGCGCAGCAGCCGCCCTCGCCGGCCGTCTCGCCGGTCTCGGGCTGGTCGAAGAGGCCGGAGCCTCCGCAGACGCCGGTCTCGGGGAGGGCGAGTTCGACGCGTCCGGCGGCCTCGTGGTCGCCGGCGAGGGCGGCGGCCACGGAGCGGACCTGCTCGTAGCCGGTGAGGGCGAGGAAGGTCGGAGCGCGCCCGTAGGACTTCATGCCGACCAGGTAGACGCCGGACTCGGCGTGCGAGAGCTCCTTCACGCCGTGCGGGTAGACGGTGCCGCAGGAGTGCTGGTTGGGGTCGATCAGCGGGGCGAGCCGGACCGGCGCCTGGAGGCGCTCGTCGAGGTCCAGGCGGAGTTCGCCGAGGAAGGACAGGTCGGGACGGAAACCGGTGAGGACGATGATCTCGTCGACCGGGTCGAGGCGCCGGCCGTCCTCGGCCACGAGGACGAGGCGGTCGCCGTCGCGTTCGATCGCCTCGGTGCGGAAGCCGGTGACCGCCTCGGCGTGGCCCTCGTCCACGGCGGCCCTGGCGGCGAGGCCGAGGGCGCCGCGGGCGGGGAGCTGGTCGGCGGTGCCGCCGCCGAAGGTGGAGCCGGAGATCCCCCTGCGCAGGATCCACAGCGCCTTCGTCCCCGCGCCGCCCTCCGACGCGGCCAGGTCGGCCAGCGCGGCGAGCGCGGTGAAGGCGGAGGCGCCGGAGCCGATGACGGCGGTGCGCCTGCCCGCGTAGCGGGCGCGGACGGCCGGGTCCCTCAGGTCGGGGACGCGGTAGGCGATCCGTGCGGCGGCGGCCTTCTCCCCCAGGGCCGGGAGGCCGGAGGCGGCAGCCGGTCCCGGCGTGGACCAGGTTCCGGAGGCGTCGATCACCGCCCGGGCGAGGATGCGCTCCTCACGTCCGCCGGCGTACGCGAGGTGCACGGCGAAGGGCCGGGCCTCGCGGTCCGCGTCCACGATCCGGTCGCGCCCGGCGCGGGAGACGCCGGTGACGGTGGCGCCGTAGCGGACCCGGCCGCCGAGGGCCTCGGCCAGCGGCTCGAGGTACCGCTCCACCCAGTCGCCGCCGGTCGGGTACGCCTTCGCGTCGGGCGCCACCCAGCCGGTGGACGCCAGCAGCTTCCCGGCCGCCGGGTCGACGACCTCGCCCCAGGTGGAGAACAGCCGCAGGTGTGCCCACTCGCGCACCGCCGCACCGGCGCCCGGGCCCGCCTCCAGGACCAGGGGCTCGATGCCCCGTCCCAGGAGATGGGAGGCGGCCGCCAGGCCGGCGGGTCCGGCGCCGATCACGAGGACGGGCAGGTGGTCGGTGGCTGTGGTGCTCACGGCACTCCTCATTGATTCGATATCCGTCGATGCCTTGTGCCGCCAGAGTGACACTTGATTCGACATGCGTCAACATAGACGTTCATCGAATCATGGCGCGGAGGGCGGCCCGGGCGTCATGGCGGCCCCCGTACTTCCACCGCCCCCCGGCGGGCGGCGTCGCGACCCGGTGACCCCGGGACCCGCTGCTTCGACATGTGTCAACATAGGGACATGCCGAGGACCAGGGACCTGCCGCTGCTCAAGCCCGAGGGCGACTGGTGCTGCCCGCCGCTCACCGAGCGGCCCCTGACCGCCGAGGAGGCCGAGCGGACCGCCGTCATGTTCAAGGCGCTGGGCGACCCGGTCCGCCTGCGGCTGTTCTCGGCGGTCGCCTCCCACCAGGGCGGCGAGGCCTGCGTGTGCGACATCTCGGACGTGGGCGTCTCCCAGCCGACCGTCTCCCACCATCTGAAGAAGCTCAGGGAGGCCGGGCTGCTCTCCTCCGAGCGGCGGGGCACCTGGGTCTACTACCGCGTCGAGCCGGCCGCCCTGGCGGCGATGGGCGCACTGCTCACCCAGGCCGCCGCGACCTGACGTCCCGGAGCCGGCCCCACCGCACGCGCACCGCGCCCGGTCGCGCGAGGGCGGCGACCACCCGGCGGCCCCACCGGGGGACACCCCGCACGCCGTCGCGAGCACTGCACGCCGCCGCGAGCGAGGCCCCGCGGGGCAGCCACCCGCGCCACGGGGCGCCCCGCCGACGGGCGGCACGGGCCCCGTTTGACGAATCGCGCACACGGCCTGACCGAGTTGCGTTCCGTCAGGGGCCCGGCCGTGCGCGCCGGCACGGGTCCACCCAAGCCGTCGGCGCAGCCAGGACCGGGTGCGGGCCTGCGGCACATGCCTGCGGTAGCTCCGTCCAGCAATCGAACGCTATAGAAAACCAGCATCCTGGTATGTTCCAATGGATGCGGCTTACGGATGCAGGGGGTGACTCCCGCACCCATCGCGGGTGCGGCGGCCATGTGGTGCGGCCGTGTCGTGAAGAGTGCCCCTGAATCCTCAGTAGACGGGGGGATGTGGCCGATGACACGTGTCGATGTTCGAACCGAGAGCCGGACCGCGATGCGCTTCAACGTGACCGCACGGTCCCACGACCGTGTGCAGATTATCCGGGAGCACGACGAAGAACCGCACGGAACGACGGTGAGCAACAGGTTCGGCGAAGTGCGGGCGCTGCTCGTCGAGGGCGGCCCTCACGAGATGATCAGACCCGGCAGGCTGCTCGCACCGCACGGGGAAGGGCAGCTGAGCATCTGCCGCCCCCTGGTCGGCGAGATCCTGGTGTTCCAGGACGGGAAGCACGCGACGGCCCGGGGCGCCCAGCTCGTCTGCTACGACAGCTCCCGTCCGTACAAGGTCGTCATGCCGGAGCGCTTCCGCATGGTGGCCCTCATGATGCCGCGCCGCCTGATGGGCCTGACGGCGAAGGACACCGAGATGCTCACCGCCAAGGTGTGGCCCGGATCGCACGGCCTCGGAGCACTGCTGTCCAACCTGCTCGTCGGCCTCGAACAGCACGCCGAGCATGTCGACACCGGCATCGACCTGCTCGGCGGCAGCATGGCCGGGCTGGCCGCGGCGCTCTTCGCGGAGCGGCTGCGCGCGATGGCCGAGGAGTCGGGAACGGGCCGGCCGACGCTGATGCTCAGCATCCAGGCGTTCATCAGGGAGCGGCTCTCCGACCCCGACCTCTGCCCGTCGGTCGTGGCCCAGCAGCACAACGTCTCGCTGCGCTACCTGCAGAAGATCTTCCACGAGCACAACGCCAGCCCGGCGCGCTGGATCAGGGACGAGCGGCTCGCCCGCTGCCGGTCCGAGATGGCCGACCCCCGATTCGACCACCTGTCCATCGCGGCGATCGGCGAACGCTCGGGGTTCTACGGGGCTTCGCACTTCAGCCGCCTGTTCAGGGACCGGTACGGCGTCACGCCCCGGGAGTTCCGAAAGAGCCGAGGAACCGCGCTCGCCGGCTAGCACGCGACGCCCCCCTTTCCATTCCAGGAAATGCTGTCACCACTCCCACGGAAGGCAATGCATTGACCAGCTTCGAATTCCCCGGAGAGTACTACGAGATCATGCGGGGCGATTTCCGCGATCTTGCCGCGGAAACGGATTTCCTGTCCTCCTTCGCCTCGGCCGGCGGACGTGTCCTGGATCTGGGCTGCGGGACGGGCACCAACCTCCGGGAGCTCGGCGCACGGGGCTTCTCGTGCCTCGGAGCAGACCAGAGTGCACGTTTCATCGAGTACGCGCGCGGCGCCGGTGGCAGGAACGTCGAGTACGTGCACGAACGGGCCGAGACCTTCACCACCGACGACCGGTTCGACCTCGTCTACAGCATCTTCATGACGCTCAACTACCTCCCCCGCGCCGAGCTGCGCACGGTGCTGCGGACCATGCGGGGGCTGCTGCGGCCCGGGGGCCATGTGGTGCTGGAGTTCGGCCACCTGCTGAACTTCGTGGAGGGCTTCCAGCAGCACACGGTGGCCCACCACCGTGGCGGCGACGGAGTGCTGATCACCCGGCTCGCCCGCCAGGCGATCAACCCGCACGCGGCGAACTGGCGCAACGAGGAGACCCTGCTCGTCCGGGAGAGCGACGGCCGGGTGTCCCTGTACGACAACTTCTTCGACCAGGCGGTCCTCACCGGACCGGAGGTGCGGGAGCTGCTCGCCGACGCGGGGCTGCGGATCATCGCGGAGTACGGCGGCTTCCGCAAGGAGCCGGTGCCCTTCCACGGGCGCGGCCCCCTGGTGATCGTGGCGACCGCGCAGGGGGAGGACTCGGAATGACGACCTCGGACACCGCGGCGACGGCCTCCGGCACCTCCTTCCTCGACGGCGGGCCCGCCGTCCCCCCGGCGGTGGCCGACCTCGGCGAGGCACTCGTGCGGGCGGCGGAGCGCGAGGACGCCTCCGAGGAGAGCATCCGGTTCATCCGCGCGGACGGCAGCGAGACGGGCATGAGCTACCGGCGGCTGCTGGACGACGCCGCGCGCATGCTCGCCGGGCTCCGTGCGGCGGGCCTCCTCCCCGGGGAGGCCGTGGTCCTCCAGGTCGCCGACGACCCCGAGCTGCTGACCGCCTTCTGGGCCTGCGTCCTGGGCGGGTTCGTACCGATGCCCGTCAACGCCGGAGCCACCGCCGACCAGCGTGCGGAGGCCCCCGGCCTGCTGGGGCGGGTGTGGGACGGCTACGGCGCGCCCCGGGTCCTCACCGGTGCCGGCCAGGAGCCGGCACCGGAGACGGCGGCCGACCCGCGCTGGGCGGACGCCTGGCTCGGGACGACCCGCGAGCTGCTCGCGCACGCGCCGGACCGGACCTGGCACCGGGCCGACGCCGACGATCCCGCCGTGCGGCTGCTGACCTCCGGCAGCACCGGCGTGCCCAAGGCCGTCGTGCTCACCCACCGCAACGTGCTCAGCCGGACCGCGGCGACCGCCCGGGTGAACCGGCTGGGCGAGCGGACGCGCACCTTCAACTGGATGCCCCTGGACCATGTGGGCGGTCTGGTGATGTTCCACGCACGGGACGTCTACCTCGGCTGCCGCCAGGTCCACGCCCGCTTCGAGTGGGTGCTCGACGACCCGCTGCGCTGGCTCGACGTGATGGACCGTCACCGCTCGGACACGACCTGGGCGCCGAACTTCGCCTTCGGGCTCATCAACGACCAGGCGGACAGGCTCGCCGGGCGGTCCTGGGACCTCTCCTGCGTGCGCTACATCATGAACGGCGGGGAGGCGGTCCGCAGCGGTGTGGTCCGCCGCTTCCTGGAGGTGCTCGCCCCCTTCGGGCTGCCCTCGGACGCCATGTACCCGGGCTGGGGCATGTCGGAGACCTCCGCCGGGGTGGCCGACTGCGAGTTCTCCTCCGTCAGCGCCGAAGACGAGCGCTACGTCCCCGTGGGGCGTCCGCAGCCGGGCACCGCCCTGCGGGTCGTCGACGAGCGCAACGAGCTGGTGCCGCCCGGCGTCACGGGCCGGCTCCAGGTCACCGGCGCCACCGTGACCGCCGGATACCACCGCAACGAGGAGCAGAACCGCCAGTCGTTCACCCCCGACGGCTGGTTCAAGTCCGGCGACCTCGCCTATGTCCGCGACGGGATCCTGACGGTGACCGGGCGTGCGGACGACGTCATCCAGCTCCGCGGCGTCACGTTCCACGGCCACGAGATCGAGGCCCGGGTGGAGGAACTCGACTGCGTCGCGCCCTCGTACACCGTGGCCTGCGCGGTGAACGCCGCCGAGGGTGAGGACGAGGAGCTCGCCGTCTTCTTCCATCCGCGCGAGGGGGCGGACGCCGCCTCGGCCGGGGAACGGGTGCGCTCCCGGGTGAGGGAGTCCTTCGGGGTCGGCTCCGTGCACGTCGTGCCGGTCACCAAGGAGGACGTGCCCAAGACCGGTATCGGCAAGCTCCGCAGGGCGCAGCTGCGGAAGCGCTTCGAGTCCTCGGGGCGGGCCCGGGGAGCCGACGCGGCGGCCTCGCGGCCCTGACCCCCTCCCGTTCGGGGCGGCGGGCGCGGTGGTGTCGGGCGGACGGCCGGCGCCACCCACCGGACCGGGTGGGGGCGGGAGGCGCACGCCGTCCGTGCCGGTCGGCGGCGCCCGGGGACCGCGCGGAGCGCAGGGCGCCGAGCGCGGCCCGTGTGCTCCGGTGGGCTGCGACGCCGTGGAACCGGCACCGCACGGAGGGCCTTGCGCGGGCGCTCCCTGCCCGGGGTCTCCTCACCCGGGCCGGGAGCGCCCGCGCGCTCCGCCGCCCGGGGGCGGCCCGGGGGGCGGCCCGCGGGCGGCAGTCCTCCGGCCGCCCCGGGGACCTGGCCCGGAGCACGCTGTCCGGGGGGCCGGGCCCGGAGCACCGCGCGGAGCCGGAGCCGGCCGTGTGGGGGCGGTCGGGGGACACGGGGCCCCGGTCCGTGCGTCCGGGGGCCGTCCGGTACGCCGCGGGTGGTTCCGCCCTGTGCTGCGCCTCCTCAGCGGCCTCCGGCGCCGGGTACACCCTCCGGGCGGCTCAGGGGCCGGGGACGGCGGACGGGAGCAGAAAGAAACCGGGGTGCAGGTTCTTCGGGGCGCACTGGGCGTCCTGGGCACCTCGGGCACCTCGGCCGAGCCCGGCGGCTTCCGGTCCGGCCCCGGGCGCCGCACCCGGTCATGCGGTGCCGCCGGCCTGCGCGGCGGCCAGCGCCTCGGCCTCGGCCAGCACCCGTTCGCCCCGGTCGGCGCTGAGGTCGAGCTGCGCCAGCACGCCGGGGACGGCGACGGACGGCAGCACCTGGGCCAGGAGCACCGACAGCCGCTCGGTGAGGTCCCTGCGGTCGGCGAGCACATGGGAGAGCATCTGGATTCCCGAGAAGGCGCCCACCAGGAGTTCGGCGGTGGCCCTCAGGTCGGCGTACCCGTAGAGCTCGCCCTGCTCGCTCGCCTCCGTCAGCGCGGCCAGATTGTGGTCGACCCAGGCCAGGAAGGGCCTCCTGCGGTCGAGTTGGTGCGCTCCGCGCTCCAACGACAGACCGACGCTCCCCTGGAGCATCCGGTCGTACATCAGGCGGTGCCCGAAGACGAACCCGGCGTCCACCAGCTCCTGGAGCTTCAGGGTGCGCCGTACGACGGGATAGGCCCCCGACCCCACCTGGACCTCCAGGATCGCCTCGGCGAGCTCCTCCTTGGAGGCGAAGTGGAAGTAGAACGCGCCCTTGGTCAGCCCGGCCCGCGAGTAGACGTCGGAGATGGTCGCACCGTCGTAACCCCGTTCGGCGAACACCTCGCCCGCCGCTTCGAGGATCAGCTCCCGGGTCCTGATCGCGCGTTCCTGCTGGCTCACTTGCACCAACCCCTTAATTCCTTGAAACCATACCGCTGTGCACGTATCTTTCCGCAAGGGGGGATCGATGGCCCTTCCGTGCCCGTGAGAAGGAGGAGCCATGGACCGGACACCCGTGCTCGGCGTCCCGCAGCCCGCCGGCACAACGGAGCGGACCGGGGAGCCGATCGGCCCCGCGGCGGCCCGACGCGGAACGGCGACCAGGGAACTGGTGCACCGTGCCCGCGAGACCGATGTGCTGCCGGCCTCCTGGGAGAGCCTCGGCGAGGACCGCTTCACCGTGCGGGTGACGTGGCCGGACACCCATGAGGTCTTCGTCGCGCCGGACGGAAGGCCCGACCCCGTGCTCCTCGTGGAGACCCTGCGGCAGAGCGCGATCTTACTGTGCCACGCCGCGTTCGCCGTCCCGCTCGACCACCACTTCCTCATGGAGGACCTCCACTACCGCGCCCGCCCCGGGCTGCTCGATGTGTCCGGTGGGCCTGCCGAGTTACATCTGGACGTGGACTGCTCCGACATACGGCGCCGCGGCGCGGCGCTGGCCGCCACCGACTGCCGCATACGGGTCCGGGACGGCGAGCGCACGGTCGCCACAGGCGGCGGCCGCCTGGGCATCTCGACCCCCCGCGCCTACCGGCGGCTGCGCGGCGCCCCTCTCCCGCCCGCGCTGGCGGGCCTGGCGATACCCCTCCCTCACCGGCGCGTCGAAAGAGCCGGGCCCGCGCAGGTCGTGCTGGCCCCCACGCCCGAATCCGGCCGCTGGCAGCTGCGCGCCGACCCCCGGAACACCACCCTGTTCGGCCGCGCCACCGACCACTACCCGGGGATGATCCTGGTCGAGGCCGCGCACCAGGCCGCCCGGGCCCTGCTGTACCCGGCCGCCTTCCGCCCGGCGTCGTTCACCATCCGCTTCCACCGCTATGTGGAGTTCGCCCCGCCCTGCTGGATCGAGGCCCACACCGTCCCGACCCGGGTGGCGGGCGCCACCGCAGTGCGGGTCGTCGGCCGCCAGGGGGGTCATGCGGTCTTCACCGCGTCGCTCACCGGCGGGGCGCGCTGACCCGGGCCGCCTCCCGGGCCGCCGTGACCGCTCCATTCCACTCCTCTCGCCACCGGGGCGGCCCGACGGCCGCCCCGGGGAAGGAAGCCGGCATGTCGCAGCCGACCGTACTGATCACCGGAGGGGCGGGGTTCGTCGGCGGGCACGTGGTGCGCCGCCTGCTCGCCCCCGGCGCCGACGACCCCGGCACGACGGTGCGTCTGCTGGTCCACGACCGCCGCGTCCGGGTGCCCGCGGGGGCACCGGTGGAGGTCGTCCGCGGCGACCTGTGCTCCCCGGGCTCCCTGCGCGGCCTGTGCGACGGGGTGGACACCCTGCTCCACCTCGCCGCGCAGGTCGGCGGCCGCATGGAGCGGTGCCGCGCCGTCAACGTCGGGGGCACCGAGGCCCTGCTCGCCGAGGCGGCCCGGGCGGGCGTCCGGCGGATCGTCCAGCTGAGCACCGCGGCGGTCTACGGGGACGGCCCCTACCGCGGCGAGGCGGAGTCGGACCTTGCGACCGCCCCGGTCTCCCCGACCAGCGTGACGCGGCTCGCCGCCGAGGACCGGGTGCGGGCCGCGGGCGGGCTGGTGCTCCGCCCCCATCTGGTCTACGGGGAGGGGGACACCTGGGTGATCCCCTCCCTGGTGGCCCTGCTGCGCCGGGTGCCCCACTGGGTCGACGGGGGACGCGCCCGGACGTCCATGATCGCCGTGGACGATCTGGCCGAGGCCGTGGCCGCTCTGGTGCGCGGCCGCGCCCCCCTGCCGTCCGGCCGGGTCCTGCACGCGAGCCACCCGGAACCCGTGCGGGTCCGGGACCTGGTCACCACCGTGTCGCGGGCCCTGGGCCTGCCCCTGCCGCGGGGCGAGGTGACGGGCCGCCGGGCGCTGGAGCTGCTCGGGGCCCGCGACGACCCGGCCGGCGCGCGCAGGCTGTCGCTCCTGTCGGTCGACCACTGGTACGACGGTTCGGCGCTGTGGCGGCTGACCGGGGCCGGTCCGGGACCGGGGTTCGCGGAGCGCTTCGCCCACCACGCGCCCTGGTACCGGGCGGCCCTGGCCGACGTGGCGGCCGCGGGTGCCCGGGTGGCGGGCTGAGCCGTCAGACCGGGGCGGCCCGGCGGTCCAGGACGACCTCCAGGGCGCGGTGGCCGTTGGAGATGAAGGAACGCTGCGGCTCGGCCGGCCGTTCGGGGTGGGCGAGCGCCATGCCGGGGAAGCGCTCGAACAGGGAGCTCAGCGCGATCGACGCCTCCAGCCGTGCCAGCGGCGCGCCCAGGCAGTGGTGGACGCCGTGCCCGAAGGAGACGTGGTCCCGGCGGTCGGGCCGGGTGATGTCGAAGCGGTCCGCGGTGTCGCCGTAGCGGACCGGGTCCCGCCCGGCGGCGGCATAGGAGATCATGATCGCGTCGCCCTCGGGGATCACGATGCCGCCGAGGTCGATGTCCTCGACGGCGTAGCGCAGGATCGCGTGGGCGCCCGGCGGTTCGTGGCGCAGCGTCTCCTCGACGACGTCGTCCCAGCCGGCCCTGCCCTGCCGGACCAGCTCCAGCTGGTCCGGGTGGCGCAGCAGCGCGTGGACGGCGTGGTCGAGGAGGTTGACGGTGGTCTCGTACCCGGCCGTGTAGAGCAGGATGAGGTTGTCGGCCAGCTCCTTCTCCGTGAGGGCGGCGCCGTCGTCGTCGCGCACGGCGATCAGATCGCAGGTGAGGTCGTCGGCCGGGTGCTCGCGCTTGTGGACCAGGACGTCGGAGATCGTGGTGTAGAGGGCGTATCCGTTGGCCTGGGCCTCCTCCGCGGAGGCGGAGGTGCGGAAGAAGCCCTTGATGATCCGGTGGAGTCCGGCCCGGTACTCCTCGGGGATGCCGAACAGCTCGCACATCACCGCGTTCGGCAGCGGGTGGGCGAAGCGCTCGCGCAGGTCCAGGGGGTGGCCGTGCGGCTCGGCCGCCAGCGCGTCGAGGAGGTCGTCGGCGATGCGCTGGATGCGCGGGCGCAGGGCGGCGACCCGGCGCCGGGTGAAGGCGGAGGCCACCGGCTTGCGCTGCCGGGTGTGGTCGGCGCCGTAGGCGGTGACCATGTTCTGGACGGACACCCAGATGGCCAGGGGCCAGTCCCGGGGGATGTCGCCGTTGATCCAGGCGGGCCAGTGCCGGTAGGCGTCCTTGGACACCCGGGGGTCCAGCAGGAGGCTGCGGATCAGCTCGCCGTCGGTGACCGACCAGGCGGTCACCCCGCCCGGGAGCACCACCTGCGCCGCCGGCCCCCGGGCGCGTATCCGGGTGATCTCGCCGTGGATGTCGCTCCCGTCGGTGTCGATGATGACGGGGCACTGCCCGCTGCGGTCCATGTGTCATCTCCAGGTCCTGCCGGGTCGGACGACCGCCCGGACGGCCAGCTCTGCCGGAGCGGGCGACCGCCGTCACCGCGGGTCCGGTCTCGGGGAAGTGGGGCCGGCGCCCCTCCCGCTCCCGGACGAGGGGTTCGGGCGGGACGCCGGCCGGTTCTCGGGGACGGTGCTACGAGCCGGTCCGGGCCGCCTCGGCCCGGCGGCGCCGGGTGGCGCGGACCGCCGCGACGAGCGTGAGCACCATGGTCAGGGCGGAGACGGCGGTCACCACGTAGAGGCCGGAGTGGTAGCCGGACAGGGTCGCGGACGACTCTCCCCCGTGGCCGTCGGCCGCCATCGTGGCGGTGACCACGGCGAGGACGATCGCCGCGCCGACCTGGTAGCCCGTCTGCAGCACACCGGCCGCCAGCCCCTGCTCGGACTCGTCCACGCCGTTGGTCGCCTGGACGTTGGCGGCGGGGAAGGAGAAGGGGAAGGCGATGCCGATGAGGACGATGCTCGGCAGGATGACCCAGAGGTAGGAGGAGGTCTCGTCGATGCGGAGGAAGAGCAGGTACGACGCGGTGTAGGCGACGAAGCCCGCGAAGATCATCCAGTGGAGGCCGAAGCGGGCGATGAGCTTGCCGGCCCGGGGGGCGATCGTCATGATCAGCAGGCCGATGGGCAGGAAGGCCAGGGCCATCTCCATCGGCGACCAGCCCCGCAGCGACTGCAGGTACAGGCCGCCGATGAACTGGAAGCTCATGTAGGTGCCGAGGATGGCCGCGGCGACCAGGCTCGCGCCGACCAGGGCGCGGTTGCGCAGCAGGCCCAGGCGGAGCAGGGGCTGGGCGGCGCGGCGTTCGACGGCCACGAACAGGACGAGCAGGACGATCGCGGCGGCCAGGGTGCCCAGCGTGCGGGCGGAGGTCCAACCGGCGTTGGGGGCCTCGACGATGCTGAAGACGAACAGCAGCATCGCGGCGGTGATGCTCACGGCGCCGGTGACGTCGAAGGTGCCGCCGCCCGCTTCCCTGCGCGCGTCGCGCGGCACCAGCACCACGGCGCCGGCGAAGGCCACGACCGCCACGACGACCGGGAGCAGGAAGGTCCAGCGCCAGCTGATCTCGGTGAGGGCGCCGCCGACGATGACGCCGGTGGAGTAGCCGACCGCACCGCAGGCGGTGTAGATGCCGACCGCGCGGTTGCGCTGGGGGCCCTCGCGGAAGTTGGTGATGATGATGGAGAGACCGGCCGGTGCGGTGAACGCCGCTCCGATGCCCATGACGAACCGGGCGATGATCACCACGAGGCCCTCACTGGTCAGACCGCCGACCAGGGAGCCCACGGCGAAGACCGCCACGCCCATCAGGAACATGCGGCGCCGGCCCAGCAGGTCCGCCATCCGTCCGCCGAGCAGCAGGAAGCCGCCGAACCCCAGGACGTAGGAACTGACCACCCACTGCACGGACTCGGTGCTCATGCCCAGGTCCGCCTGGATCGGCGGAACGGCGATGCCGACCATGATGTTGTCGAGGGCGTCCAGGAAGAATGCCGCACACACGCTGACGAGCAGACCCCACTCGCGAACGCCCCACTTGCCTGTGTCCGCTTTCCCTCCACCGGTGGGTGTTGCGTCGACTTCTACTTCACTGGAAGTTGCCATTGGCTGTCCTCATCTAGTCAATTGCCGGTCACTGTGCGTCCGATGCCGGCGGTGCGGTGGGGGGGGGGGGGGCCCCCCCCCCCCCCCCCCGGAACCGGGCCGGGGGGGGGGGGGGGGCGCGCGGGGGGGGGGGGGGGGGGGGGGGGGGCGCGGGGGGGGGGGGCCCCCCCCCAGCCCAGGC
>NZ_JBIDBN010000023.1:0-38670 GCF_043203115.1 Streptomyces sp. NPDC048001
GGGACCACTCCGCGTTCGTCAGATCACCACGCCCCATGACCAACAACACGGCCACGAGCACCAGACCACTCAAAGATCCGCCGGACAGGCCCTAGACGGTCGGGGGGCACTGGGACACGGGCCTGCGCCACTCGGTGTCCCCGGGGGTGGTGCAGTCGCCGACGGCCGCGGCCCGGGAGGCCGGGGGCTCGGCGGACACCGCCTGCGCGACCGCGCCGCCGGCGGCACCGGATACGCCGACGGCCAGTGCCGCCGCACAAAGGAACCGAGTGAAGGACATGCCGTGCTCCTGGGAGAAGTGAGTTCCGAACGGGAAAGCCGGTGGTCATCGGTGGTTCTCGGAGGTTCTCGGGGTCTTTCTCTCCGGCTCCTCAAGAATCCATCGGCGGCCCTTTCGCGGTCCACAGGGTCCGGCCCTCAGCAACGTGCCTGCAGGAAAGGGAGGGGTGGCATTTTGGGTACAACCATGGAAAAGGGGATGCCGTGCGGAGCGGAGGCGGCGTTACCGCCCCCGAGGCCGTGTCCCGAGGCGCAGCACCCCGGTGCCCGGGGCCCCGGCACCCGGCGCACCGGAGGGCCGCCCCCTGAACCGGACCCTTCCGATCTCGACCCCCTGGCCCTGCGGATCTACACCCGCCTGCTCCAGCAGGGCCCGGCGTCCGCAGACGAGTTGGCGGCCGCCCTCGATCTGACCGGGGCCCAGGCGAGGGAGGGCGCCGGCACTCTGCTGCTGCACCGGCTCGCCGCCCAGGACCCGCACGACCCTCCCGGGAGCGGCCTGCTGCGGGCCGTCAGCCCCTACACGGCCGCGGCCGAACTGGTCGGACCCGAGGAGAACGCCCTGCGCCGCCGCCTCGAGGTACTGGAGCGCACCCGGGCACGGCTGAGCGCCCTGATCCCGCTCTACGAGGACACCTACCGCCGCGGCGCGGACTCCGGCGCCGTCGAGGTCGTCGAGTCCCGCGACCGCGTGATGCTGCTCATCTCCGACGCCGCGGCGCGCGCCACCGAGGAGGTGCTCGCCGTGCAGCCCGGCGGCGGCCGTCCCCCCGCCTACCTGGAGCGCGCGCTCCCCCGCGACCTGGAGATGCTGCGGCGCGGGGTGCGTCTGAGCACCCTGTACCAGCACACCGCCCGCTACAGCCCGGGCACGCAGGAGTACGTCCGGGCCGTCACCGAGGCCGGGGCGGAGGTGCGGACCCTCGGTGAACTGTTCGGCAAGATGCTCGTGTTCGACCGGGCCACGGCCTTCCTGCCGGTCTGGGACGACCCGGACGCGGCCGTGGTGCTGCGCGAGCCGTCGGCGGTGGCGTTCCTGTGCTCGGTCTTCGCCAGCGCGTGGAGCCTCGCCGAGCCGTTCTCGGCCTCCTACACCACGGCCACCGCCACGCAGCTGCAGGACACCATCGCAGGCCGGCTGGCGGGCGGAGCCAAGGACGAGGTGATCGCGCGCCGCCTGGGCATGTCGCTGCGGACCTGCCGCCGGCACATCGCGGAGCTGATGAGCGAACTGGGCGCCGAGAGCCGCTTCCAGGCGGGCTACCTCCTCGCCCTGCGCACGGGAGGCGTACCCCCCGGGGGAGGGGAGGGGCCCCCGCGCGCCGCCACCGGGGACTGACGCGCCCCGGGCCCGCCCCGCCGGAGCCGCGAGGGGCCCGCCCGGGCCCGCCCCGCCGGAGCAGCGGAGGGGCCCGCCCGGGGCCGCGTCCGGTCCCGGGCGGGCCCCTCGGGGAGCCCTGTCAGTTCTCGGTGACGGTGACCTTCTCGTCGTTGCGGATCTGCTCCACCAGCCGGCGCACCTTCTCCTCGTCCCAGACGAGGTTCCCGCCGCGGCTGCCGGAGATCGGCATGTTCATCGCGGTACCTTCACCGCCCGTGACGCCCTTCATGGCGAAGAACATCTCCCCCAGGTCGAACAGGGACATGTCCTTGTCGACGATCAGGGTGTCCAGGCCCGCGCCCATCACGGGGTAGATCCGGAAGGGGTTGAGGATCGTGCCCGGGGTCGCGGCCTGGCCGGCCAGGGCCGACAGGAACTTCTGCTGGTTCTTCGTCCGCGCCAGGTCCGACTCGGCGAAGGCGTACCGGGTGCGGACGAAAGCGAGGGCCTGTTCCCCGTCGAGGGTCTGGCGCCCGGCTTCGAAGTCCGCGCCGGAGTTCTTGTCCGTGAACCCCTTCTCGATGTCCATCTCGACACCGCCGAGCGCGTCGACGATGCCCGCGAAGCCCGCGAAGCCGATCTCCGCGTAGTGGTCGATCCGCAGGCCGGTGTTGTGCTCCACGGTCCGCACCAGCAGCTCGGGGCCGTCCTCGGCGTAGGCGGCGTTCAGCTTCACCCGGCGGCCCGTGCCCGGGAAGGTCTTGCCCGACTCGGAGCCCACGAAGGTCGGTATCTCCACGTCGGAGTCCCGGGGCAGGGAGATCATGGTGTTCCCGCTGCCGCAGGCGGCGAGGACCATCATCGAGTCGGTGCGCTTGCCCTCGGCGGAACCGGTGTGCAGCTTCTTCCGCTCCTCGGCGGACAGCCCCTCGCGGCTGTCCGAGCCCACGATCAGATACGTGGTGCAGTCGCCCTCCGCGGGGCGCTCGACGACCTTGGAGAGGTCCACCTCCCGGCGGACCTTGGAGTCCGCCCAGAAGTAGGTCCCGATGGTCGTGCCGAGCACGGCCACCAGCGCGACGATCGAACCGATCTTGATCCGCCGCCGCCAGTCCGGGGGCGGGCCGGGCCGCCGGGAGGGGTCGCCGCCCTGCGGCGGGACCCGCCCGCCGCCCGCCGGCGTCCCGTAGACCTGGCCCGTGTTGTAGCCGCTGTCGTAGCCCTCCCGGGTGCGTCCACGCTGCTGCGGGGGCACCGACGGCTGCGGCGGCGGCGCCGACGGGCGGGGCGGCGGGGCGGGCCGCTGGACGTGGCGCATCACACGGGCGCCCTCGGGCTGGGCGCCGTCGCTGCCGCGCCCGTAGCCGCGGCCGTCGCCGCCGCCGTCGTCGGTCCATCCGCCCCCGGCGTCACCGCGGCGGGGGCCCCCATGCCAGTCACTCATGCGCAACAGTGTGCCGCCGGGCCGGTCCGCACCGACAGAGTGGGTGATGGATCACACCGGGCCTGTAGCGAAGCTGATGCAATGCGGACCACCTCGTGTCCCGGCATAGGGTGGACGGCATGACAGATCAGGCCCAGCGCCCGGACAGCGGCATTCCGGGCAAGCCGACCTCGGCGTCCCGCACCACCCTCAGCCACATCATGACCGGCAACGACACCAACCTCCTCGGCACGGTGCACGGCGGCGTGATCATGAAGCTGGTGGACGACGCGGCCGGGGCCGTCGCGGGCCGCCACTCGGGAGGCCCCGCCGTCACGGCCTCCATGGACGAGATGGTCTTCCTGGAGCCCGTCCGGGTCGGTGACCTGGTCCACGTCAGGGCGCAGGTCAACTGGACGGGCCGGTCCTCCATGGAGGTCGGCGTCCGGGTGATGGCCGAACGCTGGAACGAGTCGACGCCCGCGACCCAGGTCGGCTCGGCCTACCTGGTCTTCGCCGCCGTCGACGCGGACGGCAAGCCGCGTCCGGTACCGCCCGTGGTCCCGGAGACGGAGCGCGACCGCAGGCGCTACCAGGAGGCGCAGATCCGGCGCACCCACCGCCTGGCGCGGCGCCGGGCCATCAGGGAGCTGCGCGAGAAGCGCGCCGCGGAGGGCATGGACGCCTGAGCGGCACCGGGAGCGCGCCGAGGACGGTCCGGGGCCCGCGCCCCGGGAGGCCGTCCGCCGCCCGCGCTCAGGGGCAGACCACCTGGTCGCCGGTCACGGCCCCGAACTCGCCCTGCCGCCGCTCCTCGGCGCGCACCGCGGTCACCCCGTCGAAGTCCTCCCCCGCCATCACCTTCATCGTCGGCCCCTGGCCCTTGGCGGCCCGCAGCTCGCAGCCGCCCAGTGCCGTCCGGAGCGACTTCGCCGAGCGGTCCCAGCGCGGGTCGTAGCTGATGTAGGTGCGCTCGACCGAGCCGTCGCCACCGTTCCGCGGGGTCCGCGTGGTGTCGAACCCGGTGGCCCGCAGCGCCTCGTCGACGCGGTGGCCCAGTCCGTCGGTGCGGGTGCCGTTGTAGACCTGCACGCGGATCCGCTGCGGGGCGACGTCCACGGGTGCGGCCGCGGGAACCTTCGGACGCGGCGGGGTCAGCGGCTTGTCCTCGCGCAGCAGCCGGAACAGCCTCTCGGCCTTGTCCGTGTCCCACTTCACCGTGGAGCCGATGCCCTTGACCGGGTGGCTCACGTCGCCGACGGGCACCGAGGTGAACTCCGAGGAGGCGGCGGAGAAGCCGCGCATGGCCCGTCCCAGGGAGAGCAGCTGCTCGGTGCCGAAGTCCTTGTCGGCCCTGACCGAGTCGAGCACCGTCGAGGCCACCGAGCGCAGCTTGACGGGGTTGAGCAGCACGCCGCTGCTGCTCGCCTGGTGGATGAGGGCCGCCATGAACCGCTGCTGGCGCTGCATCCGCCCGAGGTCCGCCGCACCGTCCACATGCCGCGAGCGCACGTACTGCAGGGCCTCGCCGCCGCCCAGCCGATGGGAGCCGACCGGCAGGTCGAGCCCGGTGTGGGAGTCCTTCATCGGGCGGGTGGTGCAGATCTCCACCCCGCCGACGGTGTCCACGGTCCGCATGAAACTGGTGAAGTCGACCTCCAGGTAGTGGTCGATCTTCACCCCGGTCATGTGCTCCACGGTGCGCACCGTCAGGGCCGGCCCGCCCTCGGAGTAGGCGGCGTTCAGCTTCACCGGGTGCGCCTTGTGGCGCTCGCCGGTGGTGGCGTCCGTGTGCTCCGGGATCTCCGCGTAGCTGTCCCGGGGGAGGCTCACCACACTGGCGCGGTCCCGTTCGGCCGAGAGGTGCACGAGCATGATGGTGTCGGTGCAGCGGCAGCCGGCGCCGCCGAGCCGGTACTTCCTCTTCTCCTCGGCGGTGATCTTCTCCCGCCCGTCGGTGCCGACGAGCAGGAGGTTCGTCCCCCGCCCGCCGTCCGGCCGGTTCTTCATGTCGCGGAACGGGTCGACGCGCTCGATGCCGCTCTCCAGGCCCGTCACCACCGCGTGTCCGATGCCCCCGACCCCCAGCACCAGGACCGACAGCGAGGTCGCCACGCGCATCCCCCAGCGGGGGCGGCCGACCCCGGGCGTGCGCCGCACGGGCCGGGCCGCCGGGCGCCGTCCGGGCCGCCGCTGCGGGACGGGGGCCGGGCGGCGGGGGCGGCGGGGCGGTGGGGGCACGGGACACCTCCGCGGGGGACAGGGGAACCCGAGCACCGTAGGTCCATACGATCAGCGCCACCGGCCGCCGCGCCGCCGCATCCCCCGTTCGCGGTAACGTGGCGGCGATGAACGCCACGCCCCCTGTCTCCGTGATCATGCCGGTCCTCGACGAGGAGCGGCATCTGCGCAACGCGGTCCGCCACATCCTCGCCCAGGAGTACGCGGGCGAGATGGAGGTGGTGATCGCCCTCGGGCCGTCCACGGACCGCACCGACGAGATCGCCGCCGAGCTCGTGCGCGAGGACCCCCGCGTGCACACCGTGCCGAATCCCACCGGCCGCACCCCGGCCGCGCTGAACGCGGCGATCAAGGCCTCTCGCCACCCGATCGTGGTGCGGGTGGACGGCCACGGGATGCTGTCGCCGAACTACATCGCCACCGCGGTGCGGCTGCTGGAGGAGACGGGCGCGCAGAACGTCGGCGGCATCATGCACGCCGAGGGCGAGAACGCCTGGGAGGACGCCGTCGCCGCGGCCATGACCTCCCGGATCGGCGTCGGCAACGCGGCCTTCCACACCGGTGGCGAGGCCGGCCCGGCGGAGACGGTGTACCTGGGCGTCTTCCGCCGCGAGGCGCTGGAGCAGCAGGGCGGGTACAACGTGGAGTTCATCCGCGCCCAGGACTGGGAGCTCAACTTCCGCATCCGCGAGGCCGGCGGGCTGATCTGGTTCTCGCCGGAGCTGAAGGTGCAGTACCGCCCGCGGCCCTCGGTGCGGGCGCTCGCCAAGCAGTACAAGGACTACGGGCGCTGGCGCCATGTGGTCGCCCGCTACCACCAGGGCTCCATCAACCTGCGCTACCTGGCGCCGCCGACCGCCGTGTGCGCCATCGCCGCGGGCCTCGTGGCGGGGGTGGCGCTGACGCCGTGGGCGCTGGCGGTGCCCGCCAGCTATCTCGCGGCCATCGCCGCCGGCTCCGTCCCCGCAGGCCGGGGGCTGCCCCTGAAGGCCCGTCTCCGGATCCCCGTGGCGCTGGCCACGATGCACATGTCCTGGGGCTACGGCTTCCTCACCAGCCCCCGTTCGCTGGCCCGCAAGGTCATCGCGAGCCGCCGCCCCGCCGCCGGGGCGGTCACCGCCTGACCCGGCCCCGGCGCACCGCACACCGACGGCGCGGGCCCGCGTCCCCACGTCTGCCGTGGGACGCGGGCCCGCGCCGTCGTGCTCCCGGCACCCGTGCGCCGTCCGGGCGCCGCCCCGTCAGAAGCGGTACGGCGCGTAGATGTCCATGCAGGCGCCCTCGTCGTCGCCCATGACGGTCTCCGTGTTCTCCGGAGGGCCGGACACCGGGTCCGCCTTGGGGAAGGTGTCCCCGGTGCGCCAGTCGGCGCCGACGATCAGGGTCACCCCCGAGACCTCGGTCGAGGTGCGCACCGCGCTGCCGGGGACGTCGAGCGCCGCGGCGATCGCCCGGGCGTCGCCCTCCAGGTCGGCGCTGGGGAAGAGCACCTGGGTGCGGCGCTCGGCCTCCGGCGTCCGGTCGGTCCTCGCCCCGGTGAAGCCCCTGCCGTCGAGTGCCGCCGCGACGGCCGCCGCCCTGCCCCGGACCGCGGCCCCGCCGGCCCCGGTCCCGTTGCGGACCATCACGCCGATGTCGGCGGGTGCCGCGGCAGGGTCCTCGGACGCGGTGGCCGCGGGTGCGGGCTTCTTCGCCCCCGGCTTGCCGTCGAGCGGTAGGTCCTCGCGCAGCATCTCCCACAGGCGGTCCGCCTCGCCGGGCGCCGGCAGCACGTGGGCGGCGGGGTTCGCGGGGTCGGGCACCCGCGGCATGGTCAGCATCGCGATGCGGTCGGTCGGCACGTCCTTGAGCGTCATGCCGAGGTCGAAGAGCTTGCTGACCGTGCCGATCTCCCGGGAGACCGTGAGCGACTCGGTCGCGGTCTCGGCCAGGTCCATCAGGTGCCCGGTGTCGGTGAAGGCGTTCTGGTCCTTGAGCTTGCGGATCACCGAGTTCATGTACATGTGCTGCGCCTTGGAGCGCCCGATGTCGCTCTCGAAGGCATGGCGGGTCCGCAGCCACTGGAGGGCCTGCTCGCCCTGGACGGGCCAGGTGCCCTTCTCCAGGCGCAGCCCCGAGCCGCCCGGGACGCCGGGCTTCGGGCCGTCGTGGACGTTGTCCTTCACGCACACCTCGGCGCCGCCGATCGCGTCGGCCATCGCCACGACGCCGGCGAAGTCCACCATCAGCCAGTGGTCGACGTAGACGCCGGTGAGTTCCTGCCAGGTGGCGAGGGTGCATCCGGGCCCGCCGCGGCCGAGGGTGGTGTTGATCAGGCCCCGTGTCGCCGCGTACTCCTCCCCGCTCCCGGGGTCGGTGCACCGGGGGATGTCGACCTTGGTGTCCCGCGGTATGGAGACCACCGAGGCGTTCCTGCGGTCGGCGGAGACGTGCAGCAGCATCTGCACGTCCGCCAGCGGCTTGGCGCCCACGCTCTCCTTCGAGCCGCCGAGCTCCAGGTTGGCCTCGGAGTTCCGGCTGTCCGAGCCGATCAGCAGGATGTTCAGCGGCACCTGGCCCGCGGCGTTGGGGGCGGCCCTGCGGACGTCGGAGTCGGCGGAACTCCGCTCGCCCTTGCGGATGTTGCCGTTCAGGTGCGCGTAGTACGCATAGCCGGCACCTGCGGTGCCGAGGATCAGCACCGACACCGACACGGCCACCCAGCGGCCTATGCGCCGTCTGCCGCGTCTGGCGCGGCCGCGTTGTCCGTGCCGCCGTGAACCGGACTCCGCCGGGGGCCCGTCCCCGTCCGGCGCGTCCTGCTCGGCCTCCGGTGCCCTGCGGGCACCCGGGACCCGGGGGGCCCCGACCTCGTGCGGCTCCCGGTCCCTGCCGGAACCGCCCGTGTGCGGTCCGCGTTGCCGCGTCCCCTCCTCGCGCACCCTGCTCCGTCCCACCCTCAGCCCCCTGTATCCGGGCCCCCCTGTGAGCCCGTCCGTGTTCCTGCTCGCCCGGTCGGCCTCCTCGCGGGCCGGGCGGAAGCGGGTCGCGCCGCTACTCGGCGCAGACCGCCTTGTCGGCCTGGACCTGGGACACGTCCTCCGGCAGCTTCGCCGGGCCGGTGAGGGGCACCCCCGCGCCCCTGAAGTCGGGTCCCAGCGTCAGCGTCATCGCCTGCAGCCCCTCGGCGTCCGCCGTGCCCTGCACGAGCGCGGAAGCCGGCAGACCCATCAGGTCCGCGAGCTTGCGTGCCTGGTCGGCCTGGTTGGGCGCGTACTCCAGCCGGGTGGCCGGTACCTTCGCCGGTGCGTTGCCCTTGTTGGTGGACTTCAGCACGCCCTCGGAGTTCTGCAGCCACTCCAGGGTCTTCTGCGCGGCGCCCGTGGGCCCGCCGCCGTTGAGGACGTCCACCCGGACGTCCGCCGCCTCGGCCCGCGCCCCGTCCAGCGGGCCGGGCTTCGCGGCCTTCGCCGCCTTCTCCTTCTGCTCGACCTCCGTGAGCGAGACGTCGTTCTTGACCATGGAGAAGAGGGGTTCCGCCTTCGAGGTGTCGAGCACGACCGTGGCCTTGACCGTCTCCGCCGGGTTGTCGAGCACCGGCACGGTGGCGAAGGTGAGGTTCTTCATGTCGAACTTGCCCAGCTCCAGCCCCAGGTCGCGCAGCTTCATGATGTCGTCGATCTTGGAGTCGACGGTGAGCGCCTTGGTGCCCGCCTCGGCCAGCCTGACCAGCTTGGTGGGGCTGGTGAGCGTGTCGTTGGACTTGAGTTTGCGCATCAGCGCGCTGAGGAACTGCTGCTGGATCTTGATCCGGTCCAGGTCTCCGCCGAAGCCGACCGAGTGCCGGGTGCGGACGAAGGCCAGCGCGTCCTCCCCCTCGATGACGTGCTCTCCCGCGGCCAGCTTCAGATGGGACTTCGGGTCGTCGATGTCCTTGGCCAGGCAGATGGGTACGCCGCCCACGGCCGAGCTCAGCGTCTTCACCGCGTTGAAGTCGGCCACCATGAAGTGGTCCAGGGGGATGCCGGTCATCTCGGTGACCGTGCGCATCGTGCAGCTCGCCGTACGGCCCGACTGGCCCAGGCTGGTGTTGAAGCGGGTGTTCGACTCGCCGGGGATGACCTTGGTGGTGCCGTCCTCCTGCGTGGTGGGGCAGTCGGGGATGTCCGTGATCAGGTCGCGCGGGATGCTCAGCGCGGTGGCGTTGGTGCGGTCCTTGGACACGTGCAGCAGCACGGTGGTGTCCGCGTGCCCCGGGCTGTCGTTGTCGCCGTACCCCTGGTTGCCGTCACCGGTCCGCTTGTCCGTACCGATCACCAGGATGTTGATCGCGCGGTCCTTGCTGAAGCCCCCGGTACCGGCACCGTCGTCGTCGACGGACGTGATGTTGGAGTTCAGGTGCCGGTAGTAGAGGTAGCCCGCGGTGGCCGTGGCGACCATCAGCAGCGCCAGGGCGGCCCCGAGCCACCCCAGCACGCGCTTCTTCCGCGGCTTCGCCGGCCTGCGTTTGCGGCGCCCGGCCCCCGGCGGCACCCGGTCGCCCGCGCCCCCGGCCGTCCGGCGGCTCCGCTGGCCGGGGACCTCCGCCGGGCGGTCGCCCCGGCCCTGCCGGGAAGTGCTCTCCCGGGTGCCGCGAGGGGTCTGGGAGGGAGTCCTGCGCCGGGTGGCGGTGCCCTGCGGGCCGCCGCCCGCGGTGGCGTTCCTCGCCGTTCTCCTTGCGCCCGCGGTCCCGCTGGAGGAAGCTGGTGACTGCGTACCGGAACGGTCCAGTCGCAGCTCGTAGTCACCCGTCTGCGGGTTCAGCACCCACTGGTCGGCGGGGTCGATCTCATCCGCCTGTCCACGGTTCTGCGCATCCACGGTTGCCTGAGTCCTCCGTCGGGTGCCACGCGGGCGCCTCCCCCTACAGGCGCTCGGTCCTTCGATCCACTGGTGCGCGACGCGGTCGGGAGCACCGGGTCGCGTCACAGTATCCGCCCTGTTCAGCGTGGGGCGACGACCGTGACAAATTCCTCACGTCTTACAACCGGGCAATTCGCGCAATCCGCTTGAGCTGTGGGTGTGTGCTTGGCCATGGCTTTACCCGCACATGCCCTCGGCCGCGGTGGTGCCCGAGAACGTCGGATCCGGCGAGGGGGGTTGGCCCGTCGCCCGCTCCCGCTCCTTCTCCTCCTTCGGTACGACGGTGACCGGGATGTCCTCGCGCAGCCGCTCGAAGAGCTCGCTCGCCTCCGGCTCGACCAACTCGTCCCGGTTCGGGTCGAGGTGGTAGGGCTGGCGGGGTACCGTCAGGAACTGCACCTTTTCGCTGGGTACGCTCCGAATCGACCGGGTCAGGTCGTACAGCTCCTTCAGGGAGTCGAGACCCGGGTCGGTGGTGAGGGACCCGGTGGCCGCGTCCAGGACCGGATAGAGCCGGGCCGGGTTCAGCAGCACGCCGTTGCTCTGCACCTTGTTCACCAGAGCGCCGAGGAACTGCTGCTGGCGCTCCATCCGTTCGGTGTCGCTGCCGTTCCCGAGCGTCTTGCGCGCGCGGACGAAGCCGAGCGCCTCCTCCCCGTCGAGCGTCTGGCGGCCTGCGGGCAGTTCGAGGCGGGCGGCCTTGTCGTCGATCGGCTCCTCCAGGCACACCTCGACGCCGCCCACGGCGTCCACCATGTCCTTGAACCCGCGGAAGTCCACGACCATGTGGTGGTCGATGCGGATTCCGGTGAAGCGTTCCACCGTGCGGATGGTGCAGGCCGCCCCGCCGAACTGGAAGGCCCAGTTGAACTGCGCCACCTGCTCGCGTGTCCGGGTGCCGTCGGGCTTGCCGCAGCTGGGGATGGTGACCATCAGGTCGCGCGGCACGGACATCGCGGTCGCGCTCTGCCGGTCGGCGGAGATGTGGAGCAGGATCGTGGTGTCGGACCGCTGGCTGCCCGCCTCGTCCTTGCCGTAGCGGTCGTTCCCCTCGCCCTCGCGGGTGTCGGACCCGAGGAGCAGGATGTTCCGGGCCCCGGTCTCCGCGGGCGTGGGGCGCTCCCGCTCGTAGACCTCCAGCTCGTGGGCGGCGGAGGTGTCGGTGGTGATGTTGGCGTCCAGCTTCCGGTAGAACCACCAGCCCGCACCGGCGGCGGCGAGCACCACGATCGAGGTGCCGAACGCGGCCCACCGCAGCCAGTACCGCGACCGGCCGCTGGGACCGGGGCCCTCGGGGTGCGGGGGGCCGGGCACGGTGCCGCCGGCGTCCCCGGGGGCGCCGCCGGAGGCGTCGGCGTCCTGCTCCTCGCCGTCCTGCGCCTGCGCCGCGTCCCCGGCGCCCGGGGCGGCGGGGCGCCCGCGGTCGGCCCCCGGGTCCGCGTCCCCGGCGGAGGCGTCGGGGTCCTCCTGCGGGCCCGCGTTCCCGTCTCCGGGCGTGCCAGCCTTGTCCGTCACGTGTGGTCCATCCTTCATGGCATCGGCAGCGAGCTGGGCCGCCAGTCGCCCGTCTAGACGGCCGAGCCCGGCGCTTGGTTGTGCGGTGAAGCACGCTTGTCGCCGATCATCCACCGGAGTTGAGTTCCGGCCCGGGAGGCCCGGGCCGGGCATGCGCCACTTGGGGGGTGTCCGGCCCCGATTCGCCGGACTCCCCGCCGGCGGGAACGCCGGCGCTCCCCGTGCCGCGACACGGGGAGCGCGCCCGCGCCGCGGGCGGACGCTCAGCGAGGCGGGGCGGGATACGGACGGGTTGCGCTGAGGACGTCCCGTGCGCGCGGACGCTCAGCGGGCGGTGTGCGTGACGCGCTCGCTGTCGACCCGCTGCGCCAGGCCGCCGTCCGGCAACGCGACGAGGTTCCGGCACAGGACGACCGACGCCCCTGCGGCCAGCGGCGCGTACAGCCCGGCCGACAGGCCCTCCCACCCGTCCCAGGGGAGCCCCGACAGCAGCCGGGAGCCCGGCTTGAGCCCCCTGCGCGCCGCGTCCTCGCGTGCCCGGTCCACCAGTTCGGTCCCGCTCAGCTCCTCGGAGCCGCCGACCGCCAGCGCGGGGGCGTCCGCGTCCACCGGCGCGAAGGGGGCGAAGACATCGCCCTGGCCGGGCACCTCCACCGCGTAGTCGGCGTACCCCTCGGGCGGACTCGGGAACCTGCGGCCGAGCGGTGCCAGGGACAGCGCGACGCGCTCCCCCCGGCAGGCCCGCCCCGCGTCGAACTGCCCCGGACCCGCCACCACGTGGTCCGCGGCGGCCGGGTCGCCGCCGACGTCGGCGACCACGCCCACCGAGGCACAGGCCAGCAGCCACACGGCGGTCTGCCAGTGCTGGGGCAGCAGCAGGGCGACCCGCTCGCCCGGCTCGGCGGCGAGGTCGCCCTGGAGGAGGTTGGCGGTCTTGGCCACCCAATTGGCGAAGGTGGCGACGGACAGTTCGACCCGCTCACCGGTGGCATCGTCGTAGAAAGTGACCAAGGGGCGTGCCGGGTCCGCGGCCAGCGCGGATCGCAGCAGGTCGGCCGGGGTGCGATCGCTGGAGTTCACCCGCGCAAGGGTACGCGCGCGGCGCCCGGGGAGCGTGGCCGCGGGGGCCGGGTAGCCCGGTCGGCCGGACGGGGCGCGACCGGATTCCCGAAAGGCGATCAACGGACGCCCCTTTGACGATTCGAGCCATGCGTGGATACCTCGTTTCATCGATCAGCGCGGCCTGCGCGGCAGCGCTCGTGCTCCCGCTCTCCCTCACCGCCGGCGCGGCGACGGAGGCGGACCCCGAGCGGGAGATCCCCGGGACCACCCGCTCCCTCCCCCTGGAACCCCTCGGGCCCTCGGCCACGGACCGCTCGTTCGGCGCGGTCGTGCAGGGGCTGCCCCGCCGGGACGTCGCACCCTTCTCCCTCCTCGGCCTCGTCTGGGAGGACGCCGCGGCCGAACTGGAGGGCACCGTCGAGGTCCGCACCCGCTCGCTGGCGGACGGCACCTGGTCGCCCTGGCAGCAGGTCGAGACCCACAACGCCGACCACGCCGCGGACCCCGGCACCGAGGAGAGCGCGGCGGGCCGGGTGCGGGGCTCCACCGCCCCGCTGTGGGTGGGGCCCTCGGACGGCGTCGAGGTGCGCGTGAAGCGCGCGGACGGCAGCAGCCGCCCCCTCCCCGAGGGCCTGCGCCTGGACCTCGTCGACCCGGGTGACGGACCCGGGGCCGATCCGGCCCCGGCGGCCGAGGACCGCGCGGGCGGCGGTGGCGGAGACGGCGAGGCGGACGGCACCGGCCCGGCAGACGCCGAGGGCACCGACGCCGAGGGCACCGACGCCGAGGGCACCGACGCCGACGGGGACGGCACCGGCGGGGACGGCACCGACGCCGACGGGGACGGTACCGGCGGGGACGGCACCGGTACGACGGCCTCGGGCCCCGGCACGGGCACCACCAGCGCCCCGGCCCCCGGCACGGTGCTGCCCGCACTCGACCGCGGCGACACCGAGGCCGCCGCCGCGGCGGGCGGCACGCTCGGCTTCGACGCGGCCGCCGCCCAGCCCCACATCGGGCCCCGCCCCGCGATCGTCACCCGCAAGGGCTGGGGCGCCGACGAGTCGCTCCGCGAGAAGACCTTCGTCTACACCAGCACCGTCAAGGCCGCCTTCGTCCACCACAGCGCCACGGGCAACAACTACACGTGTCAGCAGGCGCCCTCCGTCCTGCGCAGTATCTACCGCTACCACACGGTGAGCAGCGGCTGGCGGGACATCGGCTACAACTTCGCCATCGACAAGTGCGGAAACATCTACGAAGGCCGTGCGGGAGGCGTGGCCCAACCGGTCCTCGGCGCGCACACGCTCGGTTTCAACACCAACAGCACCGGAATAGCCGTGCTCGGCACGTACAGTTCCTCCAATCCGCCGCAGGCCGCGGTCACCGCGGTCGCCCGACTGACCGCGTGGAAGCTCGGCCTGCACGGAGTCGATCCGAAGGGCAGCGTGACCCTGGTCTCGGGAGGGAGCGGCAAGTACGCCAAGGGCGCGAAGGTCACCCTCAACACCATCGCCGGGCACCGCGACGGCTTCGCCACCGACTGCCCGGGCGGCCGCCTCTACGGCCAACTCGGCACGATCCGCACGGCGTCGGCCGCGCTGCAGGGGCGCTGACCGGAGCTGCCGGGGCGGCGGCCGGGTGCCCCCGCGCACACGCTCCCTCGGGCCGTCCCGCCGTCCCCGGTGGACCGGCGCACGGCGCCCGCCGCGGCGGAGGGCCGTCCTCGTACCGGGCGTACGCGGGCGATCCGCCGCGGGCGAGGTGCCCGCGGCCGCCGTCGCGCCGCCGCCGGGGACGGACGGGCAGAGCCTAGACTGGCCGGTCCGACAAGCGACCGTGCCCGGCCCCAGCAGGAAGCAGAGACCGCATTGAACCAGGCCAACCAGGCCGTCCCGGCCTCCCGGGCCCCGGAAGCCATACTCCTGGTCGGGGGCAAGGGCACCCGGCTGCGTCCGCTCACCGTCCGGACACCGAAGCCGATGGTCCCGGCGGCAGGTGTCCCGTTCCTCACCCACCAGTTGGCGCGCGCCCGCGCCGCGGGCGTCGAGCACATCGTGCTCGCCACGTCCTATCTGGCCGAGGTCTTCGAGCCGTACTTCGGCGACGGCTCGGCCCTCGGACTGCACCTCGAGTACGTCACCGAGGAGGAGCCCCTCGGCACCGGCGGCGCCATACGCAACGCCGCCGCCCGGCTCCGTTCCGGACCGGACGACCCGGTCCTCGTCTTCAACGGCGACATCCTCACCGGACTGGACATACCCGCGCTGGTGGACACCCACCGCACCGCCGGCGCCGACGTCTCCCTCCACCTCACCCGCGTCGACGACCCCCGCGCCTACGGCCTGGTGCCCACCGACGGCACCGGACGGGTCACCGCCTTCCTGGAGAAGCCGCAGACGCCCGAGGAGATCGTCACCGACCAGATCAACGCGGGGGCCTACGTCTTCCGCCGCTCGGTGATCGACGGCATCCCGGACGGCCGCCCCGTCTCCGTCGAACGCGAGACCTTCCCCGAACTGCTGGCCGCCGGCGCCCACCTCCAGGGCATGGTCGACTCCACCTACTGGCTGGACCTCGGCACTCCGCACGCCTTCGTCCGCGGCTCCGCAGACCTGGTGCTCGGCCGCGCACCCTCGCCCGCGGTGCCCGGACGCCGCGGCGAGCGGCTGGTCCTGCCCTCGGCCCGGATAGCGCCCGGGGCCAAGCTGTACGGCGGCACCGTGGTCGGCGAGGGCGCCCGGATCGGCGCCGACGCCCGCATCGACGGCAGCACCGTGCTCCCGGGAGCCGTCGTGGAGCCCGGGGCGGTCGTCTCGGAGTCGCTGATCGGCCGCGGGGCCCGGATCGGGGCCCGGACCGTGCTCTCCGGGGTCGTCGTGGGCGACGGAGCCGTCGTCGGCGAGGACAACGAACTCCGGCACGGCGCCCGGGTGTGGTGCGACGCCGTGCTCCCCGCGGGCGCGGTGCGCTTCTCGTCCGACCAGTAGCGGCGCCCCGGCCAGTAGTCTTGGGCGCCATGGCAGGGCGCTTCGAACCGGGTATGCGCCGCACCACGGTGCGGGGCGGCGACGGCCGCGTACCGCGGGGCGGGCGCGCGCCCGGCGGCGTGCCCCGTCCGGCCGCCCCGCCCCGCTCCCGGCGCTGGACCCCGCCCTGGCCGCTGGACCTCCCCCTGGTGCTCGGCCCGCTGCGCCGCGGGCCCGCCGACCCCACGTTCCGGATCTCGCCGGACGGCGCGGTCTGGCGGGCCAGCCGCACCCCGGAGGGCCCCGGCACACTGCGCCTCGCCCTGCGCGGGGGAACGGTCGAGGCCGACGCCTGGGGGGAGGGCGCCGACTGGCTTCTGGAACGGGTGCCCGAACTCCTCGGCGCCGCCGACGCCCCGGAGGAGCTCACCCCCCGCCACCGCCTCGTCGCCGCCTCGCGGCACCGCCGCCCCGGCCTGCGGCTGCTGCGCACCGGGCTGGTCCTGGAGTCCCTGATCCCCTCCGTCCTGGAGCAGAAGGTCACCACGGACGAGGCGTACCGCGCCTGGCGGCTGCTGGTCCGGGGGCACGGCGAGCCCGCGCCGGGCCCGGACTCCCGGCTCCATGTCATGCCCGGCCCGCGCACCTGGGCGGGGATCCCGTCCTGGGAGTGGCACCGGGCAGGGGTCGACGACAAGCGCGCCTCGACCGTGCTGCGCGCGGTGCGGGTGGCCCACCGCATGGAGGAGGCGGCCTCGATGCCGCCCGCCGAGGCGATGGCACGGCTGGAGCGGGTGCCCGGCATCGGGCCGTGGACCTCGGCGGAGACCGTGCAGCGCAGCCACGGCGCGCCGGACGCGCTGACCCTCGGCGACCTCCATCTGCCGCGCATCGTCGGCTACGCGCTGGCCGGGGACCGGGACGCCGACGACGCCGCGATGCTCGACCTGCTGGAGCCCTACGCCGGGCAGCGCCACCGCGCCGCCCGGCTGGTCCTGCTCTCCGGGCGCACCCCGCCGCGCCGGGAGCCGAAGATGCGGCGGGTGGACATCGCCCGCTGGTGACACGGCGGGGCCCGGCGGCAGGTGCGCCCGCCCGGGCCCGCCCCGCCCCGGCCTCAGCGCACCTCGACGAAGGCCTCCGCCGTACGCGGCGGGCGGGGCGGCGCGGGCGCGGCCGGGTGCCCGACGGCCACCGCCCCCATGGGGTCCCAGTCGGCGGGCAGCGACAGCACCTCGCGCACCACCTCGCGGCAGAACATCGTGGACGACACCCAGGCGGAGCCCAGCCGCTCGCCCGCGAGGGCCACCAGGAAGTTCTGCACGCCCGCACCGGCCGCGACCGTGAACATCTCCCGTTCGGCCGCGTCCCGCCGGGCGTCCCCGTAGCGGTGGGCCCCGTCCATGACCAGGCAGGGGACGGCCAGATACGGCGCGTTGCGCAGCACGTCCCCGCGGCGTACGCGCCGGGCGATCGACTCCGGCGACCTGCCGTCGCGGCGCAGGTCCGCGATCCACGCCTCGCGCATCGCGTCCAGCAGCCGCAGCCGGGAGGACTCCGACTCCAGCAGCACGAAGCGCCACGGGGTCGTGTGGTGGGGCGCGGGTGCCGTCACCGCGGCGGCGACCGCCCGCCGCACCGCCCCGCCGTCCACGGGCTCGTCGGTGAAGGAGCGGACGGTGCGGCGCAGGGTGACCGCCTCGCGCACGGCCTCCGAGGTGCCGAGGCGGAACATGTCGTCGGCGGCGTCGCGGACCAGCGCCCGCGCCCCCTGCGCGTCCTGTCCGCCGGCCGGGCCGACATGGTGGGCGAGGCCCCGGACCACGGCGACCGGCAGGCCCTCGGCCTTGCCCTTGACGAGGTCGCCCGCGGCGGCGAGTTCGTCGGCCACCGCGACGACGGTGGCGTGGAGCGGGTTGCCGTGCGCGTCGGTCCGGCCGCGCAGGTCGTCGAGGACGCGGACGCCCGCCGCGCCGATCGCCACGTCGGTGAGGCCCGCACGCCACGGGCGCCCGAAGGTGTCGGTGACCACCACTCCGACGTCGACGCCGAGTTCCTCGTGCAGGCCCCTGCGCAGGGCCCGGGCCGAGGCGTCGGGGTCCGCGGGCAGCAGCAGCACGGTCCCCGCCGGGGTGTTGGAGGCGTCCACCCCCGCGGCGGCCATCACCAGGCCCTGGCGGTTCTCCACGATCCGCAGCGTGCCGCGGCGCGCCACCACGCGCACCGTCTCGGCGTCGACGGCCGCCTCCCGGTCCGTCGCCCGGACGACCCGGCCCTCCGCCTTGCTGACGATCTTCGAGGTGACCAGCAGGACGTCCCCGTCGGCGAGGTCCGGGGCGGCCGCGGCGATCAGCTTGGCCAGGTCGTCGCCGGGCCGCACCTCCCCGATGCCGGGGACGGCCCACACCCGGAGCGAGGGGGAGGTCACGCCCGTACCTCCTCGGCCAGCGCCAGCGCGGCACGTGCCATGGCGGCGGTGGCCCCGGTGTCGGTCATCATCAGCGGCACGGCGAGGCAGCGGATGCCCGCCTCCTCCACCTCGGGCGCGGACGCCGCGTCCGCCGTGTCGACCAGCCAGCCGTCCAGGAGCCCCGCTCCGTAGTGCCGGGCGACGGCCGCGGCGGTGGACTCCACGCCCACGGCGGCCAGCACCTTGTCCGCCATGCCGCGCACCGGGGCGCCGCCGACGATGGGGGAGAGGCCGACGACCGGCGCCGCGGCGGAGGCCACGGCCTCGCGGATCCCGGGTACGGCGAGGATGGTGCCGATGCTGACGACGGGGTTGGACGGCGGCAGGAGGATCACGTCCGCCTCGGCCAGGGCCTGGAGCACCCCGGGCGCGGGCTTCGCCTCGTCCGCTCCGACGGGCACCACGGCCTCCGCGTCCACGGAGGCGCGCAGCCGCACCCAGTACTCCTGGAAGTGGATCACCCGGCGCTCGCCGTCGAGGGTGACGGCCACATGGGTCTCGACCCGGTCGTCGGACATCGGCAGCAGCCGGACGCCCGGGTTCCAGCGGGTGCACAGCGCCTCGGTGACCGCGCTGAGCGGGTACCCGGCCCCGAGCATCTGGGTGCGGACGATATGGGTGGCGAAGTCCCGGTCGCCGAGCCCGAACCACTCGGGGCCCACTCCGTAGGCCGCGAGTTCGGACTTCACCCGGAAGCTCTCGTCCCGGCGCCCCCAGCCCTGCTCCTCGTCGATGCCCCCGCCCAGGGTGTACATCACGGTGTCGAGGTCGGGGCAGACCTTGAGCCCGAACAGATGGATGTCGTCGCCGGTGTTGCCGATCACCGTCACGTCCGCCTCGGGCGCGGCACTCCTGAGGCCGCGGAGGAAACGGGCGCCGCCGATGCCGCCGGCCAGAACCACAATGCGCATGCGCACAGTGTCGCAGGCCGGTCACACGGCGGCGGCGGACGCCCACCGCGGGGGCGGGGGCGGAGGGTTCGCGGTGGTCAGGCCAGGGGGGTGGCGAGGGGTACGCCCGCGGTGCACCGGGGGGCGTCGTGCATCGGCATCTCGGTGAGGCCGGGGTGGTAGACGTGGAGGCTGACCGCGCCGTCGAGCGCGTCGTTGGCGACCTCGTGCACGTATCCCGGGGCGAACACCCGCTGGTCTCCCGGGCGCAGGCTCAGCTCCCCGCGCGCGGAGCGCTCGGTCAGCTCGCCGGAGAGCACGGTGAGCACCCCGGAGGAGCCGCCGTGGCCGTGGCGGCCGCTGCCCTGTCCGGGGACCCAGCTCAGCAGCCAGACCTCGTAGCCGGGGCCCGTCCGGAGCCGGTGGTACCAGCGGGAGGCGGCGTCGTACCGGACCAGGGGCTCCCAGCCGGCCCGGTCCGCGGCGATGGACCGGGCGAGGCCGGCGAACTCGGCCACGGTGGAGGGGTGCTCGGGTGCGGGCCGGAGCAGGTGCTGGACGGAGAGGATGTCGCCGGCGATCTGGAGGTCGCTGTCGCTGTTCATGGGGTGCGGTGGTCCTCGGCAGGGGGAGCGTACGGGGCCTGCCCGACCCGGAGGTACGGGCGGTGCGGGATGCGCCGGACAACGGTGCGGCGCGGCGGAGCGGGTGCGCGGGGGAGGCCGGAGCGGGGCTCGACGGCTTCAGGAGGCGGTGCGACAACAGCGACAGCGGGCCTGGACAGCGCTGCGGGACCCGCGGTGGCGGGTCGCGAGGGGCGCTGAGGTCGCTGGCATGGCACCCAAGGTGACGGGTGGGCTCACCCGATGTCAACCCAATGACCGGTTTGGCGGCAATGTTTCATCACATCCGGTTATGGCGTCCGGAGAAAGGTTTGTGCGGGGAAGGGTGGGGAGACATGCGCCAGCAGTCCTGCCGGTAAACGCTGTTGGGGCTCCGTGACCTTACTGTGATCCGGATCGCTTCGGTGGCCGGATTGCAACAGTGCCGATCTCCAGGGCGTCTCCCTCCGGAAAGGGAGGTGTGGGGAGTTGGCCGCTGGCATGTGTCAGGTTTTTGGTGATTTGAACACTTTCCGCATAGCCTTGGTTCCGCAGAGTGAATACCTGGCGCAATAGCAGATCGTGGCTTGACTCGCTCGGAGCTACACACTTGTAATTTCACTCGTGTCGTTCGGCCGAAAAGCATCGCGGCAACATCACGGGGACGCAAAGACAGACGAGGGGCGCACATGACCGAGCTGTTCCAACAACTGCTGGTCGAGGACGCGGACGACGAACTCGGCTGGCAGGAGCGCGCGTTGTGCGCCCAGACCGATCCGGAGTCCTTCTTCCCCGAGAAGGGCGGCTCCACCAGGGAGGCCAAGAAGGTCTGCCTCGCCTGCGAGGTCCGCTCCGAATGCCTGGAATACGCCCTCAACAACGACGAGCGTTTCGGCATCTGGGGCGGGCTGTCCGAAAGGGAGCGCCGCCGGCTGAAGAAGGCGGCCGTCTGACGCACCTGGTCCGATGAAGCGCCTGGTCCGAGGCGTCCGCCCCGCGCGGGGCGGACCCGGCCGGGTCGCCGCGGCCGGGTCGCCCCGGGCGGGTCCTCCGCCCCCGGACCGGCCGCCCGGGCCGGGGGGAAGGGCGGCCTCCCGCCCCGCACGGGAGCGGCGCCCCGCGCGCCCTTCGGACTCCGCGGGGCGCCGGGCCTGCCGAGCCGCCGCACCGGCCGGCGAACAAGGGCATACGGCGAACAAGGGCATACAGGGACATCGGCATCGGTCCGCCGCCCGTACCCCGCGTACGGGCGGCGGACCGATGTGACGTCAGCCGTTAGTGTGGGGCCCCGTCCGTGACGCACCCACGCCCCCACGGGGCGCCCCTTCCGGCCGGAGGGCCCGTAGCTCAATGTCCGCCACCACAGCAGCGTTCGCCCCGGCGTTCGCACCCGAGTTCCCGCGGCACGTGGTCACCGCCGTGCTCGTCGCCCACGACGGTGCGCGCTGGCTGCCCGACGCCCTCGACGGACTGCTGGGCCAGGAACGCCCCGTGCAGAACGCCGTCGCCGCCGACACCGGAAGCGCCGACGACTCGGCGCAGCTGCTCACGAGGTCGCTGGGCCCCGACCGCGTCCTGCACCTCGCCCGCCGCACCGGCTTCGGCACCGCCGTCGACGAGGCCGCCCGCACCGCGGGGGTGCTCGGCCTGGACGACCTGCCCTACCTCAGGCGGCCCAGCGGCTGGGACCCGGTCACCCGCACCTGGCACGACGAGGCCTACGAGCTGCCCGATCTGCCGCACGGCGAACCCGTCCAGTGGCTCTGGCTCCTCCACGACGACTGCGCCCCCGCGCCGGACGCCCTCCGCGAACTGCTGCGCGTGGCCGACTCCGACGACTCCGTCGCCGTCGTCGGCCCCAAGCTCCGCGGATGGTACGACCGCAGGCAGCTGCTGGAGGCCGGCGTCTCCATCGCCGACAGCGGCCGCCGCTGGACCGGCCTGGACCGCCGCGAACAGGACCAGGGCCAGCACGACCAGGTCCGCTCCGTCCTCTCCGTCTCCTCCGCCGGCATGCTGGTCCGGCGCGTCGTCTTCGAGGAGCTCGGCGGCTTCGACCGCCGACTGCCCCTCATGCGCGACGACGTGGACCTGTGCTGGCGCGTCCACAGCGCGGGGCACCGCGTCCTCGTGGCACCCGAGGCCGTCCTCCGGCACGCCGAGGCCGCCGCCCGCGAACGCCGCACCGTCGACTGCGCGGGCCGCTCCGTCGCCAGCCCGCACCGCGTCGACAAGGCCGGCGCCGTCTACACCCTCCTCACCAACGCCCGCACCGTCGCCCTGCCGTGGGTCCTGCTGCGCCTCGTCGTCGGCACGCTGCTGCGCACCGTCGCCTACCTCGTCGGCAAGGTCCCCGGCCAGGCCGTCGACGAGGTGATGGGCCTGTCCGGGGTGCTGCTGCGGCCCGAGCGGATCATCGCCGGACGGCGCCGCCGACCCCGCGGTGCCGTCCAGGCGAAGGAGCTGCGGCCGCTCTTCCCGCCGCCGGGCGCCACCGTCCGGGCCACCCTGGAGCAGGTCCTCGCGGGCTTCGGCCGCTCCGACTCCGACAGCGGCTCCCGCCACGGCGTCGTGGAGTCCGGCCCCGGCGGCGACGACGCCGACTACCTGGAGATCGAGCAGTTCTCCCGGCTCAAGAAGATCGCCCGCAGACCGGCGCCGCTGCTCTTCGCCCTCCTGCTCCTCGTCTCCCTCGTCGCCTGCCGCGAACTGCTCGGCGGCGGCGCCCTGTCCGGCGGCGCGCTGCTGCCCGCCCCCGGCGACGCCGGGGACCTGTGGGCCCGCTACGCCGAGAGCTGGCACGCCGTCGGCACCGGCGGCACCCCGACCGCGCCGCCCTACCTGGCGGTCCTCGCCCTGCTGTCCTGGCTCACTTTCGGCTCCACCGGCCTCGCGCTCACCGTGCTGCTGGTCTGCTCCGTCCCGCTGGCCGGGCTCACCGCCTACTTCGCCTCCCGGCCGCTCGTCGAGTCCCGCCTCCTGCGGGCCTGGGCGAGCATCGCCTACGCCTTCCTGCCCGCGGCCACCGGCGCGCTCGCCGCCGGGCGCCTGGGCACCGCCGTCCTCGCGATCCTCCTCCCGCTGACCGCCCGCGCGGCCGTCGCCGCCCACGGGCTGCGCACCCGCGGCGGCGCCCGCGGCACCTGGCAGGCCACCTGGACCTACGCGCTGCTGCTCACCGTCGCGACCGCGTTCACCCCGGTGGTGTGGCCGCTCGCCGTCGCCACCGGTCTCGCCGTCCTGGTGCTCCACCGCCGCGACCTCCCGGCCTACGCGCTGCGCTTCCTCGCCGCCGTCGCCACCCCGGTCCTCGTGCTCGCCCCCTGGTCGCTGGAGCTGCTCACCCGGCCGGCCGGATTCCTCCGCGAGGCGGGCCTGCACCTCGGCAGCGGCTTCGCCGAACCGCTCGACCTCCTCGGCATCAGCCCCGGCGGTCCCGGCGCACCCGGCGGCATCCTGATGCTCGGCATCGTGGCCGCCGCGCTGGCCGCCCTGCTCCGCGAAGAGCGCACCTTCGCCATCCGCACCGCCTGGGTCGCGGCCCTCGCCGGCCTGGTGTGCGCCGTCGCCGCCGACGGCTCCGGCTGGGCCGGACCGGCCACCCTCGTCTACGGGCTCGCCCTGCTGACCGCGGCCGTCCTCGGCGCCGAGGGCGGCCGCACCCGGGTCGCCGCCCGGAACTTCGGCTGGCGCCAGCCGCTGGCCGCGCTCGTGGCACTGGCCGCCGCGCTCGCCCCGCTCGGTGCCGCGGTGCTGTGGATGGCCGGCGGAGCCGACGGGCCGATCGGCCGCCGGGACCCCGTCCACGTGCCCGCCTTCGTCGCCGAGGAGAGCGTCACCCGGGACCAGCCCCGGACCCTGGTGCTCGGCGGCACCTCGGCCGCGACGGTCTCCTACATGCTCGTACGCGGTTCCGGCGGGCGCCTCGGCGACGCCGAACTCGCCGAGGCGGAGGGAAGCGACGCGCGCCTCGACGGCGTCGTCGCCAACCTGGTCGCCGGCTCCGGAGCCGACCAGACCAGCCAGCTCAGCGGGTACGCCATCCGCTACGTCCTGGTGCGCGACGGGGTGCCCCGGGAGACCTCCCGCGTCCTCGACGCCACCCCGGGGCTGAGCAGGCTCAGCCAGCTCGACGGCAGCGCCCTGTGGCGCGTCGACCGCCAGGTCGCCCGGGTGACCGTCCTCGACGGGGACAAGGACCCCCTGCCCGTGGCCTCCGGACCGGTCGAGGCGCACGCCGACATCCCCAAGGGCGGCGCGGGCCGCGTCCTGCGCATCGCCGACCGGGTCTCCGAGGGCTGGCAGGCCACCCTCGACGGGCGCCCGCTGGAGCGGACCACGGTGGACGGCTGGGCCCAGGGCTTCGAACTGCCCGCGGAGGGCGGGCGGCTGGCCCTCACCCACCGGGACCCGGTCACCCACACCGCCCGGATCTGGACGCAGGGCGCCCTCGCCCTGGTCCTGGTGGTCCTCGCCCTGCCGGGGCGGCGCCGCCAGGTCGACGACGACCTGCCCGACGAGGAGCCCGCCGCCGTCCCGCCGCAGCCCGAGGAGGGCGACGGCCGGCGCGCCCGCAGGCTGCGCGCCCAGGCCGAGGCCGAGGGCGCGCCCGAGATCCCGGCGCAGACCCGCACCGGGCCCGGCGCCCCCCCGGCGGACGGACGCACCGCGGGCACCGGCGCCCCGGACGCCGGCCCCGGCGCCTACGCCCCGGTCCCCGACGCCGGGTACGCCGGCGGCCACGACGCCGACTGGCAGGGCCGCGCCTCCTACGCCCCGGACGGCACCGACTACGGCGGCCAGGGCTACGACCCCCGCACACCGCCGTACCAGGACCCCGGCCAGGCCGCCCACCCCGGTGATCAGCCCTACGGCCACGACCCCTACCAGCAGGGCCACTCCGGCGGGACGTACTCCGACCAGGGGTACGGCTCGGCGCCGTACCCGCCGCAGGGCGGCGAGGACGACGACCCGTACGGATACGGCGGCCGGTACCCCGAACCGCCCTCCCAGGCCCCCGGCACCACGCGAGGCGACCAGTGAAGCGCACGACCCTGTCCCTGATCGCGGTCGCCACCGCCCTCGCGGCGATCACCGGCGCTGCCGCGACGACCGGTTCCGACGCCGGCGCCCCCGCCGCAGCGAGTGCCGCCGCCCGCCTGCCGGTCGAGCGCTCCAGCCTGCTGTGCCCGGCTCCCGGCACCTCGGAACTGGCCGAGACGCTCTACACCTCCTACACGCCCGCGGCAGCCGCGGGGACGCCGTCCCCCACCGCGTCCGGGGACGGCGACGCCCCCGCCGCGGCCGCCGAGCTGCGGGCCGCCACCGCACGCCTGGCGGGAGCGGCCGACGCCCCCGCCGAGGACGGGGAGACATCGGACGAGGAGACGGAGGACGGCGGCGAGGCGGCCGGGGACTCCGCCGGTGCCGGGAAGGCCGACGGGTCAGAGGCCGCACCCAAGCCGGTCCTGGCGCTGAAGCAGCCCGGCACACCCGTCGCGGCCGAGGCCGACGGGGGCGACGCGCCCGCGCTCCTCGGCACCGCGTCCGGGGCCCTCGCCCCCGGCTGGACCACCCAGCAGACGACGACCGTGCCCGCGGGCGCCGGCCGCGGACTGCTCGGCATCAGCTGCACCGGTCCCGACACCGACTTCTGGTTCCCCGGCGCCTCCCTCGCCGGAAGCCGCCAGGACTACGTGCACCTGAGCAACCCGGACGACGCGAGCGCCGTCGTCGACATCGAGCTCTACGGCAAGGACGGCCTGCTCAAGGCCACGCTCACCGAGGGCATCACCGTTCCGCCCGGAGGCTCGGTCCCGGTCCTGCTGTCGACCCTGACCACCGACAAGGCCGAGGACGTCACCGTCCACGTCAGCACCCGCGCCGGCCGGGTGGGCGCCGCCGTCCGCGCCTTCGACGAGGCCCTGGGCAGCGACTGGCTCACCGCCTCGGCCGCCCCCGCGTCGACCGCGGTCCTCCCCGGCATCCCCGGGGACGCCACCTCCGTCCAGCTGGTCGCCTTCGCCCCCGGTGAGGACGACGCCGCCCTCACCGTGCGCTTCGCCGGCCCGACCGGGACCATCACCCCGGCCGGCAGCGAGAGCGTCCGCGTGAAGTCCGGCATGACCTCCGTGCTGGACCTGGCGGACGTCAGCAAGGGCGAGGCCGGAAGCCTGCTCCTCAGCCCCGCGGAGGACGGCGCGGCGACCCCCGTGGTGGCCGCGCTGCGCGTGGTCCGCGGGACCGGGGAGAAGCGGGAGACCGCCTTCATCCCCGCCGCCGCACCCGTGGGCGAGCGGGCCAGCGTCGCGGACAACCGCGACCGGGGCACGCTGCTGTCCATGGCGGCCCCCGGTGCGGCGGCCGAGGTCGAGGTGACCGCCTCCGCGGGCACCCGGGGAGGTACTCCGGCGGTCAAGAAGTACACGGTGAAGGCGGGCACCACGCTCACCATCACCGCGCCGCTCCCCGAGGGGCTCAAGGGCGTCTACGCGCTGACCGTGCGCACCCTCTCGGGAGGTCCCGTCCACGCCTCCCGGATGCTGGAGGTCTCCGAGGACGGCATCCCGATGTTCACCGTGCAGAACCTGCCGGACGACCGGGGCACGGTGTCCGTTCCGACGGCGGAGCAGGACCTGACGGTGCTCGGGCACTGACCGGGCCGGCACCGGCCCGGCCGGGCCCCGCGGACACCGCCCGGGTCCGCGGGGCCCGCCCCCGTCCAGGTCGCCCGCCCCCGGTCAGTCCTGCCCGTACCGGGGGTCCACCGACTCCGGGGAGAGACCCAGCAGCTCGGCCACCTGCTCCACGACCACCTCGTGCACCAGCAGCGCCCGCTCGTCCCGGCTCTTCGTCCGCAGCTCCACCGGGCGCCGGTAGACCACGACCCGCGCGGGCCGCCCCTTCGAGGCGGACAGCACCCCGCCCAGCGGCACCGAGTCCTCCGCCCCGCCCGGGACCTCCATCACCACGAAGTCCACGTCGGCGAGCTGAGGCCAGCGCCGCTCCAGCCGGTCGACGGAGTCCTGCACCAGATCCCGGAAGGTGTCGGCGCGGGTGACCGCGAGCGGGACCTGGGGAGGGGCGACCGGCCCGCGCATCCCCCGTCCGTGGCGGTCGCGGTGGCGCGGACGGGACTGCGCGGGCGGCGGCGGTACGGGACTGTCCTTCACTCACGCAGGGTAACTCCCCGGTCCCCCGGACGGCCGCCGCACGGCCCGCCGCGGCCCGCCTTGTCGCCGATTGAACGATCCGGCCACGCTTGGGCGCGATTGCGCCCCCCGGCGACCGGCGCCCCCGCGCCGATTGACATCATTCACCCCGAGTCGCGACCGGGCCTTGCGCGACCGCCGTCCGTGCGGTTCTCTTCCCGTGCAGGTCAGGCCAGTTACCGGAAGCGGTGTTTCGTCGGATGCCACGTCACGACACGGGGGAGTGACCTGATGGAGAGTCGTCGCAGCCCGCTCAAGAGTGCGGTACCGTCCAACGTCGTGAGCCCTGTACGTCGATGTTCTCGCACCGCGTGCGGCCGCCCTGCCGTCGCGACACTGACGTACGTCTATGCCGACTCGACCGCGGTCCTCGGCCCGCTCGCCACCTACGCCGAGCCCCACTGCTACGACCTGTGCGCCGAGCACGGCGAGCGGCTCACCGCCCCGCGCGGCTGGGAGGTCGTACGGCTCACGGACGGCTCCGCCCCGGCACGCCCCAGCGGCGACGACCTGGAGGCGCTGGCCAACGCGGTCCGCGAGGCGGCGCGCCCCCAGCGACGCACGGCGGAGGGCGGCGGACCCGGGGGGCGGCGCACCGCGGACCCCAGGGAGGTCGCCCGGCGCGGCCACCTCAGGGTGCTGCGCTCCCCGGACAACTGAGCGCGTCCGGATCCCGTTCCCGCCCGCGGCCGCGCGGGACCCCGCTCACGGAGGGGAGAACCGGGCGGACCGGCGGCGGACCGTACGGGTAGGTTGTGGCGACCGCCGAGAACTTGTGGAGGATGAGGCCGTGGCAGCTGCTGATCTGTCGCAGATCGTGAAGGCGTACGACATCCGCGGAGTGGTCCCCGACCAGTGGGACGAGGACCTCGCCGAGCTGTTCGGTGCCGCCTTCGTGCAGGTGACCGGCGCGACGGCCGTCGTCGTCGGCCACGACATGCGGCCCTCGTCCCCCGGGCTGTCCGGTGCCTTCGCCAAGGGCGCCGCGCTCCAGGGGGCGGACGTCACCCTGATCGGCCTGTGCTCCACGGACCAGCTCTACTACGCCTCCGGGAAGATGGACCTGCCCGGGGCGATGTTCACCGCCTCCCACAACCCGGCGCGCTACAACGGCATCAAGCTCTGCCGTGCGGGGGCCGCGCCCATCGGCCAGGACACCGGCCTCGCCGACATCCGCGCCCTGGTGGAGGAGTGGTCGCGCACGGGCACCGCCCCCGGGCCCGCCGCCGCCATGGGAGGCGTCAGCAAGCCCGACACGCTCCAGGACTACGCGCACCACCTGCTCTCCCTCGTCGACCTGTGGGAGATGCGGCCGCTGAAGGTGGTCGTGGACGCCGGCAACGGCATGGGCGGGCTCACCGTCCCGGCCGTCTTCCGGCACCTGCCCGTGACGCTGGTGCCGATGTACTTCGAACTCGACGGCACCTTCCCCAACCACGAGGCCAACCCCCTCGACCCGGCCAACATCACCGACCTCCAGGCCCGCGTCCGGGCCGAGGGCGCCGACCTGGGCCTGGCCTTCGACGGCGACGCCGACCGCTGCTTCGTCGTGGACGAGCGCGGCGAGGGCGTCCCCCCGTCCGCGATCACCGCCCTGGTGGCACGGCGGGAACTCGCCAAGCGCCCCGGCGGAACGGTCATCCACAACCTGATCACCTCCTGGGCCGTGCCCGAGGTGGTCCGGGAGAACGGCGGCACCCCGGTCCGCACCCGGGTCGGCCACTCCTTCATCAAGGAGGAGATGGCCCGCACCGGCGCGATCTTCGGCGGAGAGCACTCGGCCCACTACTACTTCCGGGACTTCTGGAACGCCGACACCGGCATGCTCGCCGCCCTCCACGTCCTCGCCGCCCGCGGCTCCCAGCCGAGGCCGCTGTCCGAGCTGGTCGCCGAGTACGACCGGTACGCGGCCTCCGGCGAGATCAACTCCCAGGTGGAGGACCAGGCCGGACGCACCGAGGCCGTCCGCGCGGCCTTCGCCGGCCGCGAGGGCGTGACCACCGACGACCTGGACGGGCTGACGGTGGCCACCCCGGACTGGTGGTTCAACCTGCGCGCCTCCAACACCGAGCCGCTGCTGCGGCTGAACGTCGAGGCGCGGGACGCGGCGACCATGGCCGCGCTCCGCGACGAGGTGCTCCGGCTGGTCCGCACCCGCTGAGCCCGGCCCGCGCGGCCCCCGCCACCGGGGGGCCGCACCGGCCGGGCCGGGCGCCGTGCCGCCCGGGGGCCGACCCCCGGGGCGCCGACGCCGCGGCGCAGCGCAGAACGAGCCTCCGCGGCCCGCCCGGCGGTAGGCTGACGAGGCCTGATCCACACGGCACCCGCAAGCCCGAACAGATCCACCCGCCAGAACCGGTCGGCTCCGACGGGGTCCCCCGCCGCCGACCCACCCCGCCCCGAAGGGACACCGCCGCCATGCCGCTCGAAGCCGGCCTCCTGGAGATCCTCGCCTGCCCGGCGTGCCACGCCCCGCTCGACGACCGCACGGCGGCCGAGACGCCCGAGCTGGTGTGCACGGGGGCGGACTGCCGACTGGCCTACCCCGTGCGGGACGGCATCCCGGTGCTCCTGGTCGACGAGGCCCGCCGCCCGGCCTGACCGGGTCCGGCCGCCCCACCCGGGCGGCCGCCCGCGCGGCCCCGTCGCCGGGGCGGGGACCGGTCCCCGGCACAGTCCGCCGGCCCGGCCCCGGCCGCCCCACCTCGGCCCGACCGGCCCGCTCCGGTTCCACGGCTCCCGCACCCATCCGCCGCACGCGTACGGCGATCGGAGGCCCACCCCATGCTCGACGAGTCGCTCCTCGACGCGCCGGACGCTCTCGCCCGCATCGACCACCGCGGACTGCTGCGCGGTGCCGCGGAGGCCGGCGCCCGCGTACGCACCGCGGCACACCACGCGGCCGAGGCCGGCATCTCGGCCCTCGCACCCGAAGGACGCCCCCGTACCGTCCTGGTCGCCGGCCCCGGCACGGCGGCCGTCGGCGTCGCCGACCTCATCGGCGCCCTGGCCGGGGCGTCCGCCCCCGTGATCCCGCTGCGCCCCACCGGAGTGGCCCACGCCGCCGGCGCCCTGCGCTGGGCGCTCCCCGGCTGGGCGGGCTCACTGGACCTCCTGCTCGTGGCCACCACCGACGGCAGCGAACCCGGCCTCGCGCAGCTCGTGCAGCAGGCGTACCGGCGCGGCTCCACCGTCGTCGCCGTCGCACCCCGCACCTCCCCCCTCTCCGAGGCGGTCGAGAGCGCCCACGGCCTCGTCGTCCCCATGGCCACCGCCCCCTACGAGCTCTACGAGGAGGGACAGGCGGCCGGACCCGGCGCCCTGTGGGCGCTGTTCACCCCCCTCCTCGCCCTGCTCGACCGGGTCGGGCTGCTCGAAGCGCCCCCCGAGGCACTGGACCAGGTCGCCGACCGGCTCGACGAGGTCGCCGAGCGCTGCGGGCCCGCGATCGCCACCTACACCAACCCCGCCAAGACCCTGGCCGCCGAACTCGCCGACAGCCTGCCGCTGATCTGGACCGAGGGCGTCGGCGCGGCCCCCGCGGGGCGCCGCTTCGCCGCCGTCCTCGCCGAACTCGCCGGACGGCCCGCGCTCGCCGCCGAACTGCCCGAGGCACTGCCCGCGCACGGGGTGCTGCTGGTCGGCGGCTTCGCCGCGGGCGCCGACCCCGAGGACTTCTTCCGCGACCGCGTCGAGGAGCCGCAGGCCCTCCACGCCCGGGTGGTGCTCCTGCGGGACCGCCCGGCCGGCGGGCTGACGGCGGCCCCCGCGGCCCGCGAGCTGGCCCTCGGGCACGACACCCCCGTGAGCGAACTCGAACCGCAGGAGGGCACCGAACTGGAGTCGATCGCCGAACTCCTCGCCGTCACCGACTTCGCCGCCGCGTATCTGTCGCTGGCGGAGGCGGGCGAGGCCCGGCCCTCGTAACCCCGGCGCCACCTGCCCGCCATGCGCGGGCCGCGGACCCGTGGCACGGTGGCGGCACGCGCGGCCTCCGTGCCGCACGCGCCCCCGCGGGGCAGTGCGGACGGCCGGATGCGGCGCGCCCGGTCCCGGCCCGCCGGGACGGCCGCCGGGACCGGACTCCGGCCCGCCGGAGCCGCCCCGCACCGCAGGACCACCCCGGATCGCACCGGACCCGCCGATCGCACCGGGCCCGCCGGACCAAGGAAGACAGGACCATGGACCGCCTCGCCAACACCGTCCGCCCCTACGCCTGGGGGTCCACCACCGCCCTCCCCGAACTGCTCGGCACCGCCCCCACCGGCGAGCCCCAGGCCGAGCTGTGGATGGGCGCCCACCCCGGAGCGCCGTCCGGCACCCCCCGCGGACCGCTCGACGAGGTGATCGCCGCGGCCCCGGAGCGGGAACTCGGCCCCGCCTCCGTCGCGGCCTTCGGACCCCGGCTCCCGTTCCTGCTCAAGCTCCTCGCCGCCGGTGCGCCCCTGTCCCTCCAGGTCCACCCCGACCTCGACCAGGCCGCCGAGGGCCATGCGCGCGAACACGCCCGGGGCGTCCCCCTCGACGCCCCCCACCGCAACTACCGCGACACCAACCACAAGCCCGAACTCCTCTGCGCACTCACCCCGTTCGAGGGGCTGTGCGGCTTCCGCAGGCCCGTCGAGGCGGCCGGCCTGCTCGCCGCGCTGGAGGTCGACTCCCTCAAGCCCTATGTGGACCTCCTCCACGCCCACCCCGAGGACGCGGCGCTGCGCGAGGTCCTCACCGCCGTCCTCACCGCCGACCGCGAGGAGACGGCCGCCACGGTCACCGAGGCGGCCGCGGCGGCCGAGCGGCTCGGCGGCCCGTACACGCCCTATGCGGCCATCGCCCACCACCACCCCGGAGACCCGGGAGTGATCGCGGCGATGCTGCTCAACCACGTCCGGCTCCAGCCCGGCGAAGCGCTGTTCCTCGGCGCCGGCGTGCCCCATGCCTACCTCGGCGGCCTCGGCGTCGAGATCATGGCCAACTCCGACAACGTCCTGCGCTGCGGCCTCACGCCCAAGCACGTGGACGTGCCCGAACTGCTGCGGATCGTCCGCTTCGAGGCCGCCGAACCTGCCGTGCTGCGGCCCGAGGCACCTCCCGGCGGCGAGGAGGTGTACGAGACCCCGGCCGACGAGTTCCGCCTCTCCCGGTTCGTGCTCGCCCCCGGCTCCGCGCCCCGCGACCTCACCGCGACCGGCGCCCAGATCCTCCTGTGCACCGCCGGTTCCGCCGAGCTCAACGGCGAACCGGCCCTCGGACCGGGCGAATCCGTGTTCGTCCCCGCCGGGGAACAGGTCACCCTCGCGGACGCCGGGGACGGCAGCGCCACCGTGTTCCGCGCGACCGCCGCGCTCTGAACTCCCCCGGCGCGGTCCGCCCCTTCGCACCGGGGCGGACCCTCCGGGCGACCGTCTGCCCACTCCGTGCTCCCGGGGCTCCCGGGTGCTGCGACAATGTCGCACCGCACAGGCCGGGCAGCGCCCCGGCCGGCGACAGACGGCAGCACGAAGGGACATCGGGCACACATGAGCGCGTCAGGCGGAACCAAGGCCATCGTGGCCGCACTGCTGGCCAACCTCTCCATCGCGGTAGCGAAGTTCGTGGCGTTCCTGTTCAGCGGCTCGTCCTCGATGCTCGCCGAGAGCGTCCACTCCGTGGCCGACTCCGGCAACCAGGGGCTGCTCCTGCTGGGCGGACGCAAGGCCCGGCGGGAGGCCACCCCCCAGCACCCCTTCGGCTACGGACGGGAGCGCTACATCTACGCCTTCCTCGTCTCCATCGTGCTCTTCTCCGTGGGCGGCATGTTCGCCGTCTACGAGGGCTACGAGAAGATCCACGACCCGCACGAGATCGAGGCCTGGTACTGGCCCGTCGGTGTCCTCGTCTTCGCGATCATCGCCGAGGCCTTCTCCTTCCGCACGGCCATCAGGGAGTCCAACGCCCTGCGCGGACGGCTCTCCTGGTCGCAGTTCGTGCGCCGGGCCAAGGCCCCCGAACTGCCCGTGGTGCTCCTGGAGGACCTCGGTGCGCTCGTCGGCCTGGTCCTCGCCCTCGGCGGTGTCGGGCTCGCGCTGCTCACCGGCAACGGCGTCTGGGACGGCATCGGCACCCTGTGCATCGGCGTCCTGCTCATCGTCATCGCGATCGTCCTCGCCGCCGAGACCAAGTCCCTGCTGCTGGGCGAGGCCGCCGGGGTGGAGGACATCGAGAAGATCAAGGCGGCGACCGTCGACGGCGACACCGTCACGCGCATCATCCACATGCGCACCCTGCACCTCGGCCCCGAGGAGCTGCTGGTCGCCGCCAAGATCGCCGTCGAGGGCAACGACACCGCCGACGAGGTCGCGTCCGCGATCAACGCCGCCGAGGAGCGCATCCGGGCCGCCGTGCCCATCGCACGGGTGATCTACCTGGAGCCGGACATCTACAGCGAGGCCGAGGCGGTGGCCGGGAGCGACCCCGCCGCGACACCCGGAGGCCCGGGCACCGGGCACTGACCCCCGTCCCCGGGCGTCCCCGGCGCGGCCGGGCGTCCGTCCGGACGGGGCGGGGCGGGCGGGCGTCCGCCCGGGCCCTTCCCGTGCGGGCGCGCGCTCCCCATCGGTCCGGGCGGGGCCCTGTCCGTTCCGGCCGCACAGCACCGCGTGCGGCCGGAACCCGCCCCTGCGGGCCGCCGCGGGCTGGGGTCCGCACGGCCGATCGGTGTAGATTCGTCTCCGGAGTCAGACGTCGCTGCTGATGGCGGTCGGGCGGTCCCCGGGGCCGACCGAGGGAGAGAGGGCCTCCGACGGACTGTCCTGCCGATGACCGGGCATCCGTATGCCCGGCCGCAGCAGAGCCAGCCCAGACCACCTCGACCCCGAACCACGAGGAGCAGCCCGCATGTCGAGTGCCGCCAACCACCGCGACTTCAAGGTCGCCGATCTGTCCCTGGCCGCTTTCGGCCGCAAGGAGATCACGCTCGCCGAGCACGAGATGCCGGGGCTGATGGCGATCCGGCGCGAGTACGCGCAGGCGCAGCCGCTGGCAGGGGCGCGGATCACGGGCTCGCTGCACATGACGGTGCAGACCGCGGTGCTCATCGAGACGCTGGTCGCCCTCGGTGCCGAGGTCCGCTGGGCCTCCTGCAACATCTTCTCCACCCAGGACCACGCGGCCGCCGCGATCGCCGTGGGCCCGGAGGGCACCCCGGAGGACCCGAAGGGCGTCCCGGTCTTCGCCTGGAAGGGCGAGACGCTGGAGGAGTACTGGTGGTGCACGGAGCAGGCGCTGACCTGGCCGAACACCCCCACCGGCGGGCCGAACATGATCCTGGACGACGGCGGTGACGCCACCCTCCTCGTCCACCGGGGCGTCGAGTTCGAGAAGGCCGGCGAGGTGCCGGACCCCTCGACGGCGGACTCCGAGGAGTACGGCCACATCCTGGCCCTGCTCACCCGCACCCTCGCGGACAGCCCGCAGAAGTGGACGCAGCTGGCGTCCGACGTCCGCGGTGTGACCGAGGAGACCACGACGGGCGTCCACCGCCTCTACGAGATGATGGCCGAGGGCACGCTGCTGTTCCCGGCGATCAACGTCAACGACGCGGTGACCAAGTCGAAGTTCGACAACAAGTACGGCTGCCGCCACTCGCTGATCGACGGGATCAACCGGGCGACCGACGTCCTGATCGGCGGCAAGACGGCGGTCGTCTGCGGCTACGGCGACGTGGGCAAGGGCTGCGCGGAGTCGCTGCGCGGCCAGGGCGCCCGTGTCATCGTCACCGAGGTCGACCCCATCTGCGCGCTGCAGGCCGCGATGGACGGCTACCAGGTGACCACCCTGGACGAGGTCGTGGAGACCGCCGACATCTTCATCACCACGACCGGGAACAAGGACATCATCATGGCCGGTGACATGGCCCGGATGAAGCACCAGGCGATCGTGGGCAACATCGGCCACTTCGACAACGAGATCGATATGGCGGGCCTGGCCGCGACCGAGGGCATCGTCAAGGACGAGGTCAAGCCGCAGGTCCACACCTGGACCTTCCCCGACGGCAAGGTCCTGATCGTGCTGTCCGAGGGGCGGCTGCTCAACCTCGGCAACGCCACCGGCCACCCCTCGTTCGTGATGTCGAACTCCTTCGCGGACCAGACCCTGGCCCAGATCGAGCTCTTCACCAAGCCCCAGCAGTACCCGACCGACGTCTACACGCTGCCCAAGCACCTCGACGAGAAGGTCGCCCGCCTCCACCTCGACGCCCTCGGCGTCAAGCTGACCACCCTCCGCCCCGAGCAGGCCGCCTACATCGGCGTGCCCGTCGAGGGCCCGTACAAGCCCGACCACTACCGCTACTGATACCGGCACCCCCGCCCGGCGGCCACCGCCGCCGGGCGGCCGTCCGAGGTCCAGAGCCGTGTGGGGTCCGGATACGAGGCAGGCCCCCGCACCCCCGTGTCGGGGGCCTGCCTCGCATCCTCGGCGCACCTTCCGGTACACCGCCGGCAGGTGCCCGAACGACCCCCTCACGGAAGCCGCCGGCACCGCCGCGTCTCACCGCACAAGGACTCCGAGCCCATGCCCCGCGGCCGATATTCGCTTCACGACCCCCACGACCACACCCCTCTCGGTGAAGAGCACTTCCAGTGCGCCCCCGGACCCTCCGGGTGGCGCTACGTCTCCCGCACGTTCACTCCGTCCGGGAAACCGTCCGGAACCGTCGACCTCGCCCTCGACGATCTCGGCCGCCCCCTCCGGCTGGAACTCCGCACGGCCGACTGGCAGATCCGGGGTGCCGCCCTGGAGGGCGTCACCTGGGTGCGGACGGACCCCACCGGAGAGCAGGCCACCGAAGGAAGCGTGCGCGCCCCCGCATTCACCGGTACCTCCCCCGCCTTCCTGGTGGCCACCGCCCGCCTGCTGAGGCTCCAGCCCGGCAGCCCGGCGGTCCGCATCCGGCTCGTCGCCTTCACGGAACCCGTCCTCGCACCCCGGACCGTCGACCAGTCCTGGGCACTGGTCGACAGTGAAGCGCACACCACTGACAACGGACCCCTGGTCGTGGACACATACCAGGTCAGCGCCCTGGACACCGGCGAGCAGCACACCGTGCACCTCGCAGAGGACGTCGTGCTCGCGGCTCCCGGCATCGAGCTCGAGGAGCTGGAGACACCCCCCTCCTCGTTCTCGTGACGGGTCCTTCTCGTGCCGGGTCCCCTCGCCCCCACCCGCATCTGCCCGCGGCCGCGTCCCCCGTGGCCGGCGGCGACCGGCCCGGCCCTTACCGCCCGGTCATGCGACGCCCCCGCGCCCGCCCGTGTGTCACGCGGGCGGGGCGAACCCGCCGCCCGGAGCCGGAGCCGCGTCGGCGCCTGCGGGCGCCGGGCCCGGGCGCTCCCCCTGCCGGCCGCGCCCGGCGGCCGCCTCCGGGGCCGCGGTCCCGGGGCCGCCGGCGGCCGGCGCGCCCGCGGCGGGCCCGGTCACGGCGCCCGCCTCCGCGCCCGTTGCCGCCGCCCTCCCCTCCGCCGCCGCGTCGGCCGAGGCGCGTGCGGCCGCCGCATGGGCCCGGCGGACGTCCCTGCCCTGCCGCTCGTGCACCACGGCTGCCAGGTAGGCGGCCGGCGGCACCCCGTCGGGGACCGGCGCACCCGTCCGGGACGCCAGGTCGCCCGCGAGCCGCACCGCGACGGACCAGCTCACCGCGGGGTCCAGCTGCCTCATCCGCGTCAGGTACTGCCGGATCGCCAGCCACAGGTCGTCCGGGACGCCCGAGAGGTCGAGCCCCGTGAAACGCCCGGCCAGCCAGGCGGGCGGCGGCGGGACCACCCAGGCCGCCCGCTGGGCGGGGACCCGTTCCCGGACGACCAGGGTGCCCGCGAAGACGTCGCCGATCCTCCGCCCCCGGGCGGAGACCAGCGACGCGATGCACGCGATGACCCCGAAGGACAGCATGATCTCGACGACGCCCATCGCCCCCCGCACCAGGGCGTGCCGGAAGCGGACGGGGCCGCCGTCGTCGCGCACCACCCGCAGACCGCAGGCCAGCTTCCCGAGCGACCTGCCGCGGCTCAGCGTCTCCACCGCGATCGGGGCTCCGACCAGGACCAGCAGGAAGGCGACGACCGACAGGGCGGCCACGGCGGCGTCGTCCAGCACCGTGGACGCCAGCACCACACCGACCATCACGATCATGTACGCCGTCCAGACGACGACGAGGTCGATCAGCAGGGCGAGCGCCCGGCTCGGCAGCCTCGCCGGCTGCAGCCCCAGCACGACGGCATCCCCCGTCACCAGTCCGCTCACGCCGCCCCACCCCTTGTGATCCTCGACCTTGCCTGCCCCTGGCGAACACCAGTCTGCCAAGCTGACCCGCAGCGCACCGCAGCAGGACGGACCGTGAACACCCAGCACACCCAGCACACCCAGCGCATGGAGCCGCAGCCCCCATGGACCTCGACGTCTTCGTCACCACCCACCGTGCCGAGTGGGACCGCCTCGACAGGCTCCTCCGCCGCGGCAGGAGCCTCACGGGAGCCGAAGCGGACGAGCTCGTCGCCCTCTACCAGCGCACGGCCACCCACCTCTCGCTGATCCAGTCGAGTGCGCCGGATCCCGCGCTCACCGGACGCCTCACCCAGCTCGTGGCCCGCGCCCGGTCGACGGTCACGGGCGCGCGCAGGGCCGGTTGGCGGGACGCGGCGGCCTTCCTGACCGCGGGATTCCCCGCCGCCGTCTACCGCTCGCGTCACTGGTGGATACCGACCGCCGTCCTCTCCACGCTGCTCGCGGCCGTGATCGGCTGGTGGATCGGGACGCACCCCGAGGTGCAGGCCGCCATCGCCGCCCCCGAGGAGCTGAGGGAACTCACCAGGCCCGGAGGCGAGTACGAGACGTACTACTCCAGCCACCCCGCGGCCTCCTTCGCCGCCCAGGTGTGGACGAACAACGCCCAGGCGGCGGCCATGTGCCTGACGCTGGGGGCCTTCCTGTGCGTCCCGGTCCTGTGGATCCTGTTCCTGAACATGCTCAACCTCGGCGTCGGCATCGGCCTGATGGGGGCCGCCGGCCGTCTGGACACCTTCCTGGGGCTCGTCCTCCCGCACGGCCTGCTCGAACTGACGGCGGTGTTCGTCGCCGCCGGCACCGGACTGCGGCTGGGCTGGACGGTCATCGACCCCGGACCGCTCAGCCGGCGGGACGCGCTGGCCCAGCGGGGCCGGGCAGCGCTGGGCATGGCTGTGGGCCTGGCGCTCGTCCTCCTGGTGTCCGGTGTGATCGAGGGGTTCGTGACGCCCTCCGGCCTGCCGACCTGGGCCCGCATCACGATCGGGGTCGTCGCCGAACTCGCCTTCCTCGTCTACGTCTACGTCCTGGGCGGACGTGCGGCCAGGGCCGGGGAGCACGGCGACGTGGAGGAAGCGGACCGGACCGCGCAGCTGCCCACCGCGGCGTGACCCACCGATGTGCATCGGACGACGCAGAGCTGCTAGTCTCCTCTTCGCCCACAAACCCGTTGACACGGGCTGCGTGGGGAGGTAGGTTTTAACGGTTGCGTCGGACTGGACAGGTCCACGCGTGAACGTTTAGAGTCTATGTCGCTCCTGATCACGGGCCGCCTAGCCCGAGGGAGCCACCTTCCCGGCCTTTCCGAGAAATACTTCCACCCTTTCAGGGTGCCGGAATTCCTCTGATAAAGTCGGGAGCGCCGAAAAGGAAAACGCGAGAGCGGCCCCTTTGACGCAGTCCCGCCGACCGGGAATCGGAGCCGAAAGGGTCTGATAGAGTCGGAGCCGCCGGAAGGCCGAGAGGCCGGAAAGCGGAGAGCAGGACCGAG
>NZ_JBIDBN010000024.1:0-13535 GCF_043203115.1 Streptomyces sp. NPDC048001
ACCGGGTCGTACTGGTCGTGCTTGGTGCCCGCGACGTGGTAGGCGTCGAAGGTCGGCTTGATGACCTGGAGCAGGCCCTTGGAGGGGACGCCGTTGCGGGCGTTGATGTCCCAGTTGTTGATCGCGAGGGGGTTGCCGGAGGACTCGCGCATGATGTTGCGGTGGATGCCCTCGTAGCTGCCGGGGATGTCGTGCTTCTTCATGATGGACAGCGCCTCGCGGATCCAGCCGTCCAGGTTGTTCGGGTAGGTCACCTTCGCGGGCTTGGCGGCGCGGGCCTTGCGGTCGGCGGCGGCCTTCTCCTCGGCACGCTTCTCGGCGGCGGCCTTGGCCTTCTTCTCGGCCTCAGCCTTCTTCTCGGCCTCGGCCTTCTTCTTCGCCGCCTCGGCCTCGGCCTTCTTCTTCTCCAGCTGCGCCTTCACCTGCGCCTCGAAGGAGGACTGCTGGGTGGCGATGCTCTCCTGCACCTTGGCGGCCTGTGCGGGGTCCACCTTCCAGGAGACCGGGGCGGCCGCGGCGACCTCGGCGGTCGTGCCGGCGTCGGCGTCGGTGGGGACGAGCGTGAGCCCCACGGCGGCGGCGGAGGCGACGGCGACACCGGCGACCGCGGCCTTGCGCGATCGGAGGCGACGGAGGGCGGGGGAGTTGAGCACGGACATGCAGACGTACCTCTTCGAATAGCGGGGAGTCGCTCCAGGGCCGGTTCGGCTCTGCGCTGTTCGTGGAAGCGACGTCGGCAATTCTTAGCGGCAGCAAAATCTGCTGGCAACGGTGTGACGTACTAACTGCGGTAGTGGATCACCCTTGTCCGATACGCCCGATTAACCCGTGCTGTCCGTGCTCACATGCCCTTTATGTATCCACTAGCGTGGTTCGTAAGTGACCTGCGCCCTATGCGAGGGCTCACACGCCCTCAGGGTCGCCCTCACCCTCTGTTGCTTCAGCAACTCGCTATGTGGGTGCTCTCCGCCGGGAGGATGAGGTGGGTGTCCCCGAACTCGTGCCACAGGTAGGCCCGCCGCAGGGCCTCCTCGTACGCGAGGACCAGGGCCTCCCTGCCCGCCAGCGCCTCCAGCATCAGCAGATGCGAGGCCTCCGGCTCGTGGAGCCCCGTCAGCAGCCCGTCCACCACCCGCACCCCCCGCCGGGGCGTGACCACCAGGTCCGTCCAGCCGGCGGTCGGCACCACGGCGCCCGACGGCCCGGCGGCCGACTCCAGCGACCGCACGGCCGTCGTCCCGACCGCCACGATCCGCCCCCCGGCCGCCCTGGCCGCGTTCACCAGCCACGCCGTCGTCGCCGGCACCGAGAAGCGCTCCGGGTAGGGAGGCTCGTGCGCCTCCGGGGACGACACCCCCGTGTGCAGCGTGACCGGGGCGAACTGCACCCCCCGGCTCACCAGCTCGGCCACCAGCGCCCCCGTGAAGGGCCGCGAGGCACTCGGCATCTCCGCCGACCCCGACCCGTCCGGACAGGGCACCGAGAACACCGTCCGGTACGCCGCGGCGGGCTGGTCCCGCGCCGTGTACCGGTAGCGGATCGGGCGCCCGTACCGGGCCAGCAGCTCCGGCACGGCCACCTCCGCCGAGGCCCACCACAGCCGGTCCGCTCCCGGGACCAGCGGTGCGCGGAGCACCAGCCGGGCGCCCCCCGGCAGCCGCACCACGGCCCCCGGCGGCCCGCCCGCCCGCGGCACCGTCGTCCCCGCGCCGTCCGGACTCCGCAGCTCCACCGCCCACCGGGCGCCCGCGCCCCGCCCCCGCCCCCGGGTCGAGAAGTGCACCACCACCGGCTCCGCGCCCAGCCGCCCGTCGACCGCCGCCGACAGGGTGGGAGAGGTGTTCACCACCAGGACGTCCCCCGCCCGCAACTGCCCCGGCAGCTCCCGGAACACCCGGTGCACCACCCGGCGCCCCCGCGAGACCAGCAGCCGCACGTCCTCACGACCCGTGCCCCGCACCTCCGCCGGCACACTCGCCGACAGCTCCGGCGGCACCCGCAGCCCCTCCAGCGGCACGGCGCCCGCCCCTCCCCGCCCGGAGCCCCGGGCCGCCCCCGTGCTCACGCGGCGCCCCGCAGATCCGCGGCGACCAGCCGGCCCGAGGCCGGGCGCTCGGCCAGCAGACGCAGGAAGGCCGGCACCACCGACTCCGGCGAGGGCCGCGGGTCGCGGTCGCCGGGGACCGCCGCGCGGTACGTCGCGGTGTCCATGTCGCCCGGATCCACGCTCCACGCCCTCAGGCCGGGCTCCTCCACGGCCAGCACCGCCACCAGCCGGTCGAGCGCCGCCTTGGACGCCCCGTAGCCGCCCCAGGTCCCGTACGCCTCCACCGCGGCGTCCGAGCTCACCGCGAGGACCGCCCCCGCGGGGGAACGCCGCAGCAGCGGCAGCGCCTCCTGGACCAGGCCCAGCGCGGCCACCGCGTTCACCTCCAGGGCCGTGCGGAACCCCTCCAGCGACAGCTCCGCCAGCGGTACCAGGGGCTGCGCCCCGAGCGCACCGGCATTGCTCACCAGCAGGTCCAGCCCGCCCAGCTCCCGGGCCGCGGACACCAGCTCCGAGCGGTGCCCGGCGTCCGCCACATCGCCCGCCACCGGCCTCACCCGCGTGCCGTGGAGCCCCGCCCGCCGCGCACTCTCCCCGAGCTCCCCGGCCGACCGGGCACCGAGCACCAGGTCCCAGCCCTCCCGGGCCAGGCCCCGGGCCAGCGCGCCCCCGAGTCCCTTCGACGCCCCCGTGACCACCGCTACCGGCATGACGACCGCCTCTTCCGCCTCGTACGTCGTGTCCTGGCCGCCACCGTAGGAACGCGCACCGCCCGGCCGCCTCGTGCCCGGGCCCCCTCCCGGCCGGGCACTTCGGACTACGACCACCGGTCGGCCTACGACCCGGGGCCCAGGTCCGGGGCGGTCCCCGGCCCGATACGGAAGGTCACCGGCCGCCGGTACCGTGAGGCCATGAGTCATCGACCGAGCTCCGGCCTGGCAGCCGTGAGCACCGCGCTGCTGGCGATGAGCCGGCACCTGCAGGTGCGCGACGTGCTGGCGACGATCGTCGCCTCGGCCAGGGAGCTGCTGGACGCCGAGTACGCGGCGCTGGGCGTCCCCGACGACCACGGCGGTTTCGCCCAGTTCGTGGTCGACGGTGTCTCCGACGCCCAGTGGAAGGCCATCGGCCCCCTGCCGCGCCAGCACGGCGTCCTCGCCGCCATGCTCCAGGGCGCGCGCGCCGAGCGGCTGGCCGACGTCACCCGGGACCCGCGCTTCGGCGGCTGGCCCTCCGCCCACCCGGAGATGACCGACTTCCTCGGGCTGCCGATCCGGGACGGCGACGAGGTGATCGGCGCCCTCTTCCTCGCCAACAAGCGCTGCGCCCGGCCGCCGGCCGGAGGCTGCGGCTTCACCGAGGAGGACGAGGAGCTGCTGGGCATCCTCGCCCAGCACGCCGCCATCGCCCTGACCAACGCCCGGCTGTACGAGCGCAGCCGCGAGCTCACCATCGCCGAGGAGCGCTCGCGCCTCGCCCACGAGCTCCACGACGCCGTCAGCCAGAAGCTCTTCTCCCTGCGGCTGACGGCCCAGGCCGCCGCCGCGCTGGTGGACCGGGACCCGGCCCGCGCCAAGGAGGAGCTGCACCAGGTGGCGGAGCTGGCCGCGGAGGCCGCCGACGAGCTGCGTGCCGCCGTGGTGGAGCTGCGCCCCGCGGCGCTGGACGAGGACGGCCTGGTCAACACCCTGCGCACCCAGGTCCAGGTCCTGGACCGCGCCCACAGCGCCCGGGTCACCTTCGACGCGGGCCGCATCAGGGCGCTGCCCGCCGCCCAGGAGGAGGCACTGCTGAGGGTCGCGCAGGAGGCCCTGCACAACGCCCTGCGCCACTCCGGCGCCGGCCGGGTGGACGTCGCCCTCGCGCGCCGGGGCCGCGGCGCGGTGCTGAGCGTCCACGACGACGGCAGGGGCTTCGACCCCGGAGCGGTGCGCAGGGCGGGCCGCCACCTCGGCCTGGTCTCCATGCGGGACCGCGCCGGGGGAGTGGGCGGCGCCCTGACGGTGGAATCGGCGCCCGGCGAGGGCACCACGATCGAGATGGAGGTCCCCGGTGGCTGAGGAGCGGATCCGGGTGCTGCTGGTCGACGACCACCAGGTGGTCCGGCGGGGTCTGCGCACCTTTCTGGAGGTGCAGGACGACATCGAGGTGGTCGGCGAGGCCGCCGACGGGGCGGAGGGCGTGGAGCGGGCCGTCGAGCTGGAGCCGCACGTGGTCCTGATGGACGTGAAGATGCCCGGCATGGACGGCATCGAGGCGCTGCGCAGACTGCGCGATCTGGGCAGTCGGGCGAAGGTGCTCATCGTGACCAGCTTCACCGAGCAGCGCACCGTCGTCCCCGCCCTCCGGGCGGGCGCCTCCGGCTATGTGTACAAGGACGTGGACCCCGACGCCCTCGCCGGGGCGATCCGCTCGGTCCACGCGGGCCATGTGCTGCTCCAGCAGGAGGTCGCCGGGGCTCTGCTCTCGCAGGACGCGCCGGGCGGCGGCTCGGGCCGGGGCCCGAGCCTGACCGAGCGGGAGCGCGAGGTGCTCGGCCTGATCGCCGACGGCCGCTCCAACCGGGAGATCGCCCGTGCCCTGGTGCTCTCGGAGAAGACCGTGAAGACACATGTCTCGAACATCCTGATGAAGCTCGACCTCGCGGACCGGACGCAGGCCGCCCTCTGGGCCGTCCGGCACGGTGACGCGGGCTGAGGAGACCGCAGTCCGGGGCGTACGCGGGCGCGTCCGGGCCCCCCGGGGAGCGCAGCGGGGGGCACACAATCGGAATGTCATCTTCCGAACGTGGATTCACACCGACGGGTGTTCGTCACTCACATGGCGTATCCGTGCGGGGGGCCGGGCGTTCTCCAGAGTGCCGCGGCGGCCGCCGCGGCACTCGCCCAGGAGGATGAAGCAGTGAAGAACCTGAAGAAGGCCGCAGCCCTCACCCTGATCGCCGGCAGCTTCGTGGCCGCCGGCGCGGGCGCCGCCTCCGCCACCGAGGCCGGCGGCGCGCACGCCCACGGCCAGGCCGTCCAGTCCCCGGGCGTCGCCTCCGGCAACCTCGTCCAGCTGCCCGTGCACATCCCGGTGAACGTGTCCGGCAACTCGGTCAACGTGATCGGCCTGCTGAACCCCGCCTTCGGCAACGCCGCCACCAACGCCTGACGCCCCCGCCACCGCCCCGGCCCCCCGAGGGACCGGGGCGGTGGCGCACCGTCAGCCGCGACCGCGCTCCCGCTCCTCCACACAGGCGTTGTACGCCGCCACCTGCGCCCGCCGTGCCACCCGCTCCACCGGCGCCAGCGCCCGCGCCCGCGCCGCCATCTCCGAGGCGCTGACCGCACCCCCGTGCCCGTTGCCGTAGGCCAGGGAGACCAGCAGCGCGATCCGCCGCGCCAGCTCCAGCACCCGTGCCGCCCGCGCCGGGTACCCCGGAGCCAGCCCCTCCCCGCCCCCGGCCTCGGCCCGGGCCCGGTACGCGTCCAGCGCGGCCTCCGCCGCCGGACCGGAGGCCGCCACGTCGAGCCGCGCCAGGACCTCGGCCGCCTCCCGCAGCGCCTCCGCCAGCTCCCTCTCGGCCTCGCCCAGCGAGGGCACGTCCGCGGGCGGTGCCTCACGCACCGGGAGGCACCGCCAGACCACCTCCCGGTGCACATCGCCCACCGGCCCCGCCTCGTGCACCTCGGGCACCAGCCCGAAGGCCGCCCCCACGGCCGTGACCGCCTCCTCCGCCTCCAGCGCACGGGCGTTGAACTCGGGCGGCCCGCTCAGCCCCAGCGGATGCCCCGGAGCCGGCAGCGCCACCCGGAACCCCGTCACCCCCAGCGCCCGCAGCCGCCCCAGGGCCAGCGTGAGCCCGACGGGCCGGGCCTCTTCGGGCAGGCCCTCCACCCGGTGCACGGCGTCCCCGCCGGTGATCGCGACCGCGGCGTCGTCCGGCGGGACGAGACCGGCCAGCAGGGCGTTGCCCCAGGCGGCCAGGCGTCCTGAACGTGGTTCCGAAAGCATGCCGACCAGCCTATGCCGCCCCGTCACCCCCGGCGGGCGCGCGACGACGGCTGCGGCACCTCGCCGCCCTGCCGGAACATCCGCGTACATCCGGTATGCGGAAGCTCCTCCGCCCTGCGATGCACCGCATCCGGCGCCGGGCGCCGGTCCGGCGGTCATCGCGGGACGGTCCCTTGTGACGCACCGCACCCCGTCCCGTCCCGCACCCGGCCCGGGGGCCCCGCGCCTCCCGGAGCGCCGGCCGCGGACCGGCCCGGGGCCCGGAGCGCGGGGCGGGTGGCGTAGGTTTTCCCTCGGTGCTGTGTCCTGAGCCGTACGCAGGAGGCCCACGGCGCACCGACACCCGAAGACCTCGACGACGCATGGGGAGACAACGCGCTCATGAGCGATGTACTGGAGCTGGTGGACGTATCCGTGGTCCGCGAGGGACGCGCTCTGGTGGACGACGTCTCCTGGTCGGTCAAGGAGGGGGAGCGCTGGGTGATCCTCGGACCCAACGGCGCCGGGAAGACCACCCTCCTCAACATCGCCTCCAGCTACCTCTTCCCCAGCACCGGCAGCGCGCAGATCCTCGGCGAGCGCCTGGGCGCGGTGGACGTCTTCGAACTGCGTCCCCGCATCGGCATGGCCGGCATCGCGATGGCCGAGAAGCTCCCCAAGAGCCAGACCGTCCTGGAGACCGTCCTCACCGCCGCGTACGGCATGACCGCCACGTGGAACGAGGACTACGACGAGATCGACGAGCAGCGTGCCCGCGCCTTCCTCGACCGCCTCGGCATGACCGAGTACCTCGACCGCCGCTTCGGCACCCTGTCCGAGGGCGAGCGCAAGCGGACCCTCATCGCCCGCGCGCTGATGACCGACCCCGAGCTCCTGCTCCTCGACGAGCCCGCCGCCGGACTCGACCTCGGCGGACGCGAGGACCTGGTCCGCCGCCTCGGCCGCCTCGCCCGCGACCCCTACGCCCCCTCCATGATCATGGTGACCCACCACGTCGAGGAGATCCCGCCGGGCTTCACGCACGTGCTGATGATCCGCCAGGGCAAGGTCCTCGCCGCGGGTCCCGTGGAGACCGAGCTGACCTCCCGCAACCTCTCCCTCTGCTTCGGCCTCCCCCTCGTCGTCGAGCGCACCGGCGACCGCTGGACCGCGCAGGGCCTTCCGCTCGGCTGACCGAAGCCCCCTGCTCCCGGCGGAAGCCGAGGACCGGTCCCCACCGGCCGCGGCGCCGGCCGGACGGCCTTCAGGGCCGAACGCCCCCTGTCCCGACGGCGACCACCGCCCCTACCATGGGTGCCGTGGACATCGATGCGTGGGTGTGGTGGCTGATCGTCGCGGTCGCACTGGGCATTCCGCTCGTGCTGACCGCCATGCCGGAGTTCGGCATGTTCTCCGCAGGGGCGGTGGCCGCGGCCGTCACCGCGGCCCTCGGCGCCGGAGTGGTCGCCCAGGTGCTCGTCTTCGTCGCGGTCTCGGTGGCACTGATCGCCGTCGTCCGCCCCCTCGCCGCCCGGCAGCGCTCCCAGAAACCCGGGTTCGCCAGCGGAGTGGACGCCCTGACGGGACGCCAGGCCGTGGTCGTGGAGCGCGTCGACGGGCAGAACGGGCGGATCAAGCTCGCGGGCGAGATCTGGTCCGCCCGCTCCTACGACGAGTCCGCCGCCTTCGAGGCCGGCGCACAGGTCGACGTCGTCGAGATCGACGGCGCCACCGCCGTGGTCATGTGACGCCCCGCTTCCCACCACCCCCGGCCGAAGGCTCCACCACGGCCCGAACGGGCACCGCCCCGGCCGAACGGGCCCCACCACGGCCCGAGTTCTGGGAAACTGATCACCACAGTCGACGGACCGGTCCGGCACCGGTCCCCGGGTACACCCCGCAGCGAAGGGCACAGGGAGCGCGATGCAACCGATCATCATCGTCCTGATCATTCTGGTGGTGCTCGTCTTCATCGCCCTGATCAAGACCATCCAGGTCATCCCCCAGGCCAGCGCCGCCATCGTCGAACGCTTCGGCCGCTACACCCGCACCCTCAACGCGGGCCTGAACATCGTCGTGCCCTTCATCGACTCCATCCGCAACCGCATCGACCTGCGCGAGCAGGTCGTCCCCTTCCCGCCCCAGCCGGTGATCACCCAGGACAACCTGGTCGTCAACATCGACACCGTCATCTACTACCAGGTGACCGACGCCAGGGCCGCCACCTACGAGGTCGCCAGCTACATCCAGGCCATCGAGCAGCTCACCGTCACCACGCTCCGCAACATCATCGGCGGCATGGACCTGGAGCGGACGCTCACCTCCCGCGAGGAGATCAACGCGGCCCTGCGCGGTGTGCTCGACGAGGCCACCGGCAAGTGGGGCATCCGCGTCAACCGCGTCGAACTGAAGGCCATCGAGCCCCCCACCTCCATCCAGGACTCGATGGAGAAGCAGATGCGCGCCGACCGGGACAAGCGCGCCGCCATCCTCACCGCGGAGGGCATCCGCCAGTCCCAGATCCTCACCGCCGAGGGCGAGAAGCAGTCCGCCATCCTGCGCGCCGAGGGAGAGGCCAAGGCCGCCGCCCTCAAGGCGGAGGGCGAGGCCCAGGCGATCCGCACCGTCTTCGAGTCCATCCACGCCGGCGACGCCGACCAGAAGCTGCTCGCCTACCAGTACCTCCAGATGCTCCCGAAGATCGCCGAAGGCGATGCCAACAAGCTCTGGATCGTGCCCAGCGAGATCGGCGACGCCCTCAAGGGCCTCAGCGGCGCCATGGGCAGCTTCAACCCCATGGCGGGCATGGGCGGCAGCGTTCCCGGCCAGCAGAAGAGCGGCAGCGCCGCCGAGCGCCGGGAGCAACCCCCCATCGACTGACGGCCGCACCCCCGTGGATGATCGGTGAGGCCCCTCGACCCTGTGGCGGGGAGGCGTCTCATCGACCGTGGAGGAGATGGCGTTGTCCATCTGGGATTCGTTGTCCGTCTGGGAAGCACTCGCGATCCTCGCCGCCGGGATCGGCGCGGGCACCATCAACACCATCGTGGGCTCGGGAACGCTCATCACCTTCCCCGTCCTGCTCGCCACCGGCCTGCCACCGGTCACCGCGACGGTCTCCAACGCACTCGGCCTCGTCCCCGGCTCCCTCAGCGGCGCCATCGGCTACCGGGAGGAACTGCGAGGCCAAGGACGGCGGGTGCGCACACTCGCCGTCGCGGCCGCCGTCGGCGGGGTCACCGGAGCGGTGCTCCTGACGCTGCTGCCCCCGACGGCCTTCGAGACCATCGTCCCCGTCCTGGTCGCGCTGGCACTGGTGCTGGTCGTCCTCCAGCCCCGGATCTCCGCGGCCGTCCGCCGCCGCCGCGAACGCCGGGGGACCGCGTCCGGCGCGGCCGACGTCGGGCCCGCCCTGTTCTGCGGACTGCTGCTCGCCAGCGTCTACGGCGGCTACTTCACCGCCGCCCAGGGCATCCTCTACCTGTCGCTGATGGGCATGCTCCTGAACGACACCCTCCAGCGCCTCAACGCCGTCAAGAACGTCCTCGCCGCCATCGTGAACAGCATCGCGGCCCTGTTCTTCCTCTTCGTCGCCGACTTCGACTGGGCCGCCGTGCTGCTCATCGCCGTCGGCTCGGCGGCCGGCGGCCAGATCGGGGCGAAGGTGGGGCGCCGCCTGCCCCCCGCCGTCCTGCGCACCGTCATCGTCGTGGTGGGCGTGAGCGCCATCGTCCAGCTGCTGCTGCGCTGAGAACGCGAGGGGCCCGCTCCCGCCACCGCGGGAGCGGGCCCGTCCGGCAACGCCGCGCCCCACCCGGACCCGGCCCCGTCGCCTCAGGCAGCGGGTGCCGTCACCAGCCAGTCCGGGAGAGCCGCCCGCTCGCCGGAGCGCAGCCCCAGCAGCATCGCCTCGGCCGGGGAGGGGACGAACGGGCGGTGCAGCAGCGGCATCCCCGCCTGCTCCGGCGTCCGGTCCGCCTTGCGGTGGTTGTCCTCCGCGCACGAGGCCACCGTGTTGAGCCAGGAGTCGGCGCCTCCGTGCGACCTCGGCACCACATGGTCCACGGTCGTGGCCCGACCGCCGCAGTACGCGCAGCGGTTCTGGTCCCGCACGAGCACACCCCTGCGCGACCACGGCGCCTGTCTTCGGAACGGCACCCGTACGTAGCGGCAGAGCCTGATCACCCGGGGCACCGGGAGGTCCACGGCGGCGCCGCGCACACGCAGCTCCGGGTGCGCCTGTTCGACGACTGCCTTGTCCTGGAGAACCAGAACCACGGCGCGGTTCAGCGTCACCGTCGACAGCGGCTCGAAGCTCGCGTTCAGCACCAGCGTGTCACGCATCCAGCCCACCTCCCGTTCACGCCCCGTGCCCGGTCGGCGGGCTCGGGCTCGCAACAACTCTGGCCGGGCGCGCCGAGATGGACAACGCAATATCCGTGCCTGCCCGGAGGACGAACCCCCGGCTCCCGGCAAGAAAAAACTGCCCTGCCCTGATCTCTCCAGAACCAGGGCAGGGCAAACGGGAGGCGAACACTCAGCCCGCGGCGGGCTCCTCGAACTCGGCGATCACCTGGGCCCGGGCCAGCGTGTGGAAACGCAGATGGAAGCCGACCGCGGCCGGCGAGGAGTCGGCGTCCGGACCCAGCTTCCCGGTGTCCACCGCGTACACCGTGAAGACGTAGCGGTGGCGCTCACCGGCCGGGGGCGCGGCGCCGCCGAAGTCCCGGGACCCGTAGTCGTTGCGGACGTGCACGGCCCCCGGCGGAAGCCCGGCGAAGGTGCCGCCGCCCGCCCCGGCGGGCAGCTCGGTCACCGAGGCCGGGATGTCGAAGAGCACCCAGTGCCAGAACCCGCTGCCCGTCGGCGCGTCCGGGTCGAAGCAGGTCACGGCGAAACTCCCGGTCCCCTCCGGGAAGCCCTCCCAGCGCAGATGAGGGGAGGCGTCGCCCTTCGCACGCACCTGGGCGTCCCCCAGGTCGGAACCCGGCGTGATGTCGTCGCTCACCACCGTGAACGAGGGCACCGGCGGGTGGAAGTCGTGCGGAAGGGGAGCCCGCGTCGGCTCGGCCACGTCGAAAACCTCCGGTTCGGCAGTCCTGTCGGTTCCACCACCGCCGGTCCGCCGGAACGCGGTCCGGCAGCGGTGGAGACGAGCCTAGTTCAGGGCCTCGGTGTCCGGCCCGTGCCGTCTTGGCCGCCGCGCCCTGCACGCCCGCGCACCGCGCCGTCGGCCGGCAGCGCAGCCGCTGCCCCATCCTGCCCCCGGCCGTGCGTGCGCACGCACCGGACACCGGGCCCGCCCTCCGGACGGAGGACGCCCGGACGGAGGACGCTGTGCGCCCGGCAGGCCCCGGGGCCCTCAGAACCAGTTGCGGCGCCCGCCGACATCGGCGAGCCACTGGTTGAGGTAGCCGGCCCAGTCCGTGCCCTGGTAGTCGTGGTGGCCGACCTGGAAAGAGCGGTAGGAGTCGCTGCCCTCGGTGAACAGGCCCGGCTTCTTGTCCATCTCCAGCACGACGTCCATCTCGCGCTCGTCGGCGATGAACGTCAGCTCCACCTGGTTCAGGCCCCGGTACTGCTGGGGGGCGAAGAACTCGATCTCCTGGTAGAACGGCAGCCGCTGGCGGGTGCCCCGGATGTGGCCGCGCTCCATGTCGGCGCTCTTGAAGCGGAACCCGAGCTGGATGAAGGCGTCGAGGATGGCCTTCTGCGCGGGGAGCGGGTGGACGTTGATCGGGTCGAGGTCACCGGAGTCCACGGCGCGGGCGATCTCCAGCTCGGTGGTCACACCGATGTGCATCCCGCGCAGGATCTGGCCGTCGATCGCGGTGACCGGCGTCTCCCACGGGATCTCCAGGCCGAACGGCACCACGTGGACCGCGCCGGCCTTCGCCTCGAAGGCACCGCCGAGGCGGACCTTGGTGAACTCGATGTCCTGCTTGTACTCCTGGTCGCCGCTCTCGACCTCGACCCGCGCCTGGAGGCCGACGGAGAGCCCCTCGATCTGCTGGTCGACGGAGCCGCCCTGGATGCGCACCTCGCCCTGGACCACGCCGCCCGGTACGACGTTCTCCTCGGACAGCACGGTTTCCACGGAGGCACCGCCGGCACCCAGGCTCGCGAGCAGCTTCTTGAAGCCCATGTCCACTCCTAGCTTGTTCTTCTCGGTCGTCTCGGTCGCACGGCCGTCGACCCCGTATACGCCGCAGGACCGCGGGCGGTTCCCCGGTAGCCTCGATCCGGTGACCGTGAGACCCGACCGTACGCCGCTGCCCCTCCCGTTCCACGACCGGCCCGCCCCCGGGCTGCCGGGTCGGGCACCCGTGCGCAGCGCGGTGACGCGGGGAGCCCCCCGCCGGGCGCACCTCCGCTCCACCCGCGCCGAGGGGGACGCCCAACGTGGACGCTGACCTCCTCGCCCGGCCCGCCGAGGAGGTCGCCCCCACGCTGCTCGGAAGCGTCCTCACCTGCAGGACCCCGGAAGGGACCGTGAGCGCCGTCCTCACGGAGACCGAGGCGTACTCCGGCACGGCCGACCCGGCCTCCCACGCCTACCGGGGCCGGACGCCCCGCAACGCCGTCATGTTCGGACCCGCGGGGCACCTGTACGTCTACCGGTCCCACGGCCTCCACTGGTGCGCCAACGTCGTCACCGGGACGGAGGGCGCGGCCTCGGCCGTCCTCGTCCGGGCGGGCAGGATCGTGGAGGGGGAGGAGCTCGCACGCGAGCGGCGGGGGGAGCGGGTCGACGGCCCGCGCCTGGCGAGAGGTCCGGGCAACTTCTGCCGGGCACTCGGCATCACGGGGGAGCACAACGGCGCGGACGTCCTGTCGGGCCCCTCGGTCGTCCTGTCCGAGGGCGAGCCGGTACCCGCCGCGCTGATCCGGGTCGGTCCCCGGGTGGGTGTGAGCAGGGCCCACGACTGGCAGCACCGGTTCTCCCTCGCCGGGGATCCGACGGTCTCGGCGTACCGGCTGAGCCCGAGAGCCCGACCGTCCGCCGGCTCCTGAGCCGCTGCCTGCGCCTGCTCGTCCCGTCGCCGCGTATCGGCGAACCGACAGAGCGGGGACGCGCCACGGCGATCCGGGTACGGCACGGGCCGGCCCGAGCCCTCCGGGCGCACGGTGCAGTGACCGGTGACGGACAGCGCGACCGCCGACCCGACGACGGGGCCCCCGCCCGGTCCGCCCAGCCCGGGGGCGGTCGACTTGACGCACTCGGGCGGGACCCCTAATGTATTCCGAGCCGCTGGAACGGGATGTGCCTCCAAGCACCCCGGGGCGGCACCCCATCACTCACGAACGACTCCCGGACCGGGCGAATTTTGGCATGCCGAAATTCTGCTCGAATGCCTCGATTATGAGGCGCCAGGAGAATCCGCTAACGTGGTGGAAGCCGAAAAGGAAAACGCGAGAGCGGTCCCTTTGAGGCAGTCCCGCCGACCGGGAATCGGAGCCGAAAGGGTCTGATAGAGTCGGAGCCGCCGGAAGGCCGAGAGGCCGGAAAGCG
>NZ_JBIDBN010000025.1:0-12004 GCF_043203115.1 Streptomyces sp. NPDC048001
GCTCCCGCAACCCCGAAAGATCATCACGCTCAACGCCCACGGTCCTCGCAACTCCCACAGATCGCGGGTGTTGCGAGGACCGTTAGAACCCAAGCAGGACCGGGGGCCTTCGCCGTTCCCGCGCGACTCGCCCGCGGTGCGTCAGCCGCGGCCCGAGACGCGGTCGGCGAGGGTGGCGAGCCGGGGGGTGGACTGTGTGTGGGAGGCGGCCTCCAGGCGGTCGGCCCGGCGGTAGGCGGCGTAGAGCGCCCGGACACCCAGCCAGCGCAGCGGCTCCGGCTCCCAGGTGCGGACCCGGTGGTTCACCCACGGCAGGGCGGTCAGCTCGGTGGGGCCCGCCTGGCCGGAGTCCTGCCGGATCAGGTCGCGCAGCGTCCGCGCCGCGAGATTGGCGGTGGCCACGCCGGACCCGACGTACCCGCCCGCCCAGCCCAGCCCCGTGGAGCGGTCCAGGGCGACGGTGGCGCACCAGTCGCGGGGCACGCCGAGGACGCCGGACCAGGCGTGGTCGACGCGGGCGCCCGCCAGGCGGGGGAAGAAGCGCACCAGGACCTCGCGCAGCTCCTCGACGGTGGCGGGGGCCGTCCTGCCGTCGGCGTCGACGCGCGAGCCGTAGCGGTAGGGCACACCGCGGCCGCCGAGTGCGATGCGGTCGTCCGCGGTGCGCTGGGCGTACATGTAGGCGTGCGCCATGTCGCCGAGCGTCTCCCGGCCCGTCCAGCCGATCTCCTCCCAGACCTCCGCGGGCAGCGGCTCGGTGGCGATCATCGAGGAGTTCATCGGCAGCCAGCTGCGGCGGTGCCCCCTGAGGGAGGCGGTGAACCCCTCGGTGCAGCGCAGCACATAGGGCGCGCGGACGGTGCCGTAGGGGGTGACGGCGTGCCGGGGGCGGATCTCCGTGACCGGTGTGGACTCGTGGACGGTGACGCCGAGCGCCTCGACGGCCGCGGCGAGCCCCTTGAGCAGCTTCACGGGGTGCACGCGGGCGCCGTGCGGGGTCCAGCTGGAGGCGACGGCCCCGTGGACGCGGACGCGCTCGGCCGTCTCGCGGGCGCCGAGCAGTACGCGGTCCGTCTCCCCGAAGGCGATCTCGACGCTGTGGAAGTCCTTGAGCCGGGCGAGCTGGGCGGGGGTGCGGGCGACCTCCAGGACGCCGCCGCGGTGGATGTCGGCGTCGATGCCCTCGGCGGCCGCGGTGCGGATCACCTCGTCGACGGTGCCGTTCATGGCCCGCTGGAGGCGCACGGCGGCCTCGTGGCCGTGGCGGCGGGCGTGGTGGCCGCGTCCGGCGACGCCGTTGTAGAGCCAGCCGCCGTTGCGGCCCGAGGCCCCGTAGCCGCAGAACCTGGCCTCCAGGACGGTGATGTCGAGGAAGGGGGCGGCCTTCTTCAGGTAGTAGGCCGTCCACAGGCCGGTGTATCCGCCGCCCACGATGCAGACGTCGGCGGAGGTGTCGCCGGGGAGGGGCTCGCGGGGCGCGGGGGTGCCGTCCTGTGCGTACCAGAACGATATGCCGCCGTTGACGGTGTCCATGTGTGTGCTTCCCCTGCCGGTGGTGCGCCTGCGTGTGGCGGGAATCTACTGCCGGGGGCGGCCTTTGGCGACCCGGGCGGTGCGCCCTCCGGGCGGCGGCTCCCGGGGCGTCCGGGGCCCCGCACGCCGTCGGCGGCTCCCGTCGGGCGCGCCGGTGGACGCGTCGGGCGCTTCGGGCGTTCCAGGGCCCCGGATCGCGCCGCGCGGCCCGGGCAGGGCAGGCTGTGGGCATGATTCGCCATGCTGTGCCTGCCGATGTGCCCGTGATCCACGAGATGGTGCGGGAGCTCGCCGACTACGAGAAGGCCCTCCACGAGGTCAGGGCGACCGAGGAGCAGCTGCGCGAGGCGCTGTTCGGCGAGCGTCCGGCGGCGTTCGCGCACATCGCGGAGACGGACGACGGCCGGGTGGCCGGTTTCGCCCTGTGGTTCCTGAACTTCTCGACGTGGCGCGGGGTCCACGGGATCTACCTGGAGGACCTGTACGTACGGCCGGGGCTGCGCGGCGGGGGGCACGGGAAGGCGCTGCTCACGGAGCTGGCGCGGCTGTGCGTCGAGCGCGGCTACGAGCGCCTGGAGTGGTCGGTGCTCGACTGGAACACCCCGTCGATCGCCTTCTACGAGGCGCTGGGGGCCAGGCCCCAGGACGAGTGGTCGGTCTACCGGCTGACGGACGCGGCCCTGGCCTCGCTCGGGGCGCAGGGGCGCGGGGACGGATGACCGTACGGGGCCGGGGGCCCGGCGGGCCCGCCGCGTGCCGGGCCTGGCCCGGCGGGCCTGCCGCGCGCCGCCCGGGAGGGCTCTGCTCCGGGGCGGCCGGCGGCGGGGCGGCGGGGCTGTGAGCCGGATGCTGTTCGTGCTCCGCTTCCGGTGCGGGGAGCCGGAGCCCCTGGACCTGGACGCGGTGCGGGAGGTGCTGGGCCCGTACGCCGTCGGCGGGGCCGCGGACCCACTGGAGGGCCTGCTGATCCGCACGGCCGACGGGCGCGAGGTCGAGGTGGACGTCAACGAACTCTGCATCGGCGTCGCCCGCTTCCCGCCCGGCCACTTCTTCGACCTCCTCGCCGCCCTGGTGGACCGCCTCGGGGCGAGCGTGCTCCCGTGCGACCGTCCGGCGCTGCTGAGGGCGGAGGCGGACCGCTCCCACCTTCCCGGCCCCGCGCGGGAGGAGGCCGTCGTCGTGCCCATGACGGGCAGGGCCGTGGAGTCCTTCCTGAGCGGCGGCCCCTGACGGCCTGCGCGCTGACAGCCGGGTTCGGGGGCGTTGTCGGTGGTCGGGTCCACCATGGGGGCATGGCGAACGGACGTGGCAGGAAGGTGGCGCGGGTCGTGGCGGAGCCCAGCGTGACGGAGGTGCGGCTGCCGCCGCTGGAGCCCTTCGGGGGAGGGGAGCTGGAGGCGGACGGGGACTACGACGGTGTGGAGTTCGGGGGCCTCGACCTCGGCGGCCAGCGCGGCGCCGGCGCCCGGTTCATCGACTGCGCGCTGCGCGAGTGCGCACTGGGCGGGACGGCGCTGACGGGGGCGCGGTTCGTGGACAGCGTGCTGCAGGGGGTGCGCGGTGTCGGGACGGACCTGGCGGGCGCCTCGCTGCGCGACGTCGAGGTGCGCGAGGCGCGCCTGGGCGGGCTGCAGCTGCACAGCGGGGTGCTCACCGGCGTGCTGGTGAAGGGCGGCAAGCTCGACTACGCCAACCTCCGGGAGGCGCGGCTGACGGACGTCGTCTTCGAGGGGTGCGTCCTCACGGAGGCGGACTTCGGCGGGGCGCGGCTGGAGCGGGTGGCCTTCCGCGACTGCGTGCTGCGCGCGGTGGACTTCTCGGGTGTGCGGATGGCCGACGTGGACCTGCGCGATGCGGCGGAGCTGGACATCGCCCGCGGGGTGGAGCGGCTGGCCGGGGCCGTGGTGCGCCCCTCCCAGCTGATGGAGCTGGCCCCCGCGTTCGCGGCGCAGTCGGGCCTGCGGGTGGCGGACGGGCCCTGAGGACGGGTTCGGGCCCCGGAGGGCGGGTCCGGGGCCCCGGGGCGTCAGCGCAGGCGCGGGAAGCGGGCCTGGAGGTCCCAGACGGCGGGGTTGCCGCCGAGGTCCTCGTGCATGTCGGTGAGGTCGGCAATCAGGTCGTGGAGGAAGTCCCGTGCCTCGCGGCGCAGTTCCGTGTGGGAGAAGGTGAGCGGGGGCTCGTCGCCGGGCATCCAGTCGGCCTCCACGTCGACCCAGCCGAAGCGCCGCTCGAAGAGCATCAGGTCGGTGGACTCGGTGAAGTCGATCTCGGCGTGGTGCCGGGTGGCCGAGCGGCTGCCGAGCGGGTCGCGGTCCAGCCGCTCCACCACGTCGCACAGGGCCCAGGCGAAGTCGAGCACCGGCACCCACCCCCAGGCTGTGGACACCTCCCGGTCCGCCTCGGTGTCCGCGAGGTAGACGTCGCCGCAGAAGAGGTCGTGGCGCAGCGCGTGGACGTCCGCGTGGCGGTAGTCGGTCTGCGGGGGGTCCGGGAAGCGCCGGGAGAGCGAGTAGCCGATGTCGAGCACCCTCGGATGGTGTCATGCGCCGCCCCGTGCCGTGCCGCTCGGGCCGCGCGGGGTCCGGGGGAGCGGCGGCCCCGGCCCGGGGAGAAGCCGCCTCGCTGATGAAAGAGGCCGGGCGGCCGGGGCGCCGGGGCGAGCTGCCGGAGGACGTCCCGCTCCGGCTCCGGCTCCCGCTCCGGGTCGGTGCTCGGGCTCCGGCTCCCGCTGCGGTTCGGTGCTCGGGTCCTCGGCTGCCTAGGATCCGGGTGTGAATCTGTCCGCCCGCTGCCGGGCCGCCGTCGCCGTGGTCTCCGCGCTGTCCGCCGTGGCCCTGGCGGCGTGCGTCCCCGGTCCGGGCGCCGTGCGCGGGGGCCAGGGGGCGGCCGGTCTGCGGGACCCCCTGTTCCCGAAGCTCGGCAACGGCGGGTACGACGTGCAGCACTACGGCCTCGACCTCGATTACGACCCCGCATCCGGCCACCTGGCGGGCACGGCGGAGATCACCGCCCGGGCCACCCAGGACCTCAGCGCCTTCCACCTGGACTTCCGCGGGCTCACCGTGGCGGACGTCGCCGTCGACGGGCGGCCGGCGTCCGCCAACCGGGCGGGCGGCGAACTGACGGTCCGCCCGCGGCGCGACATCCGCGAGGGGGACCGCTTCCGCACCGTGGTCCGCTACTCGGGGGTCCCCGAGACGGTGACGGACGCCGACGGCTCCCGCGAGGGCTGGCTGCGGTCGGACGGCGCGGCGCTGGCCGTGGGCGAGCCCGCCGGCTCGGCGAGTTGGTTCCCGGGCAACCACCATCCCTCGGACAAGGCGACCTACGCCGTCACCGTCAGCGTCCCGCGGGGCCTGCGGGCGGTCGCGGGCGGGGAGCCGCGCGCCCCGCGCACGGAGGGCAGGCGCACGGTCCAGTCATGGCGTTCGACCGAGCCGATGGCGGGGCATCTGGCGGTGCTGGCCATCGGGGAGCTGCGGGTCGAGACCGTGCACACGCCCTCCGGGCTGCCGGTCGTGACGGCGGTGTCCCCGGAAGCGGAGGAGCGGGCGGAGCCGCTGCTGCGCCGCATCCCCGAGCTTCTGGCGTGGTGCGAGGAGCGCTTCGGCCCCTACCCGTTCTCCTCGGCAGGCGCGATCGTCGTGCCGTCGGGGGACCTGGAGTACGCGCTGGAGACGCAGTCGCGGCCGGTGTTCCCGCTGGACCGGTTCGACGAGCCGACGCTCCTCCACGAGTTGGCGCACCAGTGGTTCGGCAACTCGGTCTCCCCCGCCCGGTGGTCCGACATCTGGCTGAACGAGGGCTTCGCCACCTACGCGGAGTGGCTGTGGCAGGCGGAAGCGGGGGGTCCGTCCGTGGCGGACCGCTTTGCCGAGGCGTACGGCGACGACGGCAACTGGGCCTTCCCGCCGGCCGAACCGCCCGGCCCCGCGGAGCTGTTCGCACCCCCGGTGTACGGGCGTGGTGCGATGGTCCTGCACCGACTGCGCGCCGTGCTGGGCGACGAGGAGTTCTTCGCCCTGCTCCGGGGCTGGGCCGCCGAGCACCGCCACGGCACCGCGTCCACCGCGGACTTCACCGCGTACGCGGAACGGCGGTCCGGGCGCGAGCTGTCGCAGGTGTGGGACGCCTGGCTGTTCGGCCGGGGGCGTCCCCCGCTGACGGACTGACGCGGCGGGGGCTCCGGGGCAGGAGCTGCGGGGCGGGGCCGCGCGCCTGCGTGGCAGGGCGGGCCGAGGGGCCGGGCGCGTGCGCCCGGCCCCTCGGGGACGTCAGATGTTGACGCCGAAGTCGCGGGCGATGCCCTCCAGGCCGGAGGCGTAGCCCTGGCCGACAGCGCGGAACTTCCACTCGGCGCCGTGCCGGTAGAGCTCGCCGAAGACCATGGCGGTCTCGACGGCGGCGTCCTCGCTCAGGTCGTAGCGGGCGATCTCGGCGCCGCCGGCCTGGTTGACGATCCGGATGTAGGCGTTGCGCACCTGGCCGAAGTTCTGCGAGCGGGTGACCGCGTCGTAGATGGAGACCGGGAAGACGATCTTGTCGATGTCCGCCGGGAGCGCGGCGAGGTTGACGTTGATCTGCTCGTCGTCGCCGCCGCCCTCGCCGGTGCGGTTGTCGCCGGTGTGGACGATGCTCTGGTCCGGCGTCGACTTGTTGTTGAAGAAGACGAAGTGGCCGTCGGAGGCGACCGTGCCGGCGCCGTTCACGGCGATGGCCGAGGCGTCGAGGTCGAAGTCCGTGCCGGTGGTGGTGCGGACGTCCCAGCCGAGGCCGACCGTGACGGCGGTCAGGCCCGGCGCCTCCTTGGTGAGCGAGACGTTTCCGCCCTTGGACAGGCTTACTGCCATCGGGAAGTCCCCTTCGGTTCGTGTGCGGGCGACGGTGATGGCCGTCGAGTCCTTGCGACGTTACCGTCACCGGTCATAACGCCGGCAGGGGATCCGTGGGTTCCCTCGGCGGCGGGGTGGTTCCCGTCCGGGGGTGGGCGGCGGACACGGGATCGGGCGTGGAGCCGGGCGGTCCGCCGGGCGCCCGCACGGGCGGCCGCGGCGTGCACGAGCGGGACAGAGGGGCCGCGCACGCGGGAAGGAGGGCGACGCGCACGAGCGGGAAAATGAGGGTGACGCGCAGGCCGCGGGCGCGGGACCATGGAGGGCATGTCCGGTCCCTATGTCATCCGCGGTTCGGTCTCCCTGCCGGAGGCCGAGCTGATGTGGCGTTTCTCGCGTTCCTCCGGGCCGGGCGGCCAGCACGTCAACACCAGCGACTCGCAGGTCGAGTTGCGCTTCGATCTCGCGTCCACGGCGGCACTGCCCCCGGTGTGGAAGGAGCGCGCGCTGGAGCGGCTTTCGGGTCGGCTCGTCGGTGGTGTGATCGCCGTTCGCGCTTCGGAGCACCGCTCCCAGTGGCGCAACAGGGAGGCCGCCGCGGTGCGGCTCGCCTCACTGCTGGCGGAGGCCACGGCGCCGCCGCCCCGGGCGCGCAGGCCGACGAAGATCCCTCGGGGCATCAACGAGCGGCGCCTGCGGGAGAAGAAGCAGCGTGCGGAGACCAAGCGGGGCCGTTCGGGCCGCGACTGGTAGTCGCCGCGGTGGCCCGGAGCCCTGCCGCGCGCCGGGCGCGCTCAGGGCGGGGCTGCTCCTCACGAGGCCGCTCACCGGCGGGGCCCGGGCCCGGGTCGCGCCCCTGGCCGGGTGCCACTTCCCGGGCCGTGCGGATGCGGTGAAGCAGCGCTCCGATGTGCGCTCACCGCCCCGTGGCGCGGGCGTTGCCCCGTGGTGTGAGCACCGCTCCATGGTGTGAGCATCGCTCTGGACCGTGTGCGCTGTTCTGGGGTGCGAGTTGTGGTTCGCGGGGTGAGCCCTGCCCCGCCGTGTGGGCACCGCTCCGATGCGCGCTCACTGGCCTGCGGCGTGAGCGCTGCTCCGTAGGGTGAGCGGTGCTCCGAGCCGTGTGCGCTGCTCCGTGCGGTGATCAGCGCTCCGCAGTGCGAGCACTTACCCAGGGGTGCGGACTCCGCCCTGCGGCGTGAGCGCCGCTCCGTAGGGCGAGTGCCGCTCCGAGCCGTGAGCGCTGCTCCGTGGTGCGAGTACCTGCCCGGGGTGCGGACTCCGCCCTGCGGCGTGAGCGCTGCTCCGTAGGGCGAGTGCCGCTCCGAGCCGTGTGCGCTGCTCCGTGACGTGATCAGCGCTCCGTGGTGCGAGCGCTTGTCCGGGGTGCGGACTCCGCCCTGCGGCGTGAGCGCCGCTCCGTAGGGTGAGCGCTGTTCCGAGCCGTGTGTGCTGCTCCGTGACGTGATCAGCGCTCCGTGGTGCGAGCGCTTGCCCGGGGTGCGGACTCCGCCCTGCGGCGTGAGCGCTGCTCCGAGCCGTGAGCGCCGCTCCGAGCCGTGGGCGCCGCTCCGTGACGTGATCAGCGCTCCGTGGTGCGAGCACCTGCCCGGGGTGCGGACTCCGCCCTGCGGCGTGAGCGCCGCTCCGTAGGGCGAGCGCTGATCCGAGCTGTGAGCGCTGCTCGGAGCCGAGTGCGCCGCTCCGCGGCGCGAACTCCGTTCCGTGACGCGAGCGTCGCTCCCCCGCGCGGACGAGGGCCGCACAACGGTTCCGCCCGCCCCGCCCCCTCGCCGGCACCCTCGCCGGCCCCGCCACCTCGCGGCCCGTCGGCCTCAGCCCAGCCTGCGGTAGCGCCCCCGGAAGTACGCCAGCGGCCCGCCGCCCTCCGCCCCGTCCGTGGAGACCGCCAGGACACGCCCGACGACCAGTGTGTGGTCGCCCGCCTCGATCCGCTGCTCGGTGCGGCACTCCAGCGTCGCCAGCGCCCCTCCGATCAGCGGTGCCCCGCACACCCCGCCTCGCTCCCAGGCGAGGTCCGCGAACAGGAGCCGGTCGCTGACGCGGCCCTTCATGGCGAAGCGCCCCGCGATCTGCCGCTGGTCCTCGGAGAGGACGGACACCCCCCACAGGGGCTGCTCGGACAGCAGGTCGTCCATCCGCGATCCGCCGCGCAGGCTCACCAGGACCAGCGGCGGGTCCAGCGAGACCGACAGGAAGGAGGTGGCCGTCATGCCCACGTCCTCGCCGCGCGGCCCGTGGTCCTCGTCGCGTGCGGTGACCAGGACCACCCCCGCCGCCAGTCGGGACATGGCGGCGCGGAACTCGTCGTTGCTCACCCCCTCAGCATGGGGGACGGCGGACTGGGTGGGAGTGATGGTCGTCGGCAGCACACCGGGAACGGTAGCCCCGGCGATCACCGGGGCGCATCGGCCCGGCGAACCAGCCGGGACCTAGGACTTCTGGCCCGGTGGAGGTACATTTCCCGGACGTTGCCCGGAACGTCCCCCACCGTTTCCCGTGGAACTCCCGCCTGCCCGGCAGCTGTCCGGGAAGCGGCACAATGGTTGTGCGTTCAAGAGAGTGAGGAGCGCGGCGAGCGGGGGTCCGGCCAACGATCCGTCAGGTGCTGTGACTTGACTCACACAGGCCGGTATTTGTTGACCCTGTGTACCGACAGGGCAGCTCGCTGTGATTCAGTGGCCGGGATACCACGCGAGATAGGCCGAACGAGGACGCTGATCACCACCCTGGAGTTTGCTGTCGAAGTCTCGGGGAGAGCGAGCGAGCAATGGAGACCGAGTCGGAGCCCTATGTCCGTCTTGCGACCCTGCGGCAGCTGCACCGGGTGGTCACGGACCTGAACACGGCCCGCAGCCTGGCCGACACCCTCCAGACCGTCGTCGAAGGCGTCGTGACCGGGCTCGGCTACGAGCTGGCCTGCGTCAACCTCGTCCGTCCCGACGGCGACCTGGTGGTCGCCGCCCTCGCCGGGAGCGCCGCCGCCGAGGCCCTGATCACCGGCCGGGTCGGCTCCCGGACCTCCTGGGAGCGCCGTCTGTCCATGGGAGAGGCGTGGGGCGACCTGCGCTTCATACCGCACACCGAGGGCTGGGTCCTCATAGAGGACGACGTCCCCCAGTGGCACACCGACGGCCCCGAGCCGCGCTTCGAGGACGAGTGGCACCCCCGCGACCGCCTCTATGCGCCGATGTACGCCTCCGGCAGCGGGCGGGAGCTGCTGGGCGTGATATCCGTCGACCGGCCGCGCAACGGGCGCCGCCCCGCCGCCTGGGGCCGGGAGGCGCTCCAGATGTACGCCTCGCAGGCCGGCATCGCGATCAGCAACGCCCGGCTGCGCGCCAACATGCAGCGCGCCCTGGTGCGGCTGGAGCGCGAGCAGCAGGCCCTGCGCGCCAGCGAGGAATCCTTCCGCCAGGCCTTCGAGTACGCGCCCAGCGGCATGGCCATCGCCGAGATGGGCGGCGACCAGCACGGCAGGCTGCTGCGGACGAACGACGCGCTGTGCCGCCTGCTCGGCCGCCCGGCCTCGGCGATGCGGCGCTACTCCTTCGCCGACCTGGTGCACCCCGAGGACGTGGGCACCCTGCTGAGGACCTCGGCGGAGGGCGGCAGGGCGGAGATCAGGCTGAGCCGCCGGGACGGCAGCTACGTGTGGGTCTCGCTGCGGAACTCCGTGGTCGCCGACACCGCCGACGGGCCCCGCTTCCTGCTCACCCACGTCGAGGACATCGAGGAACGCAAGCGCCACGAGCTGCACCTCGCCCACCGGGCCTCGCACGACGCCCTCACGGGGCTCCCCAACAGCGCCGAGCTGCGCGCCCGCCTCAGCGCACGGCTGTGCGAGCGCCCGAACCCGGGCATCCCGGGCGGCTACGGCGGGCTGGACGCGGGCTACGACGAGGCCTACGAGGACGGCGCCTACCACGCGGACGCCTTCGGCTTCGACGCGCTGGGCGGGGGTCGCCCCTACGACCACCATGTGCACATGGTGGCGCCGGAGGGCGAGGACGACGGGACCAAGGGGCTGGCGGTCCTCTTCTGCGACCTGGACGGCTTCAAGTCGATCAACGACCGCTTCGGCCACCACACCGGCGACGCGGTGCTGGTCGAGGTCGCCCGTCGGTTGACCACCCTGGTGCGCGACGGCGACACGGTGGCCCGTCTCGGCGGGGACGAGTTCGTCGTCCTCGCCGACGGCCTCGGGGCGGCGGACGCCGCCGACCTCGCGGTCCGCCTGCGCAACGCGATCATCCAGCCGATCCGGGTGGACGGCAGGGGTGTACGGGTGGGGGCGAGCTTCGGAATCGGCTGGGCCAGTTGCGGGATGTCGGTGGAGGACGTGCTCCAGTCGGCCGACCAGCGCATGTACGTGGAGAAGCGCTCGCGTGCCAAGGTTCACCGCCGGGCGGGATGAGGTCCAGGACACCCGATCGGGTGAGTGGAACCGGGTAGGCTCGCCTGGCGTCGACATTCTGTCGACGAGAGGTGAGGAGTGACTGGATGACGGCCGCGAACAACGCCGCAGGCACGCCCGAGGACGACGACCCGTTCGGCTACCTGTACGAGGACGGGCAGGCCGCCGGGGCGACCCCGCCGGGACAGGGCCGCGGCTACGGCTACCCGGGCCCGGCCGCGGCGCCGGGCGTCCCGCGGACCTCGTACAACCAGGTCCGCACGGTCGGCGAGCGCCGTCAGTACGCCCAGCAGGTCCCCCCGCAGCAGCAGGGCTACGGCCCGCCGCCCGGCTACGCGCAGCAGCCCACCGCCGCCTACGCGGCCCCCGAGACCTACCCGGGCGGTCCCGCTGCGGGTGGGCCCGGGCAGCCCGGGGCGCCGGTACAGCCCGGACGGGGCCGGGGCGGCCCCAACACCAGGGGCCTGCTCATCGGCGCGATCGCCGTGGTGGCCGTCGTGGTCGTGGGGATCGGCGTCGCGGTGATGTCGAAGGGTGACGAGAAGGACACGGCGGGCGCCGAGCCCGGCGCCGCCACCAGCCCCACCGCCGCCCCCTCGACGGAGCCGAGCGGAGAGTCCTCCCAGGAGCCCGAGGGGCCGGTGGAGCTGCCCAAGCAGGACGCGGCGACCCTCACGCTCGGCGGTCCGGCGAGCGCGGCCAACACGGTGCAGGGCGCCAAGGGCACCGGCGGTGCCTATGTGATGTTCAACGGGGAGGGCGGCTCGGCGAGCTGGTCCGTCGACGTGCCCCAGGCCGGTGCGTACACGATGTACATCACGTACAGCGTGCCGGGCAAGGACGCCAAGACCTCGCTGACGCTCAACGGCCAGGAGCCGCGCGAGATCAACATGGCGAACTTCGCCAAGGCCAAGAAGGGCGACTGGGAGAAGGGCTGGACCAACACCTACGTGTTCGTCAACCTCGACAAGGGCAGGAACGACCTGCGGATCTCCTGCGAGCCGGGCAACGCGTGCGAGGCGTACCTGGACCAGGTGTGGCTGGAGGCCGGCCAGAAGGGCTGAGCCCTCCCCGCGCCGCGGACGCGACCTGCCGGCCCCCGCGCCCTTGGGTTCAAGGGGTCGTCGCAACACCACTTGGTTTCAGGTGGTGAGTAGATCACGTAGACGCTCGGCTGGGGTATCCCAGTCGAGCGTCTTGC
>NZ_JBIDBN010000026.1:0-11717 GCF_043203115.1 Streptomyces sp. NPDC048001
GTTCTTCGCTGCGCTCCGTACCGGGTTGGGCCGGTCCGCTGCGCTCCCCAACCCAACGACCCCTCCGGCTGCGCCTCCAGGACCAACGGCCCGCTGGCGCGGGCCGAGCTGGCTAGAGGGAAGGGTGGCCGGGGTCGTGGACCTGGCCGAGAGGAAGGAGGGCTGCATCAGATGATGCAGCATGTTGTGTTGGCAGAACCGTGCCACACCCCCGGAGCTGAGTTGCAGAGATTACTATTCGATTCTGGCATTGATATTTGCAATACCATTCTAGTCGCGCTTCTTCTCATTGAGGGGAGCCTCATTGGTGCCGGCTTCCCCGTCAAAAATCACACGTTTAAATTCGGGCATGCCTGCGGGAATTTGTTCTATCGAGAACTGGGCGTCGCGTAGATTGGAGCCGTCGAACTTGGTTGAGACAGCATAGCTTTGCCGGAAGTCTGCATTGGGGGCCCAGACATCCGTTAAATCGGCCCGAAGGAGGTTGGCACCTCTTAGGTCAGCGCCTCCAAAGCGGGCACGGCGAAAGTTGGCCCGCTCAAAGTCGAGTCCAGTCAAATCCGTACGTCTCAGATCTATTCGTGCTGCTTCTCTGCGCATGGGGCGGCGTCCGAGCACCGTGATGGCAGCTTGCACGGGTTCGTCAGGCCGAGGAACGCCAAGGCCGATTCCAGCATGTTGGCGTACGAAGGCTGCTAGGACGATTACCACCGTGTCGTGGTCGTCTTCGCTGTCGCGCATAATTCGCTCTAGACTGTAGATGGCTCCCAGTCGTTGTGTGTCGTCTTGAGAACTCAGCAGCTTAATCGCTTCGACATAGCGGCCTGTGACTTGTCCCTCTCGGGCAATCCGCGCCTGCTCTGCCTCTCGATCGGCCGACATCTTGATCGTGATCTCGAACTGTTTCTGGTTCTCGGCGAACTGCTCTTGTGCATGCTGGAAATTCTCGCGTTCCAGGCGGTGTTTCTCGCGGGTGTAGTAGAGCCCGGCTGCAGTGAAGCCGCCGGCCGCGATGGCGACGAGCATAGTGCGGAAGCCTGTGACGATGATCCCGGCTGACGAGACAAGCTCTCCGTTTCTATCGCGCAGGTGGTGGCCTTCGAACCACCAAGGCGCCCATACGAGCAGCACGATGAAGACTGCCGCCCCGGCTATGGCTGCAGTCCAGGCCCATCGTGGGTGGCATTTGCGCCACGGTTCGCGCTTCCGCTCGGGCTCAGCCTGACCCGTGTCTGGCTCGTCGCTCATGCCCGGCATGATGTCCCTCCTGTGGGCACGGCATGCGGCGAACAGGACTCTTCAGAGCTGAAGTTGAGGGTTCTGCCAACTACCGAGGTATCGACGGGTTGGCGTGCAGCTTGTCCCAGGGGGGCGAAGACGCCACCAACCACTCCGTGCTGGACGGACAGCAGCAGCCGCGGGGCCACCCCGTGACCTGCCGCGCCACAATCCAGCCCCTACGACCACCTAACGTGCGACTGTGCTGGGCGGAGAACCGGCGCGGAGTCCGGCGGTGTAAGCAGTGAGGAGGAGGATGATAATGCCCGGGCCCACGGCGGCCATGATCCAGTCTCGTTGAGAAGCCCGCCGTTCCTTGCTTGAACGTGAGACTGCCTCCAGGTCTGACAAGTCTTGGGAGGACCAGGCCGGGAGGTGGGTATCAACCGTGCGGGTATAGGCCCGGTGGAAGGCTTCCACCTCGTGGTCCGTGGCTCCCATGGCGCGTACCAGGTTTTTCAGGTGCAGCCAGGTGTCGGGCAGGACTTCGCCGTCGATCCAGCGCATGACGGTCATCAGCACCAAGTCGTCCTTGAGCCTGCCCGGGAATGCGGCCTGGGTCAGGTCGCTGATCGCGCTTTGTCCCGTGCGTCGGCGCAGCCGGGACAGGGCAGTGGACAGCGCTGCTGGAGTGGTAGCCGTCTCAAGGCTTTTGACCAGTTCCTCCGACTGGCCCTCGCGCGCGTCCGGCGTCTGCTCGGATACCCGGGGCATCCGGGGGTCGTCGGCTCTTCGCTTTACGTCGTCGCTGGTCAGGAGTTTTCTGGGGTTGTCCTGCCTCTGTTCGCGGACATCTTCTCCGTTGACGGGCGCAGGGTGCTCGATGACGTGGCCTTGGATGGTTCGGAGTGCATCTTCTCCGGCGGTCCCTCGTGAGCCCAGGTCGATCTGCTGGTCCAGATCGTTGAGTTCATCGTCTTGGGTGTCCAGTTGTTCTTGGACGGCTTCGAGGATCCGGTGGATGTGCTCAAGAGGTGGCAGGTCCAGGTCCTGGGCCACGGACTGCGGTGCTGTGACGGGGGGTACGTGGCGTGTCTCCTGGTCCATGCGCCGCAGCACGATCCGCTCCCTGGTCACCTGCTTCTCAGCGGCGAGCCTGAGCTCGTAGGCACGCTTCTCGGCCCGGCGGGCATGCTCCAGCTTTTCGTCGGCCTGACGCCGGTACTCCGTGGACATCTGCAGCTCGTGCTGGAGCTCTGCCTGGGCGTCTTCGCGGGCCCGGTCTCGTTCGCCCTCGAGTAAGGTGCAGCGTTCTTCCAGGACGGAGACCATGTCCTCCAGCTTCTCCCGTCTACGCTCAGAAGCAGCGAGTTGCCTCATGGCTTCGATCTGCATCAGCCGGGCGTCATCGAGCCTGAGGTACGCCTCGGCCACCGGGTCCGAACCGGCGGCTCTGGGCCCCGGTAAAGGCATGGTGTGCATGCCGTCGCGGTCGAGGTCCTTGGCCGCCTGATGAGCCGCTGCCAGCAAGCTCGTGCCCCGGGCCAGTGGGCGGGCCTTCATGGCAGGCTCCCGCAGATACCGGGCCGTGACCTGCTTCACCAGCTGCTGCCTCGGCAGGCGGCTGCTGTCACGGAACTCACTCCAGGACGATTTTCCATAAGGGAAGTGCTGCTCCAGGGTCCGGACCGCGACCCCCTCCGTGACCTCCCTCAGCCACAGGGCGAACTCATCCGCCTGCTTCGTCCGCCCCTTGAGCGCCCCCAGTGGTCGCCCCATCTGATCCCCCTGCTCGGCCGTGTCCGCGGACAACAGCCCGATGCCCGTGATTTCTGAGCGGCGACCTGCGACGACGCAGATCCTCAGAGCGAACAACAACACCATGGATGAACGTGGGCCTCAAGCAGATCACCCGATCACAAGAGGTCACCGTGCCCCCTTCCAACTCCCCCCAGCCACAACGCCGTACGTGGCCCTACGCCGTCACCGCTGTGACCGTCCTCGCCATCCAGCAGGGCTGGGACGCTCAACAGGTCATCATCCTCGCCGTGAGCCTCCTCGTCCTCATCGCACTGATCACCTCCGCCGGACAGGAATAGGCAACAGACCACAGATCGGAACGGCGAAACCCTCCGGGACGCACAGAGCCGATGCCGATCTGGCGGAAAAGGACGACCACGCCGTGGCACCGACGCCCCAGCTGTATCGGAGGCGTGGAGCAAAGCGGAGCACACTGCTCCCTCCGAGCGGCGCACGGCCGGCTCAGCCTTTGAGCGCCGAAGAGCCGCACCGGCAGACGTCACACCTCGGAGAAGACGGTGCGGCGCCTGGTTGAGCCTCCGCCACCGGAGGCGTCCCCCGCCGTTGCGGTTTCAGGCGGCTTGGGCTCGGACGGAGCCGAAGACGCCATCGAAGGGGTGGGCGTGGTGGGTGTTGATGAGGTGGTAGGCGCCGCTGGTGTGGCGGTGGGCGTGGTCGGTGTAGTGGAGGACTTCGACGGGGGTGAGGACTTTGAGGTCGCCGAAGACGTAGTAGAGGGGGGTTGGGGCGTGGAGGGCGGTGAGTTGGAGGCCGGCGTTGAGGGTGGTGGTGCTGATGGCGTAGCGGTTGGTGGTGGTGCTGGGCATGTGGTCTTTGGCGTCGATGGTGATGATGTCGTTGCCGCGGGCGGCGATGAGGTCGGGGAATTGGCGTAGGGCGGAGCGTGTGTGGCGTAGGGCGTTGCGGATGGCGTGGGGGTAGGTGCCTTGTCCGCAGGGGTGGACGGTCCAGCCTCGGTTGCGTAGTGCGGTGGCGACTCGGTGTTCGTGCAGGTCTCCGACGGTTTTGCGGTCCTGCCACTGCGTCACAGTGGTTTCCTTCCTAACGAGGGACCGGAGAGAGTGGTACGAACGTCACGGTTTTCGTACCCTCGGATGTTGGTTATGATGCCGTGCATGGCGGCATACGTTGACCCACGCTTTCGTCCCACGCTCTGGCCGGGTATCCCAGTGCCCGCACCGGAGTTGAGCCCGCTCGACGACGCCAGGGCCGAGGAGGGGTGGATCGTCTGGACCCCTCAGCTCCGCTCCCCCGGCGAGCGGACGGTGCCGCTCCCCGAAGACTTCTACCTGCGCGAGTTCATGGAGCTGGACCCGGCCGACCTGGACGCGGTCGCCTCCATGATGCGGGCATACGGGCATCTGGGTGGCCGCGTCGGCTCGTTGAGTCTGGACGAGGATGTGCACGCGTACTTCACCGACCTGGCGGAGACCCTCCACCCGAAGCACGGCCCCTTCGCCCTCCACGGCGAGCTCGCGACCCTGTTCGTCTCCGCAGCCCAGGACGCCATCGCCACATGGCTTGCCCTCGGCCGCGAAGGCGGGCTGGACGCCCTCGTCGACGCCGAGGCCACCGAAGAGGAACTCGCCCGGTGGCAAGCCGACAACACTCACCAGGAGAAGGTCTGGCCACGCGACCTGGACCATATGCGCGAGGAACTGGTGGGCCTGAAGATCGGCTCCCTGTCCAGCTCCCTCAACTCGGCACTGGAGCGGTTCAGCATCGGCATCGGCAGCCTCGACGACCGCTACCCCACCCTCCTCTCCGTAGCGTTCCTGCAGCTCTACAACCACCTCGCCGAGAACGCCACCATCCGCGAATGCGCCAACGAGACCTGCCGGCGTGCCTTCGTACGCCAGCGTGGCCGCGCCGAGTACGGCCAGAACCGCACCACCGGCATCAAGTACTGCACCCGCGAATGCGCCCGAGCTCAAGCCCAACGCGAACTCCGCCGACGCCGCAAGCAACAGAGCTCCCCACCCAACCCGCCAGCCACCGAGCCTGCCGGGCCCACTCCGACAGCCACTACCCCGCAGGGAGCCTGAGGTGATCAGGCTCCGAGAACACCAGGTAGCGCAGAAAGCGGCCTTCCGGAAGTGGGTCGGATTCCCCGCCCGGTCACCGGTGCCTCCACAGGGCGCCCGGGGCACGATCGTGTCCGCTACCGGTTCAGGTAAGACGATCATGGCCGCCGCGAGCGCTCTGGAGTGCTTCCCGGACGGCCGGATCCTCGTCACCGTCCCCACCCTGGACCTGCTCGTCCAGACCGCGCAGGCGTGGCGGGCGGTGGGCCACCGGGCGCCGATGGTCGCGGTGTGCTCGCTGGAGAACGACGCGGTGCTGAACGGGCTGGGGGTGCGGACCACCACGAACCCGATCCAGCTCGCCCTGTGGGCCGGATCCGGGCCCGTCGTCGTGCTCGCCACGTATGCCTCTCTCGTGGACCGCGAGGACGTCGACGCGGCCGAGGGCAAGCGGAAGGTCCGGGGGCCGTTGGAGGCCGCTCTGGCGGGCGGGGAAGGGCTCTACGGCCAGCAGATGGACCGTTTCGGCCTCGCCATCGTGGACGAAGCGCACTCAACCACGGGTGAGATCGGGCGCCCCTGGGCCGCGATCCATGACAACACCCGGATTCCGGCCGCCTTCCGGCTCTACCTCACCGCCACGCCGCGCATCCTCGCCGCCGCCCGCCCGCAGAAGGGTGCCGTCGGCCCGAAGGCGGAGATCGCGAGCATGGCCGATGACCCCGACGGCCTCTTCGGCGCCTGGCTCCCCGGCGCGGAGCTCGGGCTGTCGGAGGCGATCGAACGGGAAGTCCTTGCCGGGTTCGAGATCGACGTCCTGGAGATCCGCGACCCGGCCCCGGTCGTCGGGGAGTCGGAGGAGGCGCGGCGGGGCCGCCGCCTGGCCCTGTTGCAGACCGCACTTCTGGAGCACGCGGCGGCGTACAACCTGCGTACGGTCATGACCTTCCACCAGAAGGTCGAGGAAGCCTGCGCGTTCGCGGACAAGCTCCCCGAGACCGCAGCCGAGCTGTACCTGAACGACGCGTCCGACGAGGACCTGGCCGCCGCCGACAAGCTGCCGAAGTCGTCGATCGACGCGGACTTCTACGAGCTGGAGGCCGGCCGCCACGTACGCCCGGACCGCGTGTGGTCGGCGTGGCTGTGCGGCGACCACACCGTCAGCGAGCGGCGCGAGGTTCTGCGCCAGTTCGCCAACGGGATCGACGCGGGCGGGCGCCGGGTCCACCGCGCTTTCCTCGCCAGCTGCCGCGTGCTCGGCGAAGGCGTCGACATCACCGGCGAGCGCGGAGTCGACTCGATCTGCTTCGCCGACACCCGCGGCTCCCAGGTCGAGATCGTCCAGAACATCGGCCGCGCGCTCCGGCTCAACCGCGACGGCAGCACGAAGGTGGCCAGGATCATCGTGCCGGTGTTCCTGGAGCCGAACGAGGACCCCACCGACATGGTCGCCAGCGCCAGCTTCAAGCCGCTCGTAGCGGTCCTCCAGGGCCTGCGCAGCCACGATGAGCGCCTGGTCGAGCAACTCGCCTCCCGCGCACTCACCAGCGGCAAGCGCAAGATCCACGTCCAGCGCGACGAGGACGGGCGGATCGTCGGGGCCAGCGGCGAGAGCGACGGCGAGGACCAGGAGCCGGGCGACGACACCGACGCCGCTGCCGAGTCCGCGCTGCTGCACTTCTCCAGCCCACGCGACGCCGCCACCATCGCGGCCTTCCTCCGTACGCGGGTCTACCGGCCCGAGTCCCTGGTCTGGCTGGAGGGCTACCAGGCCCTCATCCGGTGGCGGGCCGAGCAGGGGATCACCGGCCTCCACGCCGTGCCGTACGACACCGAGGTCGAAGTCGGCGTCACCAAGAACTTCCCCCTGGGGCGCTGGGTGCACCAGCAGCGGAAGGCGCTGCGGGCCGGGGAACTCGATCCGCACCGCAAGGAGCTCCTGGACGCGCCCGAGGCCGGGATGGTCTGGGAGCCCGGTGAGGAAGCCTGGGAGGCCAAGCTCGCCGCGCTCCGCTCCTACCGGCAGGCCACCGGGCACCTCGCGCCCCGGCAGGACGCCGTGTGGGGTGAGGGCGAGGCGATGGTGCCCATCGGGCAGTACATGGGCAACCTCCGCCGCAAGGGCGGCCTAGGGAAGGACCCCAGGCGCGCGGCGGAGCGGGCGGCGCAGCTGGCGGCGATCGACGAGGACTGGAACTGCCCGTGGCCGCTGAACTGGCAACGCCACTACCGGATCCTCGCCGACCTCGTCGACGCCGACGGGGTGCTCCCGTACATCGCCCCCGGCGTACTCATGGACGGCGACGACATCGGCAAGTGGCTCCAGCAGCAGTTCCAGCCGGCCACCTGGGCGCGGCTTCTGCCCGAACAGCGCGAACGGCTGGCCAAGCTCGGCATCCCGATCGCCGAGTTCCCCGAGACCGCCCCGGCTGCCTCCCGTTCGGGCAAAGGGCCGAGCAAGGCGCAACAGGCATTCCAGCGAGGTACAGCAGCCCTCACGCAGTGGGTGGAGCAGGAAGGCGCCCACCGGCCAGTGCCCCGCGGCCACACGGAGACAATCACGATCGACGGCGAACCGGTGACCATGAAGCTCGGCGTATGGATCTCCAACACCAAATCCAGAAGGGACCGGCTGGAGACCGACCAGCTCGCCGCCCTCGCCGCGCTAGGCATGAGCTGGGCACAAACCTCTCCGTTGCCGCCCCCGTCCGGCTCCCAGTGCCTCACGGACAACGATCCGGACCCGACGGACGGCGATCCGGCCCAGCCCGTACGTACGCCCTCAAGCTGACCCGGTACGGGAACACCACGAAGAACGCAATGAGGAGTCGCACGACTGCATCGGTCCATCCATCCGAAGGTTCAGGGCGTACTCCGAACGAGAAAGCTGCCGTCCTGACGTGTCATCGGAGCCGTTTTCCTTAGGGATGCTTCCACGTGGTCCCTATAGCGCGAGCTCACGTGCGCAAGCGGGCAGCACGGCAGCGGCGCATGTAGGGATAATTCTCGTAGCGTTGTGCGCCAGTATCACGTGCCCCGGGGATGTCATGGTGGTCACCCCCGGGGCAGGCGGTGTGTTCCGGGCAGGTGGAGCGGTGGCTGCTCCGGTTGATGGGGGCGGCGCTGGACGAGTGCGGTGGGGCAATAGTCGGTGAACTGTCTGAAGGGCCAGGTCGGCCTTGGCCTGGGTGTTCAGAGGTCCCTTTCAGGGGTCCGGAACACCGGGGTTCCCGTGTCGTTCTCGTTCAGCAGTATCGTGAGCGGCTCCCAGGCCCGGCCCATCGCACAGGCGGTGGAGAGGAACCCCTGGCTGTTGTAGTTCGTGATCCGCCGTCTCCAGAGCAGGCTGACCCACCAGCCGCCGCCTGCGGTGGTCGGGTACGCCATGGCGAACAACGGTGCAGGCGTCGCTCTCCCAGCCCGCAGCGTCTTTGGGCTCCAGAGCACGCCAGGGGTGGACGGATGAGGTAAGCGGCTCATGGACACAGAAGGATCGGGGTTCGGTCCGGTGCAGGCCGGGGTGCCGTCACCGGGCCGGTTCTGCTCCGGCCGTACTCCGGGAGACCGGATCCTGGCCCGTGCGCTCCATGTCGGCGCGGGTTAGGGATGAGTTCAGATCGCGAGGGGGGCCTTGGGGTTCGGTACGGCTCAGTTGCGGAGCCGCGCGGGTGCATTCAGAAGGTCCGTTCCGAGGCCGGTGGGGCTGTGTACTGCTTTGTTGCCCTGGCGTGTGGTGTGTATGAGTCCTGCTTGCCGGAGGACTGTGGTGTGCTCGCTGGCGCTGGCCGGTGAGATCTGAAGGCGGCGTGCCAGCTCTGTTGTCGTGGTGCCGTCGTGCTGGGTGATGCTTTCCAGCACCGCTGCGCGGGTTCTGCCGAGCAGTGCTGTGACGGCGGGCGTCGGTCGGTGTGCAGGGGGCAGGGGAGTCAGCTGTGTGAGTGCTGCAATGTCTTCGCCTTCTACGGGGAGGAAGAGAACGGGCTGGGTGTGGCCATCGTCGCTGAGGGACGCGGAGGTTATCTGGAGAGGTGAGGGCTGGATATGTAAGCCGCGCCCTTCGAGGAACAGGTCGAAGTCGGCTGTCTCAAGGACTGTTCTGCACTCCAGCACGGGTGGCTTCCACTGGATCCACCCGGGGCATGCCTGTGCGAGCAGTGCTTCTGTACCGCCGCTCATGAACTGCCGTAGCCGCGCCGCCCGCCCGGAGGCATGACGGTCTGTGATCCCTGCCCAGTAGGGCTGGAGCAGCCGCTCGTGGAGGAAGGCCCACCCGTCGAACAGGGCTCTGCGCAGTTCTGTGTCGTCGACCAGGCGGTGCGCCCAGGTGGGAAGCCTGTAGCCGCCCATATAGGTTGACGCCAGATCTGTGGCTATCTGCTGCGGGGGCGTCGCCCGGAGGATTTCCAGCGCCTCTTCCGGCGTGCCGTTGCTCACGGGGTTCATGAAGTCCGGCGTAGTGCCGTATGCCGGAACCAGGGCCAGGGCGATCCGTGCTTGAGGGGTGAGGTGGGGCAGGACGCTCCGGCGCCATGCCGCCAGCTGGGCTTGGTGGCCCGCCCGTTGGACCAGTCGTGCGGCCTGCAACAGCTCAGCCATCGGCATAGGGCCGTCGCCTATACGGACCCTTGCCAGGTCATCGGCTGTGAAATGGATGCGATAGACCATGGCGTCTGCCCCCCGCACCAGAACAGTATGGCGATCTGGATGTGTTTCGGGCCAGACCGAAGAAGCTCGATTCCCTCCCCTCCTGCCCGGACTCTGGAGGACATCCCGGCGATGGAGGTAAAGGATGTGGCGGACCCTGTTCATGGCGCTGCTGGAGCAGAGCGTGGGAGCACCCCGGGGCCTGCTTGCCCTGATCGGTGTGGCTCTCGTCGTGCAGAGCACCAGGAAGCAATCGTCGAAATCCATGTGTCTGGGAGGGGCTCTCATACTGCTGGCAGTGCTTCGCTGCGGGATCGTCTGAATGGTGCGGTCCGGTGAAACAGGCGGGTTCCCGGCAGTTGCGGTGCCGGGAACCCGCCTGTTTCTTGTGGTTGTGCCGCTGGCCGTTGTTTCCGCTCGCGCCGCTGGGCCCGGCCCCGGCGGGCTGGACCGCGCCCGCCTGTGGCCGTCGTCGGGGTGGCCGTGGCTGCCTGCCGTGTGCTGGTCCTTCTGCCGGGGCGGTACGGGTCTGCTGTCCGCGTCCTCGCCAGGGGGCGGGGTGGTCTGGCGGTGTGCGGGAACTGCGGGCCCGGCCGCGGCCTGGGTGCCGGTGGGTGCGGTGGCCCCGGTGGCCGGGTGGGATCGGGCTGCGGTGGTGGAAGCGCGGGGCCCGGTGGGCAGGGGCTGATCGAGCGGGGTGGTGAGCACATGGTGGGTGGCGAGCCGCAGGCCGGCGGCGGCTTCGGAGGGTGTGGCGTGGCACCAGGGGGCGTTGCCGTCGGCGAGGCGGCGAGGTGCCTGCCGATGGGCACGCTGTTGCGGTCCAGGTCGTACATCCGGGAGGCGAGGAGAGGCCTCTGTCGGGCGTTCACCAGGAGAGCGGCCTCCTGCTGGGGCAGGTGCTGGTGGACCTGCGTCACGAAGGAGCTGTGGGCGGCCTCGTTGATCTTGAGCTGCTGGAGGGCGCGGCTGCGGTTGCCGAGGGCGAGGTCGAGGTCGCGGGGAAGCTGGAGGCTCTCGGTCAGGGGGCCCGGGAGCGCTTCGCGTCGGTACTCGCTGCGGGCGGTTGTGCCGGGGCGGGTCCGGGCCGTACGGGGGCGGCGGTGGGGCGGCGGTCGTGCCTGCTGCGGGAGCCGGGGTGGGGGGCCGTGCAGCGGCGGGTACCGGTCCGGTGGCGGGAGGCGTCGGCGGGCTTCCTCCTGCAGCAGCCTGTGCCCGGGCCCGGTCGGTGTTCCGCTTCTCGTGTCGGTCTCGGCGTCGTACGCAGTCGTGCGGCCGGTGTCCGGGATGATGTGCTCCAGTCTTCTGATCGCGCGGGGCGTGGCCGACGGGGTGTCACCGGCGAGCCGGTCGAGCTGCTGCTCGACCTGGCCCAGGGGCACGGTGAGCTCGTCGGGAACCGTGGCCGCGAGCGCTTCGGCGTCGGTGATGTGCCGGTCCCGCTCGCCTGGGTGCCCGGAGGTGTCGTAGGGGTGCGGTGGTTGCTCATCCGCCTGCTCCCGGTCGAGTGGGGGGCCGGTCTCTCCGCGTCGGCCGCACGAGCGCACTCTCCTCAGGTCCGCCGCCGTCGGCTGCTCGCGGGACTCGCCCGGGTGGATCCGCCAGTCGCTGTTCTCATGGGCGTTCGTGCTGCTGCCGCCGTCGGACAGCGTCGGCTGCGTTTGGGAGCAGTGTCTGGCAGCGTCGAATCGTCGTCTGCGGCTTCGCTCGCCCGCCAGGCCGTCTTCTCGCGGCCGGCGACGACCTGGCCTTCCCCTTTTCAGGGTGCCCCGAAGCCAGCGGCATGTGATGGCGGGAGTCAGGGCCGGAGTGCCCTTGGTGATCCGGAGCAAGACGCATATGAGGCGCTGGGGAACCTCTGCCCCTCTTCGGTCTCGGCGTCGCTGACGATCCGTTCGGACAACGGCCGGTTGAGCCGGCCGGACTGGACTCAGTCCGGCCGGCTCAACCGCTCGGTGGCCGAGTGAAGCGCTCGGTCACCCCGGGGCCCGCGCTCTGTTCGGGGTGGGG
>NZ_JBIDBN010000027.1:0-2627 GCF_043203115.1 Streptomyces sp. NPDC048001
CCGGCGGGATCCTTCCAGGCGGATCTCGGGCTTCTTCACGTTGTGGACCAGACGGAAACGCTCGCGGGCGCGTCCGCGCCGCTTGAACCGGGGGTAGCCGACGGCGGCGCCAGCTCGGCGCCCCGCGGCGGAGTCCATCCAGTTCTTGAAGGCCGTCGCGGCGTCGTCCATCGCTGTGTAGTACGCCCGGTTGTTGACTCCCTCCCACCACGGGAACGGGGTGCGGCGCTCCTCGCCCTCGGCCAGGGGGCCGATGAAGGGGCGGCCCTTCGTCTCGCGGAAGAAGGCCTGCGCGCGGGCGGCGTTCGGGATCCGCACCTTCGGGGCCTTCTTGTTGGCCTCGGCCTTGTCGTTGCCCTCCGCGACCAGTGCGTCGCGGCCGCGCGTCCACTTCTGGTGCGTCGCGATCATCAGCGCCAGGGCGAAGTTGAATCCGCAGCGCGCTGCGGTGGCGTACCGCTGGAGGATCTCCACTTGCGCGGGCGTCGGGTCGAGCGCATAGCGAAAGGCCCGCAGCGTCTCGGCGGTCGTGACGGTCATCAGATGATCATCACGCATGGGTCTGACAATCCGACCCGGCGGGATTGCCGACCGGCAGGTGCCGGGCCACTCGGTCGGGCGCCGGCCCGCGGCCCGGTAGTGAGCCAGTTCGCCATCAGCAACCGACGTTCCTCAACCTCCGGGTCCCGCGCGTGTAAGGCGGCCAGGGCCCGTGTGCCAAAGCTCGATACCTGTCACCCGGCGTGCCGATCGACCTGGGTGAAGGTGCGCGATGAAGCATGGTGGTTGTCACCAGATCAGCGCGCTAGGGAGCGTATTTGGTCGTGATCAAGAGGTGGTGAGCTTCTTGATCCAGATCATCGACGCGCGGAGGTGGAGGCCGGCAAGGTAGCTCTCGGGTGTCTTGTCGAACCGGGTGGCGATGCCCCGCCAGGCCTTCAGCCTGTTGATCAGGCGCTCGACGGTGTTCCGCTCCTTGTAGAGCTCGGCGTCGTGGGTGACGGGCCGGCCGCCCCGGCTGCCCTTCTTCTTTCGGTTGGCAGCCTGGTCCCGCTTCTCCGGAATGACGGCCTTGATCTGCCGTTCGCGCAGGTGGGCGCGGTTGCCGCGGGAGGAGTACGCCTTGTCGCCGGCGACCGCGTCGGGCCGGGTGCGGGGGCGGCCGACGGGCCCGCGGACCCGGACCTTGGCCAGCACGGGGATGAACTGCGGACTGTCGGCGGCCTGCCCCTCGGTCAGGACGATGGCCAAGGGGCGGCACGTGCGCTCGCCGGCGATGTGGACCTTGCTGGTCTGTCCGCCTCTGGACCGTCCGAGCAGTGCCGCCTTCAGGCGGAGCTTTCGTCTGCGTCGGACGCGTCGTCGCTCGTCCCGTTCCGGGTCGACTGCGCTGTCCTGCCCGTCTTGTTCCTTCGAGCCGCCCCTTTTTGCCGGGCCTTCTCCGCCTCCTCGGCGGCCTTCTCCAAGTCGGCGAGCGTGCCGGGGTCGAGGTGCATGCCGGCGGCGTCGTGGTGGGCTCGGACGGTGGTGGAATCCACGCTGACCAGCGACAAGTCCACCTCACCCCGCTTCGCGGCCTCCGCGATCACGCCCTCCAGCAGGGCTTCGAACACCCCGGCGTCCCTCCACTGCCGGAAGCGGTTGTGGACCGTGGACCAGGCGCCGAATTCCTGAGGCATCTCCCTCCACTGGCCACCCGTCCGGAACCGCCAGATCACGCCTTCGAACTGCCGGCGCAGCCGCTCGGGGTACGGGCCGTACTCGCCGATCGGCAGGTACGGCTCGATGAACTCCCACTCGTCATCAGTCAGTTGCACACGCGTCACACGACACTGGTCTAGCGGATCCAGCGCGACCGCGAGGGCGAAACCCGCAGATTGGTCACAACCCAATACGGTCCCTAGCAGTCCGCCGAAGGGGCCGTACCTCGCGGTGAGCGGGGTGCGGCCCCTTCGCGCGCCGCGCGTGCTCGTCGCGGTGCCCGGCGCCGAAGACGGATCAGACGCCGAGGGGTTCGGGGGTCTCGGGCGGCTCGGGCAGTGCGGGCGATTCCGTGGGGGTCCGCGTCGCCGTGCAGACGGTGTTGGCGGCGGGCACCTTCCCGTCCAGCAGGTACGAGTTCACCGCCTGCTGCACGCACGGGTCGCCGCTGTTGTACGCGCCGTGCCCCTCGCCCTTGTACGTCAGCTCCACGCCGACGCCGGGGCCGAGCCGCTCCACCATCTTGCGGGCGCCCTCGTACGGGGTCGCCGGATCCCCGGTGTTGCCGATCACCAGGATGGGCGCGGCGCCCGGGGCGGACACGTCCGGGGTCTCCCACGCGCCCGGGACCGGCCAGTCGGTGCAGCTCATCAGGGCCCAGCCGAGGAAGTCCCCGAAGACGGGCGAGGCGGCGCGGAACTCGGGCAGCTTGTCCTTCGTCTGGGCCGGCGTGTAGCGGCCCTTGGAGTCGGCGCAGTTGATCGCCGTGTTGGCCGCGCCGATGTTGCTGTAATTGCCGTTTTGATCACGGCCGTTGAGCGCGTCGGACAGCGCCAGCAGCAGCTGGCCCTGGCCGCCGTCGGCCTCGTCCAGGCCCTGCTCCAGCAAGGGCCAGAGCTCCTTGGAGTACAGGGCTTGGGCGATGC
>NZ_JBIDBN010000028.1:0-2212 GCF_043203115.1 Streptomyces sp. NPDC048001
CGCGCTGGCCGTCGCCATCCGCACCCCCGCGGGCATGGCCGTGGCCACCGGTGACTTCAAGATGGACCAGCTCCCGCTGGACGGCCGGCTCACCGACCTGCACGCGTTCGCGCGCCTGAGCGAGGAGGGCATCGACCTCCTCCTCTCGGACTCCACGAACGCCGAGGTCCCCGGCTTCGTGCCGCCGGAGCGGGACATCTCCAATGTCCTGCGCACGGTCTTCGCCAACGCCCAGAAGCGCATCATCGTGGCGAGCTTCGCCAGCCATGTGCACCGCATCCAGCAGATCCTGGACGCCGCCCACGAGTACGGCCGCCGGGTCGCCTTCGTCGGCCGCTCGATGGTCCGCAACATGGGCATCGCCCGCGACCTCGGCTATCTGAAGGTCCCCGCGGGCCTGGTCGTCGACGTCAAGACCCTCGACGACCTCCCGGACGACGAGGTCGTACTGGTCTGCACCGGATCGCAGGGCGAGCCGATGGCGGCCCTCTCCCGCATGGCCAACCGCGACCACCAGATCCGGATCGTCCCGGGCGACACGGTGATCCTGGCGTCGTCCCTCATCCCCGGCAACGAGAACGCGGTCTACCGCGTGATCAACGGCCTGACCCGCTGGGGCGCCAACGTCGTCCACAAGGGCAACGCCAAGGTCCACGTCTCGGGCCACGCCTCGGCCGGCGAGCTGCTGTACTTCTACAACATCTGCAAGCCGAAGAACCTGATGCCGGTCCACGGCGAATGGCGCCACCTGCGGGCCAACGCCGAGCTGGGAGCCCTCACCGGCGTGCCCAAGGACCGCATCGTCATCGCCGAGGACGGCGTGGTCGTCGACCTGATCGACGGCAAGGCCAAGATCGTCGGCAAGGTCCAGGCCGGTTACGTGTACGTCGACGGCCTCTCCGTCGGTGATGTCACCGAGACCTCGCTCAAGGACCGCCGCATCCTCGGTGACGAGGGCATCATCTCGGTCTTCATCGTGGTCGACAGCACCACCGGCAAGATCGTGGGCGGCCCCCACATCCAGGCCCGGGGCTCCGGCATCGACGACAGCGCCTTCACCGGCGTCACCCCGAAGATCCAGGAAGCCCTGGACAAGTCGGCCCAGGACGGCGTGCTGGAGCCCCACCAGCTCCAGCAGATGGTCCGCCGGGTCGTCGGCAAGTGGGTCTCCGACACCTACCGCCGCCGCCCGATGATCCTTCCGGTCGTCGTCGAGGTCTGACCCCTCACGACCGCCTGACCTGGAGCGGGGCCCTCGATTTGCATCGGGGAGCCCCGCTCCAGTACGTTGACGTCTCCACCTGAACGGGAAGCACCGCGCGCACTCGTGCGCCCGGACCACCCTGCACGGGCCGGGAATTCCGACTCAGAATCTCTGATAAAGTCGGATCCGCCGAAAGGCAAGGCCACTCCACTGGCCACCGGAAATCGAATTCGGACCGGAAACGGAACGAAAAAGAGTCTGGTAAAGTTGGAACCGCCGAAAGGGAAAACGCGAAAGCGAAGAACCTTGAAAGCACCCCGCTTCGGCCGGGATCGGACACTGGAAAGCGTCTGATAGAGTCGGAAACGCAAGACAGCAGGACAAAGAAGTAAACGAAGGGAAGCGCCCGGAGGGCCCCGGTGATTCGGGACCGAAGGAAGCGTCCGTTCCTTGAGAACTCAACAGCGTGCCAAAAGTCAACGCCAGATATGTTGATACCCCGGCCTGTTTCGGCAGGTTGGTGGTTCCTTTGAAAAGTCCTACAACCGCCATCGTGCGGTGGTAGGCGATAACACAGCGAGGACGCTGTGAACGACGGGTCTTATTCCGACCTGTTGTTCCGCTCTCGTGATGTGTGCACCCGATTACGGGTAATCATTCACGGAGAGTTTGATCCTGGCTCAGGACGAACGCTGGCGGCGTGCTTAACACATGCAAGTCGAACGATGAAACCGCTTCGGTGGTGGATTAGTGGCGAACGGGTGAGTAACACGTGGGCAATCTGCCCTTCACTCTGGGACAAGCCCTGGAAACGGGGTCTAATACCGGATAACACTCTGTTCCGCATGGAACGGGGTTGAAAGCTCCGGCGGTGAAGGATGAGCCCGCGGCCTATCAGCTTGTTGGTGGGGTAATGGCCTACCAAGGCGACGACGGGTAGCCGGCCTGAGAGGGCGACCGGCCACACTGGGACTGAGACACGGCCCAGACTCCTACGGGAGGCAGCAG
>NZ_JBIDBN010000029.1:0-2101 GCF_043203115.1 Streptomyces sp. NPDC048001
CCCGCCAGACGGTGCTCGCCCCCGAGGACGCCGAGACGCCCTTCACCGTCCGGCACGTACCCGCCGAACGCCTCCCGGCCGAGGCCGAGGCCGCGTGCGGCCACGTCTTCGACCTGGGCCGTGATCTGCCGGTGCGCTTCACCCTGCTCAGCACCACCGAGGACGAGCACGTCCTGGTCGTCCTCATGCACCACATCGCCACTGACGAATGGTCCACCGGCCCCCTGCTCACCGACCTCGACACCGCCTACACCGCCCGGCAGACCAACACCCCACCCGACCACCCCGAACTCCCCCTCCAGTACGCCGACTTCGCCCTCTGGCAGCACACACTCCTCGGCAACCAGGACGACCCCGCCTCCCTCGCCGCACGCCAAGCCGCCCACTGGCGCGACACCCTCGCCCACCTCCCCGAAGAACTCCCCCTCCCCACCGACCACCCCCGCCCCGCCACCCCCACACACCAGGGGGACACCGTCGAGGTCCCGCTGCCGGCGGAGCTGGTCGACGCTGTGGACCGGCTGGCGGACACGTCCGGGGCGACCGTGTTCATGGTGGTGCACGCTGCGGTGGCCGCCCTGCTCCACCGCCTCGGCGCCGGAGACGACATCCCCCTCGGCACCCCCGTCGCAGGCCGCGGCGACACCGCCCTCGACCACCTCGTCGGCTTCTTCGTCAACACCACCGTCCTGCGCACCGACCTCTCCGGCGACCCCACCTTCACCGAACTCCTCCACCGCGTCCGCACCACCGACCTCACCGCCCTCGACCACACCGACATCCCCTTCGACACGCTCGTCGAGACCATCGCCCCCGAACGCTCCCTCTCCCGCCACCCCCTCTTCCAGACCATGGTGGCCTACGAGGGGGGCGGCCCGGACCTGTCGCGGCTGCTGGGGACGGCCGCCGAGGAGTGGCGGGTGCGCACCGGCGCGGCCAAGTTCGACCTGGAGATCCTCTTCCGCCGGGGGGCCGGCGGGGCGGCTCCGATGACCTGCGGGGTGCGCTTCGCCACCGACCTGTTCGAGCGGGAGACCGCGGAGCGCCTGGCCTCTCGGCTGGTGCGGCTGCTGGAGCAGGTCACCGCCCGGCCGGACGCACCGCTGACCCACGTCGACCTGCTGGAGTCGGCGGAGCGCGAGCTGGTGCTGCACACCTTCAACGACACCGCCCGCGCACGCGCGCCGAGGACGCTGGACGACCTGTCGGGAGCCGGAGCGCGGCGCGACCCCGAGGGAACTGCTCTGGTGTTCGAGGGGGAGGAGCTGTCCCGGGCCGCGTTCGAGGACCGTGTCAACCGCCTGGCCCGCCTTCTCATCGCCCGCGGTGTCGGCCCCGAGTCGGTGGTCGCCGTCGCCCTCCCCCGCTCCTTCGACCTCCTCGTCGCCCTCCACGCCGTCGTCCGCGCCGGCGGCGCCTACCTCCCCCTCGACCTCACCCTCCCCGCCGAACGCCTCACCCACATCACCGACACCGCCCGCCCGGTGTGCGTGATCGCGGACGGGGGGTCACCCGACGTGCTCGCCGCGTGCTTCCGCGGTGAGCCGGTGGTCCTGGACGCGCCCGAGGTGCAGGAGGAGCTGAGCGGACTGCCCGGCTTCGAGGTGACCGATGTCGACCGGCGGGCGCCGCTGCTGCCGGGACACCCGGCCTATGTGATCTTCACCTCCGGCTCGACCGGCCGACCCAAGGGCGTGATGGTCGAGCACGCGGCCATCGTCAACCGCCTGGAGTGGATGCAGAGCACCTACACCCTGAAGCCGGGCGACCGGGTACTGCACAAGACACCCGCCGGATTCGACGTCTCCGTGTGGGAGCTGTTCTGGCCACTCGCCGAGGGCGTCCCGCTGGTGATCGCACGACCGGAAGGACACAAGGACCCCGACTACCTCGCCACCCTGATCCGCGAACAACGGGTCACCGTCACCCACTTCGTCCCCTCGATGCTCGCCGCCTTCGTCTCGGAGACGGACCTCTCCTCGCTCCCCTCCCTCCGGCTGGTGGTGTGCAGCGGCGAAGCCCTCCCCGGCGACCTCGTCAACCGCTTCCACACCTCCGCAGCCCACCACACCATCGCCCTCCACAACCTCTACGGACCCAC
>NZ_JBIDBN010000030.1:0-1851 GCF_043203115.1 Streptomyces sp. NPDC048001
TGTGATGGGTAGGGGAGCGTCGTGTGCCGGGTGAAGCAGCCGCGGAAGCGAGTTGTGGACGGTTCACGAGTGAGAATGCAGGCATGAGTAGCGATACACACGTGAGAAACGTGTGCGCCGATTGACTAAGGGTTCCTGGGTCAAGCTGATCTGCCCAGGGTAAGTCGGGACCTAAGGCGAGGCCGACAGGCGTAGTCGATGGACAACCGGTTGATATTCCGGTACCCGCTTTGAAACGCCCAATATCGAGCCCGTTGATGCTAAGGCCGTGAAGCCGCCTGTCTGCAGCTTTGCTGTGGGTGGGAGTGGTGGAGCCGCTGACCCGAGACGGTAGTAGGTAAGCGATGGGGTGACGCAGGAAGGTAGTCCAGCCCGGGCGGTGGTTGTCCCGGGGTAAGGGTGTAGCCCGAGGGGTAGGTAAATCCGTCCCTCTTGTGGGTGAGACCTGATGCCGAGCCGATTGTGGTGAAGTGGATGATCCTATGCTGTCGAGAAAAGCCTCTAGCGAGTTTCATGGCGGCCCGTACCCTAAACCGACTCAGGTGGTCAGGTAGAGAATACCGAGGCGTTCGGGTGAACTATGGTTAAGGAACTCGGCAAAATGCCCCCGTAACTTCGGGAGAAGGGGGGCCATGTCTGGTGATCATCTTTACGGTGTGAGCTGGGTGTGGCCGCAGAGACCAGCGAGAAGCGACTGTTTACTAAAAACACAGGTCCGTGCGAAGCCGTAAGGCGATGTATACGGACTGACGCCTGCCCGGTGCTGGAACGTTAAGGGGACCGGTTAGCTGATCTTCGGGTTGGCGAAGCTGAGAACTTAAGCGCCAGTAAACGGCGGTGGTAACTATAACCATCCTAAGGTAGCGAAATTCCTTGTCGGGTAAGTTCCGACCTGCACGAATGGCGTAACGACTTCTCGACTGTCTCAACCATAGGCCCGGTGAAATTGCACTACGAGTAAAGATGCTCGTTTCGCGCAGCAGGACGGAAAGACCCCGGGACCTTTACTACAGTTTGATATTGGTGTTCGGTTCGGCTTGTGTAGGATAGGTGGGAGACTGTGAAGCCCGTACGCCAGTATGGGTGGAGTCGTCGTTGAAATACCACTCTGGTCGTGCTGGATGTCTAACCTGGGTCCGTGATCCGGATCAGGGACAGTGTCTGATGGGTAGTTTAACTGGGGCGGTTGCCTCCTAAAGGGTAACGGAGGCGCCCAAAGGTTCCCTCAGCCTGGTTGGCAATCAGGTGTTGAGTGTAAGTGCACAAGGGAGCTTGACTGTGAGACCGACGGGTCGAGCAGGGACGAAAGTCGGGACTAGTGATCCGGCGGTGGCTTGTGGAAGCGCCGTCGCTCAACGGATAAAAGGTACCCCGGGGATAACAGGCTGATCTTCCCCAAGAGTCCATATCGACGGGATGGTTTGGCACCTCGATGTCGGCTCGTCGCATCCTGGGGCTGGAGTCGGTCCCAAGGGTTGGGCTGTTCGCCCATTAAAGCGGTACGCGAGCTGGGTTTAGAACGTCGTGAGACAGTTCGGTCCCTATCCGCTGTGCGCGTAGGAGTCTTGAGAAGGGCTGTCCCTAGTACGAGAGGACCGGGACGGACGAACCTCTGGTGTGCCAGTTGTTCTGCCAAGGGCATGGCTGGTTGGCTACGTTCGGAAAGGATAACCGCTGAAAGCATCTAAGCGGGAAGCCTGCTTCGAGATGAGGGCTCCCACCTCCTTGAGAGGGTAAGGCTCCCAGTAGACGACTGGGTTGATAGGCCGGATATGGAAGCCAGGTAACTGGTGGAGTTGACCGGTACTAATAGGCCGAGGGCTTGTCCTCAGTTGCTCGCGTCCACTGTGT
>NZ_JBIDBN010000031.1:0-1266 GCF_043203115.1 Streptomyces sp. NPDC048001
CGCCGGCATCCCGGGCGGGACGAGTACGAGGGGCTTCGGGCCGCTGGTGTCGCACGCCGGGCCGCGGCCCGGCAGGTCGGTGTGAACGAGCGCACGGCCAAGGACTGGGACTGGGGCGTCAGGAAGAGTCGCAACGGCCGGGTCTATGCCGACGGTCGGTGTGTCGACTACGCGGCGGGGACCGTCACGATGGGCGGCGTGACCACAGCACCGGTGGGCCTGACGGCCTTGGAGAAGCAGCTCCACCCGCGGTTTCTGACGCTTGCCGAGCGCGAGACGATCCGCGACCTTAACGCGGCGGGTCGGTCGCTGCGGGCGATTGGGCGTGCTCTGGGGCGGCCGGCGAGCACGGTCAAGCGGGAGATCGACGCGAACTCGGGCAGCGAGGGCTACCAGCCCTACGCCGCCCACCGGGCGGCGGCCTCGCGCAGGCCCCGGCCCAAGGACCGCAAGCTGCTGCGGGAGGGACGGCTGCGCCGCTTCGTCCGGGACGGACTGCGCAGGCGGTGGTCACCGGAACAGATCTGCCACGCTCTACACAGGGAGCATCCCGACGACGAGAGCATGCGGGTGAGCGTGGAGACGATCTACCAGGCACTGTATTTCCAGGCCCGCGGCGGCCTGAAGCGGGAAGTGCAGGCCGCGATCCGTTCCGGCCGGACGCGACGCAAACCCCGCCGGGACCCCCAGCGGCGCACCCCGCGGTTCATCGACCCGATGGTGATGATCAGCGACCGGCCCGCCGACGTCGAGGACCGGGCCGTGCCCGGGCACTGGGAAGGCGACCTGATCATCGGCGCGGGCGGCCGTTCCGCGATCGCCACCCTGGTCGAACGCAGCACCCGCTACACCATTCTGGTCCACCTGCCGGGCGGAGCCCACGACGCCGAGACCGTCCGCGACGGGCTCGTCACCACGATCCAGACCCTGCCCGCCCACCTGCGCGGCTCCCTCACCTGGGACCAGGGCAGCGAAATGGCACGCCACAAGCAGTTCACCATGGCCACCGACATGCCCGTCTACTTCTGCGACCCGGCCTCGCCCTGGCAGCGAGGCTCGAACGAGAACACCAACGGGCTGCTGCGGCAGTACTTCCCCAAGGGCACCGACCTGAGCGTGCACAGCCCCGAAGACCTCGAACACGTCGCCCAGGAACTCAACGGCCGCCCACGCAAGACGCTCGACTGGGATACCCCAGCCGAGCGTCTACGTGATCTACTCACCACCTGAAACCAAGTGGTGTTGCGACGACCCCTTGAACCCAAG